>JARHYC010000017.1 GCA_029264955.1 Faecalibacterium sp. | reverse complement strand
GTACCTGTCCGGAGGTTTTCCACATGGAGGAAAATCTCGCTTATCCGATGGAGGGTCAAATTCCGGATGCGTACAATGCACAGACTGTCCAGGCCGAGCAGGGCTGTCCTGTAGGCGCCATCTCACTACAAAATTGACGCATCGGCGTTTCAAAAGAAAGACATCCCATAGCGGGATGTCTTTCTTTTTTATTGCGTGCATTCCTTACTCTGTGCTATACTCATGCTATCAAAAGGAGGGATTGCAATGGAACATTTCTGGAAAAAAGCTGTACCGGCTCTTTGTTTGATTGCCTGCCTGGGGTGCGCCCTGTGCCTATGGCGGATTTCTGCACTATTTCGGACTGTACAGAACACCCACGCCTCTCTCAGTCAGCAAATTGAACAAGTATCCAACCGCGTCGAAGGCATTGCTCAGTCAATCCAATCCGCCGCAGAGGAAGCAACCCGATTAACTTCGTTTACCGATGGTGCCTGTGGTACGGTAAACTGGCAAAACAAAACGGTTTCTTTCACCTACCGTCTCACTTTGAAAAGCTACGACCCTTCGGCTACTATGGTAGATTTGGTGATAAACGGTACCGCATATCCTATGACACTCAACGATGCCGGTGAATTTGTTTTGCAGGCTGATTTCCCGTTGGAGCAGGATATTCAGGTAGAGCAGGTGTTGGTTCATACCAACGACACCGTTCAGACACAGCTTTTACAGGGCTTTTTCTCCCCCATGTACGAAGCTGCACCAGACTTCTTTATCGATGCGCCTGCACAAACAACCAGCAATCGAGATCACGTCTTTTACGAGGCATCCGGTCTCGTGCGCGTACAACCTCGGATTTCCGATTTTTCTGTTGTTGGTGCTGATTTGATTCTGTTTTTGAACGGTACGGAGTACAAACGTATTCCCGTAGATTTGACACAAGAAGGGCAGCGTTCCTACTATGAAACGATGCAAAAGCAGACCATTGGCAATGAAGCGCTCGCCGTGCCGGAAGGCGTTGACTCTGCTTCTGGCTTTGTTTGCTATATCAACGAAAAAATCCCGCTTAAGCTTGGTGACAGCTTCCAGTTTGCTATTGACATTCATGCTGACGACGGTTTGACCTATCGATTCATCGGCGATGGCGCAGATTATGTTGCGGAAGACGAAGTGGTCTTCTCTGCGCCTGCAGCATCTGTATCTGCCGTGTTTAACGCGGATGGAGAAACCTTGTTCCAGCGTCAGGACTAAACATCCGTCAGGAGGTTCTATGGCATCTACGAAAGAATATCTGGATTTCGTGCTGGATCAGCTATCCAACTTGGACGAAATTACTTACCGCCCCATGATGGGTGAATATATTTTATATTATCGCGGGAAAATTGTGGGCGGCATTTATGATGACCGCCTGCTGATTAAACCTGTAAAGGCGGCAGTTTCTTATCTGCCGAACGCCCGCCGGGAACTGCCTTATCCCGGCGCAAAAGAGATGCTTTTGGTAGAAGAACTGGACGACAAATCCTTTCTGACCAAGCTCATTGATGCCATGTATGACCAGCTCCCCGCACCGAAACCCAAAAAGAACTCCTGAGGTAAACCATGAAACATACTTTCGTAAAAGCCCTGAAGAAAACATCCTTTTCGTTTGTCTGCATCGCACTGGCTCTGGTGATTGTCAGTATCCTGATGCAGGGAATGCCGCTTTTCGGTGTACCAAAACCCAGTACGGTTGAAACTGTGACAATTACATATCCCACACGGACTAGCGAAGCAAAAGAAATATCTGACCCCGAGCTGATCCGGCACGCCTGTCAGCTATTTGGCTTTTTGCGATATCATCCCTTTGCAAAAGTAAATGAATCAGACTCCCCCATCCTTACAATGGATTTCACCCTGAAAAATGGAACTACTGCAACCGTATCCGCCAGCAGGGAAAGCGTCTGGTGGAACGGCAAAACCCACGCTTTGAAAGAACAGGAACTCTTTATCAATCTGGCAGAAGGCATTTTCTTTTTCGACGAAGTGACACCGTAACCCGTCAAAATAAAAAGCTGATGCGTAAATTCGCATCAGCTTTTTATTTTTACTTAGTTTTTACTTATTTGTGAAGTATGCATTCTGCACAGCCAGCAGAACACCTGCACGGCTGGCTGCAAAGTTCAAACCGCCCTGCAGATAGCAGGTGTAAGGTGCGCGCAGCGGACCGTCACAGCTCATCTCAATGGTACTGCCGGAAGTAAAGGAACCACTTGCCATGATAACTTCATCGGTGTAGCCGGGCTCCTCGCTGGGCTGAGGAGAAACGTAACTGTCAACTGGGCTTGCATTCTGGATTCCGGTACAGAAACCAATCAGCGCCTCTGCGCTGCCGGAATCAAAGCTGGTCACGATATCATTGTGATCCTCACAATAACGGGGCACCGGCTTCACACCGCACATTTCCAACAGGCACTCCGCATAGATTGCCGTCTTAATGGCGGAGCAAACCACACCGGGAGCATAGTAGAAGCCCAGATACATATCACGCAGGGTATCCAGCGTAGAACCCAGCTCTTTGCCCAAGCTGGGACCCATTAAACGATAAGCACACTGCTCCACCAGTTCTTTTTTACCTGCAATGTAACCACCAGTGGGAGCAATACCGCCGCCCGGATTCTTAATGAAGCTGCCCACAATCAGGTCTGCGCCTGCCTGCGTCGGCTCCTTAGTCTGGGTGAACTCACCGTAGCAGTTATCCACGAAGATAATAATATCAGGGTTTGCTGCCTTAGCGGTGTCAGCAATCTTCTGAATGGTATCCAAATCAAAGGCCGTACGCTGCATATAACCGCGGCTGCGCTGAATATGGCAGACTTTTGCGCCGGGTGCCTTCTTGGCAATCAGGTCGTAGTCCGGGGTCATATCCTCTTTCAACGGAGCTTCATCATACTGGATGCCGTAATCCATCAGCGTACCATTGCCCTTGCACTTGCCGTCCAGACCAATAACACCTTCCAGCGTATCATAGGGGCGACCGGTAGCTGCCAGCAGCGTGTCGCCAGTGCGAAGCAAACCAAACAGTGCAACCGTCAGGGTGTGGGTACCAGACATAAACTGAGTACGCACCAGTGCATCTTCTGCCCCCATCACCTGCGCAAAAATCTCTTCCAGTTTATCACGGCCGGTATCCCACAGACCATAACCGGTGGTGCCCAGCATATGGGTTGCGGACATGTTGTTATCGGTAAATGCTTTCAGCATTTTCAGCTGGTTGTAATCACGAATCTGCTCCACCTTTTCAAAATAAGGACGGCACATTTCCATGGCGGTTTTATCCAGTTCCAGGACCTCGGGCTTAAAATCAAAGAATTCTTTCAGCATAATATTTTCCAATCTGTATATTTTATATTCATTATTCCACTTCGGCGGTATTTTCATCACTGCATACGGTCAGCGTACCCAGATGTTCAAATCCCAATCTATGGTAGAAATGTTCACGCTCCTGCTTTGCCAACAGTACAACACGCCAGCCCTGCACCGACAGCCTATTCGCCATTGTTGCCACCAGCCATCCGCCTATGCCCTGCCCGCGCAGATGCATAGCTGTTTCTACGCAAGCCAGATATGCCTGCCCACCGTGCATGGCATACGCACCCGCCGTAGAAATCATTTTACCTTCTTGTTCCAGTGACCACACAATCGCTTTTCCATGATTGCGCTTGGTGCAAAGCTCGGAATAAAAATTATCTCGCTTTTCGGGCTTCTCTCTAAACAAAAATTGTGCTACCTGAAACGGGCTGGGCACTTCGTTCAGCCGCAGTGCATCCGGCTGCGGTGGCAAGGGCAAACTCGCCCCTGCTTCCAGTGCAAACAAATGCAGCTGTTCTTTTTGCTGCCAACCTTTCGGCATAGTACCATCGGTCAGCAATTCGTGCTTATCCAAAAAAGCCAGAAAACTTGCCAGCTCCTCCGGGTCAGCCACGCCGCAGGCAATCGCTTTGTTTCCATTTGCATCGATTGCGATTTCTTCCCCGGCAAAATAACAGCCGCTGGCTTTTCCAAACAGCTCCAACTGCACCGGCATCACACAACCAAAATATGGTTTTCCTTCACACGCTTTTTGATACCACTCCGCATAGGTTTCATTTGTCACCTGAGCGATCATTTCAAATCCTTTACGATCTGCTTATAATGGCGGCCGCGCACCTCAAAGTTGGGGTACAAATCGAAGGATGCGCTTGCCGGAGACAGGCTCACCACATCGCCGGGTTTTGCCGCCTGGCGGGCACGGTTGACAGCATCTTCCATGCCGTCGGCGTATTCGATTTCCAAATCGCTTGCCGCAAAATCCGGATGTGCGCGCAGGGCAGCCTCAATACGGGGACCTGTTGCGCCCATCAGAATCAGATGCTTGACGTGTGCCAGAATTTCCGGTGCCAGCGGCTCATAGGGAATCTTCTTGTCGTAGCCACCTGCAATCAGAATGATTTTCTGGTCAAAGCTGCGCAGCCCTGCAATTGTGCGCGTGGGGCTGGAAGCAATCGAATCGTTGTAGTAGGTAACACCGTCCAACGTGCGCACCGGCTCAATGCGGTGTTCTACGCCAGTAAATGTGCTGCCCACCTGACGAATGACTTCCGGAGATACCAATTCCCATACCGCAGCAGCAGCAGCCAGCAGGTTTTCGATGTTATGCAAACCACGCAGCTTGATTTCATCCCTGTGCATGAATGGGGTCACAATGCCCTTTTCTGCCATGCACAGCATTCCATCCTCACGCAGGAAAGTGCCGTTGTCGGTTTCGTGCAGGCGAGTGAACCAAACCTGATCGCCCTTGCAGTCTGCCTGCATTGCATTGCTGATTGCATTTTCAAAGCCCAGAACTGCACGGCAGGGCTTTTGCTGATACAGCAGGATGTTACGCTTCGCGTCGATATACTCCTGCATATCTTTGTGGTGATCCAGATGATTGGGGGTTACATTGGTAACAACTGCAATCTGTGGGCTCTGGCGCATACTGATCAGCTGGAAGCTGGACAGCTCTACCACAGCGATGTCATCCGGTTGTACTTCCGGCAACATGGGCAACAGTGCTGCACCAATATTACCGCCCAGATGCACACGGCGACCGGCAGCCTTCAGCATTTCGCTGATCAGGGTGGTAGTGGTGGTCTTACCGTCCGAACCTGTCACCGCCACAATGGGACATGGGCAGAAGCGGAAAAACAGCTCTACCTCACTGGTAACCATAGTGCCGGCTGCAAGTGCATCCTGTAGAGGTTTCTGGTAATACTCAAAGCCAGGAGTGCGCATAATAATATCCTGCCCGGCAAATCCATCCATATAATTTTCGCCCAGGCTCAACTGGACATTGCAGCGTTTCAGCTCCGCGGCGTACTCACCAAACGCTTCCAGCGAAGGTTTTTTATCACACAGCGTTACCTGTGCACCCAGATTGGCAAAAATTCGGATTAGTGCCTTATGGCTGACGCCTGCACCGATAAATGCCACCTTTTTGCCACGCACCAGCGCAGCCAGCATCTCCTGTTGCTTTTGCATCTGTATATCCTCTCTTCCTATTTCATAACAATACATAAATCATTATAGCCTATCCGCCGGTATGGTGCAACGGCTGGTTCATAAAAATGACACAGATTTGCCTTTTTCAATGGGTTTTGCTAAAATATAAAGTTGATACACACGAGAGGAGATTTGCTTATGAAACGGCTGTTCCGGGTACTCAGCGGCACCCTGTTTGCCTTGCTTTTAACGGGCTGCAGTACCGCACATACCGTCAGCTTTACCTGGTTTGTAGACAAAATCCCCACTAATCTGGACCCTCAGCTCGCCCAGACCAGTGCGGAGATAATTGCCTGCAACCATTTATATACCGGTTTGTACCAAAAGGATGAATCCGGCGTTCCCCAGCCGGGCTGCGCGTCAGGTTATACGCTTTCGGAAGATGGTCTGCGCTATACTTTTACCATCCGCCCCGATTTGTATTACCACACCGCCCGTGGCGATACCAGCGCTTACGCTATCACAGCAGAAGATTTTGTTTTTGCGTTCCAGCGGATTTTCCGCCCGGAAACCAATTCCCCCTATGTCACCAGCTTTGCCGGCATCGCAGGCGGCATGGATGTTTTTCAGGGTACAAAACCTGAAAGCGAATTAGCTGTTACTGCACCAGACTCCCACACTCTGGTAATTCAGCTGAACAGCCCAGACCCCAGCTTTTTGGAAAAGCTGACTTTGCCAGGTGCAATGCCTTGTGACGAGGAATATTTTGAATCTACCGATGGCACTTACGGTCTGACGAAAAAGACCAGTCTATCCAATGGTCGTTTCTATCTGTACAACTGGACAGAGGGTGGTTTGTTTCTGCGCCGCAAGGCAAGCGGAAATGCTGTCAACAGTTTGCGCATCGTTACAAACAGCAACCCGCCGGATGTGACACCTGTACAACTGGTAAGCAACGAACGGTGTACCGCCGCGATTGATTTGAGTACCGAGCCCACTGATTTACAGCAAATTCTGTATTCGAATACAACGTGGAGCCTTCTGTTTGGTAAAAGCACCATATTTGATAATACCGATTTGCGTCAGGCATTGTCGGCTTCTGCGCAGAACGTACCACTTCCCAACAATGAAACCCTATATGGCATCACACATGGACTTGTACCGGATGGTGCACAAGTGGATACTTTGAACTACCGGGCACAGGCTGGCGATACACTTGCACAGTTAGGTGACGGTCAGGATGCATGGCAGCGTGCGCTGCAACAGGTGCAAATCAAAGACCTGAAGGGGCTTACCTTGTTGGTTCCGGAAAGTGCAGACAAAACCTATGTGCAATGTCTAAATGGCTCTTGGCAGAAGGATTACGGTTTATTTTTCAATATAGAAACCGTGGATGCTGAAACTTTTGCACGCCGCATCCAATCCGGTGACTTCAACATTGCACTCGCACCAATCCCTATGACGGTCAGTGACCCCACCGCCCTGTTGAGCAGCTTTGCACCGCTGATTCCAGACACAATGATGTCTGCTTATCTGGAATTGACGGCTGCTGCCAATTCTACAACCGGAAGCCCCAAGATTGACGCACTGGCACAAATTGAACACTATCTTGCAGACAACGCAATTGTGACCCCGCTGTATCGGCAGAATGCACGCCTTTTACTGGCTTCTTCCATGCATGGAGTACAATTCGACCCCTTTGGTCCCTTGATTGATGTATCTTGGGCATATCAGGATGAGTAATCTGCGATAGCAGGTGGACCTATTATAGTTTCAATGTTCCACAATAGATGCAAAGTGAAATTCGGAATTTGAAAGGAGAGAGACGGATGAAAAGTTTAGTTTTACTCGCTGGTTGTGGTCTGGGTGATGGCTCCTGTATCGAAGAAGCAATTTTAACGTATCTTGCATTGGAACAATCCAACTGCTCCTATCAACCAGTGGCATATGACATGAATATGCCGTCCATCAACCACATTACCGAACAATCGGAAGAAAATAGAAATATTCTGGTAGAGTCTGCCCGGATGGGTCGAGGCAGAATCCAGAAAATTGATATGATCCGGCCAGAGGATTTCGACTGTCTGATTATTCCCGGCGGCATTGGACTGCTAAGCAATTACGGAAAAAACGAGTCCGTTCGTAATCTGGTTCTCTCCTTTCAAAACCATAACAAACCTATTGCAACGATGTGTGCAGGTATTGATTTTTTGCGCAATATTCTAGGCCCAGACCTCTTGCAGGAAGAATGCAAAAATGTTTCTCCCAACGATTTTTGCTTTGACCCTGATAAAAATGTGTACTACACCCCTGCCTTTCGCAAGGCAGATAATCTTTGCGATGTGCAGGAAGGCATTGTACGCATGGTTCGGGCAATGGATTCGTGCATTTGAGCCTTTACAGAAAAAGCGAGCAGAGTATGCACCCTGCTCGCTTTTTTACGCATTTGCAGACACTTTCTGCGTCTGATGGAATCAATGCTTTACCTCAGTTTTCCGGCTCTTCAGGGGACGGATCTTGCCGTCAGGTCCCTGAATACTGGTGTTGTCCAGCTGGCTGCGCAAGCTGTTACGGAAAGCAGCAATATATTCTGCACGTAGCGCAGCCTGCTCAGTCTTTTCTTCTTCTGTCAGCCCTTCGGGCGTTCTGCTCTTTCGTGCCAATTCGTTGATGCGATCAATTTTTTCCTGTTTCATCGCGGATTTCCTCGCTGTTCTTTTTCATTTATTAGAAATGATTATACCAGTTTTTTTGCGGTTTGCAAACAGATGTGCTACAATAAAGAAAATGTCCCAAAAAAGCGAGGTTTCTTTTATGGCAAATCCCGAAAATTACGCACGTCAGCTGGACGAATTACTGAAAACACTGGGCGGCAGTCGTCCCACCCTCTTGCTGCACGCCTGCTGCGGTCCCTGTTCTTCTGCTGTTCTGGAAAAGCTGAGCCAATATTTTGATATAACCATTTTATACTATAATCCCAATACTTGGCCCGCTGCTGAATATCACCGCCGCGGCGAAGAACTGGTGCGCTTTATTGAGCAATCCCATCCGCAGGGGGTATCTGTGGTTGTGGAAGATTACCACCCCGAAGAATTTTACAGCCAAATCGAAGGTCTGGAAAACGAACCGGAACGTGGTGGACGCTGTACTGTCTGCTACCGTCTGCGCATGGAATATACGGCACGCTATGCAAAAGAACATGGCTTCGACTGGTTCACTACAACGCTTTCCATCAGCCCGCATAAAGATGCTGTCCGCATCAATACGATTGGCAAGGAACTGGAGGCTAAGTATGGCATCAATCACCTGCCAGCTGATTTCAAAAAGCAAAACGGCTACCTGCGCAGCTTACAACTGAGCGATGCGTACCACTTATATCGTCAGGATTATTGCGGCTGTGAATTTTCCGCAAAAGCACATCAGCCACAGCAGGATTAACAAGCAAAAGCGCGGCGAAGCAAAATTGCTTCGCCGCGCTTTTCTATTTTTGATCCCAATGGCAGGTTCGATTACTGACCACGACCTGCGCCGCCGCCAAAGCTGCCGCCGCCGCCCATGCCGCCAAAACCGCCGCTGCCGCCGAATCCTCCACCGAACCCGCCGGAAGAACCACCGAAGCCGCCGCCAAAGCCACCATTATGCGGAGGATGGTATCCACCATAGTGTGGATCGTGTCGGCGGTAATATCGTGGACGGCTGCCCATCCAGATAAAGAACGGCATTCCACCACCACGGGAACCGCCATTCCCGCCGCCCGGGCCGGAGAACATACTCAAAACTGCTCCCAGAACCAGCAACCAAACCAGAAGCGTTAAAACGGTACGCAGAACCTGACTCTTATGGGTTTTTGTACTGTTTCCGTACAGGTCAACGCCATACTCATCTGCAATGATTTCTGCAATCGCCGTAACACTGTCTTTTACTGCAGTATCATAATTACCAGAGCCAAAGTTGCTTTCCATTTTTTTCTGGAGCAGCATACTCAGTTCATTGCTCAGACGGGTACCGTCCAATCCCTTCCCCAGCGCTACATAATAATCGCCATCCGCGAATTGGGGCGATGTTTTGGTCAGCAACACCAAAACACCGTTGTTTTCCTTTTTATTGCCAACGCCCCACTGGTTGAAAGCTTGTGCTGCATAGTCTGCTGTGGAAAGTACACCGGTATCCTGTACCGTCAGCACAGCAATGGTTGCACCTTTACATTTTTCCTGCAGGGTACCGTTGACCTCATCCAGCCAGTTTTCGGTATCACTACTCAACATATTGGCGGCATCAACGATACTTTCATCTTTTGGCAGATTTGGAAATTCTGCCAGTCCTTCGGCAGAAACAGGGACAACCAGTACGGCCAGCATCAATAGAAACGCTAAAAATATCGATTCTGCTTTTTTCATCATGCAAACAGATCCACCTTTCCGCAGCCCCACAGCTTACCAATCACATTTGCTGGGAATCCGCCAGCTTTTTTGTTATAGTCCTGTGCTGTTTCGTTATAGCTCAAGTGATGGATGGTTGTGCCTGCACTGGCAAACTTGGAAAATGCAGTCTGCTCCGATCCGGTCTGCATGGGATCCGGAGCGTTCGCCCGCACTTCAGCGTGCAGCAGATTGATGGCAGATTCCAATACAACATCCGCATCGTAAAGTGCATCCGGCGTACCGCCGTGATCTGCCTCCAGTGCCGCTTCCATGCCTTCTACTGCGACCTGTGCTGCATCCAGAACATTCTGATTCACACCATCGAAACCGGAAGCCGCCAGCAGAACATTCTTTGCAGACTTTGCACGAATTTCCAGTTGTGCCCGCATGGTATACTGGCCACCGCTCTTCACATCCTCAGCCACACCATGGGTGAAACTTCCGGATACTTTCTGGTAGCTCATTCGCAGCTTTGCGCCGCCGATTCCAAACACACTCAACACCATGACCAGAACCAGTACCAGCGTTGCCACAGCCTGTTTCTGCATTGCACCGGGCAATGCCTTTTCTATCTTGGCCAGCTTTTGCTGTGCCGGTGTTAAGGGCTTCGCCTGCTGCGTCTTTTTATCTCGATAACTATTCGCTGTAAAACCGCCGGGTGTCTGTTCCTGTTTCGAAAAATCTGCGTTTGCCATAGTTCCTCACTTCTGCCGGACGCAGCGGGCATCAGCCACGCTGGGATACCTCCAGCATTTTGTTCTTCAGTTCGTCCTCGATCTTGGTCAGCTCCTGCTCTGCTTCTGCTCGTTTCTTACGGCCGTCAACCTGAATCTTATTCAGCTCATCCAAGGTATCAATCAGGCTCTTGTTTGTTTCCTTCAGGGTTTCAATATCCACAATGCCGCGCTGGGATTCCTTGGCAGTTTCCACCGTACCAACCTTCAGAACCTCTGCATTTTTCTTCAGCAGGTCATTGGTCATATCACTCACCGCGCGCTGAGCTTCCATTGCTTCACGGCTGTGTGCCAGGCCCAAAGCCAGAACCATCTGATTCTTCCACAGGGGAATTGTATTCACGATGGTAGACTGGATCTTTTCTGCCATCATATTATCGTTATTCTGAATTAGACGAATCTGGGGGCCCATCTGCAGACTGATATTACGGGTCAGTTCCAGATCATACAGCTTCTTTTCAAAACGCTCGCACATATCGCTCAAATCACGAGCAGCCTGCGCATCCTCCGGCAAACCGGATTCCTTTGCCTTATCCATTGCCTGCTGCAGTGTGGTGCCGCGCACGATTTCCAGCTTCTTCTTACCAGCAATGATATACATACTCAGCTCTTTGAAGTACTGCATATTCAGCTCGTACATCTTGTCCATCATAGCAATATCTTTCAGCAAAGTAACCTGATGCTGCTCCAGCATGGACTGAATCTTATCCACATTGGTTTCAGCCTTGTCATAACGGGTCTTCAGCTGCTGAATCTGCGCACCCTTTTTCTTAAAGAAGCCCAAAAAGCCCTTGCTTTCCTCAGCGGCATCAAATTTCTGCAGTTCACCAATCAGGTCCGTAACCATATCGCCCACTTCGCCCAGGTCCTTCGTACGAACCTTGCCCAGGGCTGTTTCAGAAAAATCGCCAATCTTCTTCTGGCTGGCAGCACCATACTGCAAAACCTGCTGGCTGTTGGTCACGTCAATTTTTTCTACAAACGCATCCACAACAGCCTGCTCTTCGGCACTCAACTCGATGGTTTCTTCCACTCGCTTTCCCGCAACGACTTCTTCCTGCTTTTCTTCTTCCACAGGCTTTTCTGCTTCTGCCTCAGTTTCCATCGGGTCCAGCGTCAGGGTCGGCACACTAACGGGTGCTTCCAACTCCAGATTCAGTTCATTGTTCTCTGCCATAATATAATTCCA
The DNA here is from genome assembly GCA_029264955.1 of Faecalibacterium sp. Taxonomy (GTDB): domain Bacteria; phylum Bacillota; class Clostridia; order Oscillospirales; family Ruminococcaceae; genus Faecalibacterium. The sequence goes on along the minus strand of JARHYC010000017.1, from coordinate 35,833 downwards.
TCCTTTCCATTTCGTTAAACAATTTACAATATTTCAGCTTACAGCCCTTGGCCCTTCATCATGTTCTGCAGAACTTCCAAATCTGCCGAAAGGTCCATACTTTCTGCCGCATACAATGCATCCAGTTGATTTTCAAATGCGGTTGCAATCTGTGCCGCATTCTGCTCTACTTCCGCCTTGACCGAAGCGGCGTTTTCACCACGCACGCCCTGTCGAGCCAATGCAGCATACTGGCTTAACACACGCACCGCATCCGGCAGATAGTAGTTGGCAAATCGTCGTGCCGTTTTGCCTTTCGCTGGATTTTGCTCCACCACTTCCAGAATACTGCGTCCAGCTTGCTCCATCCGCTGCATCGCAGCAGATAACTGCGGGTCAGGCAGCGCAGCATTCAGTGTATGGAGGGCACTTAGTTCCTTTTCCATCGCTTCCAGCATCTGGTCCACGTCATCCACACCAGTATGGAATCCTACCTCATGCTCCACAACACGGGGCGGACAAATCTTTTTTGCTGCCACAAATACAACGCCACTCAGACCAGCTGTACCTATCAATACAGGAAGACTGTAAAGCGGTGCAGCCAGCCCCATGACCAACCAGACCGCAGCTGCACCATACCAGGGCAGTACACTAGGCTTCTCGATCCGTATGATTTTACTCACGGTATTGTCCCCTCTATCGTAAAATGATTGCCTGCCGTTGCTTCTTTTTAAGATTGCGCAAACAGCAGGAGAATTTATCCATATTTTACAATGAATCAATCTTTTACACAAGACCACAATTCATTCAGCAGTGGTGCAACACCTTCCTTGCGTGCGCTTGGTAAAACACGAACCGCCGCATCCTTTACTGCCTGCGGTGCATTTTCCATTGCACAGCCCAAACCTGCCGCACGAATCATGCCCAGATCATTGTGTCCGTCACCAGTAGCAACTACTTTGCTCATGGGGATTTCCAGGCTTTCGCACAAAGCGGTCAGGCTCTTGCCCTTATCCACACCAGAGCGCATGACGTCATAACTGCACCAGTCGCCAATATCATATACATTGGCAATGGGCAAAAACTCCAAACCCAGATATCCATACTTTTCCCGGAAACGCTCCAAGCCATCCGGCGGGAACATCAAAAAGGCAGATACCGGCATTTCATCCAGATGGCGATCTTGATCTTCGCCGTCCAGCACAATCAGATTTGTACCTGCTTGCGCCAGTTTTTGAAAAGATTCCTTAACCAGATCATAACCGACGTATGCATAGTATCCATCCGAGAACGCAAACTGCAGCGGGTAATCATAATCCTCACAGAAATCCACCAGTGCATACATTTCTTCATTGGTGAGCGTAATCTTACTGATGGTCTGCCCCTTTGCATCGATGATATGAGCACCGTTATTGCATACGGCATAATCAAATTTGAGTTTGCCCAGCAACTTTTTGGAGCCACAAAGCGAACTCTGGGAACGGCCCGTACAAATCACGAACGTCGCCCCCTGTGCTTTCAAATTCTGTACGGCACGCTCTACTTCTTTCCGAGGGCAGCTTTCCCCCAGGGGAACCAGCGTGTTATCAAAATCGCTGGCATATAAAACATATTGGTTCTCCATGGTGATCTCCTTACTTCATCTTACATATGTTACAGTATAACACAAAAAAAACGATTTGCGCGATCTTTCCAACGCACAAATCGTTTTTTGCATGATTTTACAATTCACTCACAGATCTTATACAAACAGCATGACCACCTGGATGAAAATGCCCACAAAGGAGCCTGCTGCCCACAGTAGACCAGTGATAAAGAGATTTTGTTTCCAGCTGCGGTTTGTGCGCCACAGCACCGCCAGACCGATACCCGCACCAGTAGCCAAACCAGCTACCAAGCTGGAAAAACGAATGGCACCGGATACATACATCTGGGTCAATAACACGCTTGCAGCGCAGTTGGGAATCAGCCCAACCAATGCGGCTACCATCGGCTGAATCACGCCCAGACCGCGCAATGCACCGGAGAAAGCATCATACCCCACCAGCTCCACAATCAATCCAAACAGGACGCTGAATAGAATAATAAAGAAGGAAAGTTCCAATGTATGACGCAATGCAGCCCGCCAAATGTTGACACTCTCTGCACCTTCATGCTCGCTGTGGCAATCCACTTCGTCCGCATGGCCGGTATAACCGCCGCGCAGACCAACAGGCATCAGACGGCGCAAAATGCCATCCAACAGAAAGCCTACACCCAGTGCGTAAACCACTTTGATGCCCAGCAAAATCACCAGCATATGCCACTGACCCGGCATAGATGCCAGCAGCGGAATCGCCTCATCACTGGTAGACAGGAACACTGCCATTAAGGTTCCCAGCGTAATTACTTTCGAAGAATATAGATTCGCAGCAACTGCTGAAAATCCGCACTGCGGCACACAGCCCAGCACAGATGCCGGGATAAAGCCCCATCGCCCGCTGCGTGCCAGCGCACGCTCGATGGACTCGCCGTGGCGGCTCTCGATATATTCAATCAGCAGACAAGCCAGATACAATAACGGCAACATTTGAATCGTATCTGTCAGTGCATGATCCAAGACGTGTGACAGCATATGTGGCATAAAGTGATGAAACAATTCTTCAAACAAGGCTTATCCCCCTCTTCTTTCCCAAAACAAAACAGTCTGTTGCAAAACTGCAACAGACTGCAATTTCACAGCACTGCAAAAACATTGCATTGCTGTGCTATTATATTTCATTGAAGATATTTTTTCAATACCAATTTGCAAAAAGATTGCAAATTGGTATTGATTTGAGAAAACTCGCCTTAATATTTTTTAGTTGCGGCAAGCACAATGCCCAACGTTGCCCATGCCAGCTGGTACAGCAGCACCGCAACTAAGCTGATCGAGGCCATGCCTCCGGTCACACTCAGCAGCAAGCCAATCACTATTGCCACTGCTGCTGCAACTGTCTGTATCGTACTTCCGCTGCGCTGTGCGTCTTCCGCACCAGCCGCAGCACGCAAACCACCTACCATACTGACAAATCCGCCCAGATGCACCATGCAGCCATCCTCATACGGCAGATAGCCCACCGCCGGTCGCAGACGCTCGGTTTCATCCGCATTCAAAACCTTTACCAAACCGGGACGCAGACGATAGATTTCTTCAATACGGCGCTCGGTAAGAGTGGGGTCCTGTGCGGTTACCAGCAGACGAATATTTTCCTTGCGCAAAATATTCAGCGTATGTGCTACCTGTTTCGTACCGTTATAACCAAACAGGAACATCGCATACAGCTTACCGGAAACCGCCAAGTACAGCACATGGCTGCTGCCTTCTTTGGTATAGCGCTTTTCATAATCCAGTGCCGGCAGAGCAATGCCTTCGTCCTGCATCATTTCGCGGGTACCCAGTACCACACGGCAATGATCACACCACGCCACATAACCACGACCGGTACGCACTTCCAAATCCTTGACTGGGTACAGCATATCCGTATGATTTTCAATCATGCCCCGGAACAAACCTTCTAATGTATTGCAGCCTGCAATCAGAACGCTGGTTGCATACAGGATGGCTGAATCAATTCGCTCTTTCTGGAAGGTTTTGATACCGTCCAGTCGTGCACAAATCGGCGGGAACAGCTCAGATGCATCTACCTGCAGCACATCCACTTCGCCCAGTTTTTCGATTGACGGCCATCCGGGTATCACTGCGCCAACCTGGCTGGCAGATTTCTGCATCAGCAGAGTAGACACACCACACAGCAGCAGCATTCCCACAGGAGCGCCCAAGCACAACACGCCTGCCAGCACTGACATTGCTGTAACGGCATTTCCGCCGCGCACCATCGTAATGAATGCACCAACCAAGGCCGCCGCCCCCAGCAGGCGAACCAATAGTACCGAACGCTGATCGCAATAGTGTGGCGCACTGCTCTGTGCGACAAAGCCTTTCATCATTGCATCCGGTCGGCTCAGCATCACAACTGGGTCGTCCTCGTCCATCCCATTGCACAACAGCTGTGTCATGGCACGATCTTCCAGACGATAGGCCGTCGAATGATTCACACCGGAGGTCATACCGGCAAACCCGTCACGATCCACCGCGGCTTTCATGCGCTTGCCCAGCAAACTTGCAAAAACCAGAATGGCTGCCATACCGGCAAACATAGCCTGTTTGGTCAAATCAAAATCTTTCAGGAACACCAGTGCCAGCACCAACTGCATCGCAGCCGCACAAACCGCCAGCGCAGGCAAGCCATCTGCTGTAGGTTTGTTGCCGGGCAACAAACTCTTTAAGCCTTCTATCAAACCATGTGTGTTCAGCAACGCACATCCCAACAGCAGCAACAGGTTCACGCAAAGCCATGTGGCGGGAGATGCAATCGGGTCCACACCAGTCAGCATATCGGTGCCAAACTGTCCCAGAATATCCAGCACCAGCAAAGCTACCGCTAAAATGCCAGAAATTGCTGTTGCCAGCGTCAGCTGAGAACAACGTTTTTGCAGACGCTCCTGCAGCTGTGGTGCATCCTCGGGATTCGTGTATTCTTCAATCGGCAGTTCTGCCGATTCCTGTTCTGCCAATCTTTGCTCTTCCTGTTCAGACTCGGATTTGTCACCGCCGAACCATTTTCGGAAAACAAACTTAAAACCGTTTTTTTCGGTTTCCTGTGCTTCGCTATCCTCCTCGGATTCCTCTTCCAGTTCTTCCTCATCTGTATCGGCTTCCACCTCTTCCCGAATGCTGTCCAGACCCAGCATATTCAGGATGCCATGCCAGCCACCATGTTTTTCTTCCGATGCCTCTTCCGCATCGGATGTATCGTCGGCGCCTTCCCGTTCAAGCGCAACGGTTCCCTGTGTATCGTTATCTGCATCCGGTATAAAATCCTCCGCAGCAGTCTCCGGCTCTTCCAATTTGGTAAAGCTGATTTCTCCCGTAGGCTCTGCTTCTTTTTCCGCAAAGTCCCACTGGCTCACCAACGCATCTTCATCAGATGCATCCGCTTCTGCACTCAGTAGAATTTCACCCGTTTGCACGGTTCCTTCCGCAGGCATCTGCAGCTCTTGTGAAAGGTTCAGTGGAATTTCCAGCGTTACCGTATCACGGTCAATCTTTTCCTCGCCAACTTCGCCATCTTCTTCTACAAGCATCATGGAAGGCGACACATCCGCTTCACTTGCGTGTGTATAGATACCCGCCATCATTTCATCCAAGCGCTTTTTCTCTGCCTGTGCAGATTCCATTTGTACAGGCTGGGGCTCTTCTTCGTGGGGCAGTACCGGTTCGGTTTCTGGCTGCATCTCTGTGCAAGGCTGCATTTCCGGCATCAACACCTTGGGTTCCTGCGGCTCTGCAGCCAGCTTTTTGGGTTCCGGATCGATCTCGCCGTTTTCTAAATAGTTAATTTGATTCAGCAGCTCGTCTACCGACACCTTTTGCTGTGCCGTTTTTCGCATCAGCTCATCTGCCGTAATTCTATGCTGTTTCTCTGCAGGTTTCTCTTCCTGCTGAGGCTCTGCTTTCGGTGTCTGCTCTGTTTTTTTCTGGGGCTCCGGCTGAGATTGCTGATCAAACTCCATCAGGCTGGACTCTTCCAGCACATCTTCTTCCGAAGCATCGTCATCGCCGTCCTCGAAGTCCGTTTCAAAAGATTCCTCTTCCTCTGCCTGCACATCGGACGTTTCCTCTTCGTAAAACGCTTCTTCCTCATCCTCGTCATCTTTGCGGCGCAACCAAGAGAAAAAGCCTTTTTTCTTTGGTGGCTCCGCTTGTTCTTCCAGCAAAATACGTGCCGTTACATGGCGCATATCCTCTGGAACCTCAATAACAGTATTGGTAAAGAATTCGCGGAACGCCTCATCCTGTTGCAGTTCCTCGCCGTTTGCCGGTCCGTTTTCCCGATGAAAGATATTTTGGGACCAGTTATCGTCAGAACGATTTTCTCCCTGCTTTTCCTGCATCGTTCTCTCCCCCTTTTTTAGCCGCGCTGCGACATGATCTCATACAAAATGATACCGGCTGCTACCGACACATTAAAGCTGTCCACACCAGTACCAGGTGCAGCCATATCCAGGCGCACGGCACCGTCACAGCGCTTCTTGACCAGCTGGCTGACACCGCTGCCCTCGCTGCCCAGAACCAATGCAACAGGACCGGACAGGTTGGTCTTTTTCAGGGAAGTGCCATCCATATCGGCACAATACACAAATACGCCCTCATCCTTGAGACGACGAATGGTTTCCGCAATGTTTGCCACACGCGCCACCGGCAAACGCTCTGCTGCACCCGCACTGGACTTCATAACAGTAGCGGTAACCGCTGCACCACCACGTTTCGGAATCACAATACCATGCGCACCACACAGCAGTGCACTGCGAATCACTGCACCCAGATTGTGCGGGTCCTCAATGCCGTCAGACAGCACCAGGAACGGCGGTTCGCCCTTTTCTTTTGCAATGTTCAGCAGTTCGTCCAGCGTAGCATAGCCGATTTCGCTGGCAAATGCTGCCACGCCCTGATGGCTTTCGGTGCCGGTCATAGCGCGCAGTTTGTTAGGATTCACACGCTTAACAACCGCACCCACATCTTTTGCCATTGCAGTGTAATAAGAAGCCACCGCCGGAGCCATGCCGTCACTGATCAGGACGGTATCTACACCCTTGCCGCTCTTGAGCAGTTCAGTAACGGGATTTTTACCATAAATGATTTCACTCTTCAGGTTGCCACCTTCAGGGCGTTCTTCCTGCGGGATACGCTCCTCACGAATGGGACGATCCTCTCGGAAAGGGCGGTTTTCACGCGGTTTACGCTCGTTGCGATCCTTACGCGGGGGGCGTCCATAAGGCTTGAACTGTTCCATATCTACTCCTTTTATCATCACGCGCCGAAAAGGCGCACCTTTTATCTACCTATACAGATAAATTATAGCATACCCGCTCTTTCTTTTCTAGCAAAACGCGTGGTGTTTTTCCATTTTTTACGCATTGCCCCGTGCTTTTGATTTTTCTCTTACAGTACATATGCTACTTTTTGAATCATACCCCTGCAAAAGCATTTTTATACTTGTCGTAAAATAAGACAGACTTCTCGCTTTCATTTTCCACATGTGGAAAATGTTGTTATAAATGTGAACAAACCCATGAGTTTTCTGTACTTTCTCAAATTGTTTCCACTTTATCCACAGAGTTTTCCACTGTTTTTCCGCACTGATTTTCCAGTTTTCCACAGGTATGAAATTTTACACATGGGAATATTGTCGTATCCTGTCTTTCCTGAATCCATAAAATTTGATTGCTATGCAACAACAGTCCATATCAGGCAGCAACTGCACTTCTGTTGAGATTTTTATAACAAATTGCGCATTCTGCCGGATTTTGATTGCAATTTCGCCCGAATTTGTTTATACTATAAGCGCATATCACACATACATGGGGCTTTTCCCTTGTATCAATTATAAAGTGAGGTAATCTATCATGATGGTAAACGCAACTGAAATGCTGCTGAAGGCTCGCGATGGTCACTACGGCGTGCCCCAGTTCAACATCAACAACCTGGAGTGGACCAAGAGCATCCTGCTGGCATGCGAAGAGCTGAAGAGCCCCGTTATCCTGGGTGTTTCTGAAGGCGCTGGCAAGTACATGACCGGCTACAAGACCGTTGCTGCTATGGTTCGTGCAATGCACGACAGCCTGGGCATCACTGTTCCTGTTGCTCTGCACCTGGATCACGGCAGCTACGAAGGCTGCAAGGCTTGCATCGAGGCAGGCTTCACCTCTATCATGTTCGACGGCAGCCACTACCCCATCGAAGAGAACGTTGAGAAGACCAAGGAGCTGGTAGCTCTGGCACACTCCAAGGGCATCTCCATCGAGGCTGAGGTTGGTGCAATCGGCGGCGAAGAAGACGGCGTTATCGGCAGCGGCGAGATCGCTGATCCCGAAGAGTGCGCAAAGATCGCAGCTCTGGGCGTTGACTTCCTGGCAGCAGGCATCGGCAACATCCACGGCAAGTACCCCGCAAACTGGAAGGGTCTGGACTTCGAGGCTCTGGACCGCATTCACAAGGCAACCGACAACATTCCTCTGGTTCTGCATGGCGGCACCGGCATCCCCGACGAGATGGTTGCTAAGGCAATCAGCCTGGGCGTTTGCAAGATCAACGTGAACACCGACTGCCAGCTGGTATTTGCCGAGGCTACTCGCAAGTACATCGAGGCAGGTAAGGATCTGGAGGGCAAGGGCTTCGACCCCCGTAAGCTGCTGGCTCCCGGCTGCGAAGCTATCAAGGACAAGTGCCGCGAGAAGATCAACCTGTTTGGCTGCGGCAACAAGGCTTAATTCTTACCCCACTTTCCAAATCGCATAAAAGTATAAAAAGAGAGGACGATGAAAAAATCGTCCTCTCTTTTTGTTATGATTTAGGTTGCCTGTTCCAGACGCATTACTGTTACGGTGATATCATCCGGTCGTCCACTGCGCTGCGCACGCATTTTTCCAGTGCGCACTAATAACGCTGCGGTATCCGCCGGGCTGCTGCCGCTGGCTGCACACAGCTCCAACTGCTGCGCAATCCAATCTGTGCCATCCATGAGCATTCCATCCGAAACCAGAACCGCCCAATCTCCCGCATATAGACGCAAACTTCGGGTTTCACTTTTTACCCGAGCCAGCAGCCCCATTGGCAAGCTGGGACCATCCAGTACACGAGCTTTTCCATTCTGTACCACAAATCCCGGTGCCGCACCTGCTTTATATAACAAAGCTGAACCAGTATACAAATCCACCTGCATCAAATCCAGTGTTGCACTGCTTTCATCATCGCTTTTCAGTGCCAGTGCCACATTGGTCAAACGCGCCGCAGTTTCGGGTTGAAAACCAGCCTGCAACAGACTGGTAGTCAAATTTGCTGCTACCGTACCGTCTACCGCCGCAGGTCGACCGGTCCCCATACCATCGCACAACAGCATTGCCGCTGTGTCCCCCACGCAGAACTGCCGCACCACATCCCCAGATACTTGTTGTGCCGGACTGTTTGCCATACCAAAAATAGGGCGAAGCCGTGCTTTTTCAGCAAAAATCAATGTAATCGCATCTTTGCCGGTACATACCTGTGGAATATCCATCTGACGATGACAAACACGGCTGGTTTCTTCTGCTAAAATCCGCAAATCGTTCTTGGAAAAATCCATGCGCCGCAGCGTTACTGCTGCCTGCAGTTGCCCTTGTCCGCCAAAAGTGACCGAACAAGCCAACGGCTCACGTCCCAGTGAAGCAAACGCTGCCGCCAAACGTCCAGTCCGTCCTGCATCGCGGCTGCCCTGTACACCCAGCTGCTGCGCCAATGCCGCCAATGCCTGTGCGATGGCTTCATACTGTTCTGTGATTGCTGCACGCATTCCCTGAGAGCGTGCGCGAGCTTTGCGGCGTGCGCCGTATTCTACCCAGCTGCGTTCTACAGCGGCACACAGCGCCGACGGATGAATACAATAGGAAAGCTGCCCCGGCAGCTTGGTGAATTCCAGTTGTCCCTGTTGTTCCAGCATAGGTTTCAAGTGAAAGAGTGCTTCCATAGTATCGTTGTAGCGATTCTGCCAGCACATTTCTCGGTTTTCGCAATGAGAACACAAGGTTTCCTGCGTACGTTCCACGACCCAGTTATAATTCTCTCCCTGCGGGGGCAGTACCTCGTAAATTTGGTGAATCGTATCAGCAATTTCAGTTAAACTGGTTGCTGCCGCTTCCAACCGATTTGCAGCAAGGCTAACCGCAGGTCGACCAGCGCTTTCCGTCGGGTCTGATAGTGGCACCGCCAGCACCAACGGCGCAGGCATACAGAAAAACATGATTTGCCCCAACACAAAAGCTAACCAAAAACATCCTGCCTGACCCGCCGCAGGTGCACACATAGCACCAGGTAAACACCCCAGCAAGAAGAAACCACTGCACCGCATCCGATCACCGGCTGCGTATGTAACAGCAAGCAGCGTTCCGCCCAAAACTGAAAGCCCCGCAAACATTTGCTGCGGCGCTGCCGCACACAAAGCAGCTGCCAGTACACCCATCGTCACCAACGCCTGTTCCCTACGCCCGCGGCAAGATAAAACCAATCCTGTACCGATAGAAAAAAGCGCGCCAATCCAAAATGGCCCAACCGGAAGATTTGCTAAAAGCGTAACCAGCACCACACCGGGCAAGAGCAGCCCTTTTTCGCTTCCGCTGGGTGGGCAGCGTACAAGCTGCCACCCCAGCAAAACTGCCAGCACACCGTCCGCTAACGACACCAGCGCGGTTTGTATGGATATACTACCGCCCAACCATAAAAGCCAGCTCATGCCAATCAGCATCCCCGCCCCCAATGCCGCAGTCAAAGGGAAACTATGCGGTTTCGCCCAGCGCATTCCTGCGGTTGCAATGATAACGCAAAGATACACCAGTGCCATGGGCTGTGCATGGACCAGCAACGACACTGCCCCTGCCCCCAGCGCAACCCAAAAATAGTCTGCTTCGGCTGCGCCCAGCACAACTGCCAGCCCCAGCGGATGCAGCATACCATACCAACTGCCAAAGCCTGCTGCCGCACCCCAAGCCATGCACGCCACCTGATGCCCAAACATCCGCGCTGCTGTATTTCTCACAGCAACTGGGTGTTGTTCCGTATCGTTCCGCCATTCCGAAAGTTTTTCCACATTGTTTCCCTCCCTGTTCCTCTGCATCGTGCAAGAACAAGGATACCACGCCCCAAACGGCGGAAAATGCCGCAGGCGGCGAAGCGGCACAAAGCTGCAAAAAGCCCCTCTCCCGTAATGGGAAAGGGGCTTTTTCTGATTTATTCGGGGAATATTTTTGTGTTATCGCTGGTTTTTCCGAAAAATCCCGTTTTATGCTTCCAACTTAGCGATTGCTGCACGGATGCGGTTCAGGGTTTCTTCCTGACCGAACATACAAGCCAAATCGGTACCGCCGCCGGGGGTACGCTGCTTACCGGACAGTGCAATACCCAGCGGGTACAGCAGCCAGCCGTTCTTCTTGCCCATTTCTTCTGCCTTTGCCTTGCAGGCTGCAAATAGAGCATCCTTGTCATGGAAGTCCAAATTTACATCGGACAGTACGACTTCCAGAGCCTTCAGCGCCTCCAGAGCGGTTTCAGGGCTGGTCTTCTGCTTCTTGTTTGCATACAGGGAAACGTCGTATTCCGGCATTTCGTCAAAGAAATCCAACTGCTCGGGAATTTCGCCCAGAACCTCGCACCGAGGCTGCAGGTTTGCGCACAGCAGAGCCTTGTTAATGGGGCGCTTCACAGCGCTGTCGATCCAAGGCTCAGCCTTTGCCAGGAATTCTTCTGGGGACAGACGGCGGATATACTCCGCATTGATAGCGCGCAGCTTCAGGGGATCAAAAATCGCAGGAGACTTGGAAATTCCGGACGGTTCCCAAACCCGCTTCAGCTCTTCCAGAGAGAAGATTTCCTGCTCTGCATACGCGCCGCGAGGGCTCCAGCCCAGCAGGCAGATGTAGTTCATGATTGCTTCGGTCAGATAGCCCTTTGCCACCAGATCCTGATAGCTTGCATCGCCGTTGCGCTTAGACAGCTTGTTCTGTGCGTCCTTCATAACCGGCGGGCAGTGGATATACACGGGGATATCCCAGCCAAATGCCTCATACAGCAGGTTATACTTAGGTGTAGAGGACAAGTACTCACTGCCACGGATAACATGGGTAATCCCCATCAGATGGTCGTCCACCACGTTTGCAAAGTTGTAAGTGGGCATACCGTCCGTCTTGATCAGGATCTGATCATCAATTTCATCGGTGCTGATTTCAATATGACCATACACCAAATCATCAAAGCCTGCCACCTGACCCTTGGGGATCTTCTGACGGATAACATAAGGCGTCCCTGCATCCAGCAATGCCTGTACTTCATCCGCCGGCAAATCACGACAATGGCCATCGTAGTGGGTCATTTCGCCCTTAGCCTGCTGCTCTGCGTGCATCTCTTCCAGACGCTCCGGGGTGCAGAAGCAGTAGTACGCCTTGCCAGCCTTGACCAGCTGCTCTGCGTACTGCTTGAACATACCCATGCGCTCACTCTGCACATAGGGGCCAACCGGACCGCCGATGTCGGGGCCTTCATCCCAAATCAAACCTGTTTCACGGCAGGTGTTGTAAATCACGTCCACAGCACCTTCCACATAGCGCTCCTGATCGGTATCTTCAATACGCAGAATAAATGTACCGTCCTCATGCTTTGCCATCAGGTAAGCGTACAGAGCGGTACGCAGGTTGCCTACATGCATATAGCCCGTAGGGCTGGGTGCAAATCGAGTGCGAACTTTGTTGGTTTCCATAATTTTCTCTCCTTATATCTGACCGCATTTTCGGTCAACAACGGGGCGACATGCGCCGCAATATCATTAAATTTAGTCTACCTTTTACAAATGCGTTTGTCAACGCAGAATAAACGTGCTATACTTATTCTGCATCAAATACTTTCGTTTTCTAAAGTGTCATTCTTAAGTTTGTATATAAAAGTGAGGAAATCCGTATGAGTGAAACAATCGAGCGAAAAAAACGCATCCTGTCTGGCATTCAGCCCACCGGTACCTTTACTCTGGGCAACTACATCGGTGCGATTCGCAACTGGGCAAAACTACAGGATCAGTTCGAAAGCCTGTATATGATTGCTGACCTGCACGCACTGACAGTGCGTCAGGTTCCTGCTGAACTGCGCCGCAACACCCGCGAGGCAGTTGCGATGGTGCTGGCAGCAGGCATCGACCCCAATCGCAGCTTGGTGTTTGTACAGAGCCATGTTCCCGCACACACCCAGCTGAGCTGGGTTCTGACCTGCAACTCTCAATTCGGCGAGCTGAGCCGCATGACCCAATTTAAGGATAAGAGCGCCAAGCACCCCGACAACGTAAATGGCGGTCTGTTCACGTACCCCAGCCTGATGGCTGCTGACATTCTGATTTACAATGCCGATTTGGTTCCCGTTGGTCAGGATCAGACCCAGCATCTGGAGCTGGCTCGCAATGTGGCACAGCGCTTTAACAACGCATACAGCCCCACCTTTACCTTGCCGGAAGGGTATGTTCCTAAGGCGGGTGCAAAAATCATGAGCCTGTCTGAACCCACCCGCAAGATGAGCAAGAGTGACACAAACGTCAACAGCTTCATCCTGATGACGGACGATAAGGACACCATCCTGCGCAAGTGCAAGCGTGCTGTGACCGACTCCGACGGCATCGTTCGCTTTGATCCCACAGAAAAGCCTGGTGTTTCCAACCTGATGACCATGTACAGCGTCTTTACCGGCAAGGATATGGCTGCGATCGAGGCAGAATTTGACGGTCAGGGCTACGGCAACTTCAAGTTGGCTGTCGGTGAAGCCATTGCAGATGGTCTTTCTCCTATCCAGAATGAATACAGCCGTATCCTGGCTGACAAATCTTATGTTGATCAGGTACTGACAAATGGCGCCGAGGGCGCATCCCGCCTGGCGAATCGCATGGTGCAGAAGGTCTACAAAAAAGTAGGCCTGCTGCAGCTGTGATTTCTCACCGATAACGAAAAGGGACCACAACATGAAACATATCGGTATTACACGAAATGTCGACCATCTGGGTCGCATTGTTCTACCCAAGGAATTGCGTGATAGTCTTGATCTTCCTGCTGGCACCCCCATGGATATTTCCGTGGAGGGCGACACGATTTTGCTCAAAAAACATCGCGCGCAGGGCTGCTGTGTTTTTTGCGGTATGGAAGACCCCCATGTTATCACTATAAACAATGTGTGCGTTTGCCAAAATTGTCTCTCCAAACTCCGTACACTTTAATTGTCTATATAAATCAAAAAAGCAAGGGCAATCCCCCGAAAGGAGATTCCTTGCTTTTTTTATTGCATAGAATACATCTGTATCGTTTTTCTTTTTTGGCAGAAAACTATCTGCTATTCCCATACAACAGGTGGTTTTCTTTGCTTACTTCAATTTTTCGATGCGTTCTTCGCTGGTTTTCACCAGGTTTAACAGACTGGATGCATACAGCGGGTATTCCTGTGCCAGGCTGTCAGTCGTCATCGCCAGGCAGGTCGTATCCTTCATCGGTTCACCTTTACCGCTTACATCTTCACCTGCTAGTGTTGCACACAGATTCGCTTCTGCCACTTTCATTGCAGAATCGGAATAGCCTTGCCAGGTATTTTGTGATATACTGAACAGGCTGCTGGTATTATGGCTTTCTGCACTGTACAAATGGCGAAATACCTTGTATACCGCCAGCATCAAATAAGCGCTGGCTTCGGTAACGATTTCCTTATTCTGGCAGCTTCCCAGCTTGGCGTACAAAACGTTCAAACTATTGGAAATCAGCTTTTTATTCATCGTCGGCAACACACTGCCACGGTAGATGCCATCTTTCATGGCATCAGGGTTTGGCAGATTTTCTGCGCTCAGCACTGCACCACTGCGGTCTGCACTGCGCCCTAGCAGATAATCACAGGACACACCATAATAATCCGCCACTTTCACGACGAATTCCAAGCCACATTCCCGAATGCCTTTTTCATAGTGAGAAAGCAATGCCTGCGAAACGCCTAGGTCAGATGCCGCCTGCTTTTGTGTGATCCCGCGCTCTTTTCGCAGCAGGGTGATAATTCGGTTGAACTCCATTGTGGATTCCTCTCCATTTCTGCAATTCCCGCATTCTTTTACGGTACGTTGATTATACTCTGCAGAAAACGATTTGTAAATACACATTTTGTATGGGTTCGCGCTTTTGTGTAACCTTGCTCTCTGATGGTCTATTTTTCGCCATACCTGTGGCGGATATTTCTTTCGTATGCCCCAAGATATAGGGTTACGCCAATTTCATTCCATCGCTTCTGTGAAAAACGCTATTTTTCCATTTCAATAAATTTCAATGTGCGGTACTGCCGCAGAGAGGAGTATTTTTATGAAAACCTTCAAACTGCACCTGATTCGTCATGGTCTGACCCAGGGCAACCTGGATGGTCTGTATGTAGGCAGCGGTACAGATCTGCCGCTGTGTGACACCGGTCGCGCGCAGCTGATTGATCTGACCCAGCGGTTCGAATATCCTACCCCAGAGGTTGTTTTTTCCAGCCCTCTGAAGCGTGCTGTTGAAACTAGCAACATCCTGTTCCCCAACGCCCCCCATAAATATAGCGTAGATGCTTTGCGTGAGGCCGGCTTTGGCAAATTTGAGGGTAAGCCCATTCAGGATCTGGTAAAAGATCCCGACTTTGTTCGTTGGATGGACCCCACTTCCGGTTACACGCCGGAAGGTGCAGAACCCACTATTGAATTTCATCAGCGCTGCGCTGACGCTTTACTGAAAATGTTTGAATATATGATCAAATCTCAAATCACCGAAGCTGCCTGTGTCACCCATGGTGGTGTGATTATGAGTATGCTCAGCCAGCGTGCTCTACCCAGCCGCAAACCTGAAATGTGGATGGCTGATCCCGGCTGTGGTTACACCGTCCGTACGGATGTGGAACTGTGGATGCGCGACCGTTTGGTCGAAGCCATCGACATCATTCCGGAAGGTTATCTGGATACTGTAGCCAACCAAGAATAAGCAAAAAAGCCGAACTCGTATATATGAGTTCGGCTTTTTTGTTTTTACTTACGCAGCGGATTCTGCATCTGCAACAGGATAAACCACGTTATCTTCTGCATCTGTAATGGTCAGCGATTGCCCATTGAATCCACCATAAACTGCAACATAGCTCTTACCCGGTGCCATGACCAACGGTGTACCCGTTTCGCTAAACAGCTGCAACTCCTCTGCCACATCACCCTTTTTCCAGGTGATCTTCTGCCAGGTTCCATTGACCAGATACAAACCGGTCCCTTCGGTGAGATCATACTCACGGGTGAATTTGTCATCCTTGACAGACGACTCACTGCACAGCACCAACACGTTGGTCACCTGTACCGGAACGCCATTGTTGGCATCCAACTGCTGGGTACCGTCAGCACGATACATCACCCATCCTCCATTCTCAAAGCGCAGGGTCGTGCTCTGCTTTTCTGAGAAATTCACCGTGATTGCGGCAGCCGCATCGCCCTGAACCGGAGAACCGAAATACTGCCAAACCGGAACTTCGGCCGTCAGAGGCATCTGGTACTGATTGATCCCATACTGCAAAGAACTGCCCTGCGTGTACCAACTGTATTCCATTGGCATAACCGGATCACTGCCGTCATAATCAAAACTGTTCACACCCAGCATCAGAGCATCCATAGGCTGCCATCCATAACAATTCAGCAGGTTTTCCGCATAAGTATTCATGCCCTTCTGGACCAGGATGCTGCTCATCGGCAGAGCAAACTGCCAGAACAAATCCTTACCAGGTGCAACCGGACCAACTTTGGGAACACTCTCCAAGTTATCGAACCAGAGCATCCAGTTGGTGGTTTCGCCCTCGGTCAGAGCTTCCAAAATCACGCTGGCACTGCCTAAACCCCACTGGCGTGCACTGGCCTGAGCAGCATTATTGACCATAACTGCCACCGGACGCTGTACTTCACCTGTCATTTCCTGACCGGTCAGCGGATATACGGCTTTTGCCTGCACCAACGGCTGCATCGTACCTTCTGCCGGTAAACTCTCCGGCACATGGTCCGTCGTAGCGTGGCTGCTGGATGTATTACCGCAACCTGCCAACAGCAGAGTCATACACAAAATGATTGCAATTAATTGTTTCATGGATCGCAAAAACTCCTTATCTGGGGGATTGGGGCAAAATTAGTCTGTAGTGATATTGGCTGCCGTGTCTTCACTCACATCTGCATCATCTGCATCTGTCACATCAGACACATCCTCTGCATCACTTAGATCGTCGCCACTTGCGGCATCGTCCTGACCATCATAGCTGAAGTGTTCTGCCTCTTTTAGGTCTACAAAAGACAAGTAGGTTTTACCGCAGTTCAGGGTAACCATCTCGTCTTCCTGGCTGTTATGATCGCTCAGGATCAAAACGTTTCCGGGGCTGCCCTTCTGCCAGCCAATCATCTCACAACGACCATTTGTAAAGTAATAGCCAACTCCGCCGTAGTCATAGTCCACATCCTGAATATTGTGGGAATCGCCGGGGTAAGCCTCCATAGCGGTAAACAAGACAACCAAGTTCGTAAAACTCAGCTGATTTCCGGTATTCTCGTCAATCGTCGGGCTGACCTGCTTGGTCGCATTGCTGTACATGCTCATCTTATATGTCTGAGATGCCGCATCATAATCAAAATAGGTACGATAGCTGGAAGAGTGACGAATGGTGACGCTGGTAGCCGGCTCGCCGCCGTCCAAGCTTACATACTCATCATAGCGATAGTCTGCAAATTTAAAGAAGGTACTCTTGTACGCACGGGTCATGTCCAGATCTGCCTTGTCGATTGCCTTCTGGACTTCCTCGCCGCTGGTAAACAGTGTATGCTCGGTCGCCACATCACGACCGCGCTTATCGCGGTGGGAATAGTTGCGCTGTGTTGGGGTTTTGAAATAACTCATACCACCAAAGTTCAGCTCCCAGTACTCCCAGTCCTTGATGTAACGGGTACAGAACACACTTTCCCCCTCGTGATAATACACGGCCTGCCAGGGCAGAATCAACTGCAGGAACTGGTCACGGCCGGAGCGAATGGGGCCGATTTCGGGAATATCATCTACGTCATCGAACAAAGCGCAGAAACGGGTGATGCCGCCTTCCACCTTAATCTCGATCAGGATCTTTGCCTCACCAATACCACGATGGGGTCGTGCATTCTGGCGGCTGGTATTGGACATATTATTGATCATAATGCCAATAATACGGCTGTCCTTTGCGTCGCGTGCACGCCCTTCACCAGTCAATACATCCGGATCATACGGAGGTTCCGGCGTGGGGGATGGCGTTGGTGTAGCGGTGGGTTCCGGCGTAGCGGACGGCAATGGACCGCCGCAGCCTACCAACACGCCCGCTGCCGCTGCAGCGATGGCCGCTTTTTCAATAAATTCTCTACGTGAAAGTTTCATTTTATTACGGTTCCTTTCCTTTTTGGTTTCTCGCCATTCCTATATGACGATTCCGCAGGATTATAGTTACAATTATTGTAATCCTTTTGACATATATTGTAAAGAGGTATCACTTTAACAGATGCAGATAACTGCTTTTAGTGTACCACATTTTCATGCAGAATTTGGTACTATCACAGTTTTTTCTTATTTCTCTCCGCTGGAAATTTCTGTGGTTTATGCTATACTAAATCAAACGCAATGTAAAGGAGAAAACCATGCAGCATCAAGGCACCTGTCCCTTGGAAACACAGCGTCTGCTGCTGCGTCGCCTTTCTGTGCAGGATACGCACGCAATGTTTACCGGCTGGGCGGGTGATCCACAGATATTTTGCTTCCTGCGCCGCCCTGCACACCGTAGCGAAACGATAACGCACTCCCTGCTTTCTGCATGGGAAACGGCATATTCGCAGCCTGATTATTACCATTGGGGCATCGTGGAAAAAGCATCCGGTCAGCTGATTGGCGAAATCAGTCTGTTCGATGACCGCCTCTCCCTCAGGAATGCATCCGACTGCTGGTGTACCGCCGGATTCGATACATCCGACGGCGTGTGGTCACCTGGATATTGTATCGGCAAGCCTTGGTGGGGGCAGGGTTTTGCCACAGAAGCGCTGCGTGCCGTAGTCGATTACTGGTTTAGCGTATGCAATGGCGTATGGCTGGCAGGTTGTCATGCCACTAAAAATCCCGCCAGTGGCCGTGTATTGGAACAGGTTGGCTTTCAGCACAGTCATTCCGACATGGATCGAAAGTTCGACGGTACCCCCATAGCATGTTTGTATTATGATTTGACCCGTCCTCTGTGGGAAACGAGGAAAAAGGAGAACACCCTTGAGTGAACTGATTGATATTTTAACCGAAACCCCACCTGCTCGCGTCCTTCTGCTGGCGTTGGACATGGGCGAATGGGACTGCGCGCGCAGTCTGGATGAGCTTGCTGCACTGTGCGAGGCAAACCACATGGTCGCCGTGGGTCGTGTAACGCAGAAGCGTTCCACCCCAGAAGCCGCAACGCTTTTGGGCAGTGGCAAAGTGGAAGAAGCCCGTTTGGCAGTAGAAGAGCTGGATGTACAGACCGCTATTTTTGACGGAGAACTGACCGGCAGCCAAATTCGCAACTTATCTGGTCTTTTGCAATGCGAAGTATTGGATCGTACTATGCTGATTCTGGAAATCTTCCGGAGCCGTGCCGTCACCAACGAAGGTAAACTGCAAACGGAACTGGCTGATTTGCGCTATCAGCTCCCCCGCCTTTCCGGTCTGGGTGCATCCATGAGCCGTCAAGGCGGCGGTGGCGGCGGTGGTGCCGGTGCACGCCGTGGTGCTGGTGAAACCAAACTGGAACTGGACAAACGCCATGTGCGTGCTCGCATCGATATGCTGAGCGAGCGTCTGGCTGAAATGGAAAAACGCCGCGGCGAATTGCGGCGTGCGCGCAGCCGCACCGGCATGCCGGTTGTCAGTCTGGTCGGCTATACCAATGTAGGCAAATCCAGCCTGATGAATGCTTTATGCGGTGCACAGGTACTGGAAGCGAATATGCTGTTTGCCACACTGGACCCCACCAGCCGTAAATTAGTTCTGCCCAGCGGTCTGGCCGTTTTGCTGGTCGATACGGTTGGCTTTGTATCCCGCCTGCCCCACCATCTGGTGGAAGCCTTCAAGAGTACGCTGGAAGAAGCCGCATTTTCGGACGTAATTGTCCGCGTAGCCGATGCCGGCGATGACCAGCGAGACGAACAGCTGAATGTCACTGACGAAGTTCTGCACTCTTTGGACTGCGATGACATCCCCCGCCTGACGGTTTACAACAAATGCGATATGGCAGGTGCCATAAGCTTTGTCCCCGATATTCTGCTGACCAGTGCCAAAACCGGCGAGGGTCTGCCGCAGCTGCTGGAAGAACTGGATCGACTGCTGGCTGACCGTGTGCGCAGCATCAGGGTTTTGTTGCCATATGACAAAATCAGCCTGGCTGGTCCGATGCGCCAGCGCGGCAGCGTCACGCTGGAAAAATACCAAGAGAATGGTCTATATCTGGAGGGTGTCGTCAAGGCAGAGGATCTGCACGTTTACGAGGATTACTTGCAGTAACCGCAAAGCTGATAAGACCCCAACAGCAATCATAAAACGGCAGTATCTCAAATGGAGATACTGCCGTTTTTGCTTATGAAGATTCCCTCACTGCCGAGAAAGTTCCCTTTTCTCTATTGCAATGGTACACAATCGGCTTCCGGGTTATTGGCTAGATAAAACGCCCCCTTGCTTCGTGCTTCCATAATGTTTTAAGAATAACCTTTTACCATTGATTCCGTATCCGATCTTGTCGCTCTCATTGAAATCAGTAAACAACAAAAGTTCGGCATTCGGCATATGCAAGCGGCTTTGGAAAAATGTCCTGCTGTCAATGAAATGTTGTACCCACCAGAAGCATTAAGCGCACTGCATATTGCCATTATATCGGCTGCTCCTGCCGCAGACAAACAGGGGGCTTAGAATTGACATAGCTGGAGCTTTCTCTCTTATAACATCCCGATGGTCTTCAGATAGCTGAACAATGTGGGGGCAAACCAGAATCCACCAAACGCAAGGGCAAATGTACCCCAGCAGGTCAAACGATACTGGATGCGATCCGCACATTCCCCTGACAGACGATCTCCCAAACTCTTACCATGCAGCGGGAACTGGAACAAAATACCACAGAACAATGCACCATAGAACAAAATTGGTGCAATTTTATCCAGATACGGAATCAAAGCCAGATAGAACGCATTCCAGCGCGGTTCAGTAACAATAGAATAGAACCAGCCCGTCAACGGACGCAGCACCCCCCAGTCAAACAGGTTGCCCTCCAAACTATGCGGGTAAACGAATGCTACCAACAGGAAAAATCCAATGCAGAGCGCAATATTCAGATACGCATAAGTTGTCTTTTCTCGCTGGCGCAATGCCGACAAAATCAAAAACGGAATCAGGAGGATCAACCACTGGGGATGCCACAAGACAAATATAAACAACAAGGAAAATACGGTCATGATACCATATACCGTCACATCATACCAAGTCTGTTCATCCTGCGGGCGGTACAAGTATGCCGCCACGCAAATCAGAACCATAGCCAAACCAAAATAAGAAGCGTCTGCTGTGCCGCCGGGGAATACCGCTGTAAACAGGCGATCCGTCATCAGCTGATTAAAAAATGCCGCATCCCCTGTGCGTCCTGCAAACAACAGCGTTGTGGGAATGTACAGCCACAAACTAACTGCACCGTATTTCAATAGCTGCGGTACCCGTTTTTCCACCAAGAGCAGCATCGGGATGAATACAAATAGCGGAAAAAACTTAAAGACAAACCCAACACCCATTACCAGGGAAAACCCTATATACTTTTTGTCAAAATATAGCAGCATTGCCCACAACACAAAGAACAAACAGATGCTGTCATACTGCCCCATTACCAACGTATTAAAAAAGCTGATGGGATTCATCCAGAACAAAAGCAACGCCCACTGACACGCCGTTTCGTCACAACCAATACGCTGCGCTAACTTGCCCACCAAAACGCCGCAACCCAAGTAAAAGCCAACGCCAATGACTTTGCACCACATGGCCAGAAGCACATCATCGAATACAAAACCGCCAATGCGTTCCACAAGAAACAACGGCAGCTCCCATACTGCGTAAAGGATATACATTACGATATTATAGTGTGCTGCATTTACATATTGAAATCCATATTTCCTGGACAATGTGTTTTCAAAGAACTGCAAAAAATCGCCATCTAATGTACTTTGAATCAAAATATATCCATGTCGTGCAGTTTCCATAATATCAGGATGATTAAACAGCAAAAAGCATACTGCCGCACCAAGGCCGAAAAACACATATTCCATTTGCGTGGGGCTTTTTATCCTGCGCTGATTCAAAACCGAACAGGCATCTTGTTTGCAAAGAGCCGTCATATTCATATACCTCACTTTTGCCAAAATCTGATTTATTTTAACACAATTTTGCCGCTGAAACAAATCACATCATGCCTGTTTTAACTCCCATATTTCTGCCTTTCCATTCCGGTTATAGTAGGCGGCATTGTTTGTAGTTGAAAGCGAAGTGCTTTATAAAAAAAGCTGCCGATTTTTATCATCGGCAGCCTTTTCTTCAGATACTCTTTCTCGACAAGAACTATTTTTTTGCATTTGATATACAAAACCGCTTCTCCACATTCAGGAAATCCGATTTCTGTCGTTTCACCGTCTTTTCTTTTATATAACACAAAAACCCGCCTGGCAGCGGGTTTTTGTGTATAGAGGGGTGGGAAAGTATATAAAGTAGGAAAATATCTTTTTTGCATATCAAATTATAATGCACAAATCGTTTTTGTCAAACTGTACTGACACATCGATTTATTTAACATTTCTCTTTACTTTTCTTTTTACGCTTTATATAATAAAGCTGTTCGACAAATTCTTTCTGACATTTCTGCGTTTTTTTACGTTTTGAAAACTTACGTTTTATTTCAGGAAAATTTGTATATTTCATTTGCTGTTTCAAAGGGGGATGTTTGGATGGATGATCTGGACTATAAAATCCTGAAACTTCTATCTGCGAATGCGCGTATGTCCGTAAAGGATATCGCCGATCAAGTTTCGTTGACCAGTCCTGCTGTATCCAGCCGTATCCATAAGCTGGAACAATCCGGCATTATCGGTGGCTACACAATCACCCTGAACCGACCGAAAGGACAAAACGGTATCAACGCACTGATCAATGTTTCCACGCATCCCAACAATTTCGAGCGCTTACTGGCTCTTATGCAGCAACATCCCGAAGTGCTGCAATGCTATCATGTCACCGGTGACCACAGCTTTATCGTTCGTGTCAGCTGCAGCGACATGAGCCATTTGGAACGTGTGATTCACGCATTCCAAAAGCTGGGTCAGACTAACACGCAATTGATTCTTTCCGTTCCGCTAGATCGGAATGGATTGGATATTCTTGCTCAACAGGAGGTTTTTTGAATGCGACACTGCCCGAACTGCGGCAACACTCTGCCGCCCGATGTTTCCAACTGTCCGTATTGTGGTGCACCATGCGCCCATCGCCAAGTTCCGCCTTCTCCTTCTGCTATACAGACAATTACTTCCGCTGCATCTTATACAGCAAGAAACACACAACACACCTATGGTCCTCGCTATGCTCCGGAACAGACTGTCTGCCCAGATGGTGGCTTGACCACCGCACAGTATTTCTGGTCCTTGATTCTGTTTGCAGTTCCGGTCATTGGTTGGATTTTCTTATTCTACTGGGCTTTCGGTTCTCATGTAGAAGCGCCTCGCAAGCGTTTGGCACGTGCCGCTCTGATAAAAAGCTGTGTCTTGCTGGTGACTGTCGCCATTGCTATTATCCCGCTTGCTATCGCATTCTTCCGCGCTCTGTATAATCAGGCAGATACATGGTACGACCATGCGTACCCTGAATATGATCCATTCAGCGACTATTATGACGCACCGTTTAATCTGCCCAATCCTCCTTCGGATGACTGGTTCTACTTTCAAGACCCCAATTTTACACCGGAATCTCCGTCCCATCATCACAGTGCATCTTACCACGGTCCTATTTCTAACCGACGCAGCCAATACCCAGAAGTTCGTTCCATTTGCTGTTCCAATACCCAGAAGTTCGTTCCATTTGCTGTTATTGGTAAAAAATGAAATTTTTCTGCAATTTTTTAACTTTCTGAAACGTATGGTGAATGAAGCTGTATAAAACAGCGCATTTTTCATATTGAAACCAACCATTTCATATTAAAGGAGATTGATCCATGAACATGAAACGTATTCTGACTGCACTGGTGGCAGGTCTGACGGCTCTGTCCCTGGTCGCTTGCGGCAACAGCGCATCAAATTCCAACAACAATGCATCCAAGAACCCCATCAAGTCCTTCTCGGCTTCTTACGGCGAGACCATGGACAATACTGTTTACGTAAATATTTTTCCCACTGAAACCCAGGGTAAGTTCATGCTGGACTACACCTCTGCAGACAAGATGGAACGCGGCACTATCGATGAAAGCCTGCTGAACACTCTGACTGAACTGTATGCGAAATCTGATCTGGCAAGCCTGAACGAGAAGAACGAATACGGCGACGGTGATGCTTCTGCATCTATGTCTCTGGAGTTTGCTGACGGCAAGATGTTCTCCTGCGCTTTCGGCGGCAAAGTTCCCGAACAGTTTGTCACCGGTTACAAGGCAATGGAAGAAGCTATCCTGTCTGCTATGGAAACTATGGAGCCCTACCGCACTGAAGTTCCGTTTGACGAATCTGTAAATGTTGATGCCAAGGCCGAGTTGGAAGCCCTGTTTGCACAGCTGAGCAATCAGGCTCTGGATAATACTATGGTTACCAACCTGCCTTCCGATGATGCAAACTATGCTTACAGTGCTGGTATCGAAGCAACCGCAGACATCGCTTCCACCACCGTTGTACAGAACATGATGGGTACTATCCCCCACTCTATGGTTCTGTTCCAGCTGAACGATGGCGCAGATGTTACTGCTCTACAAAACAAGCTGATGGAAAAGGTTGACTGGAGCAAGTGGGTCTGTGTTTCTCCTGACGTAGCACTGACCGCTTCCAAGGGCAACAATGTGCTGTTTGTAATGACTCTGTCTGACATCCATGCCGAACTGACCCCCGCGCTGGAGGCAGAAGGCTGGACCATTAACGCTACCGCCGAAAACCCGGATCCGGCAATCGATCCGGCAATGTGAGCATATCCTAAAAAATTCTCTGCGTTTCTGCACTGCGGCTCTGTGCCGCAGTGCTTTTTTATGTTATACTTTAAGGTACTACAGACAAAGAGAGGGCACATTCCATGAAAGCAAGCGTCATTATCCCCAACTTAAACGGAAAAGGTTGGCTGGAAGATTCGATTCAGTCTATCCTGAACCAGACCGAGCAGGACTTTGAACTAATTGTCATCGACAACGGTTCTACCGATGAAAGTCTGGATATTGCCCGCCGCTATCGGGATTTGCCCAACTATACCCTGATTGAAAACAGCGAGAACACTGGTTTTTCCCATGCGGTGAACCAAGGCATCCAAATCAGCAAAGCACCCTACATAGCACTGTTTAACAATGATGCTTTTGCTGAACCCGACTGGTTGGAAAAACTATTGACTGCTGTCGAATGTGATCCTAAAATCTTTGCTGTGCAAAGCCTGATGATTCGTCACTTTGAGCGAGATTTAGCAGACGATGCCGGCGACTATGTAAACCTGCTTGCTTTTGCCGCAAAAGAAGGTGACGGACGCAGTGTTGCACGTTACACCAAGCAGAAGCGAATCTTTTCCGCCTGCGGCGGCGCGGCGCTGTATCGCCGTTCGATTCTGAACGAAATCGGCTTGTTCGATGAAAACTTCTTTGCCTACTTTGAGGACGTTGATTTGTCCTGGCGTGCCAACAATGCAGGTTATAAAAACATCATCTGTCCCAATGCAAAGTGTTACCATATTTGCGGCGCTACCACTGGCGCTGTGCGGTATAATGGCTTTAAGAGCATTCAGAGCGGCCGCAACAGCATTTTGCTGCCCTGGAAAAATCAGCCCTTGCTTATGCTGATTTTGAACTTCATTCCGCAGGCTCTGGGTTATGCACTGAAACGCTACGCATTCCACAAAAAAGGCTATGCAAAAGAGTGGGATCAGGGTATGCACGAAGCTTTCAATCTGTTGAAAGCCGGAAAAATCGAAAAACGCCCCTTTCGCTGGAAAGATCTGCCCAACTATATCCTGATGGAGCTATGGCTGATTTGGAATATGTTCCCTTACCTCTGGTATCGACTGATCGTTGTGCGTTTTGATTTGAAATAATCGAAAAATGTTTCGTCTGTATAGGAGGTGCAAAATCCGTGAAACATACTATTACCGCCCCATATCTACCAAAAAATCTCCCGCTTGTGGAGGGTGCACAAGCAGCCATGCAGGTGTATAGCACCACAGCAGAGGAAGAAGAACTCACGGATTTATCCTTGAAAAATGCAGATTTATCTGAAGAAACACTGGACAGGCTATCCGCCGCCCGCTGCGTCTTTGATGGGTGTCGATTCTCTCAGGCATCCTTGGAAAAAGCCAGCTTTGTAGACTGCGAATTCCGCTCCTGCGATTTTTCCGGTGCCGAACTGCTGGACAGTTACTTTTTCCGTTGCTATATGTCAGGCTGCAAACTGATGGGTACCAATTTTTCCGAAAGCAGTTGGCGGGATGTGACGCTGCAAAATTGTATGATGCGTCTGTCTGCCTTTGAAGAAAGCAAATGGACAAGCGTTGCCCTGACCGGATGCAATCTGGGTGGCGCAATGCTGACCGATATGAAGTTAAAGCAGCCTCTTTTCAAGGAATGTGACCTGCGGGGTGCTTGTCTGACCAACACCCCACTAAATGGAGTGGATTTACGGGGCTGTGCGCTGGAACAACTCTCGGTCAGCGAACACAAGAAAGAACTGCGTGGTGCCATCGTGGATGAAACGGGTGCTGTAGCCCTTGCAGAACTGCTGGGCGTACACATTGAGTAAAAAACAAAGGAGAAGCTATGAAACCGGAACTGAAACTTGTCGCAAAAGCTCGCTATATTCAGATGACTGCTGATATGGCAGACCGCATCTGGCGCGAATATTACGCACGCCGCTTTAACAAGAAACAGCTGGACGCTATTCTGGACAATTTGCAAAGCGTCGAAGCCATCGAATCCGATATGGATGAAGATGTGAACTACCAGCTTATCATGCAGGGCAGCAAGGTTGCCGGCTATGTTGCCTGGCAGATGTCCGGCGGTATGCTGTTGATCAAACATTTTTATCTGGAAAGCCCTTGGCGCGGCAAAGGCATTGGTCGTACCGTGCTGCAAAGCATCGAGCGCCTGGCGCGTGCAGAAGGTAAAAGTGCAATCGGTGTGCGTGTCGGTCAAAAACAGCTGGATACACAGGGTTTCTTCAAGGGTGCAGGCTTCCGTGTTCTGCGCCCCATGGATACCGAGCTTGCCCCCGGTATCCTGTGGCCGGAATACTGGATGGAAAAGCGACTGTAAATTCGTTCGTTTTTTCTCTTGAATTTTGTACAGTAATGTAATAAAATAATCAAGCTGATTCACCAGTCTGCCTGCTGGTCAGTTTTATTTAGAATTCATGCAGGAGGAACTATCACAATGCCTAAAGATCATCCTACCGGAGAATCCGGTCTGTATCAGGCAATTCTGAGCCTGAAAACACCGGAAGAGGTCTATCACTTTTTACAGGACGTATGCAGCTATTCTGAGCTGAGCGCCATGGAACAGCGGTTTGATATCGCACAAATGCTGTTGGACAAGCAGATTTATGTGGATATCATGGAAAAAACCGGTGCATCCAGTGCAATTATCAGCCGTGTAAACCGTGTGCTGGCCAATGAGGAAAGTTTCCTGCGGCGCGTTTTGGCGGATTCCGCAAAATAACAATCCTGCCGACGCAATGCGTCGGCTTTTTTTGATGGAGAAAGGAGTCATTTTATGGCTAAAGTTCTGTTATTTTTTGCAAATGACACTGAGGAATGTGAGGCTCTGATTACAGCTGATCTGCTGTACCGTGCCAACATCGACGTTACGATTGCGGCCGTCGGCGGCAGCTTGCAGGTCGTCAGCAGCCACAAGGTAAAAATCACCGCAGATGTACTGGCAGAGGATGTTAACCCTGCCGATTATGATATGCTGGTTCTGCCCGGTGGCTGGCCCGGCACACAGAATCTGGAACTGTGCCCCGCTGTGATTGGTGCTGTCACCTATTTTGCCGAAGCAGGCAAGCCTATTGCTGCTATTTGTGCAGCGCCCAGTATTCTAGGGCATCTGGGATTACTGGCTGGCAAGCGTGCAACCAGTTTCGTATCCTTCCGTCAGGAGCTGACTGGTGCCGAAGTGCTGGACACCGAAGTTGTCACCGACGGCAACATCACCACCAGCTTTGGTCTGGGTGGTGCGATCCCCTTTGGTCTGGAGTTAGTACGTATCCTGAACGGTCAGGATGCTGCCGATAAAGTACGAGAAGCGGTGCAGTATCGTCACTGATTTTCTGGCATTCTCGTTCTTACAGCTAGAGCGGTCGCCTCGTTTATACAGAGCATCTGTTTCAATCAAAACATCGCATCTCATTCAATGGAACCAATATTTTCTCGCAAAAGGAGCGGATACAACGCATACTGTATCCACTCCTTCTTCTTTTACAGTGCCTCCTCTCCCACAAAAATATATGCATTTGATGCCGATTCCGTCACGCTGGGAGATTTTCCCGCGTGGCACTCGATTTTTCACAGAATTTGCGGTATAGTAGTAGTATTGTAAAGTGGATATTATGCACTTTTTCTCCTAAAATATTACCGGCTTTCTACCGGAGAAGGAAACACGCTATGAAGTTCGGCTTTTCGGAATTGGTTCTGCTCTTTTCCATTATTCTGATTTTATTTGGTCCTACCGTTATCCCCTGGGTTCAGGGCTGGCTGCGCCGTGCAAATCGCACCAAAAAACAAATCCAGCGCCAGAAGGCTCAGGCACAGCGTCAGATGGCGGCGGAACGAGATGCCATTCTCCATAGATTTCAGGTTGTTACCAGCTTTCTGCTGATTGCAGGTGCCATTGGTTATTCCGGCTATCTTCTGCTGCACGCGCCTGCTGCACCCCCGCAAAGCTATGAACCTTCCACAGAAGTGATGTCTTTGACCACCGCTGGCAACACACAAACAACTGCACTGGATATCGCACCTTATGAAAAACCGATTTGTGTTGCTTCACAGGATGATTGGTTATATGTTGCCGTGAAAGGCAACAAGGTCATTCGCATTCGGGAGGACGGTACGGGTCTGGCGGAAGTATTCTCTACCGACAGTCCTATTTCCGGCATGATGTTTGGCCCGGATGGCAGCCTGTATCTGGCTGGCAGCAATGGGCTTTACCGTGCCAGCTTCGATGGCTGGGCGGTTGATGTAAAGCCCATTCTCACCAGCATTGACGGTGAACCTTTGGTTTCGCCCTCTGCAATTGCTGTTACAAAGGATGGTATGATTTATTTCACCCAGTATGCACTGCAGCCTGCTGCGCTGGAGGGGCTATCGATGCGTTTTCATACTGAGTTGATGGCACATACCGGAAGTGGAACCGCTTACATATTCAATCCACAGACAGGTGAAGTGGAACGCCTGACCGGTGGTTTATCCGGTGCTGGCGGCATTGCAGTTTCTCCGGACGGCAAAACTGTTTACCTCAGCGAAACCAATGCCCGCCGGGTTTGGGCTTATCCTGCTGATGCACGCACAGAATCCGTGCAAGATGCCGGGCAGATCCTTTTGGATGGTCTGGACGGTTATGCCGCAGGGTTGTCATTATCACAAAATGGTGATGTGTGGGCAGCTGTCTGCGGAACCCCCATTTCTTGGGTGGATAAAACTGCAGGACATCCCTTACTGCGTAAAATTGTGCTTAATTTGCCCGACCTGACACAGCACTGGCTGCTGACCCCCAAAGCAGATACCGGCTGGGCGTTCTCTGTATCGGACGATGGTACTTTACGCCGTGCCGTAGCTGCGCAATTACCTAAGATGGAGGGTCGTATTACTGGCGTTTGCGAAACTCCGAACACTATTTGGCTCGCCAATGCCGATGCCAACCAACTGTATGGTATTACACGATAAAGGAGGCTCATTTATGGAAGCAATCGAACGAGAACATATTGAAATGCAGGCGCGGCAGGCTGCTGCCGAACTAATCGAGGCGGCACATCTGAAAGCCGGTGATTTATTCATTGTGGGCTGTTCTTCCAGCGAAATCGTAGGCGGTCACATTGGCAAGGATTCCAGCATGGAAGCTGCTGCTGCTGTGTATCAGGGTATCGCTCCCCTTTTGGCAGAACATGGCATTTATCTGGCTGCCCAGTGCTGCGAGCACCTGAACCGCGCTATCGTACTGGAGCAAGAAGCTGCGGAACGCTTTGGCTATGAGCCGGTATGCGTCCTGCCTCAGCCCCATGCAGGCGGCAGCTGGGCTACCACCTGCTGGCAGAATTTCTCACACCCTGTCGCTGTAGAAGAAGTCCGCGCCAATGCAGGCTTGGATATTGGCGGCACTTTGATTGGTATGCATCTAAAGCGTGTAGCGGTACCGGTTCGGCTCAGTGTGGACCACATCGGCAGCGCTATTTTGCTGTGCGCACGCACTCGCCCCAAACTGATTGGTGGCATTCGTGCCCACTACCCCGAGGAGGTGTAACCCATGCCAGAAGTTACTACGCAGCAAATGCAGCAAGTCATTGCGGAAATCCGCGACAAAATCGCCGCCGCTGCCAAAGAGGCCGGTCGTGACCCGGCAGAGGTTCTACTGTGCGCAGCCTGCAAGACCCGCTCACCGGAAACCGTAATGGAAAGCGCCAAGCTCCCCATTGATTTGTTTGGTGAAAACCATGTACAGGAATTGGTTCGCAATGCAGATGCTGGTAGCTATCTGGGCAAACCTGCACATCTGATTGGACATTTGCAGACCAACAAAATTAAAAAAGTGCTGGGTCGTGCCAGCCTGATTCAGAGCGTTGACAGTCTGCGCCTGATGCAGGCGATTGAAAAAGAAGCTGCCAAGCTGGACTTGGTGCAGGATATTCTACTGGAAGTCAATATTGGTGCCGAAGAATCCAAAACCGGCTTAGCGGAAACGGAACTTCCTGCATTGCTGGAGGCTGCCGCCGGATTTGACCATCTGCGTATCAAGGGTTTGATGGCGATCCCCCCTGCAGACCAAAGTGATACAGAAAATCGTCGTTATTTTGCCCGTATGCGTGAGCTTGCGTTTGCAGCCCAGCAGCGTCACCTGGAACACGTTTCTATGGAGCAGCTTTCTATGGGGATGAGCGGCGATTACGAAAACGCGGTACGAGAGGGTGCAACCATCGTGCGCATCGGTACTGCTATTTACGGTGCACGAGATTACAGTCGCAAGCTTTGAACAAACGGAGAGAAAAATGTTGAAAAGTAAAAAGACGCCCCCGGTAGATGATCCGGGTGCACATGCTATGCCAAGCAGCACTTTGCTGCGCCGCTTCTGGCCGTATTTGTACAAATACCGTCGCACCGTTGCGCTGGATTTGTTCTGCGCATCGCTGACCTGCCTGTGTGACATGGTTCTGCCGCTGATTATGCGTACCATTACCAATACGGCGATGAACAATGCCGCTGCGCTGACCATTTCGCTGATTTTGCGGATGTCGCTGCTATATCTGGTTCTGCGCCTGATTGATGCGGCTGCCCAGTATTATATGGCAGATGTGGGACACTGCATGGGTGTTGCCATTGAAACCGATATGCGTCGAGACGCATTCACCCATCTGCAAAAACTGGGGCTGACCTACTACTCCAACACCAAGATCGGTGAAATTATGGGGCGCATCACCAGCGACCTATTTGATGTAACCGAGTTTGCACACCACTGCCCGGAAGAATTCTTCATTGCCGGGCTGAAAATTCTGGTCAGCTTCTGTATTCTCTGCTCCTACAACGTACCGCTGACAATTCTGCTGTTCCTGTGCGTACCTCCGATGATCTATGTATCCATCCAGATCAATCATCAGCAGCGCGCTGCGTTTCGCCGTCGCCGTGTACAGGTCGGTGATCTGAACAGTCGTATTGAGGACAGTCTGCTGGGCGAACGTGTCATCAAGGCCTTCTGCGCCGAAGATACCGAAAACAAAAAGTTCGAACAGGGCAACATGGAGTTTCTGCGGGTCAAGCAGGAATCCTATAAGTATATGGCTCGTTTCCAGTTTTCCACCCGCCTGTTTGACGGTCTGATGTATCTGGTCGTCATCTGCGGTGGCGGTCTGTTTATGGTTAAAGGCTGGATTACTGCCGGTGATCTGGTTGCTTATACTTTGTATGTGTCCACGCTGATTGCCACCATTCGCCGCATTGTAGAGTTTGCGGAAAACTTTGAGCAGGGCGTTACCGGCATTGAGCGTTTCTTCGACATTCTGGACACTCCCATAGAGATTCAGGATAAGCCCGATGCAAAGCCTTTGCAGGCAACCAATGGCTGCATCGATTTCAATGATGTGAGCTTTGAATATCCGGATGACCACAATCGTGTACTGCACCATGTAAATCTGCACATTCGTCCCGGTGAGCGTGTGGCTCTGGTGGGTCCGTCCGGTGGCGGTAAGACCACTCTGTGCAATCTGATTCCCCGCTTCTATGAAGTAACCAGCGGCAGCATTCAGGTAGACGGTCAGGACGTGCGCGATGTGACGCTGAAGAGCCTGCGTGGTGCAATCGGTATCGTACAGCAGGATGTGCATATGTTCAGTGGTACCGTAGCGGAAAATATCGCTTACGGCAAATCGGATGCGACCCGTGAGGAAATCCAGAAAGCTGCTGTGCTGGCTGGTGCAGATGGGTTTATCCATGACCTAAAAGACGGCTACGACACTTATGTGGGCGAACGCGGTGTGAAACTGTCCGGCGGACAGAAACAGCGTATTGCGATTGCCCGTGTATTCCTGAAAGATCCCCGCATCCTGATTTTGGACGAGGCAACCAGCGCACTGGATAATGAAAGCGAAATTCTGGTTGGTCAAAGTCTGGAAGCCTTGGCACATGGCCGCACTACACTGACCATTGCACACCGCTTGACCACTGTCAAAGATTATGACCGCATTCTGGTTTTGGGTGCAGACGGTATTTGCGAAGAAGGCAATCACGAACAGCTTCTGGAAAAGAAGGGTGTGTACTATCGTTTGTGGAATCAGATTCCCGCCGACGCTCCCATTCCCGAATCATAACTTCTGTTAAAATAGCAAAAGCCCCCGGCAGACGCTCTGCCGGGGGCTTTATTATGCGTTTTATATTTGCAGTATCATTCACCCTTAACCAGACGAACCGCACCACAAATGCCTGCATCGTTGCCCAGAGAGGCAACCTTGATGGGAATTTCGCGGATTGCACTAAAGCAGTACTTCTGATATGCTTCGGTTACTGCATTGACCAGAATATCACCGGCACGGCTTACGCCACCGCCCAGCAGGAACATTTCCGGGTCAGCCGTCGCTGCAATGCTGGACAGTGCAAAGCCCAACAGATCTGCACAGTCATGCAGCTCCTGCAAAGCTAGCGCATCACCTTCACGGGCAGCATCCAGAACATCTTTTGCCGTAAAGTCACGATCCCGCAGCACACTGGGTGCATCGCTCTCTGCCAGCAGCTTCTTCATGCAGCGGACAATACCGGTTGCACTGGAATACTGCTCCAAGCAGCCCTTTTTGCCACAACCACAGCACTCGGTTTCGTGACGATTCACCGTAATATGGCCGATTTCGCCGCCTGCGCCATGTTCCCCGCAAATGACCTTACCATTGACGATAACGCCACCACCAACGCCAGTACCCAGCGTGACCATAACCATGTTGTGGCAGCCCTTTGCAGTACCCACCCAGATTTCGCCCAGAGCCGCAATGTTTGCGTCGTTGCCAACCTTAACAGACATACCGTCCAACAACTCGCTCAATGCCTGCGCAACATCCAGCTTGCCCCAGCCGCCCAGGTTTGCGCAAACGATGGGCACATAGCAATCATTGACGACCGGACCAGGTACACCGATACCAACGCCCACAACCTGATCGGCGGTCAGCTGCTTTTCCGCCATTTTGCTCTTTACACTTGCAGCTAGATTCGGCAGGATATGTACACCATTGTCAGAGGTATCCGTGGCAACCTCCCATTTTTCCAGCAGTGTGCCAGTAACATGAA
The DNA here is from genome assembly GCA_029264955.1 of Faecalibacterium sp. GTDB lineage: Bacteria > Bacillota > Clostridia > Oscillospirales > Ruminococcaceae > Faecalibacterium. The sequence continues at coordinate 1,954 of JARHYC010000017.1, read as the reverse complement.
ACAAACCAATTTTTGCAGTTGTACCACCTAAATCAATACCAAATGCATACTCTTTCATAATGTCCATTCTCCTTTTCTCTTTCCGATTGGCCTATTATATTCAGTATAGCATAGTTCGTTGGTCAGTGGCATAGACTTTTGTCTTTTCCAGCATAAAAAAGGTACTATATTCCAAAGTGGACATCTATCACAAAACAGCTGATAATTCGATATAAATTAGAACACATGCACTCTCTGCAGCATATAGTTTATGATGCACATAAAAAACATGACAAGATACACAGAATGTGCCATTCTGTGCGTACAACGACAGAATCGTATACCACTTTGCAATCGGATGTATGCCGGGAATATTGCAATTTCAAAACGCACCTGGGTGCCGCAGAATCTACCGATGTTGAATCCAAAAGCAGTAAAATAAAAACATCTGTTTTTGAACGATACCGTCACTGCATACGCCCCCCGCCGAACAATGTATTTCTCTAACATAAAGACTCATAAAATCCTGAATCTCCCGGTTGTAATGAGATCTGATTCTTCTATGAGCAATATCCAAATAGACTATTCTGAACATAAAATACAGCTCGTATAAATAAAGTCTGGCATTTATGTCGGCTCACACAGATTTAGTACTTGCATCAATCATGCCTAATAGAAAAATATGTTTCTTTTATCTTAAAATAAAAAGGCCGACAGAGATTTGTGTTCTCTGTCGGCCTTTTATTTCATAGAATCATAAAACGCGATTAGTCTTCGTCGTCATCCGCATCCTCGTCGTCATCATCCTCTAGGCGGGGCTTGTAGAAAATCTTCGCCAACCAGATAGAGATTTGATACAACAAAACCATCGGAATTGCAACCAAAGTCTGCGATACGATGTCAGGCGGGGTAATGATTGCTGCGACAAAGAAGCAAATTACGATTGCAATACCGCGGCCCTTTGTCATCAGCGCAGGGCTAGCAATACCCAGCTTTGCCAGAATAATTGTTACCAGCGGAATTTCAAAAATGCATCCGAAAATGGTAAAAATCATCAAAACAAAGTCCAGATACTTTGCCAAACTAATCTGCGCCGTAATTTGGTCTGTGCCTTCCAGTGTGATCAAGAAGTTCAGCATGAAGGGCAGGGTGACTTTATAGGCGAAAAATACGCCTACACAGAACAGGCCCAAGCCCAACAGCAGTGTCATACCGAAGAACAGATTTTCATTTTTTCTCAGGCCCGGTTTTGCAAAGGCCCAAATTTGATACAGCACAACTGGGACAGTAATAATGATAGCCGCCATCAGCGCCAAGCGGAAATACTGCAACAGTTTTTCCTGCGGAGAGATGGTGACCAGGGTGTAGCCACACTGCCAGCCCATATCAGCCATCAGCGTAACCAGCTCAGCCGCATGTGCCAGGAAGAATACCGTGCCGATTGCAAAGACAGCTGCACAAACGAACAGACGATTGCGCAGCTCTTTCATATGGCCGCCAAGACTCATGCTTCCGTCCCGTTCCACTGCCGTTTTTTTCGTCAGTGTTTTGGCCATATCTTACTCTTTATCCTCGGTCTTTGCTTCTTTCTTTTCTGCGGGTGCTTCGTCGTCATCAGCTACTTCGTTGATGCCGTCCTTAAAACTACGCATGGTCTTGCCGAACATCTTGCCCAGCTTCGGCAGCTGCTTGGGTCCAAAAATAATCAGGACAACCAGCAGGATGATCATCAATTCTTGGGTTCCGATTCTCATAAGTAACTCTCCTTTTTGGGCCATCCAGCTCAGCCGGCCGGCCATGTTCCACTTATATTGCCACTGCCCTTATATAAGGGCAGTTGCGACAGAATTAAACGTTTGCAGTTTCTTCCGCAGCAGGTGCGGCAGACTCTTCTGCGGCGGGTTTTGCTTCTTCAGCAGGTTCTGCATTGCCGATTGCATCGATTGCCGCGGCAGCTGCTGCCTGTGCGCTGACT
>JARHYC010000039.1 GCA_029264955.1 Faecalibacterium sp. | reverse complement strand
GGTCTGCACCAGGCGGTAACGCAGCTGGCTGCGAAGAAATAATATGATGTGAAAAGCCCCCAACTGTCCGGAAAATCCGGATGGTTGGGGGCGTTTTTGTTAGTCTATTTGTTAGTTTACGTGCTTTTTTCAGCCTGTTTCACGCTCTTTTGATGGCTTTTTACAAACAAAAAAGACGTGTCGCATACTAAAAAGTATCGCAAACACGTCTTTTTGTGGAGCGGAGAACGGGTCTCGAACCCGCCGCCTGCTGCTTGGGAAGCAGCCGCTCTACCGGATGAGCTATCCCCGCACTAAATATAATTTTATTATAGCGCAGTATTAAAAAATGTCAATCTTATTTTGCAGATAATGTGCAAAATAGTTGCAGTGTATGCTACAATAGATATAATTTCTATGGGATACGCAAGAGAAGGAGGCTCTGGTATGCTGGATGTTATTCCGTTGCTGCATTACTTTAAGGAAAAGAATGAATATAGCGGTGCGCATTTCGGAATGCGTTACCACTTCACGATGAACAAGAAAAAGCAGGATGGCGCAGAGGAAGAAACTGCATTCCTATGCGGCACAATTTGGCCGGAACCATGGGCAAAAGAATATACAGATCCCGCGTTGATTCTGAAAAAAGACTTTTCCTTCAGTGATGAAGGCAGAAATCAGGCGGCTGCTTGGCTGAAAGAAGTTTATTATTCCGAGGAAGAACGCTGGCGTGTTGTTCCCAGTATTCTGGATTCAGAGCCTTGGAGACCACAGTCAGAAGAAGACAAAGAGAAAGCGTAAGATTTTATTACAGTTATCACAAAAGGAGAATTCTTGTGGCGGGAGATTTACATACACATACGACATTTTCCGATGGCTCGGAGCCGGCATTTCGTTTGCCGATTGCGGCTTCCCGCGCCGGACTTACCCATTTAGCAATTACGGATCACGACAGCATGAATAGCATTTATTATGCAAAAAAGCATCCGGTGATGCATGGGGTATCCCTAATCCCAGCGGCAGAGTTTTCTGCCGTAGATCCGGAAACAGGACGACGTGTACATTTATTGGGATACTGGCCGCAAACTTGTCCTGCGCTGGAAGCACATTGCAACCGTATTAAAGAACGCCGCAATGTGGTACATCTGCAAAGCGCACGCGCAATTGAGAAAATCTATCCCCAGTTCCGCACAGAAGATGCCTTAGTGTATGCACAGGATAGCGGAATTCTGTATAAAAGCTGTATCATGCAGGTCTTGCAAAATTTGGGAATTGCAGATACAATCTATGGAGCAACTTACCAGCGCTTGTTTGGTAAGGGGGGGCTGGTTGTGGATGAACCGGAGTATGATACGGTTGATACGGTTTTGGCGGTTCTGCGGGCAAGCAAGGCGGTGGTAGTATTTGCACATCCGTCTGTATATCAGAGTATGGATTTGGTAAGGCGTCTTGCGGCAGAAGGTCGGATCGATGGTATTGAGGTGGACCACCCCCGAAATTCAGCGGGAGACAAGGCAGAATGTGCGGCACTGTGCGAACGGTATGGATTGATTCATACTGGCGGTACTGATTTCCATGGACGCAACTCGAAGCATCCCCATCCGCTGGGAACCTGCACGACCGCTGACGAGCAAATTGAGCGCATTCGGCAGTTGGCGCTACAGCGCCAGAGCCTTTGCATAGACAAGTAAAAGGAGAATAAAAACATGAATTACAGTCATCGCAACAAGGGCACCTGCTCTGTTATGACAAACCTGGAGTTGAACGACGATCACACCATTGAATCTCTGGAAGTGATTGGCGGCTGCGACGGAAATCTGAAGGGCATCGCAAGCTTGCTTCGTGGTATGAAAGCGGAGGATGCAATTGCTCGCATGAAGGGTATCCACTGTGGTCCCAAGGCTACTAGCTGCCCGGATCAGATTGCAATCGCACTGGAAGAAGCATTGTCTGAGATGCAGTAAAATCGGAATTTCCGATATAGAATAAAAGCGACGACGGAAAGTTTTCCGCCGTCGTTTTTTTATTTATTGAAAAAAGTGTCAGAGCTGACACAATTAGTGTTTTTTATTTTCAGATTTGTCCCATACTTTGCAGTGTACAAAGCAAGGAGGAACGGACATGATCTGTTATTATAAAGGATTTTCCCATGCAGCAGCCGAACTGCTGACACAATCTTTACGAATGGCAGAATGCCGGGGGGAATCGTGCGCAGATACTGGGCATTTGTTGGCGGCGATGACAAAAGAGAAAAAAGGAGAAGTGTTTCGTTTTTTACAAAAGCATCAGGTAGAGCAGGCGAAGGTTGAAGCGCATTTAAATCCGGAAAAGCGGCGGAATGCACGCTTAAAGCGAAATGCATTTGCGCCGGAGTTGGATCGAGTAATGGATTATGCTATTTTAGGCGCGCGCAACACAGGGCATACAAAGGCAGGACCGGAAAATCTGCTTTGCGCGATGCTGGAGGATACGACCTGTCATGCAGGAGAGATTTTGCAGAAGATGGGAGTGCAGGTAGGAGATGCAGTTAAAGAATGCCGTGTGCTTACGGGACAAATCATTTTGCAGATGCCGACCCATCCAGTTGCTTCCGCGCGAGGCAATCGCCCATCTGATAAATATTGTCGGGATTTGACCCGCCGGGCGCAAGATGGGAAACTGGACCCGGTGTTATGTCGAGACAACGAGCTGGAACGCATGATGCAGATTCTGTGTCGTAGACAAAAAAACAACCCTTGTTTAGTGGGGGAACCAGGTGTAGGAAAAACGGCGCTTGTAGAAGCCTTGGCGCAGCGCATTGCGGATGGAGAGGTTGCGGCATCTCTGGCGGGCACACGACTTTTATCCTTGGATATGGCAAGTTTGGTTGCTGGCACAAAATATCGCGGAGATTTTGAGGAGCGGTTCAAAGGATTGCTGGATGAACTGATCAAAGATGGTAATACTATTTTGTTTGTAGATGAATTTCATACAGTAGTCGGTGCAGGTGCAGCGGAGGGAGCAATCGATGCATCCAACATTTTAAAACCTGCACTTGCACGGGGAGAAATTCAGGTGATTGGTGCGACAACACAAGAAGAATTTCGCAAAAATATCGAAAAAGATGCCGCATTGGAACGTCGTTTCGGACGTGTGTTGGTTGAGGAACCAACCCAGGAACAAGCGATTGCTATTTTGGAAGGGGTAGCACCCAAATATGAAAAGTATCACGGGATTGTGATTCCCCATGAAACGCTGGAAGCGGCCGTCAGATTAAGCATACGGTATTTACCGGGACGTTTCTTGCCGGACAAAGCTGTGGATTTGATTGATGAAGCTGGTGCAGCAGCAAGAATGAAAAAAGAGCAAAATAAAGCACCGTCCGGGGTGTTGACGCCAGATGATGTGGCGCGTGTGGTAGCCCGTTCCAGTGGAGTTCCGGTAGAGCGTGTCAGCGAACAGGAACGAGAGCGTTTATCCCGATTAGAAGCGCGTCTTGGTGAAAAAATCGTTGGTCAGCCACGCGCAGTTGCAGCGGTGGCGGGGGCTATTCGACGCAGCCGTACCGGACTTTCTGCACCGGGGCGTCCCATGGGTGCGATGCTGTTCCTCGGTCCGACAGGTGTCGGCAAAACCGCACTGGCGCGTGCGCTGGCAGAAAATTGGTTTGGCAGCGAGAAAGCTTTGCTTAAATTTGATATGTCGGAGTACAGTGAAAGTCATTCCGTTTCCCGACTGATTGGTGCGCCCCCGGGCTATCAAGGGTGTGAAGAAGGAGGTCAGCTTACCGAAGCGGTACGACGAAAACCATACAGTGTTGTGCTTTTGGATGAGATGGAAAAGGCACATCCAGACATTCAGAATATCCTTTTGCAAATTTTGGAGGACGGAGTTCTGACGGATTCTGCCGGCCGGCGTGTGAATTTTGCCAATACGATTATTCTGCTTACCTCTAATTTGGGCGCACGAGATCTATCGGGTCAAAAGGAATCGATGGGTTTTTCCAATGGCATTGCAGCGGATTGGGATAAAAAAGAACAGTTGGCACGTCAAGCGGCGAAAGAATACTTCCGTCCAGAATTGTTGGGGCGCTTGGATGAAGTGGTTGTGTTTCATCCGCTGTCTAAAAATAGCCTTTGCGAGATTGCGGAACAAATGCTTTGTCAGCTGGAGGATCGAGCAGGGCGTGCTGGATATCGGATTACGCACACTGCACAGTTAAGTCAAACCTTGGCACAGCGCTCGGAAAGTGCGTATGGTGCAAGAGAGCTGCGTACCCGTATTAAATTGGATGTGGAACAGGCAATGGCGGATCAGATTGCAGAGGGCAGTTTGCATCGTGGAGGAGCGTATTTGGCAGATATATCAGAAAAAGATGAATTGTATTTGCGCCCAGAAAATGAGATTCTTGCCGTTGTGCAATAATTACCGGAAAAATAATCGTAATAAAACGGCTTGCAGCTTTAATTGCTGCAAGCCGTTTTATTGCTTTATAATAGTTAGAGCAAACAATGGAATGGATTATTCCACATGAATACCGCAGACACTCAGATTCTTCACCAGTTCCTGTGCGTCATTGGTCATGCGAATGCTGGTGATGCCTAACTGATGTGCAGAGAAAATATTCGGCTGACTATCATCAATGAAAATGCACTCAGACGGCTTCAAATGATATTTGTTCAGCAGCATTTTGTAAATTTCCGGATCAGGTTTCAGATGGTGCGCCTCATAGGAGAGCATGACACCATCAAACAGACCCCAAAAGCTGCGGCGCTTCAGCAATACGGCAGTATCTTCTGCGATATTACTCAGACAATACAAACGAAATCCCTGCGCTTTCAACTGCGCAGCGATATCCACCACATCCCGGCGGGTGCGCAGAATGTTGGGCCAGTGATCTACGATTTCTTGGCCTTCAAAGCCATAGCCCGCCATACGCGTACGATCCAGCATGGCGCTGTCGGCGGCAAAGCGGGAAATTTCGCCCGCGTCCACCATCAGCCACTCTTTGCTGCCAAAAGTCATATCGTAGAGCTTTTTCTCAACAATGGGATCGTGGAACATTTCCATTAAGTACTCTTTAGGATCAAAATGGACCATGACGCCGCCTAAATCAAAAATAATGTTTTTATACATGATGTGCCTCCACATTGAAGTTATCCATTTAATACCACTATTATACATGATTTTGGCATGAGAATCCAGCACTGCGGATATGATAAAAGTATGAAAGGAGGGGAGCCGTTATGACATTTCGGGAGGTTTGCAAAAAGCAGGTGGTTCAAACTATGGATGGAACCATTCTGGGGCGTGTGGACGATTTGGTTTTGGATGATACCGGGCGGCAGATACGGGCGTTCATTTTGTATGGAGCCCCCCGGTTGTTTGGTATTCTGGGCAGGGAACCGGATTTAAGCATTCCCGTTGAGAAAGTAAAAATGTTTGGCGTGGATGTTCTTTTGGTGGAAACGGAAGAAACCATACCACAGCCCACACCTAAAAAGAGCTGGAAAAACTGGTTTGCGGAGTGATTGGAATAAGAAAAACAAAATTTTTCAAAAAAAGTTGGGAAACCGATATTTTTAGTTGCGATTCTGCCTGTGCTGTGCTATACTATAACGGTATCACGCACGTGCATTATGCCTTTTTGTGCCTAAAGTGGGTTGGGGGCAGTCTTTTGGCGGGAGGTCCGTACAAAGGATCAGGATGCACGGAGGAAAAACAACTATTTGGAGGTATTTTAACATGGCAGTAGTTTCTATGAAGCAGCTCCTGGAGGCTGGCGTACACTTTGGTCACCAGACCCGCCGCTGGAACCCCAAGATGGCTAAGTACATCTTCACCGAGCGTAACGGCATCTACATCATCGACCTGCAGAAGACCGTTAAGAAGCTGGACGAGGCTTACAACTTCATGAAGGACGTTGCAGCTAACGGCGGCGAAGTTCTGTTTGTCGGCACCAAGAAGCAGGCTCAGGAATCTATCCGTGACGAGGCTGTCCGCTGCGGCATGCACTTTGTCAATGCTCGCTGGCTGGGCGGCATGATGACCAACTTCCGTACCATCCGTAAGCGTATCGAGCGTATGGATCAGCTGCAGAAGATGCAGGAGGACGGCACTTTCGAGATGCTGCCCAAGAAGGAAGTTGCTAAGCTGGAGCTGGAGATGGAGAAGCTGGACAAGTACCTGGGTGGCGTTCGCAACATGAAGGTCCTGCCCAAGGCTATGTTCATCGTTGACCCTCACAAGGAGCGCATTGCTGTTGCTGAGGCTCGCAAGCTGCACATTCCCATCGTTGCTATCGTTGACACCAACTGCAACCCCGATGAGATCGACTACGTCATCCCCGGCAACGACGACGCTATCCGCGCTGTCAAGCTGATCGCTGGCGCTATGGCTGATGCTGTGCTGGAAGGCAAGCAGGGCAACCAGGAAGCTGCTCCCGTTGAGGCTTGATTCCAATTTTCCGTAAATCCGTAAAACTGAAAATCAGAGATTAAGGAGATAAAGAAAATGGCTATTTCTGCTAAGGACGTTATGGAGCTGCGTAAGCAGACTGACTGTGGCATGATGGAGTGCAAGAAGGCACTGGCTGAGGCTGACGGCAACTTTGAGAAGGCAGTTGAGCTGCTGCGTGAGCGTGGCCTGGCTACCGCTCAGAAGAAGGCTGGCCGTGTTGCTGCTGAAGGCATGGTCTACGCTGACTACAATGCTGAGAAGAAGATCGGCGTTGTTCTGGAAGTTAACGCTGAGACCGACTTCGTCGCAAAGAACGACAAGTTCGTTGATTTCGTTAAGGAAGTCAGCGCTATCATCGAGAACCAGAACCCCGCTGATGTTGACGCTCTGATGAACTGCGCAATGGGCGAGGGCACTGTTGATGACGCTCTGAAGGGCCTGATCCTGGTCATCAAGGAGAACATCAAGATTCGTCGCTTCGTTCGTTACGAGGGCGTTTGCGCAGCATACGTTCACGGCGGCGGCACCCACGCTGTTCTGGTTGGCTTCGACACCACCGACGACGTAGCTGCTAAGGCTGAGTTCGAGGGCTTTGGCAAGGACATCGCTATGCAGGTTGCAGCTGCTAACCCCAGCTACGTCCGCCGCGAGGAAGTTCCTGCTGACGTCCTGGAGAAGGAAAAGGAAATTCTGCTGGCTCAGATGGCTAACGATCCCAAGACCGCTAACAAGCCCGAGGCTGTTAAGGAAAAAATGATTGTTGGTAAGATCAACAAGTACTACAAGGAAAACTGCCTGGTTGATCAGGAGTTCGTTAAGGATTCCAACCTGAATGTTCAGGGCTATGTTGACCAGACTGCTAAGGCACTGGGCGGCGAGATCAGCATCGTTAAGTTCGTCCGTTTCGAGAAGGGCGAAGGCATCGAGAAGCGCGAGGATGACTTCGCTGCTGAAGTTGCAAACATGGTGAAGTAATCTTTTTTGACCACCCGGAAACCATATTGACCGATTTCGGGAAGAAGTTGTCAAACTTCGGAACCAAATTGTCAAAATGGGATAAAAGCCGAGCAACAAAAGGATAAAGAGAGTCGTACTGAAGGGATA
>JARHYC010000036.1 GCA_029264955.1 Faecalibacterium sp. | reverse complement strand
AGTTTCCAGTGTACCTGTTACAACCAGGGTTTTACCCAAAAGAAGATCCGTCTTCTTTTCTCCATGCCATTCCATGTTGACGCCAGCTTCTTTCAATCGCCGCAGCAAATCGGCAGTTCCCTTCTTTTCAAAGAAAGAAATCAAGCTCTGTGCCATAGTATCCCCAAAGCCATCAATCTGACAGATTTGTTCTGCCGTTGCAGTAGACAAGGCATCCATCGTACCAAAATGCTCTGCCAGCAGTGCTGCCGCCTTATCGCCGATATTGCGAATACCCAGACCAAAAATCAGCTTATCCAGATTATTGCTCTTGCTTGTTTCGATTGCCTTTAGTAAGTTATCAGCACTCTTATCCTTGAATTTTTCCAGTGTCAGCAGTGCGTCTTTGGTGAGCGTGTACAAATCCACAACAGTGTGTACCAGATTCTTTTCCGTCAGCTGGGTGCATACCGCAGTACCCAAACCGTCAATATCCATTGCATCGCGTGACGCAAAGTGAATCAAATTGCGCAATGCCTGTGCCGGACACTCCGGATTGATGCAGCGCAAAGCTGCTTCATCTGCCAGATGCACAACCGGTTCGCCACAGCTGGGGCAAACTGTAGGCAGTACATACGGTTCAGCGCCCGATTTCCGTGCCGAAACACCAATGACTTCCGGGATAATATCGCCCGCTTTGCGCACCTGGATGGTATCACCAATGTGCAAATCAAACTGGCGGATAAAATCTTCATTGTGCAGCGTAGCGCGAGAAACAGTTGTGCCTGCCAGAAAAACCGGATTGAACACTGCAGTCGGCGTCAGCACACCGGTACGCCCCACAGCTACCTCCACATCCAAAAGCTCGGTTTCTTTCACTTCCGGCGGATACTTAAATGCAATCGCCCAGCGCGGGAATTTATTCGTGGAGCCCATACGGTCACGCTGTGCGAAATCGTTGACTTTTACAACTGCGCCGTCCATATCAAAGGTCAGATCTTGGCGGTGGTTGCCGATATCCTTGATTTCCTGCAGCACATCTTCAACATCCGTAAACAAGCTGTATCGGGGAGATACCGGCAAACCTAACTGTTTCAGATAGTCCAGGCTCTCCTTGTGGGAATGCAGCTCTTTGCCGCGAATCTGCTGAATATTAAAAATGAAGATAGCAAGTCCACGGCTGCCGGTAACTGCTGCATCTTTTTGGCGCAAGCTGCCCGCCGCAGCATTTCGCGGGTTTTTGAAGGGTGCAACACCGTCCAGCTCCTGCTGTTCTCGCAGATGATAAAAAACATCGTGCGGCATATAAATTTCGCCGCGCACTTCCAGAAATTCCGGTGCATCTTTCAGCTTTTGGGGAATGGACTGAATTGCCATTACATTTGCTGTAACATCCTCACCGACCACGCCGTCGCCACGGGTAGATGCACGCACCAGCACACCATTCTCATACTCCAGACTACAAGACAATCCATCAATTTTGATTTCAACCACATACTCCGGCTTGACACCGAATTCACGCACACGTTGGTCAAAATCTCGAATTTCCTGTTCCGAAAAAGCATCCAGCAGGCTTTCCATCTTCACTGCATGGGTCACCTTTGCAAAACGGCTGGATGCACGACCGCCGATGTGCTGCGTAGGTGACGATGCCTCTACCAGCTCAGGATAAGCAGCTTCAATTTCTTTCAGCTCCTTATTCAGCATATCATACTCGTAGTCCTCGATTTCGGGGGCATCCTGTTCGTAATACAAGCGGCTGTTATATTCCAAAATCTTGCGCAGCTGTTCTGCGCGGGTGCGTGCAGCATTCAAATCCATTTTTTGCCTCATTTCTAAAACGTCTGTCCAACCATGGATTACAAGGCTAGAACAATCATGCTTTCTCTATTATGACACTCGATATCTGATAATTCTTTTATCATATTATACCTGATTTTTACGGTAAAAAAAAGAACAAGCGGATTTTTCTCTCTATCAAAGAATATGCGGCAGCAAAAATTGCTGCCGCATATTCTTATTAAAGTGGAATGAAATAAAGTAATGCAAGCAGTGTGAACAAAGCCAACAAAAACCACATCACAAATTCTGCATCCATCTTACGATTTCTGTATTTCTTACTTTTCATATTCCTTAATCAGCTGATACAGAAATTCAGCGGTTCCTCCTTCTGCGTTCTCTAACCTGGTTACCAACTCTGCCGCCAGTTTCACACGAACCGGTGCACTGGGCATTGCCACGGAATGCCCAGTCATTTGTAATAACGACTGGTCACCGTGCTCGCCGCCGATTGAATAGATATCCGGCTGTTGAATTTCGCAAATCTCGGCTAATTCACGGAGAGCATTTCCCTTAGAAACATGATTGCCCAGAATATGACATGCATTTTCCGATGCACGGGAAAAAGAAAGCGCATCACCGGTGTTATGACGCTCCGCGTACTGCTCCAACCGATCCAACTGGTTTGGCTTGTCCAATAAAATGACACGAATCCAAGGCTCAGGGATATCGCAAGCCTGCGTAATTACATAAGCTGCGTGTTCCCTCTGCATATATTCATAGGTATATGTATTCGCACGTACTACACACAAGGTTCCATCCTGCCGCTGAATGATCGCGCCCATATTGGGAAAAGCCAGCAAAATCGCATCCAGCATCACAGATGCTGCTTTTGTATTCAGTATGCGCTGTGCCATGTACTCTTTTGTATTAGCATCATAGATGGTTGCACCGCCGCAGCAAATCACCGGTTCGGTAACCGGAATATCCTGTAAGACCTGCTGGACATAAACCGGTGTTCGGTTAGAGGCAACCGTAAAACGACCGCCTCTGCTGCAAAACAGGCGAATCACCTCTGCGTTAGCCCTTGGCATACGACCATTTTGATCCAGCAATGCGCCTTCCAGACCAACAACGACCATCACTTCTCCCAAGGATCGCATAACATTACCTCCTGTGCAATGTTTTCAGGAAATGGGTAAAATACTCCGGCAGTTCCGAATCGAACTCCATATACTCACCTGTGATAGGGTGGACAAAGCCCAGCGTTTTTGCGTGTAAACACTGACCTTTCAGACTGGTAATACAACGATGTGGACCATATACCGGATCGCCTGCCACAGGATGCCCAATCGAAGCCATATGCACACGGATCTGGTGAGTACGACCGGTTTTTAACTGGCAGGCAATGTGTGTAAAGCCATCATAACGGTCGAGTACAGAATACGCGGTATATGCATATTTCGTTCTCGGCGTATCCATCGGGTAAACGGCCATTTTCTTACGGTCTGACTTTGCACGCGCCAGTGGTGCCTCCACAAATCCTTCGTCCTGCGAAATTCCGCCATACACCACAGAATTATAGATGCGACGAATGCTGTGTACTGCCATCTGCTGAGAAAGGCCAATATGTGTTGCATCGTCCTTTGCCACCACCAGCAAGCCACTGGTGTCCTTATCAATACGATGCACGATACCAGGACGCAGTTCGCCGCCAATACCGGACAGCGAACCTGCGCAGTGATACAGCAATGCATTAACCAGTGTACCATCTGGATTACCCGGTGCCGGGTGAACCACCATCCCTTTAGGTTTATTTACTACCAGAAGATGTGCATCTTCGTACACAATGTCCAGCGGGATATCCTGCGCAACTGTTTCTACTGGGCGTGCACTGGGAATCTGCACTTCAATCACATCGCCTGCCTTTACTTTCAGGCTTTTGGCAACAAACTTTCCGTTACAGTGTACCATACACTGATCAATCAGATTTTGCAGTGCGCTACGGGAAAGGCCTGTATCCTCCCCTGCCAGAAAACGGTCAAGACGAGCGCCCTCGGCGTCTTTCTCAACGATGAATTCCAAAATTTCCATGTTTTACTTTGTATCCTTTTCGTTTGTTTTCTTCTCTTCGCTATCGCTTAACAGCACATATAATACCAAAAGTGCTGCACCCACACAAACACAAATATCTGCAAAGTTGAACACAGCAAAATTCATAAACAGCGGATTGATATAATCTACTACGCATCCGTTCAGAACACGGTCTATCAAATTTCCGATACCGCCGCTCAGAATCAACAGCAGCGAACTGCGCAGCAATAAGCTATTTTTGCAGCGTGTAAACAAAACATATGCTACCACCAGCAGAGCAATACTCGTCACAACAATCAAAAAGAACTGTTTACCACTCAGCATACTGAACGCCATGCCGTCGTTCAAATAAAAACGCAGCTCTACAACGTGCGGAATCAAAGGCATTGCCTGTACGGGTGCCAGCACCTGTACGGCCCATACTTTAATCAGCTGATCTACGCCAACCAATACGGCGAGAACCGCCAAATTTGTAATAATGTACAGCATTTTTTATCCTCTCTGCATGAAATAAAACAAGCGGCGCACCGAAAAAACGATGCGCCGCCCGACTTACGCGATTAGATATTCACGTCTGCGGCACAACGTGCGCACAGGGTAGGATGATTCGGATCGCTGCCGATGCTGTCAGAATACTTCCAGCAACGCTCGCACTTCTCGCCCTGCATACGGTAAGCTTCAACACCCAAGCCTTCCATACCGGAAGCAGCGCCACCCTCGCCATCGATGACTTCTGCGTGAGAAACAATCATCAAATCAGCCAAATCCTCAGCAGAGAACTCGTTCAGCAGTGCGAAGTTGTTGCCAGTACAGTACAGCTTAATGCCAGCTTCCAGAGAAGAACCAATGACCTTTTCTGCACGCTTCTGCTCCAGAACCTTCTTGACCTCATCGCGGATGGACATAATCTGTGCCCACTTGGCCTCAAACGCAGCGCTTGCGGTATATGCGCCAGCCTTAGGCATATCCTCGAACTGAACATACTTGTTCATGCCTTCGGTCTTGGGCAGATGATCCCAGATTTCCTGGCTAGTGAAGCACAGGATAGGTGCAATGATCTTGTCCAGCGCAACCAGGATCTTGTACATGGCGGTCTGTGCAGCCTTACGGCCCACACCGCTGGTGCAGTACAGGCGGTCCTTGATTACATCCAGGTAGAAGTTAGACATATCCACAACACAGAAGTTGTGTACAGCATGGTAAACCTTGCTGAAGTTGTAGCTGTCGTATCCCTCGGTAGCCTCACGCATCAAATCGTCCAGAGCTGCCAGTGCCCAGCGATCGATTTCCATAAACTGATCATCAGAGACCATATCCGTGTTGGGATCGAAGCCGTCCAAGTTGCCCAGGATGAAGCGAGCCGTGTTACGAATCTTACGGTATGCCTCGCTCAGCTGCTTGAAGATATTCTTACCGGCACGCACGTCGACAGTGTAGTCAGAGCTTGCAACCCACAGACGGATAATGTCTGCGCCGTAGTCCTTGATGATTTCCTTGGGCTCAACACCGTTGCCGGCGCTCTTGTGCATCTGCTTGCCCTGCTCGTCAACAACCCAACCATGGCTCAGAACATTCTTGTAAGGAGCAACGCCACGGGTTGCAACGCTGGTCAACAGGCTGGACTGGAACCAACCACGGAACTGGTCAGCGCCTTCCATGTACAGGTCTGCCGGCCAAGTCAACTCAGGACGCTCTTCCAGAACAGCCACATGAGTAGAACCAGAGTCGAACCAGACATCCATGATATCGGAGTCCTTCTCCCAATCAGAAGCACCGCACTCACAAACTTCGCTTGCGGGCATGATCTCGTTTGCATCGTACTTATACCATGCATCAGAGCCTTCCTTGCGGAACAAATCACTGACAGCCTTGATGGATGTATCGGTGATGTGGTACTTACCACACTTCTTGCAGTAGAATACCGGAATCGGCACACCCCAAGTACGCTGACGGCTGATGCACCAGTCGTTACGATCGCGCACCATGCCGTGCATACGGTCATGCCCCCACTCGGGCATCCAGTTGACCGTATCGATTGCCTTATAGACATCGTCACGGAATGCAGCGACAGAGCAGAACCACTGCTCAGTTGCGCGGAAGATGATTGGCTTATGGCAGCGCCAGCAGTGCGGATAGCTATGGATAATGTGCTGAACACCCATCACAGAGCCAGCCTCCTGCAGGTCAGCCAGAATGGTCTTGTTTGCCGCCCAAACCTTCTGACCGGCGTACTTGCCTGCCAGCTCAGTCAGGTAACCGCCATCATCCACAGGGACAGTGATAGCAACCTGCGGATATTTTTTACTGACGTTAAAGTCGTCAACACCATGGCCACCAGCGGTATGGACACAGCCAGAACCGCTTTCCAGCGTGACATGGTCGCCCAGGATCACATAACCCTGCTTGGGCAGGTAAACGTGATGATAACGCATCAGCTCGAACTCGCTGCCGGGAACAGGCTCGCCGACGACTTCGTAGTTCTCGATATGGCAGGCATTCATTACGCTCTCGATCAGATCGGTAGCCATGATGTGATACTTGCCGTCGATCTTAACGAAGGAGTAATCGAACTCACCATTCAGGCAGATTGCCTCGTTTGCGGGCAGAGTCCAAGTGGTAGTGGTCCAAATTACAAAGTAGGTATCCTCCATGGGAATGCCGTGCTTTGCCAAAACGCCGTTGGGATCCTCAGAAACAGCGAAACGAACGAAAATAGAATCGCATTCATCATCTGCATACTCGATTTCAGCTTCTGCCAAAGCAGTGCGGCACTCAGGGCACCAATAAACGGGCTTCATGCCCTTATAGATATAGCCCTTGGAAGCCATCTTGCCGAAAATCTCGACCTGACGAGCCTCAAACTCGGGCTTCAGGGTCAGGTAGGGATTCTCAAAATCGCCGATAATGCCCAGCCGCTGGAACTGATCGCCCATGATGCCGATGTGCTCGGTAGCAAACTCGTGGCAAATCTTGCGCAGCTCCAACTTTGAGATATCTTTCTTCTTATCGCCAACAGATGCCAGTGCCTTCAGCTCGATGGGCAGACCGTGGGTGTCGTAGCCAGGTACAAACGGAGTCTGATAGCCATCCATGCTCTTGTAGCGCAGGATGATGTCCTTAATGATCTTGTTCAGTGCTGTACCCATATGAATATTGCCGTTTGCATACGGGGGGCCATCGTGCAGCACAAACTTGGGTTTGCCCTCGTTGTGCTTCAGCAGGCTGTGATACAAATCGTTTGCTTTCCAGTCCTCCAGCATGACAGGCTCCTTCTTAGGCAGGCCTGCGCGCATCTCAAATGCGGTCTTCGGCAGATGGATGGTCTGGTCGTATTTCGACGGGGTCTTTGCCAATGGTTCCACTCTCCTCATGTCTTTCCCGAAAATGCAAGCGCATCACGGTTGTTATTATTGTTTCCCTCTATCAATCACTAAACGTGATACCGCGAAAATTCTCACTGTTACCAGACATAGGCTCCGCGATATCTTCCGTCAAGTCTTCTTCATCCTTCTGCCAGAAGTTTTCCTCTTCCGCAGAAGTTTCTTCGCCTTCTGTCTCCGGTTCTGCTACAGGCTGCTCTTCCGGAATAACCTGTGCCGGAGCCTCTTCTATTTCGACAGCTTCTTGTATATTATCCGGCTGCGGTACAGGTTCTTGTACGGGCTGTACAACCGATGCTTTCTCTTCCGCACCGGGCAGCTTGCTCAGAGATTCAATATGCAGTTTATATAAGCCCAAAACACTTGCCTTAAACTGTCCAACCTCAGACTTAATACGTTCCATCTCGATTTCCTGCTCTTTGATTTTTTCCATTCCGGCACGCAGGATATCCTCGGAACGAATGCGCGCCTCACGCTCCAGCGAGTCTGCCTTCTGACGCGCTTCTTTAATCACATTCTCGCCCATGCGCTGTGCGTTCAACAATGCAGACTTCAGTGCGTCTTCATCGTCACGATAGCCTTCCAGCTTCTGTGCCAACTCCAGCAGCTTATCCTTTAGTTCGTCATTGTTGGCATTCAGCTCAGCAATTTTCTTTTCATCCGTTTCTAACTGTTCCGCAATACGATCCAAAAACTCATCCACCTGCTCCATGTTGTACCCACGCAGGCCCTTATCGAAGGTAACGCTATGTACTTCTTTTGTAGTAACCATTTAGATTCCTCCGCTTAATCTCTAGTAGTTAGTAGTTTCTCTTAAAATTGAAAAAACGAAATAATATTTCGGTCCTTTTTACTCTTGCCGGGTAAGTCCGTTAGTTTATAACGGCCTTTTCCCCGAATGGTAAAAATATCATCCACATAAACCGATGCATGCGCACTGGAAACCAGCACATGATTGATTTGCACCCTGCCAGCCGCAATCAGTTCAGCAGCCTGTCCCCTGCTGCAGCGCAGCATTGCTGCTAGCACTGCATCCAGCCGCAAAGACGAAACGGTTGCAGTGCGAATTTCTCGCTCCGCCTGTCGAAACTGTGGAACGACGTCGATTTCCGAACAGGTCACACTGATATTTCCAATGCGATTCAGTTCTATCAAAATCAAACGTGCCGCATTACGCAATGCAAAAATATAGGCTGTGCCATTTTCATCCGGTGGTAAAACAATGTCGCCCAACGCCTCCCGTTTCATCGAAAGCCCCAGCAAGCTGCCCAAATAATCCTTGTGCAGCGGAGCAGACATCCCAGACATTAGGCGGCATTTCACTTGAATGCAGACAACAGGAGCATCTGGGTAACAGTCTTCCGGTTCCACACAAAGAACCTTCCGTTCTGCATCTTCCCAACCGCCGTCCCAGTGCCAACAATCACATTTACTGCGATTCATGGCTGACCGCACCAAATCCTGTTCCCGATCGCTTAAGAAATCCGAGTAACAGGCAATCCCGCGCGTCTGTGCAATGCGTGCTAAATCCTCTGCATGACGAACCAGCATACGTTCCGCATCATTTTGCGGCGGCAGAAAACCGCGGCGCTGCAAATCAACCGAAGAAGGCACCGTTGCTCTCCAGTTCGTCCAGCAGATCGCCCATAATATCTACGTTGTACGGGGTAATAATAAAGGTGCTATTTGCCACACGCTTGATCTGACCGTTGTTTGCATAAGCCACACCGGACAGAAAATCTACCAGACGGCGAGAAACTTCCTTATTGGTAGATTCCAGATTCAAAACAACAGTGTGCTTGCTATTCAGGTGATCTGCAACTGCACTGGCATCTTCAAAGCGCTCCGGCTTGACCAGAACTACTTTCAGCTGGGTAGTTGCGTTGATGTTGACGACCTTGTTACGCTTGGAAGTGGCAGCATTGTCACGTCCGCCGTGATCTTCGTAGCCATCTTCCACACGCAGAGACGGGTTGCCATTTACCATTTCAGAAGCATCATCAATGTAATCATATTCGTCCTCCTCATCCGGAGAAAAAATATTTTTCAGAGTGTCCATGAATGCCATAATCCAAACTCCTTTACTCTGTACGTCGGAATAATCCTAAAGCATACAGTATATTATCATACATTTTATTATTATCGTTTTTTTTAACGCAGATGTCAATATAAAAGAGGCTATAAAAGTTTTCCGTCGTACAAATCCTGACCGGATACGATTACTTCGTCATACAAACGGATCTCGCTTTCCTTACCGATGCCTCCATCCAGCGGTACCAAAATGTACTTGCCGGCCTGATCGCGGAAAATTTCTTTGATGCGGCGGAAGCGTGCCAGATTGCCATACTTTACATATACACCGGGTACATAGTTTTCTCCCTCTGGCTTTGCGGTTTCATCAGTACTTTCACTATCCGTTTTTTCCAGTACATAGCGTACTGCATCTGCGCTTACACGCAAGCCAGTATACGTTGCAAAATCAATACGCGCAGTTTCCTGCCCCAGCTTCAATACATCCGCATTAACATAGTCACACTGCAGCGTGAACTTTGCCAAATCGTTATCTGCGTCTTTTTCAACGCTGACCACATTTGCTTTCAGTGTGCTTTCCATTTTTCCCGGGAAACTGATTTGCACCATATTTATGCCTTCAAAGCGTTCACCGTCTTGAAGGCTACACACACCAGTAAACTGCCAGGTATACCCCGACACAATTTTACCCATCATACTGGACATATCCTTTTCCAAACCGGTATTCAAGGCATCTTGCAGCTGCTGCGGATTCATAGAGCGAATCGTTTCTTGATCCGTGTTGATCATCTGGGTATTTTCCGCACTAACAAAATAGCCGCCGCTAGGCGACACAACCGTATCCAACCCAGACAACTGTGCCTGCAACTGCTCTTTTTGCTGTTTCAGTTGGTCAATCAGCGGATTAAAATTATCAATCTCACCCGTAGTGACCTGCAGCTTGTTTTGTGCCAGCAAATAATCTTTCTGCAACGAATCAATCGTGTCCCATTTGTTTTTATCAATTGCATCCAACAGATTATAAATGGAGCCGCCGCGTTGAGACATTAAAACATCAATTTGTGTGGAGGAAGTATTCTGTGATTTTTCCAGCAGCGAAATCTGCGCATCGATTTCTGTCAGCTGCGTGCTTGCGCTTGCCTGCTCGCTGCTGGTGTAAATCTCAGCCAGTGGCGTTCCCGGGGAAACGCGTTCGCCATCCTTGACCAGATAACCTAAGGTACCTCCACCTTCTACAGGCGTTTCCTGATACAGCAGAACACCTTCCGCCTCTATACTGTCTGTCATCTGGTATTGAATCACAGACTCGTATTCGTAAATTACCTTGGTGGCACTATGAATCTGGACGGCAACATATGCCGCCGGAATCAAAAGCAGCGCCATGACAATCGGCGCCCAGGGTATTTTCTTTTTTCTCATAGCACACCTCTCACGCCTTACTCCTGTTTACTCTGCGGACATTTGCAAAAACTGCCGTGCCTTTTCCAGTGCGGTTTCTTTTACATCCGGTGCGCCTGCATCCAACCAGCAGATATTCTCCATCCTGCGAAACCAGGTCAACTGACGTTTTGCATAGTTACGGGATGCCTGCTTCAGCTTTTCCACACAGGGTTCCAGCTCGCATTCCTGTTCGAAATACGGGAAGAACTCTTTATAGCCGATTGCCTGCGCGGCCGTACGGTAGGATTCCCGATTCTGATACACCAGCTTTGCTTCTTCCAAAAGTCCCTGCTGCATCATCAAGTCAACACGCAAATCAATGCGCTGATACAATTGTGCTCTGTCTGGGAAATCCAATCCAAATACCAGCGAACGGTACGGTGGTTCTTCCGGCAAAGACATTTTACGCTGTTCGGACAGGGTGTGTCCTGTTGCGCGGTAATGCTCCAGCGCACGCAGCACACGCACCGTATTATTGGGATGAGTGGCGTGTGCGGCTTCTGGGTCAACCTGCTCTAAGCGGCGGTACATTTCTTCTACACCTACTTCCGCTAATTCCTGCAAAAGTGCCTGACGAATTGCCGGGTCGGTCTTGTCCGGAGCAAATCGCATACCTTTCAGATAGCTTTCCAGATAAAGGCCTGTACCGCCAACAAGCAGCGGAACATTACCACGCTGCAAAATCTGCTGTGTAGTTGCATTCGCCAAATCCACAAAATCCGCCACACTGAAGGTTTCTTCCGGCATACGGATATCCAGACAATGATGCGGGATCCCACACATTTCTTCCGGAGTCACCTTTGCGGTACCCACATCCAGACCTTTATAAATTTGCATAGAGTCGGTGCTGATAATTTCGCAGCCCAGCTCCGAAGCCAGAAAAACGCCAAGACTGGTTTTTCCACTTGCGGTGGGGCCTGCCACTGCTAAAACAGCAGGTTTAGACAAGTCTGCCAAACTGTTTCTCCAACTCCTTTTTCGTCAATTTCAATACGCAGGGGCGTCCATGCGGGCAGAACGGTGGGATCTTCCCGGAAAGGATTTCTTCTGCCAAATGCACCAGTTCTTCCGGATGGGTGCGATCTCCTGCTTTTACCGCTGCGCGGCAGGCAATGGAGTGCAGTACCCATTCTGTCTTTTCACCCAACGCATCTCGACTGCCCTTTGCCAGTTTGTCTGCCAGTTCTACCAACAAACTCTCCACATCATCGGGCTGTACATCACACGGCACCTCACGGACAACAATGGTATTACCACCGAAATCGTCCACATCCATACCGGCAGAAAGCAGCATCTCTTTGTTTTCCAGCACAGCCTGCTTTTCTGCTGCGGTCAAATTGACTGCAACAGGCGACAGCAGCAGCTGACCCGCCACGTTACCGTAATCCTTTGCCAGCTTTTCAAACAAAATCCGCTCGTGGGCGGCATGTTTATCAATCAGGCAAAGCTCGTTGCCGCGCTCAGTAATAATGTAAGTATGGAACACTTCCCCAACCAATCGGAGCGGTTCAATTTCCGGTTCCGGCAAAAAGGACATCTGATGTTGGCTTTCTGTTTTCTCTTCCGGAATCGCCGACAGCGCCGTCGGTTCATTGGACATCCCCATCACTTCTGCCGGCTGAGATTCCTCCATCGTCGCTTCTATCATTTCTGTATGCACATCTTCAGACTCCGGTGCAGATTCCTGTGTTTTCTGCTTTACCGCTGGTTTCCAGTCTGCCAAGTCTTCCAATACCGAAACAGGCGCTTCCGGAAGGATGTCCAACTCCCGGTCATCCCCCATTGGCGCATGGAATACCGGACTGCTTAAATGCAATTTGGTATCGTGCATCTTTCCTATAAAGGGTCTGGGTTCTTCTACTGGAGCTACCGCCAGAATATCCTCGTCAGGTGACTGGATAATTTTGACAGTTGGCTCTATTTTTGTCTCCGCAGAAAATTCTGTAATGTCAGCCTGTTTGACCGGTGCAGAATGTTTTATGGTGCCAGTGCTTTCCAGCTTTTTTTCCAGCTTTGGTGCTGTCTGTTTTGCTTTTTCACTTTCTGTAAAATGGAAACGCTGCTCGCCTGATCCCGCCTGACTTAATGCTGTTCTGACAGCGTGATACACTGCCTCAAACACATCATTTTCTCGTGAGAAACGGACTTCTGTTTTCGCAGGGTGTACGTTCACGTCAATTAAATCCGGCGGCATTTCCAGCATCAGCACACCGCCGGGGAATTTGCCCTGCATAGTGGTGCCTTTGAATGCACTTTCCAGTGCAGCCATCATGGTGCGATTTTTAACGTATCGACCATTGATAAAAAAAATCTGCATACCACGGCTTGCACGGCAGCTGCGCGGCGGTGTCACCAAACCATGTGTGGAATACTGTGCAGTGGATGCGTCCACATCCAGCAAATCCCGTGCGAACTCTTTGCCCAAAACCGTATAGACAGCACTGCGCAATTTACCATCGCCGGGCGTGACATACTGCACTTTACCTTCTCGCACAAACTTAAAGCGAATCTCCGGATGGCTCAATGCAGCATGGTTCACCACATCTGCAACAAAGGTGCCTTCGCTGGCATCTTTTTTCAGAAACTTCATGCGGGCGGGTGTATTGTAAAACAAATCCTTTACGCGAATTGTTGTACCCACACCGCGTGCGCCCACATCAAAGCCCAGTTCTTCACCGCCTTCCATGCGATAAGAACAGGCAAACTCGTCCATTTCTGTTTTGGTCAAGACCTCGACCCGTGCAACACTGGCAATCGAAGCCAATGCTTCCCCACGGAAACCCAGCGTATGAATGCTGTACAAATCCGATTCTTTTTCAATCTTACTGGTTGCATGGCGAATAAATGCCTTGCTGATGTACTCCGGTTCGATACCGCTTCCATCGTCACTGACTTCAATAAATCGAACACCGCCCGATTCAATAGTAACGGTAATCTGGTGCGAACCTGCGTCGATTGCATTTTCCACCAGTTCCTTTACCACAGAGGCCGGTCTCTCGACCACTTCGCCTGCAGCAATCAGCTCGGCGGTATGTTTGTCCAATACATGAATCACTGCCATGGCGATTCCTCACTTTCCTCCCCTGCTTAGCCGGAAACCGAGCCTTGCAGGGTCTTTTTCAATTCATATAGGAAATTCAGTGCTTCAATAGGGGTAAGCGTGTTCACATCCATTTTATCCAGCTTTTCTATCAGCTCAGACGGAATTGCCGGAGAATGATACTCCTCCAGCTCATCAAAACCCAGCTGTTCCACCGGATTATGGTTGGGCGCATTTGCTTCCAATACTTTCAATACCTGCCGTGCACGGCGTGTGACGGTGCCGGGCAGACCCGCCAGCTTAGCGACTTCGATACCATAGCTGTCATCTGCCGGACCGGGTACAATCTTGCGCAGGAAGGTAATGTCCTCGCCGCGTTTTTTAACAGCGATATTATAATTCTTGACACCCTCGATCGCCTGTTCTAAGTCGGTCAGCTCATGGTAGTGGGTCGCAAACAAAGTTTTGCAGCCCAATCCCTGCGTTTTATCCGTAATATGCTCTACCACAGCACGAGCAATGCTCATGCCGTCAAAGGTAGAAGTACCGCGACCGATCTCGTCCAGAATGACAAGGCTCTTCGTGGTTGCATTTTTCAAAATCTCGGCCACTTCGGTCATTTCCACCATAAAGGTAGACTGACCCGCTGCCAAATCATCCGATGCGCCAACGCGGGTAAAGATGGAATCCACCACACCCACATGGCACTCCTTAGCCGGAACAAACGAACCGATTTGCGCCATCAATGCGATCAGTGCATTTTGACGCATATATGTAGATTTACCTGCCATGTTGGGGCCGGTAATTATCATACAGCAATTTTCATCGCAGTCCAGCAGGGTATCGTTCGGAACAAACAGACTGCCTGAGAAAACCTGCTCTACAACAGGATGTCTGCCTTCCACAATCCTGAGCGTATCCGAATCGTCCACTACCGGGCGGCAATAGTTGTTATCCACAGCAACCTGTGCCAACGCGGCTGCTACGTCCAGCTGCGCAATCGCAGATGCAGTGTCCTGAATTCGAGTCAGCTGTGCAGACAACATCTCCAGCACTTCATTGAACAGCTGACGCTCCAAAACAATCAGACGCTCGTGGGCACCCAGAATGCGATTTTCCAAATCTTTCAGTTCCTGCGTAATGTAGCGCTCGCCGTTCGCCAAGGTTTGCTTACGGATATATGTTTCGGGAACCTGATCCTTATAGGAATTGCTGACCTCGATATAGTAGCCGAATACACGATTGAAACCGATTTTCAGCTTGGGAATACCGGTTTCCTCCCGCATACGGGCTTCCATTTCTGCCAGCACACTCTTGCTGTCATCCTGCAAAGCACGCAACTCATCCAGCTCGGCATTATAGCCTTTCTGAATGACACCGCCATCCTTCAGTGAGGAAGGCGCATCCGGCTGAATCGCTGCATAAATCCGTTTCCGCACATCATCCAACAAATCAATATCCTGCGCCAAATCGTGCAGCTCTTCACATTCTGGCTGCATTGCCAGTTCCTTCAAGCGCGGCAGATGGTCGCAGGTCTGTGCCAGTGCAAAAACTTCCTTGGGTGTTGCAGAGCCGTACACCGTGCGAGTCATTAGACGTTCCATATCAAAAATGTAACGCAATTCGTCCAGTAATTCACTGCGAACCATGTTTTCCTGATACAGGCTATCCACCATATTCAGACGCGCATTGATCTGCACGCTGGATACAAGCGGCTGCTCCACACGGGTACGCAGCAAACGCTTACCCATGGCGGTACGAGTTTTATCCAGTACCCAAAGCAGCGTACCGCGCTTTTCCCTACCGCGCATGGTTTCGGTCAATTCCAAATTGGCGCGCGTCACCGGGGAAAGCTGCATAAACTGGGCTTCGCTGTAATTCTCGACCGTTTTCAACCGTTCAACGCCTTTGATTTGGGTTTCGTGCAGATATTGCAGCAAAGCACCGAACGCATACCTCACCAGCCCCTTCGGGTCAATATCAATATGCGAACTCCAGTCACGACCAAACTGATTTTCCAGCGTGGTTTTGACCAAACCGGGCGAATAACATTCATCCTCCATCAGCTCCACCGAGCACTGCATCTGCTTTTTCACATACGATGTGATTTCCCGCACGTCCAGAGAGTTTGCGTTCAGCAAAATCTCGCTGGGATGATAGCGGCACAGTTCGGTGATAATAGCGTTTGCGATTTTTCCGCCGGAAAGCTCTGTGGCGTAGGAAGTACCTGTGGAAACATCGGCAAAGCAGATGCCTGCCTTGTTGCCTTTCAGGTACACACTGCAAAGATAATTGTTTTTGTCATCCTGCAGCATACTGCTCTCAATGACTGTACCCGGCGTTACCACTCGGATAATGTCACGCTTGACCAGGCCCTTGGCAGTTGCCGGGTCTTCTACCTGTTCACAAATGGCTACTTTATAGCCCTTTGCAATCAGACGCGCCATATAGCTTTCATAGCTGTGGAACGGCACACCGCACATGGGGGCACGTTCTTCCTGACCGCAGTTGCGTCCGGTAAGCGTCAAATCCAGCTCGCGGGAAGCAATCAGGGCATCGTCAAAAAACATTTCATAAAAGTCGCCCAACCTATAAAAAAGAATGGCATCCTGATGCTGTTTTTTAACTTCGAAATACTGCTGCATCATGGGGGAATATTCCGCCACGCCTATCACCTGTCCTGTTCTTTTGGAGTTTTTTTGCTTTACACAAGCAGAATTAGTGGCAGCCTCCGCAGGAAGCGCAGCTGCCGGTGCACTGTGTAGAAGGCTCTTCCACAGTCATGGGGTCGCCGCCGTTCATAGCGGTATTGATGATAGCGTCGATATAGTTGATCAAACCTTCGCATTCCGCCTTAGCTTCATTGTAATCCACCATCTTCTGGTGAGTCATGATCTCGCTGTACAGAGAGTTGATCTTCTCGTTCAGCTCAGAGATACGCTCATCGCTACGGTCGCTGGTCTTGCCAATTTCATTGTTCAGATCCATACGAGCCAAATTAAAAGCACCAATCATGTTCTGCAGTTCGGGGTCTTCATCACTGGCACGACGTGCGGCATCCAGTGCCAGATAACGTGCGTCGGTCTGCAGAGCCTGTGCTGCGCGCTTAAACAATTCGATACAATCCATTTTTATTTCTCCTTTAATTTACAAATACTATTTTTGATTTTTATATGCTTACTGATCCAGCTCACCCAGCAAAACGGTTGCACGGGAATCAGTCAGTTTGACATTTGCATAGCTTCCAATCAGACTTTCGTCTGCAGCAAACTCTACCGTCAGGTTGTTGTCCAAACGGCCAACCAAATTGCCCTCGGCACGGCCGAAGCCTTCTACCAGAACCCGTACGGTCTGGCCAACCTGCCGATGGATCAGCTCCATTGCAATCTTCTCCTGTACGTTCAGCAGACGTTGCATCCGGTCAGTCTTTTCCTTACGCGGGGTGGGATCTTCCATTTCAGCAGCCTTCGTGCCGGTACGCTTGGAGTAAATAAAGGTAAACAGCTGCATATAGCCCACCTTCTTTACCAGATCAATCGTCCCCTGGAAGTCTTCTTCCGTTTCGCCTGGGAACCCAACGATGATGTCGCTGGAGAAAGTAATGCCGGGCACACGCTGACGTGCGTACTCCACCAGCTCCAGATACTGCTCCACCGTGTAACGACGATTCATTTCCTGCAACACACGGTTGGAGCCGCACTGCACCGGCAGATGTAGGTGTTTGCACAGGTGCGGCTGTGCTGCAATGGTATCAATCAGTTTACGACTTGCATCCTTCGGATGGCTGGTCATAAAGCGAATCTGATAGTCACCGGGGACAGCGCACAGCAAATTCAGCAAATCAGAAAAGTCGATATTTTCATCCAAACCTTTGCCGTAGCTGTTGACGTTCTGACCCAGCAGAGTGATCTCTTTATAGCCTGCTGCCACCAACTGCTTAAACTCCGCCAAAATATCTGCGGAACGGCGGCTTTTCTCGCGGCCTCGTACATAGGGTACAATACAATATGTGCAGAAATTGTCGCATCCATACATAATGGGCAGCCATGCACGGAATTTGCTGTCACGGCAAACCGGCATCTGCTCCACGATGACCGGGCGTTGCGCCGGGTCCATCAGGATACGCTTTTTCTGCTGCAATTTCTGTGCCAGCAGTGCCGGCAGGGTGTCAATGCCATCCACACCAAAGACCAAGTCTACATATGGATAGCTCTTGCGAATCTTATCCACCACCTGCTGTTGGTTTGCCATGCAGCCGCACAGACCAATGATCATGCCGGGCTTTTTCTCTTTCAGGGGCTTCAGTGCGCCCACATTGCCCAGAACACGCTGCTCTGCGTGCTCACGCACTGCACAGGTATTGAACAGAACCAAATCAGCATTTTCGGGCGAATCGCACAAACCAAAGCCAATGTCTATCAGGACACCCTTGATGCGCTCACCGTCTGATACATTCTGCTGGCAGCCGTAGCTGTGGATATAAGCCAGCGGCTGGGTCGGATATACAGCCGCAACCAGATCGGCTGCGGACTGATCATGTGTAAAGTTTAAGAATTCCAAAAGTATCTCCTAACCGCTGCGCTTTATCTTGTAGTCACAGACGCAGCTATAACAATACATGGTAGATTATACATCATTCTACAGGGGATAACAAGATATGTCCCCGGCTTTTCTTATGCGGCACAGACCTCCGCAACAAGCTGTTTTGTACCAATTCAGGCAAAGATTTTGTCGGGAAAACGTCTGTTTTCTCCTGCGGCATGATACTTTTTACAAGAAACGGGCCTGAAACAAAATGTTTCAAGCCCGCCGGGTTACATTCCTGCTTTTTTACGACACTGCTCGCAGGTTCCGAATACAACCAGAGAATAGTCCTGTGCTGTATCATCACCACGCTTCACAATTTCCATGATAGCTGCATCGTTCAGAGCAATATCATCCACACCACCGCAAACAGTACAATACCGATGACTATGCTGCTGCAGCGTATGATCGAAGCGATCTGCCTTTCCGGGAATAGAAACGCGTCGAATCATACCGGCATCCGCCAGCACGTTCAGATTGCGATAAACAGTTCCCAAGCTAAGCCCAGGGCTTTCTTTCCCGGCTGCTTCGTAAATTTCTTCCGCAGTAGGATGGTTGTGCATCGCATTGACTTTTTTCAGAATGAGTTCCCGCTGTCTGGAATAGCGCATTAGTTTCCCTCCTTTTTCACAAAATAATAAAAGGAATCGTTTCCATTTATACTATAATTCCTCATATTCATTTTGTCAAGATAGGAATTCTTCTCACTTTACTTTCTCTTGATGCGTTCCCAGTAAACACGCGCGGCCTGCTCATTCTTATTTTCCCCATAGGTGTAGTAGTGCGTATCTTTCAATACATCCGGCAAGTACTGCTGCTCTACCCAGTGATTGGGATAGGCGTGTGGGTACTTATAATTCTGCCCCTTTACTAATGCATCCTCGCCGTCAAAATGTTTATTTTGCAGCTGACGTGGAATTGGACCGGTTTTACCGGCACGCACATCCGCAAGTGCCGCATCAATGGCAGCTTCTCCCCCATTGGATTTTGGACTGGTCGCTACCAAAATCACTGCATCTGCCAAAGGAATCCGCGCCTCCGGCAAACCCAGCATATTCGCAGCATCCACAGCCGCTTTTACAATCGGAATGATCTGCGGATAGGCAAGTCCAACATCTTCACACGCACAAACCATCAAACGGCGACAGGCAGAAGGCAAGTCTCCCGCTTCCAGCAGACGTGCCAGATAATGCAGTGCTGCATCAGGATCACTGCCGCGCATGGATTTTTGGTAAGCCGACACAATATCATAATGGTCATCACCTGCACGGTCATAACGCATCGCCGTACGACGTGTTACCTGCTGAATCATATCCAGCGTGACATATTTGACATTATCTTGGATTGCCGCCGCTGTCACTGCAAATTCCAATCCACCCAACGCCTTGCGCATATCACCACC
>JARHYC010000005.1 GCA_029264955.1 Faecalibacterium sp. | reverse complement strand
TCAACGGATAAAAGCTACCCTGGGGATAACAGGCTGATCTCCCCCAAGCGTCCACAGCGACGGGGAGGTTTGGCACCTCGATGTCGGCTCGTCACATCCTGGGGCTGGATTCGGTCCCAAGGGTTCGACTGTTCGTCGATTAAAGTGGCACGCGAGCTGGGTTCAGAACGTCGTGAGACAGTTCGGTCCCTATCTGTTGCGGGCGTAGGAGATTTGAAGGGAGCTGTCCTTAGTACGAGAGGACCGGGATGGACA
Source organism: Faecalibacterium sp. (assembly GCA_029264955.1). Classification (GTDB taxonomy): domain Bacteria; phylum Bacillota; class Clostridia; order Oscillospirales; family Ruminococcaceae; genus Faecalibacterium. The sequence goes on along the minus strand of JARHYC010000005.1, from coordinate 16,324 downwards.
GACCTCTGGTGCACCAGTTGTCGTGCCAACGGCACAGCTGGGTAGCTATGTATGGAAGAGATAAACGCTGAAGGCATCTAAGCGTGAAACTCCCTCTAAGATAAGATCTCTCATCCTTTAAGGAGTAAGGCCCCAGAAGGACTATCTGGTTGATAGGCTGGAAGTGTAAGTGCAGCAATGTATTGAGCTGACCAGTACTAATAGGCCGAGGGCTTGACCTACAATGAAATATGCAGGCAATGCCTTGGTAAAGGAAAAGTTGAAGTTATGTTGTTCGGTTTTGAGGGTGCGACAAAAGAAAGTGGCAGTCCCGAATGAAACGGAAATGGCCCGTTGGTCAAGTGGTTAAGACAGAGGCCTCTCACGCCTTTAACATCGGTTCGATTCCGGTACGGGTCACCAAATATGCACCATTAGCTCAGTTGGTAGAGCAACTGACTCTTAATCAGTGGGTCCTGGGTTCGAGTCCCCGATGGTGCACCACAAAACACCTGAATGCTTATGCATTCGGGTGTTTTTTATTTGTTTCACAATAAGTAAAGATGAAAACATTTCGTTAACAGAAGGCGAAAGCAAGGCTGTTATATTGCGCTAACTGTAGGGAAAAGGTATAATATAAAAAGTGTATTTCTATAAAATATGCGAATTTTAGGAGGGTTAATTTTATGAAGTTCTCTGAAATGCCGTATCAGCGTCCAGATTTGGATGCTGCTAAGAAGGAATTATCTGATTTGACAGCTCGCTTGAAGAGCGCGCCAGATTATGCTGCTGCAAAGCGAGTGTTCCTGGAAAAGGAAAATGCAGGAAAGCACATGGAAACTATGGCTACTCTTGCAAGCACGCGTCATTCGATTGATACACGTGACGCTTTCTATGATGCAGAGGAAAATTTCTGGAACAATGCCCTGCCTGAATTGCAGGAATATGAGCAGGCATGGACGATGGCTATGTTGGATAGTCCGTTCCGCAAGGACTTTGCTGCAGAATACGGCGATCTGATGTTTATCAACGCTGAAATTGCGCTGAAGTCTTTCTCTCCGGAAATTATCTCCGATATGACGAAGGAAAATATGCTGACACAGGAGTATGAAAAACTGCTGGCCTCTGCACAGATTCCTTTTGAGGGTAAGACGTATACTTTGAGCCAGTTGACCCCGCTGAAGAGCGATCCGGAAGATGCACGTCGTTTGGCAGCTTGGAAAGCAGAAGGTCAGTGGTACAAGGATAACCAAGACAAGCTGGACAGCATTTACGATGAACTGGTCAAACTTCGTGATGGCATGGGGCGCAAGCTGGGATATGATGGCTTTACTGAACTGGGCTACTATCGTATGGGCCGAAACTGCTACACTAAGGAAGATGTGGAAAAGTTCCGCGCAGCTGTTGTGAAGTATTTGGTTCCGGTTGCAACGGACATTTACAAAGCACAGGCTAAGCGCCTGCATATGGAATATCCCCTGAGCTTTGCAGATGCAGCACTGGAATTCCGCTCCGGCAACCCCAGACCTGCGGGCGATGCAGATGAAATTCTGGCAGCTGGTAAGCGCTTCTACGATGCACTGAGCCCGGAATCTAGTGAGTTCTTCCGTACGATGCTGGATAACCAGCTGTTGGACGTTCTGTCCACAGAGGGTAAGGCAAGTGGTGGTTACTGCACCTCTCTGCCCGATTATGAGGTTCCTTTCATCTTCGCAAACTTCAACGGCACACAGGGCGACGTTGAAGTGATTACCCACGAGGCCGGCCACGCATTTGCGGCATGGATGAACCGTACGCGTATTCCTACCGCAACGGTATGGCCCAGCATGGAGGGCTGTGAGGTGCATTCCATGTCTATGGAGTTCTTTGGCTGGCTGTCCGCAGAAGATTTCTTCGGCAAGGACGCTCGTAAATTCCGATACAGCCATTTGGCAGGTGCTTTGACCTTTATTCCGTATGGTACGATGGTTGACCACTTCCAGCATGAAGTGTATGCACACCCTGAAATGACGCCCGCGGAGCGCCACGGCGTGTGGAAGAAACTGCTGGGTGTTTATATGCCTTGGCTGCGTCTGGATGGAGAGATTCCTTTCTACAGCGAGGGCGAAGGCTGGCAGCGTCAGCATCACATTTATTCTTCTCCTTTCTATTATATTGACTATTGCTTGGCTCAAACGATTGCCCTGCAGTTCTGGGCACGCATCCAGGATGATGAGAAAGATGCCTGGGAGCACTATATGGCTTATACCAAGCAGGGTGGCAGCCATACTTTCACGGATCTGCTGAAGAATGCCGGTCTGGATAGTCCCTTTGACGAGAAGTGCCTACGCTCTGTTTGCGAAAAAGCACACGCCTGGTTGGCTGATTATGATTTGACAGGTATTGAATAAGCCATGGCGGAAGAAAAGAAAAAACGCGGCAAACGGGAACATCTGAAAGATTTTTACAAGGATGTTTCTGGAAAATATGTCTACGGTGGTGCGATGTATACCTGCAATCTGCCGGATGCAGAGCGCAAACGCAATCTGATGCGGATGTGGCTTTGTGGTGGTGGATCGTTAGTGGCTCTCATTGTTGGCGGTTGTATTCCTGCTGCGGGAATGACAGAAGGTTTTTTCGTTTTGCCGTTCTATTTGGGAACTATCATCAGCGTGATTACGGTTTGTTGGGCGTTGTGGGAGCTTTGCGATGGCGGAGAACCCATGCGCGAGTATATCTACGAAGCCAGTGTGGTCAAAATACCCAAACGATGTGAATTCGGCATGGTACTGGGTGGTCTATGCTTAGTTGGCTTGGTGGTACATTTGTTGCTGTCCGGACTGAAAAATGCAGAACTTTGGGCAACAGTGTTTTTCGTAGCAATACAGGTTGTCGTCGTCTTGAGTATGTTTTTTATTAAAAAGATGTTAAAAGATATGCAATGGACGAAAAAATGACGAAAGAAGCAATAAATTATCATGCATTACTGCCATGAAGTGATTGACAGAAAAGCCTGAAAACGGTATAATAATGAGCATGTACATTCGTGTCACAATATTTGGGAAAGTATGACACCATGTAGAAAAGAGAAAAGTCTCTTTTCGTTGTCCACCATATGCGGACAGCCTGCCCAGCCTCTGGGAAATAAGAGGAAAAAATTGAATGGAGGAAAACTATCATGAAAAAGATCTCTCGTCGCAACTTTCTGAAAGCAATGGGAATCACTGCTGGTGTCGCAGCTCTGGCTGGCTGTGGCGGCGATTCTAAAGGCAACGCCAATAACAATGGCGGCAAAAAGGATACGCCGCTGGTTGTCGGCTATCTGCCGTTCAACGGCAAGTTCTCTCCTTTCTTTGCTAACACTGCCTATGATATGGACGCAGCTGGAATGACTCAGCTGGCTTTGCTGTCCAACGACCGTGCAGGTGCTATCATTTATAATGGCATCAAGGGCGAAACGACTTCTTATAATGGTCACGATTATCTCTACCAGGGCCCCGCTGATATCAAGGTTACTGAGAATGATGACCAGACCGTATTCTATGACATCACCCTGCGTGATGACCTGAAATTCTCTGATGGTGAGCCTGTTACCATCGATGACGTCATCTTCAGCATGTACGTTAGCTGTGACCCCACTTTTGATGGTGGCGCAACCCTGTACGCCCTGCCCATCGACGGTATGAAAGAGTACCGCAGTGGTATGCAGACTCGTCTGAATCTGATTCTGGCTACCGAGAACAAGGGCTACGAGGCAAACGACTACTATACCGAAGAGCAGTACAACGCTTTCTGGCAGGCTTTCAACGCAGCAGGCGAGAAGTTTGCACAGGAAATTGTTGACTACGTCATGGCCCAGATGAACACGACCACTGTTGCAGAATCTGCAGACAAGTGGGGCTTTGCTGGCCTGAAGGAGGACGCAACTGCTGCTGACTTCTTTGCGGCAATCGTAGCAAAGTATGGTTACGATATCAGCGATGCAGGCATCAATACAGAGTCTGCTGGTACGCCGCTGACTACTCTGCTCATAGAAGCATTGGGTGACAAGGCTGACGAAATCCAGACTGGTGTTCAGACCGGCGAAGGTGCTGACTACATCAAGGGCTTCCAGAAGACCGGCGACTATACCATGCGTGTTGTTTTGACCAGCGTGGATGCAACTGCTATCTACCAGCTGGGTGTTAAGATTTGCCCCCTGCACTACTACGGCGACAAGAGCCTGTACGACTATGATGCGCACAAGTTCGGTTTCCCCAAGGGCGATTTGAGCAAGGTGCGTTCTGTTACCTCTAAGCCCATGGGTGCAGGCCCTTACAAGTTCATTAAGTACGAGAACGGCGTGATCAACTTTGAGGCGAACGATTTGTACTACAAGGGTGCACCCAAGACCAAGTATGTCAACTTCTTGGAATCTCAGGAAACAGATAAGCTGAACGGTGTTGTCACCGGTACCATTGATATCGCTGATCCGACCTTTGATAAAGATACGGTTAAAGCGATTGAACAGGCTAACGGCGGCGAGCTGAGCGGCAAGGCTATCACCGTCAGCACCGTTGATAACCTGGGCTATGGCTACATCGGCATGAGCGCAAATGTTCTGAATGTTGGCGGCGAGCCCGCTTCTGATGCATCCAAGAATCTGCGTAAGGCCTTCGGTACTGTGCTGGCTGTTTATCGTGACGTTGCCATCGACACCTACTACGGCGAGCGTGCAACTGTCATCAACTACCCCATCTCCAACACCAGCTGGGCTGCACCGCAGTCTACCGATGATGGCTACCGTGTTGCATTCTCCACTGACGTGAACGGCGGCGACATCTATACTTCTTCCATGTCTTCGGAAGAAAAGTACGATGCAGCGCTGAAGGCAGCTCTGGGCTTCTTCGAGGCTGCTGGCTATACTGTCGAGAATGGTATGCTGACTGCTGCTCCTAAGGGTGCTGCGCTGGAGTATGAGCTGTTGATCCCTGCGGATGGCAGCGGTGACCACCCCGCCTTTATGGCTTGCACCAATGCTTCTAAGGCGCTGGAGAAGATCGGCATGAAACTGATTGTTCGTGACCTGAACAACGGTGCTGAGCTGTGGGACGGCATTGAAGCTGAAACGGTTGCCATGTGGGCAGCTGCATGGGGCGCAACCATCGATCCGGATCTGTACCAGATTTACTACGCAGACGTTGAGCACAACGGCGAAAATGCTGGTGGTTCGAACTATATGTACGACATTGCTGACCCCGAGCTGGACCAGATGATTCTGGACGCACGCACTTCTACCGACCAGACCTATCGTAAGGCAGTTTACAAGGCTTGCCTGGATACGATTATTGACTGGGCGGTTGAGATTCCTGTCTACCAGCGTCAGAATGCTGTCATTTTCAGCACCGAGCGTGTTGACGTAAGCACCATCACCCCCGACATCACTCCGTTCTGGCCTTGGATCAGCGAAGTGGAAAATGTCGAGCTGAACGCAAATAAGTAAGGCATTTACTTGTAAGCTGAAATTTAAGATGCACACAGCTGTTCCGCAGTTCTTGTGAGAGTTGCGGAACAGTATGCTGTGTATCAAGCAACGGCCCTGCACCAGAGTCATTGCTGACGGCGCAGAGCCGTCGCTTGATATACAGCAATCTCCCACCATGTTAGACCAAAAGCGTGGGGGTTCGATGTATGTAAGTTGAAAAAACTTGGATACAAATTTATTCCAATGGAGGTTAATCCCAGTGCGCAAATATGTTACGAAAAGAATACTGATCTCGCTTGTGATTCTGCTTTGCGTGTCTTTCATCATTTATGGTATGATGCGCAGCCTGCCCACATCTTATATTGAAACCATGGCTCGCGAAAAGTCCATGCAGCCCGGCTCTAAGAGCTACGACGAGTGGATGGAACAGCTGACCCAAATGTATCATCTGGACGACCAGATTGTTCCTGGCTTTTTCGGGTGGCTAACCACAGCCTTACGCGGTGAATTCGGCGACAGCTGGAAGTGGACCGTGCCTGTTCTGCAGAAGTTTAAGGAATGTATTGGCGTTTCCTTTGTTATGGGCGCAATATCGTTTGTGCTGCAGCTAATTATAGCGATTCCGTTGGGTGTTATTGCGGCAACCAAGCAGTATAGCAAGACGGACTACACGATTTCGATTCTCGCACTGGCGGGTATTTCTCTGCCTACCTTCTTCTTTGCATCCTTGCTGAAGTTGGTGTTCAGCGTCAAGCTGGGCTGGTTCGACCTGTATGGTCTGGTTGGTCGTGATTTTGAGCAGCTGAGCGCAATGGGTCAGATGCTGGATATGGCAAAACACTTGGTGCTGCCTATCACTACACTGACGGTTCTGAGCGTTGGCTCTCTGATGCGTTATACTCGTACCAATATGTTGGAAGTCCTGAACGCAGACTTTATTCGTACCGCTCGTGCAAAAGGTTTGAGCGAGAACAAGGTCATCTATCACCATGCTTTCCGCAACACGCTGGTGCCTTTGGTAACTACGGTTGGTGGTTCTCTGCCCGGTCTGTTCTCTGGTGCTCTGATTACGGAAACACTGTTCGGTATCAATGGTATCGGTTATGTTTCCTATCAGTCCATGATTTCCGGCGATATTCCGTTCTCCATGTTCTACTTGGTTTTCCTGGCTATTTTGACACTGGCAGGTAACCTGATTTCTGATGTTCTGTACGCAGTGGTTGATCCGCGCGTGCGTATTTCCTAACTCGAAAGGAGGATCTTGTAATGGATGAGAAAAAAATGAATGCGCAGGATGCCTCTGTCGAGAATGCTGAGAACCAGTACTCTCTGAACGACGATCGGCGCGTTAAAGTGCTGAGCCCCGGTCAGTTGGTCGCAAAGCGCTTTTTCCGTAACCGTATCGCTGTTGTTGGTATGGTGATTCTGCTGGCAATGTTTTTGTTTAGCTTTGTGGGTGGTATGATCACTCCTTATGGTGAAGCAGAACAGTTCCACCGTATCGAGCTGCAGAACAAAGAGTATGCCGGTGTGACAGAAAACACAGAGCTGCGTTACGCTGCTGCTGACGGCCAGGATTACAGCAGCATCCTGCAGGCACAGACGGTTCTGGCTCTGCAGAAAAATGCAGAAACCTTTAGCTACAGCAAAAAGAATTATAAGCTGGTAAAGGAAGGCGAAGACTTCTATAGTTTGCATGAGCAGAATGGTACCATGATTGGTATCGCATTCCGTGATATCGTGAATGCTGCTCAGGCAGATACGAAGCTGAGCTTCCAGTTCCAGTTCAATGCGTTGAAAGCGTTTACCAATGGTGAGACAACTTTCGCTGCCGAAGGCAAGGATTATACCATCGAAGAAGATGGTACCCTGCTGGAAGGCACAACCGAAGTCGGCTATGTTGGTCGCTATGTGGTGCAGAGCGTCATGTCTGACGTGTTCCTGACCCGTCAGTTCAAGGATGCTACCATCGACGCCATCGAAGCAGGCAAGAACGACTTTATCTTTACCGATGTTGACGGCGAAGAGCATGAATACACCATGCAGTATGATGCTGCTGCGAAGGTTTGGTCCGTTCGTCAGCTGACCGAGACCCGCGTGTTTGATGCATATGCTGCACCCAATGCAGAGCACTGGCTGGGCACAGATAAGAACGGCATGGATATGCTGACTCGTCTGATGTACGGCGGTCGTGTCTCTCTGGTCATCGGCTTCATCGTTGTTATCATTGAGGTTGTTCTGGGCATTATTCTGGGCGGTATTTCCGGCTACTTTGGCGGCTGGGTCGATATGTTGATCATGCGTATCGTTGATATTTTCTACTGCATCCCCTCTACGCCCATCATTATTATTCTGGGCGCTGCGATGGACGAGATGCGTGTGGACCCGCAGATCCGTATGTTGTACCTGATGCTGTTGCTGGGCTTCCTGGGCTGGCCGGGCATCGCTCGTATGGTTCGTGGTCAGATTCTGTCTCTGCGTGAACAGGAGTTTATGACGGCTACTGAGGCTTGCGGTATTCGTGTTTCCCGCCGTATTTTCCGTCACCTGATTCCCAACGTAATCCCGCAGCTGATCGTTATTGCTACCATGGGTCTGGGCTCTACGATCTTGACCGAGGCAACGCTGTCGTTCCTGGGTCTGGGCGTTAAGTTCCCGTTTGCATCTTGGGGCAATATCATCAATGATGTTAATAACACTTACGTTTTGACCAACTTCTGGTTCATTTGGATTCCTGCCGGCGTCTGCCTGCTGTTGACGGTTCTGGCTTTCAACCTGGTAGGCGATGGTCTGCGCGATGCGTTTGACCCCAAGATGAAGCGCTAAGAGAGGGAGGAAGGAGTAAAATGGCTAAGAAGAATAATGATGGCTATCTTTCCAGCAAAGAGTCTCGCCGGATCTCGAAGGAGAATCGCCGCATCACTGCTGAGATGGAAAAGCAGCGCAAGCGAAAGAATGTTCCGGAAGAGGAATATTTGACCGAAATGCGCGACCCCAACAACGCAGTTGAGTTCGATAACCTGCACACCTACTTCTTTACTGATGTGGGTACAGTCAAAAGCGTTGACGGCGTCAGCTATGATGTGCCGATTGGCAAGACTGTCGGCGTTGTGGGCGAGTCCGGCTGCGGCAAGAGCGTTACCAGCTTGAGCCTGATGCAGTTGCTGCAGCGCCCGCAGGGTCAGATTGTGGATGGCCAGATTCGTCTGAATCTGGGCGATAAGGCATACGACATTACCAAGACTCCGGATTCTGTGATGCAGAAGCTGCGCGGCAACTATGTTTCCATGATTTTCCAGGAGCCCATGACCAGTCTGAACCCTGTGTTCCGTATCGGCGCACAGGTCGATGAGGTTATCGAGCTGCACAACGGTCAGAACATGACTAAGGAAGAAATCAAGAAGCGTACCATTGAGCTGCTGAATATGGTCGGTATCGCAAACAGTGACGGCGTCTACAATATGTTCCCGCACGAGTTGTCCGGTGGTATGCGTCAGCGTGTCATGATTGCTATGGCACTGGCTTGCAGCCCCAAACTGATTATTGCGGACGAGCCAACCACCGCACTGGATGTTACCATCCAGGCACAGATTCTGCATCTGCTGCGTGATTTGAAGGATAAGATCAATTCTTCTATCATGCTGATCACCCATGACTTGGGCGTTATCGCAGAGATGGCAGACTATGTGGTTGTTATGTACGCAGGCCGCATCGTAGAGAAGGGCACTGTTAAGGAAATCTTTGAGCATCCGGCTCACCCCTACACCATCGGTCTGATGGCTTCCAAGCCTGTCGTTGGTAAGCAGGTGGATAAGCTGTACTCGATTCCTGGCAAGGTACCTAACCCGGTTAATATGCCGAACTACTGCTACTTCAAGGATCGCTGCGAAATGTGTGTTGATCAGTGCAACGGCGCATATCCTTGCGAAATCAGCCTGAGCCCCACCCACAAGGTGAGCTGCTACCGTTACTATGATAAAAAGGAGGGTGAAGAATAATTATGGCACTGAATAAGACCAAAACAAATCTGGTGGATGATGACTTCACCCCGATTGAGTATGATCCGCAGTACATTCTGCAGGTCAATCATTTGAAAAAGTACTTCCCCATTAAGGGCGGCATGATGAACCAGGTCGTCGGTCAGGTTAAGGCTGTGGATGGTGTTACCTTCAATCTGAAGCGTGGTACTACCATGGGTCTGGTCGGCGAGTCTGGCTGTGGTAAGACCACTACCGGCCGTACCATCCTGCGTCTGAACGGTGAAAAGACCGGTGGTCAGGTACTGTTCAACGGCAAGGAAGTTTATGATCTGTCTAACAAGGAAATGCGTGATATGCGTACCAAGATGCAGATCATCTTCCAGGATCCGTTCTCCAGCCTGTCTCCTCGTCTGCCGGTTGGTGAAATCATCGGCGAGGCTGTGCGCGAGCACAAGCTGTGCAAGCCCAGCGAATTCAACGACTATGTGGATCAGATTATGGATCACTGCGGTCTGCAGCCCTTCCACAAGGATCGTTATCCCCATGAATTCTCCGGCGGTCAGCGTCAGCGTATCTGTATTGCGCGCGCACTGGCTCTGAATCCTGAGTTTGTTGTGTGCGACGAGCCGGTTTCTGCGCTGGATGTTTCTATTCAGGCACAAATCATCAACCTGCTGAATGAACTGCAGGAGCGTTACAAGCTGACCTACCTGTTTATTTCTCACGACCTGTCTGTTGTTGAGCATATCTCCGACACGGTTGGTGTTATGTACCTGGGTGGTCTGGTTGAGTACGGCGAAACTGCGGATATCTTCCGCAACCCGCTGCACCCCTACACCAAGGCCTTGTTCTCTGCAATTCCGATTCCTGACCCCAATGTCAAGATGAATCGTATTGTTCTGGAAGGCTCGATTCCTTCTCCTGCTAATCCGCCTTCTGGCTGTAAGTTCCATACACGCTGCCAGTATTGTAGCCAGCGCTGCCGTGAGGAAGCACCCAAGCAGCGTGAGGTTGAGCCGGGACATTTTGTCCGCTGCCACCTGTTTGACGAGTAATGGCAAAGTGGAATCAAAACAACCCCATAGAGGAACCAGATGACGATGGCCGCACAATTGCGGATATGAGTGATCTTGCCCCCCACCGAAATTGGCTGGGTGGCTGGTCTGACTCTACCGGTGGAAAGCCTGTTGCACGAAAAGATTTTTCGGCACCAGAACCAAAACCGGACAATCGTCCCTGGGAACAGCCCGAAACGCTGGATCGGGAACAACGTTTTTGGGCGATTATGGGTGCGTTGAAAGCGGCATTGCTACTGGGTTTAGCCTATATCGTAGGTTTAGGTTTAGTAGTTTGGCTACTGTTTTCAATTTGGAGCTGAACAAAAAGGCTTCTGCGTTTCGCAGAAGTCTTTTTTTAAGAAATAAAAAATAAGTCATACTATGAAAGAGCCTTTGTACGACAAAGAAAGGAGTGTTGTCCATGAAGAAAAGACCTGTGATTGGTATTCCTTACATTGGATCGGCTGCAGAACATCATTATATGTTGGGAAACTATATTTTAGCGTTGCTGCGCGCAGGTGCACGCCCTAAAATTTTAAGACGTACCAGTGATCCGTCTGTGTTTCAGAAGTATCTGGAAGTGTGTGATGGCTTTTTGATGCCGGGCGGTCCCGATATTGATCCGGTGCGCTACGGTCGTGAAAAGGAGCCGGAGTGCGGAGAAATCGACCAAGAACGTGATGATTTCGAGCTGGAGCTACTAGAGTGGCTGCTGCCTACACAGAAACCGATTTTGGGTATTTGCCGTGGATGTCAGGCACTTGCGGTAGCATCTGGTGGCACATTGATTCAGGACATCACGAAATTGCAGTCGTGCAATCATAAAAATCGAGAGAACCTGCGGAAAGCGATGCACGTTGTCAATTTGGAAGGTGACAGCATCTTGCGGGATATTCTGCCTGAAAATGAAAACACGTACAACGTGAATACCTGGCATCATCAGGTTGTGGAACAACCAGGGCAGGGGATGCGAATTATTGCATATGGCCCAGATGGGTTTGCAGAAGCAATCCAGCGGGATGACCGTGCATTCTGTTTGGGTGTGCAGTGGCATCCAGAGCATTTGGCTCTTCGCGACAAAAAGCAACAGCAGATTTTTAATGCGTTTATTGACGCCTGCCGCTAAAGCAGAGATACTTTACGGAGTGGAAAGTCAGTTTAATAGATGAGAAAAAAGCAGCATACAGAAAATTTCTGTATGCTGCTTTTTCGTATCATAAAAAGAATGTGGCGGAAATTTGCAGAGGACAGCAGAATCAAAGGATTATATATCGTAGGACGAATAGAAAGGAATCCGCAAATATTCTTGTCAAACACGAACCAATGAAAAGTAAATCTGCTTTCCATCGTTTCAGCGCAGAAAATACCTATCAGAAGCATTGGCACAGCAGTGCTTTTGTGGTATGATATACAGGTTAAGTAAAAAAGAGAGGATGTACCAATTTGGAAACAAAGACCAAGCAGGGGCGAGCGGTTGCTTTACTGCCGATTGGCGTATTTCTGGTGTTTTTTCTTGGTTCTGGCATTGTTACCGGCGATTTTTATGCCATGCCGACCATTATTGCCTTTTTGATTGCGCTGGGTGTAGCGTTGCTGCAAAACAAGTCGCTGTCCTTCAGCGATAAGATTGCCGTGATGGCAAAAGGCGTGGGGGATGAAAATATCATCACCATGTGTCTGATTTTCCTGTGTGCCGGGGGCTTTTCCGGCGCAGTATCTGCGGCGGGCGGTGTGGAAAGCACCGTCGCCTTGGGGCTGTCGATTTTGCCGCCGAAAATAGCGGTTGTGGGACTGTTCATTATTGGTTGCTTTATTTCGATTTCGATGGGTACCTCGATGGGGACGATTTCGACCCTTGCACCCATTGCGGTAGGCATCAGTCAAACAGCAGGTTTTCCGGTAGAAATCTGTATTGGTGCAGTCATGTGCGGTGCAATGTTTGGTGATAACCTGTCTATGATTTCAGATACAACCATTGCGGCAGTAAAAACGCAGGGCTGTGAAATGAAGGATAAGTTCAGGGAGAATTTTTTCATTGTGCTACCTGCTGCATTGCTGACCATTGTACTGTTCTTTTTGATGACACGCAACGGCGGTACAGCGGTCACGCAAAATCTGGAGTATGATTTGCTTAAAGTTATGCCGTATTTTCTGGTTCTGATTGGCGCGCTCATTGGTGTAAACGTGTTTGTCGTGCTGATTAGTGGTACAGTAGTTTCCCTGATCGTAGGTGTGGTTAGCGGAAGTATCCCGGTGAATCAGATTTTCCAAGCTGTGGGTAACGGTGTAACGGGAATGTACGACATTACCGTGATTTCCATTATTGTAGCTTGTATTGTGTCTTTGGTGCGTGAATATGGCGGCATTCAGTTTGTGCTGGATTGCATCAAGAAACGGATTCACAGCCCTCGTGGTGCAGAAGCTGGCATTGCGGGTTTGGCATTGCTGGTGGATGCTTGCACCGCAAATAATACGGTTGCGATTGTTATGGCGGGACCGATTGCAAAGGATATTAGCGACAGCTATGATATTTCACCCAAGCGGACAGCTTCGCTTTTGGATATTTTCAGTTCGGTCGGTCAGGGAATCATTCCCTATGGTGCACAGCTGCTCAGTGCGGCTACCTTGACAGGACTGACACCGCTTCATATTATGCCGTATTTGTATTACCCGGTTTTGATGGCGTTGAGCGCAATGATTTTTATTTATTTCCGTAAAAATCGGACGTGATAGAAAACAAAGCGTATAAATCAATAAAAAAGCGACACGATGTAGTATCGTGCCGCTTTTTTCGTATGGAATTGTGGGTTCTCAGCGTAAAATACTTTGGTTTGAAAGAGGATCCCTCAATACGCCTATTTTGTAGTGGAATTTACAAAAAGGAATTGTACACTGCATTTATCCGTTTCGGAATGACAAATACGGCCAATTAGTTCTGCTCAGCCTTAAGAGGCTCGGGCATTTTTACGCCCATCTCTTTCAGATAATGACCAACCAGACTGTTACTCTTGTTCACGAAAACAGGTTCACCGAAAATCTTGCGCAGCCAGCTGACACTCAAATCGTGCCACTGTGCAACACGCTCGTTCAGTAGCTGACTGCTGCCGTTTGCACTCTCAGCCGTGCCCAAACCCAGACCGTGCGGGCCAAACTGGAACAGGTGTAGTTCGTAGTCAACACCTGCCTTGCTGTATGCATTGGCAATCGCCAGCGCACCGTAAGGCGTCAGGCGGTCCTCAACTGTTGCAAACAGAAAAGCTGGGGGTGCGTTGGCATCAATTGCACCAAAAGCATCCAGTGTCTTCATGTCCTCGGCGGTGGGGTGCTCCTTGCCGGTCAGAAGCTGTGCAAAGAAAGCATTCTGCGGACCTTCCATGCTTGCCACAGGGTAACCCAGTAGCAGGGCATTGGGTTTGTTTTCCGCCAGCATACCAGATGCCAGTGCCACATGACCGCCAGCAGAAAAACCGCAGACAGCGATTTGGTCTGCTGCGATATGCCATTCAGCAGCATGTTCGCGAACAAGACCAACTGCCCAGGATACTTCCTCCAGCGGGGAGAAACCAGCAGCATCGAAGCGTACAGAGTAATTCAGGACAAAAGCATGAAAACCCCGCGCGGCATAGGCCAGTGCGATTGGCTCGGCCTCCGTAGCAGCACAGTAAAGGTAACCGCCGCCTGGGCAGATGATCACGGCCGGACGATTGGTTTCCTGCCCCAGTGTGACATCACAATCCATCACATAGCCGGTCAACGTAGCTTCCGAATGAATGGGATGCGTAAAGGTAAAAGTTTTCATAAAAGACTCCTTTAATAATTATTTGCGTCTATTTTAGCGGAAATGCTGTGTCGTGTCAAAATAATGCTTTACGCAGTGAAAAGGAAAGCGTATAATAAACAGCAATATGTGAAGGGAAGAGATGAAATGCAGAACGTTTTAGTTGTAGTAGATATGCAGAACGATTTTGTGGATGGTGTGCTTGGTTCGAAAGAAGCGCAGGCCATCGTACCGAAAGTAGTTGAGAAGATTCAAAATTTTCATGGAACGGTGCTGTTTACCCGTGACACCCATAAGGAAGACTATATGCAGACGCAGGAGGGTAAGTATCTTCCGGTACCCCATTGTATGCATAATACACAAGGCTGGCAGCTTTGCCCGGCGGTAGAACAGCTGCGCCGTACCGAGCCGCTGGATAAAGTCACCTTTGGCTCTCGTCAGCTGGGCGAGTTACTCTGCCGCATGGATTTGCAGGAAGCAATCAACAATGTGACGCTGATTGGTCTTTGCACAGATATTTGCGTGATTTCCAACGCGTTCCTGATCAAAGCGTTTTTGCCGGAAGTGACGGTCACGGTGGACGCTTCCTGCTGCGCGGGTGTTACACCGGAAGGGCATCAAACGGCTTTGAATGCAATGCGTGTTTGCCAGATTCAAATTGAGAATGACAAATAAGCGAAAAAATAAAAGTTTTTTCTTGCATTGTGACGAAAAATGCTTTATACTTTGAAAAAGGAAACTAGAGGTTTCTGATACGTGAGTAAATAACTTATCATAATAAACAGGAGGCTTGACAATGGATCTGAACAAGAGACCTGAAAGCATGGAGCGAATCACGACTGCTGCACTGGCAGAGAAGTTTATTGAAGAGCAGGTTGCTGCTGTGCGCGCACAGGTTGGCGACAAGAAGGTATTGCTGGCACTGTCTGGCGGCGTGGACAGCTCTGTTGTAGCTGCACTGCTGATCAAGGCAATTGGCAAGCAGCTGGTTTGTGTACACGTTAACCACGGTCTGATGCGTAAGGGCGAGAGCGAGCAGGTTCTGGAAGTGTTCGGTTCTCAGATGGACGCAAACCTGATTTACGTTGACGCTACCGAGCGTTTCCTGACCAAGCTGGAAGGCGTTTCTGATCCCGAGACCAAGCGTAAGATTATCGGCGGCGAGTTCATCGAAGTCTTCAACGAAGAGGCTCGCAAGCAGGAAGGCATTTCCTTCCTGGCTCAGGGTACTATTTACCCCGACATTCTGGAGAGTGACGGCGTTAAGGCACACCACAACGTTGGCGGTCTGCCCGAGGACATGAAGTTTGAGTTGGTTGAGCCGGTCCGCCTGCTGTTCAAGGACGAAGTTCGTGTTGTTGGTGCAGCCTTGGGTCTGCCCGATTCTATGGTCAACCGTCAGCCGTTCCCTGGCCCTGGTTTGGGTGTTCGCTGCACTGGTGCAATCACCCGCGATCGTCTGCACGCTCTGCGTGAGTCTGATGCAATCCTGCGTGAGGAGTTCGACAAGGCTGGCCTGACCAAGCAGGTTTGGCAGTTCTTCACCGTCGTGCCGGACTTCCGTTCTACTGGTGTCCGTGACGGTAAGCGTGCATGGGATTGGCCTGTTATCATCCGTGCTGTCAATACGGTTGACGCTATGACCGCAACTGTGCCTGAGCTGGATTGGGCTGCTCTGAAGAAGATCACCGATCGCATCCTGGCTGAGGTTCCCGGCGTGTGCCGTGTCCTGTATGACCTGAGCCCCAAGGGCCCTGCTACCATCGAGTGGGAATAAAGATTTGACCTAATACAAAACCCGAAAACTGTTGCAATGCAACGGTTTTCGGGTTTTCTTTTTTCTCCGTGAGTACATTTTGAGTACATTTTCCTGCTATCAGGGCAGTAAATACACTCACCATATATTAAATTAAAGTATCTCCATAGAACCCTGCAATTCCATCTCGATAAGCTCCAAGCTCTCTCTCAGCTCATCTAAAGATGCTTTAACCTGCTCCTCGGATGTATCACCATATTTTGCGCACATCAGACCATAGCCATTGTAGAGGCTCTCCCAGTGAAGCAAATCATTCATAACACCAGAATC
>JARHYC010000028.1 GCA_029264955.1 Faecalibacterium sp. | reverse complement strand
TCAGTTTCTTTTATCTTTCCAATCATGCAATGCTCCACTAAATTTTACTTTGTAAGTATACTTGTCAGAGTCCAAAATCTCAAGTTAGTCCATGCAAATATAGAGCAACTCTGTGCATAAAAATCGTTAATATCCTCCGTTTTCATCCATCTTAATTGATGTTATCGCTCCACTTTCACCAATTTTTTCACATTTTTTTCTCATATTTCCACTTCTTTTTACAAACTTTTCTTTTTTTCGACTTTTTTTACCTTGTAGTTGAAGTGGCAGCAAAAACTGGACACAAATGGGATAGAAATTAGACACAGGAGTCCAGTATGATAGACACCGTAAGCTTTCTCGTGGACTGACTTTGTCCCCCGCGTGAACAGGAGTTTTATATATGAAATACACGAAAAAGGAAAGACTGGACATAGGGCGCCGTATATATGGCGTTGGACTGGTACTGCCAGTTCCTTATACATCACTCACTCCATGTCTTGGGTTCCCTCTACAAACAACGCTTCCATAGAGGACATCAGGAGCCCGATCAAGGCTGAACTTTGTACAAAGTTCAATGTACTCAGCATTTTATCGGCGGCGTAGGAGATTGATGACCATGTGCTTTTCTTTCATGAGCAGCATCTAGCGTATTCTCTCAACTATCTGACGCAAGCAATACTGTGCGACCCATGGGGTGTTCTGCCATCTAAAATATTTTGTAGTCATCACCTAAAAAGAAAAACTTAGTGTCTGGTTTTATGGACCAATGCAAAAGAGATCCCAAGAAGCTTGAGGGCGGTGTAAAAGGAACTATGACTTCCTGTGGTTTTCCATTTCAGCATTGGGCCAGAATCCGCACCAACAATGTAATTGAGCGACTGAACCGAAGATACGATGCCGTATCTGCGTGTCTGGAACTTTTCCGAACATCAACTCCGCACGGATGCTCCTGTGTGCAGACCTCATATGTTGCCGGTACGCATTTGAGTAACAAAAGTCACATGAAGCACAAACTATTTTGGTGCAGTATCAGGAAGCATCTTGCATAATATACACTTTTCCGAAATAGATCGAAAAATAAATCGCTGCTGCATACAAAAAAGCCCCGAACCAGCTATTGGTTCGGGGCTTTTTGGGTTCAAGTTTTCTCAGGAAGTTTCTTTATTCCTTTTCTGCATCATCCACAGGTATTTCCGCTAGAATGTCATTCAGATCAAAAGCATATTTCTTGTTGCAGAAATGACACTCGACCTCACAGGCAGGATCCTCATCGCACATACGCGTCAGCTCCTTGCGGCCCAGAGATTTCAGGATAGCCTTGGTACGATCCTTGCTGCAATCACAATGGTAGGAAACAGTATGCTCATCCAATACATTGGGATTAAAGCCTTCCATCAGCATATGCATCATGTCTTCTGGCGTCTTACCACTGGAGAGCATTTCTGTCACGCTGGGCATTACAGACAGATTATGCTCCAACTGCGTGATTTCTTCATCGGTAGCACCCGGCAGGAGCTGCAGCATATAACCACCTGCGCAATGAATGCTCAAATCAGGATCAACCAAAACACCCAGAGCGCACACAGTAGGAATCTGCTCACTGACCGCATAGAAGCTGGTAATGTCCTCTGCAATCTCACCAGATACCAGTGGAACCTGACCCATAGAAGGCGTTTTCAGTGCTTTGCCGTCACGAATAACCGTCAGCAAACCATCATTTCCCACGATTGCACCCACGTCCAGATGACCATTTTGTTTCGCCGGCGCATCTGCCTGCGGGTTCGTTGCGCAGCCCTTTACGATACCCATACCGTCCGATACGGCAATCAACGTGCCAACCGGGCCACCGCCTTCTACACGCAGTGTAATGGTATCATCCTTTTCTTTCAGCATCATACCCATCATGGTAGCGGCCGTCAACAGACGCCCCAATGCGGCGCTGCAAGTAGCGCTGGTATGATGTAGCTTTTCTGCTGTTCTTACAATCTCCGTAGCGTCTACACCACAGAAGATAACGCCTCCGTTTTCCGAAAGGCCACGAACCATATTTTTCATGTTATCCCTCTTTTGTCTGTGTATATTGCTTTACCGCACACATGAAGTAGCGCGGACTGGTTTCCGTCAATTCTGCAAAGGTTTCTCCATCACAAACCGATTCCAGACGGAAACCGTACTTTTCCAGTGCAGTACGAATTTGCTCCAGCGAATAGGTGTATTCACTGAATTTTTCATCAAAGTGTTCACCGGTATCCTGATAATCAATACCGATGGAAATATCTACTTTTTGATTTGCTTCGTCCCAATGGTTATGCCAGACACAGTTCGCGTCTGGACCTTCCAGCGTAAATGTGTTCTCGCCCAGGATATGCTTGTGCTTATAGGGCGTGTTCATATCGAAGAGGAGCACTCCGCCCTCTTCCATAAAGAATGCAGCGTTCTGAATGGTGCGCTCCAAATCCGGAATATGATTGAATGTATCAAAGGTAGATACTGCACCACGAATCGTTCCATACAAATCCAGATTCAACAAATCCTGACGCAGCAGAAGCAGCCGTTCGGAAATGCCAAGCTGATCTGCTTTGTCACGGACCACTGCCAGCATTTCTTCGGATTGGTCCACACCGATCATATCATAACCTGCCTGTGTGAGCATCAGTGTCAGTTCACCAGTACCACAGCCCATGTCCAACAGGATTCCGTCGTGGATGTCGTGTGCATCTAATTCTGCTTTGATTTTAGCATATAAAGCATCGTAATCTGCTTCGCCATTGAATTCATCATAGAAATACGCGAATTCCTGATATGCCATACCTCACTCCTGCTTCTGCTTTGTTGCCAGCTCAAAGATTTCATGCAATTTGTCGATACCAAGTCCTTTTTCGGCACTGGTAAGCACAACTGCTTTACAGCCATACGGAGCACAAATCTGCTCAAAATCAGCCTCTGTCTGTGCGTACTGGCTCTTTTTCAGCTTATCGCCCTTAGTCAATGCCACAATAAATGGAATATTGTGATACTGCAAATACTCCATCATCATAATGTCGTCCGCAGTAGGTGCATGCCGGCTATCAATCAGCTGAACCAGCAAAGTGCAGCGATTGATGGATGCTTCAAAGTAGCGATCAATCAGTTCATCCCAACGCGCACGATCTGCATTGCTTACTTTTGCATAACCATAACCGGGCAGGTCAACCAAGTAGCACGGCTCCACCGAATAGAAATTGATAGTAGCGGTTTTTCCCGGAACGCTAGACACACGTGCCAGATTCTTACGATTGCACAGCTTGTTAATCAAACTGGATTTGCCTACATTAGATCGACCGGACAGTGTAATTTCCGGACGGTCGTTCTCCGGCAGCTGACTGGAAATACCATAGCTTGCCATGAACTCAGCTTTATTGTAGTTCATACTACCCTTCCTTTACTCTGCACAAACAGCCGGCTGCTTTGCGGTTTCCACTGTATTGTTTTCTGTAACCCGCTTCATTTTAGATGTTTTCTTTCCGGCAGGTTTCGTCTGTGGCCAGCACAAAGCCTGCTGCAGAACCTGTTCCAAATTGGTCATCGACAGGAACTGAATGTGTTTCTTTACTTCTTCATCCACATCGTACAGATCACTCACGTTGCCTTGCGGAATCAGTACGGTCTTCATACCTTCCTGATAGGCAGCCATGCTCTTTTCACGCAAACCGCCAATCGGCAGCACATTACCATGTAGTGCGATTTCGCCCGTCATTGCCACATCGCCACGCACCGGGATCTGTGTCAGACAAGAAATCAGGGCCGTCGTCAACGTTACACCCGCAGAAGGACCATCCTTCGGAGTTGCACCTTCCGGTGCATGGATATGCAAGTCGCTGTTCTTCAGTTTCTCAGTATCAATATGGTACTTATCTGCATGGACGTGCGCATAAGTCACTGCCAGTTCAGCACTTTCCTTCATCACATCGCCCAGACTGCCGGTAATCTTCACCTTACCACTGCCATTCGGAATCAGCTCTACTTCAATAGGCAGCATGGTACCGCCAACACTGGTCCACGCCAGACCGTTTGCGATACCAACTGCAGAACTACGGTTCAAGAAATCCGGTTTATTGCGTGCAGGTCCCAGCATATCTTCCAGCATATCTCCCGTAATACGCAGGCTTTCTGCCGACTCATCTGCAATCTGACGTGCGCACTTACGCAGCACTTCCTGAATCACGCGCTCCAAACCACGGACACCAGCTTCACGGGTGTAGCCATCAATCAGCGTATACAGGGCGCTCTGAGTCAAAGTGACCTTACCTTCCAGACCGCAGTTCTTGAGCTGCTTTGGCAGCAGATGCTTCTTGGCGATATTATATTTTTCAACACGCGTATAGCTAGGTAATTCAATCACGTCCATACGATCCAACAAGGGACCAGGAATCGTGCTCAAATCGTTTGCCGTCGTCAGGAACAGCACCTGGCTTAGGTCATACGGAATATCCAGGAAATGATCACGGAAGGTATTGTTCTGCTCGGGGTCCAATGCTTCCAGCAAAGCAGCAGCCGGATCTCCACGGAAATCACTTGCAAGCTTATCAATTTCGTCCAGCAAAATCAGCGGGTTATCGCTATGGGCATTGATCATGGCATTGATGATCTTGCCCGGCATAGCACCAATATATGTACGGCGATGTCCACGAATTTCCGCTTCATCCCGCACACCTCCCAAACTCATGCGAACATACTTACGCCCCAACGCGTTCGCAATTGAACGGGCAATGCTGGTTTTACCAACACCCGGAGGGCCAACTAAGCAAATGATCTGCCCCTTTACATCCGGTGCCAGTTTACGCACCGCCAGAATTTCCAGAATACGATCCTTGACCTTTTTTAGTCCATAGTGGTCATGGTTCAGCACCTGCTCTACACGGTGAATGTTCAAGTTGTCCTTGGTACATTCGCCCCAGGGCAGTTCCAGACAAGTATCCAGATAGGTACGAATGACCGTTGCTTCCTGATTCATTCCCTGCATTTTAGAAAGGCGAGAACATTCCTTTTCCAATTTAGCACGCACATCTTCCGACAGGTTCAACTTTGCAATACGGGCACGATACTCCTCTGCTTCAGCACGCGTATCCTCATCTTCGCCCAGCTCTTCCCCGATCACGCGCATCTGCTCATGTAGATAATATTCTCGCTGGCTCTTTTCCATGGAAGCGTTGACCTTATCCTGAATCTGGTTCTCCACTTCCATAATTTCGCATTCACGATGCATCAATGCAAGCAGCGTTTCTAATCTGCCCACCAGTGTATTTTCATTCATTACTGCCTGCTTGTCTTCATACTTGAACAGCAGGTTTGCAGGCATATATTCACTTAGAAATGCTGGATCATCGTGAGAAACGACCGTGAAAACCACGTCCTTCGGCAGGCGGGGATTCAAAGCGGCATAATCATCAAATGCCAGCTTCAATGTGCGCACCAACGCCTCTGCCTGGATTTCATCCTCTGCACGCAGACCTCGAATGGGTGCCGGACGTACTGAACCGGTCAGGAACTTTTCTTCTGTTTCCAAATCAACCAGACGGGCACGTTTTTTGCCCTCAACCAGTACTTTAACCAGATCATCGGAAACACGCAACACCTGCTTGATCTCTGCTACAACACCATATTTATACAAATCTGTCTGTGCAGGATCTTCCACGTTCAGATCCTTCTGCGTAATCAGAAAAACGTTGCTGTTATGTGCGATTGCCCATTCTACTGCAGCAACGCTTTTTGCACGCCCCACCTCGAAATGGACCAGATTATTCGGAAAAACCACCAAGCCGCGCAGTGCGATAGTGGGCAGACGCGGATTACCCCGATCGTCTACTTTTATTGTAACTCTTTCAGACATAAAACCCTCCATAAACCGTGACAAAACTTTACAAGACCCGATTTTTACAGGTCAAATAGGTATAACACGGCTATTATTTTATTATACCGAAAAAGCTCTATCAATTCAATAAGCGTATTAAAAAAGGACTGTTCTTATCAATAAAAAAGCAGAAACCCTTCACTCCCGCAAAAGGTTTCTGCTTAAAGAAAGACTGCGAATTAAACGCTGGGAAACTGGTTTTTATAGCGCTTTCGAACTGCACCATATTCCAGATGTGGTTCCCCACCGTTGACTGTGTCCGCATCAATCACAACGCGAATGATGGTAGGATCGCTAGGGATCTTATACATGATGGGAATCAGCAGCTGTTCCATCACGCTGCGCAGACCGCGCGCACCGCTCTTACGTTCCAGCGTCTTTGCTGCAACAGCATGCAGTGCTGCATCGGTAAACTCCAGTTCCACGCTGTCCATACCCAACAGTGCCTGATACTGGCGTACCACACTATTTTTAGGCTCTTTCAGGACACGCACCAGTGCATCCTCGTCCAGGTTCTGCAAAACGGTAATGACCGGCAAACGACCAATCAGTTCCGGAATCAAACCGAACTTGACCAGATCGTGCGGCTCTACTTTATCCAACAGTGCCTTTTCGGAATCGCTGCGAGTATCTTTCAGCTGACTGCCGAAGCCCAGAGAGGAATTATCCGTACGATGACGAATATGCTTCTCCAGCCCATCAAATGCACCACCACAGATGAACAGAATGTTGGTGGTATCAATCTGAATGAACTCCTGCTGAGGATGCTTGCGTCCACCCTGGGGGGGAACATTTGCAACGGTACCTTCCAGAATCTTCAGCAGAGCCTGCTGTACACCTTCGCCACCTACATCACGAGTGGTAGAGGGATTTTCGCTCTTACGGGTAATTTTATCGATTTCGTCGATATAGATAATACCAATCTGAGCGCGCTCCACATCAAAGTCCGCTGCCTGAATCAATTTCAGCAGAATGTTTTCCACGTCCTCGCCGACATAACCAGCTTCTGTCAGTGTGGTAGCATCTGCGATTGCAAACGGAACACCCAGCATTTTTGCCAGTGTCTGTGCCAGCAGCGTTTTACCGACACCGGAAGGACCCAGCATCAGCACATTCGACTTCTGCAGTTCAACATCTGCACCTTTACCGTTCAGAATGCGCTTGTAGTGGTTATAAACCGCTACAGACAGCACTTTCTTTGCGTCATCTTGACCGATTACATACTGATCCAGGCCATTCTTGATTTCTTCCGGGGTCATAATGTTCAGCTGCGGCGTATGACTGCTCGATTTACGGGCAGAGCCATTGCGACCGGAACGCGGAGCACTTTCGTTCAGCTCGCCGTTTTCTTCCAGCAAAGAGTGGCACAAAGAAATGCACTCGTTGCAGATATTCACGCCAGGACCGATAATCATGTGCTCAACTTCATCCTGACGCTTGCCGCAGAAACTACAGACCATATTCTTTTCTTTGCCAGAATTGTTATTTGCCATATGTCATTCCCTTATTCTATGGGCACTCAACGGTGAGCGATTACATCGTCCACCAGGCCATATGCTTTTGCCTGCTCAGCGGAAAGGAAGTTATCGCGCTCGGTATCCTGACGGACCTGCTCGATTGCCTGACCGGTATACTCGCTCAGCAGTTGATTCAATTTTTCACGGGTTGCAATGATATGATCAGAATGGATCTTGATATCACTTGCCTGACCCTGCAGACCCTGCATCAGGGGCTGATGGATCATTACTTCCGCATTCGGCAATGCGTAACGCTTGCCCTTGGTACCGCTTGCCAGCAGGAAAGCACCCATAGAAGCAGCCATGCCCATGC
The DNA here is from genome assembly GCA_029264955.1 of Faecalibacterium sp. Taxonomy (GTDB): domain Bacteria; phylum Bacillota; class Clostridia; order Oscillospirales; family Ruminococcaceae; genus Faecalibacterium. Next base: position 14,679 of record JARHYC010000028.1, on the reverse strand, counting down.
AAATAGTGGAAACATCGCATTTAATATACTTCATCGTGTCATGGATGGCCATACCGGCAGAAATGCTGCCACCGGGGCTGTTGATATACAAGCTGATATCTTTGTCCGGGTCCTGACCTTCCAGATACAGGAGCTGTGCAACGACCAGGCTTGCCGTAGCGTCATTCACCTCGTCGCTGAGCACGATGATACGATCGTTCAACAGACGAGAAAAAATATCATAAGAACGTTCTCCACGCGGGGTCTGCTCGACCACGTAAGGGACAAAACTCATATTGTGTTCGCCTCCCAATAAAACAATTTCGTATATCTGAAAAATTGACCGATACGGCAACTTCTAAACCGTACCGGCCAATTTTTACAACCTTTTTTATGAAAAGGATTACTCTGCGTCAGCAGCCTTCTCAGTAATGTTTGCGTCAGCCTTCAGGAAGTCGATAGCCTTGTTCACAGCCAGATCCTTCTTCAGGTCAGCAGCGTTGACCAGCTCCTTAACCTTGTCCAGCTCCATCTTGTACTGGTCTGCCATCTCCTGCAGCTTAGCCTCGACTTCTTCATCAGAAGCAACGATATTCTCAGCAGCAGCAACAGCCTCCAGTGCCAGACGGATCTTAACCTGCTTCTCAGCCTGAGGAGCAAACGCAGCACGGAACTGCTCAACAGACTGACCCATGTAGTTCAGATAATCCTGGAACTTCAGGCCCTGCTGCTCAACGCGGAATGCGAAGTCGTTCAGCATCTCGTCCATACGCTCGTCGTACATAGCCTGGGGGATCTCGCCCTCCATCTTCTCAACGACCATATCAACCAAGTTATTCTCCATCTCCAGCTCAGCCTGCTTGTCCAGAGTCTCCTGCTTGCCGATACGGATAGAGTCCTTCAGAGCTTCCAGAGTGTCGTACTCGGAAACGTCCTTTGCGAACTCGTCGTCCAGGACGGGCAGTTCGATGTACTTAACTTCGTGCAGCTTGATCTTGAAGACAGCAGCCTTGCCAGCCAACTCTTCTGCCTGGTACTCGGTGGGGAAAGTGACGTTTACGTCAAACTCCTCGCCTGCGGTGTGACCAACACACTGATCCTCGAAACCGGGGATGAAAGAATTGCTGCCCAGCTTCAGATCATAGTGCTCAGCCTTGCCGCCTTCAAAAGCGACACCGTCAACAAAGCCCTCAAAGTCGATATCAACGATATCGCCGTTCTCAGAAGCGCCCTCACGAGTGCACTCGCGGCCGTTGCGCTCCTGCATCTGCTTCAGCTCTGCCTCAACGTCCTCGTCAGAGACCTTGGTGACCTTCTTCTCGACGTTCAGGCCCTTGTAGTCAGAAACCTTAACAACCGGTACAACAGCAACCTTAACGGTCAGGGTTGCGCCTTCTTCAGCGTTCATGGTCTCAACGTTGACCTCAGGACGGCCAACAACCTCGATGCTAGCTTCCTTAACAGCTGCCTCGTACTCTGCGGGGAACAGATCGTTCAGTGCATCGTACAGGAAGATGTCAGCGCCGTACATCTTTTCAATCAGGTGACGGGGAGCCTTGCCCTTACGGAAGCCCTGAATAGAATACTTCTTTCCGTCGCGCTTAAAAACGTCGGCAGCAGCCTTGTTCAGGACCTCTGCATCGACAGAAAACTGCAGTTCAACCATGCTCTTTTCGAGCTTTTCACATTTGATGAGTTTCATTGTTTTTCCTCCACTCAAAGAAAATTCAATTCATTATAGCACTTATGGCAAATAATTGCCAGTGCATTTTTGCTTTTCTACCTATAAAACAGTTATTTTTCCACACAATAAGGGCAAAAGCCCAGTCCATCAGCACTAATCAGCTTATAGCGAATACCATCCACGTCGCCTTGCACAGCAAATCGCAAAGAGTTCCCATGCAGATGACCGTAAAAGCAACGCTTTACTCCGTATGTTTTCAACGTTTCGATGACTTCCGGCGCACTGGTACCCGGATAGACCGGCGGATAGTGCAAAAACACCAGTTTTTCCCGATCTCCTGCAGACTCCAGGCTCATTTTCAGGCGACCGATTTCGCGGTTCATCACCTTTTCGTCATGGGGCTCACCGGGATCAAACAACCAACTGCGTGTGCCGCAGATGGCATAGCCTTCTGCCTCATAGAAATTGTTGTGCAGGATGTGCAGGGTATCAAAATGATTTTCTTCCAGAAAATGATTCATCTTATTCAAGGTCGTCCACCAATAATCATGGTTTCCCTTCAAAAGAATCTTCTGACCCGGAAGGCCGTTCAAGAAAGCAAAATCTTTTTTGGTATCCTCCAGACGCATCGCCCAGCTGATATCACCCGCTAAAATTACTGTATCTTCCGGCTTGACCAGCTTGCGCCAGTTCTTTTCAAGGCGCGGAACATAATCGTTCCAGCCCGGGAATATATCCATCGGCTTGGCAGCTCCTAAGGAAAGATGCGGATCACCGATTGCGAAAATTGCCATGTAAATCCTCCCGGTCTTTTATTTTGAAAGTCCGTTCTCTTTGAAGTTCTGAATATGCGTATTTTATGTATTACAGAAACTACCGTAACTAAAATACAATATTCAAGCAAAAAAAGCAATCGAAAACAGTAGTTTTAGTAAGGATTTTCCCTATCACAAAACGCATTCGGGATACAATGCACCCTCCAGCCGGTTTCGAAACGGGTAATTTCCACCACGTCAAAGCGGATAAATGCATCCAAAAGCAGATTTTCCTGCAAGAACTGTTTTGCGGCAAGCAGGATACGCTTTTGTTTTGCAGGCGTAACCGCTTCTGCAGGGACACCCAACTGCCGACCTGCTCGTGTTTTGACTTCGCAAATCACAATTTGTTCCTGCCTTTGCAGGATCAAATCCAATTCACCTCGGCGGGTGTGGTAGTTGTGTGCCAGTAGCTGGTAGCCTCGATCTAAATAGTACTTTGCCGCAACAGCCTCCCCTTTGCGACCAACTTCTCCGCTATCCATCACTTTTCTTCCGGATGCCAATACCCCAACTTTTTTAAGAAGCTGCGGCGATAGAACGGCTGGATCCCATACTTTTCAATCATTTCATAATGCAGTTTGGTACCGTATCCTTTATGTTTTGCCAACTGATACTCAGGATACTGCTTATCCAGCTCCAACATATAATGATCTCGGCTGACTTTTGCCAGAATAGAAGCAGCCGCAATACTGGCGCTGTTTGCATCACCCTTGACCAAACTCTGACAAGGAACGCAAACATCCGGCGGACAGCGGTTGCCATCAATCAAAGCCAGATTCGGAACGATTTGCAGGCCTTCGATTGCCTGTTTCATGCCGTCCATGGTTGCCCACAAAATGTTCTTTTCATCAATCTCTGCCGGAGGGATAAACACAATGTGGTATGCCAGTGCCTTCTGCTTGATTTCTTCAAATAACACTTCCCGTCTTTTCTCCGAAATCTTTTTGGAATCATTTACTCCAGTAATGGGATTTTCCGGATCAAGGATACAAGCAGCGACGCATACCGGGCCGCAAAGCGGTCCACGACCTGCTTCATCCACACCGGCAAAACAACCATACTCTGCTCGCAGCTGGGCATCATAGATATATAGATCTGCTTTTTCTTTTGTTTTTTCGCTCATTCCAGATCATCCTCATCATCCCAATCATCCAGATCATCATGCGTGGGCGGAATCTCCAGAGAGATACGTCCCCACTTGGATGCACGGAATTCATCCAGAATCATAATAGCAGCACGCTCGGTATTAACCTCACCGCCACTGATGAGCATACCGCGCTTGCGACCAATGCACTCCAGCAGCTCATAAGGTGGTAATGCCAATTCTTCCTGATTCAACTTGAAGCGCTCAGCCACCTTCTGCGGGTAGTGTATACGCACTTCATCCAGCAGGTTCATGGAAAGCTCTTCGATATCCAGAATATCATCTTTAATGGAACCGATAAATGCTAGGTTCGATGCGATATGGCGATTATCAAAACGCTTCCACAGAACACCAGGCATATCCAACAGGTCATATTTACCTGCGCTGACCCACTGCTTACCTACTGTAACGCCCGGACGGTCTGCGGTTTTTGCACGAGCAGAACCAGCAAAAGTGTTAATAAAGGTAGACTTACCCACGTTGGGAATACCGCACAGCATCAAAGCCAGTTTTGCACCGACCATGCCCTTTCGCTCACGCTTCGCCATTAGAGCAGAAAGCTCTTTGTCGATAGCAGACTTAACCGCAGCCGCACCGCCCTTCTGGCGTGCATTGATGGCAACACAGCCCGCATCTGCTGCATGGAAATAGTCAATCCAGCGCGCCGTAATGGTTGGGTCTGCTAAGTCAGCTTTGTTCAGCACATACAAACGCGGTTTACGAGCCACAATGCGCTCAATCTCAGGGTTCAGGCTGGAAAGCGGGATGCGCGCATCCAGCAAAACCAGACAAGCATCCACGTTTTTGATTTCCTGATCCATCAGGCGCAGGGTCTTTGCCATGTGGCCGGGGAACCACTGAATATTGTACTGATTCGAGTTTTTGGTTTCTTTCATTGAATCCTCCCCATTTTGTCAAAAGGAGACAGGCGGAAAATCGCTTTGCCCAGAATATCGCGCCGATCCAAACATCCGATATCCGAGTTACGGCTATCTTCCGAGTAATTCCGGTTATCACCCATTACGAAAATCTGATTTTTTCCCAGCGTGATAGGGAACTCGATATCGCCCGCACGGTTGGTGCGCTCTGCAATATAAGGCTCGTTCAAAACCTCACCGTTTACGGAAACATCACCCGTAGCGAAGTCGATATCCACGGTATCTCCTTCCATTGCGATGACACGTTTGACCAGAGGTTTACCATAATCAATATATCCATCCACAATCACGATATCTCCGCGCTGCGGTGTGTACTTGATAGACTGCACCAATAGTCTGTCACCATTTGTCAGTGTAGGCACCATAGAACTTCCGCTGACTAGAATCACACGGAACAAAAAGGAAAAAATTACGGCAACAATAACCCAACCCATAACCAGGGCTTCGCACCATTCCAAAAAAGAAAGCTGGCGTTTTTTCTTATTTTCAGCCGATGTATCGTTCAAAATACAGGCACCTCTTTTCAGATAAAGAAAAAAGGGACAACAAGTTGTCCCTTTCCTCTGTTCGGTTTATCAGATATCGCTCTTGACCTTAGCAGCCTTACCAGTGCGCTCACGCAGGTAGAACAGCTTAGCACGGCGAACCTTACCCTTGCGGATAACGGTTACGTTCTCAACAAAGGGGCTGTTGATGGGGAACACACGCTCCACGCCAACACCGTATGCCTTACGGCGAACGGTAAAGGTCTCAGCGACACCACCGTGGCGCTTTGCGATGACAGTGCCCTCGAAAGCCTGGATACGAGTGCGCTCGCCTTCCTTGATGCGAACGTCAACGCGAACGGTATCGCCAACGTTGAACTTAGGCTGCTCAGCTTTGATGCAGCCGTCGGAAATCATTTTCAATGCGTCCATTTGATAATCCTCCATTTGTTTTTAGACGTTCGTACACGATAAATCGTCAGAGGACCGCCCGTTTAATGTCTTCTACATTAACCCCGCTGTGGTATCAGCGGACACTAACGCTCAACTATTCTAGCACAGGATGCTAGAAAAAGCAAGCACATTTTCGTTATTTTTCCAAAAAATCAGAAGGCTTCGCCGTTTTCATCCACCAGACCCGTGCGCAAAACTTCTGCATCCGAAGCGGGCAGACCAAACTGCATATCCAGATAGCCTGTCAACAGCGAAGGATTCACATTCATGCTGCCGGACGCAGGCAAACGCAGACGGAATGCCACCTTATCCCCTTCTGTTTCGTACGGCAGTGTGGGGATGATTTCTTTCAGGTCGATCGTCTTGGTTGCACGCTTGGATTTCTTTTCTACCAGCGCCTGCTCCGCAGCATTGTATGCATCCAGCATCACTGCACCGGCAGCATCGTAACGGATAGTGTAATCTGCAAACGCAATGCTGTCCGCCTTTTTGTCTACCGGAGCAACCTTATATACATGGATACCGGTGGGCATGATAGCGTTCAGCTTTTCCATCCATGCAGAAAAATCTGCGTTATCGTCTTCGGTTTTCACATCGACGCTTTCGCACAGGCTCTCTTGACCCAATGGCAACGGACAGGAAAATGTCATATAAATATGCGGGTTGAAACCCATAGTATACCAAACCGGCAGACCGCTGCGCTTTAGGACGCGCTGCATCACACGCTGCATATCCAGCAGAGAAATATAGGATGCCTCACCGGTCTTTTCAAATCGAATTCTTACTGTAGTCAAAGCAAGGACCTCCCAACAATTTTGATGCACCGCAGTTGTAGCACTTTTTATTACACGGCATAGTCGTCTGTTCAGCCAGAGCCTTCTGGTATTCCTTTACCAGATATTCGTGGGTCACACCGTAATCCATATGAGACCAAGGTGTAACTTCATCCACAGCAATCGAACGATTTGCATAGAAATGCGGGTCAATGCCCATTTTTTCAAAGGTTTCCATCCAAGTATCAAAGTGGAAATGCTCTTCCCAGCCATCAAAGTAGCAACCATTACGATATGCTTCTACTAGCAGTGGTGCCAGACGGCGGTCTCCCTTTGCAAAGACAGCTTCCAGGAAGCTAGTACGGCTGTCATGGTAGTTGACCTTGATCTTGCGGCTGTGAACGCTCTCCAGCAGGTGCTTCTGCTTTGCCTGCAAAGATTCGATGGTATCCATGGGAACAAATTCAAACGGCGTGTGGGGCTTAGGAACGAAGCAGGCGCAGCTGATGGTAACCTGTACGCCACGGCCCTTGGGCTTGTTTTCATTCTTATAGTATAGCTCAATGATGCGCTGTGCGGTTTCTGCAATGCCCTCGATATCCTCCATCGTTTCAGTGGGCAGACCCATCATAAAATACAGCTTAACCGAAGTATAGCCCTGCTCAAAAGCAATGTTGCAGCCACGCTCGATTTCATCCCAAGTGATGTTCTTATTGATAACATCACGCAGACGCTGGGTACCGGCTTCGGGCGCAAAGGTCAGACCACTCTTACGCACCTTGGTCGTCTTTTCAACCAGACTCTTAGAGAAGTTATCAATTCGCAGACTGGGCAGAGACAGGCTGACATGATCCTGCGGTGCCCACTCGTTGAAATCATCCAGAATCTGCTCCAGATCGGAGTGGTCCGAAGTGGACAGGCTGGACAGACTGATTTCTTCATAGCCAGTATTGGCACACAGATCTCGTGCAGCGCGATCCAGCAGACCCGCATCACGCTGACGCATCGGCCGATACAAATAACCAGCTTGGCAGAAACGGCAACCACGGACGCAGCCACGCAGCACTTCTACGCTGGCACGATCCTGAACTGCACCTACCATCGGGACAACAAAATGTGTGGGAGGTGTAACCGAGTTCATGTCCTGAATGATTGCCTTAGTGATACGCGCAGGAACGCCCTCATGATTCGGAGTAATGGCATCTACACGACCATCTTCTTGATATGTAACGTCATAGAAGGCCGGAATATACACGCCGGGAATTTTTGCGCAGCGCAGCAGCAGCTCTTCTTTTGAGATTCCCTCTTTCTTTGCCTTCTCCACTTCAGCGCAAACAGCAGGCAGCTGCTGCTCACCTTCGCCCAGCATCATCAGGTCAAAGAAATCTGCCAGAGGCTCAGCATTACAGACACAGGGACCACCTGCAACCAGCAGCGGCATGGTATCGTCACGATCTTTTGCATAAAACGGAATGTGTGCCAGATCCAGCATTGCCAGAATATTGGTATAGGACAGCTCATACTGCAGCGTAAAGCCCACCAGATCAAATGCAGTCAGCGGATCTTTACTCTCCAGTGTATACAGCGGCAGATTCAACTCTTCCATCTCTGCTTTCATGTCCATCCAAGGCATGAAAGCACGCTCACACCACCAGTTCTCGTGCTCGTTCAGCAGCTCATACAAAATCTTTTCGCCTAGGAAGGACATACCTACTTCGTAGGTATCCGGGAAGCAGAATGCAAAACGAACGTCCACATTCTCTTTCTCTTTGTATACACTGCCCGGTTCACCACCTGTATAGCGACCCGGCTTTTGTACATGCGCCAGGGCTTCTTTCAGCTTCGGTTCAAACATAATATCCTCCGATCGAGTTATAAATACCCATTATCTTTATTATTTTACCGCATTTTACAAGAAAAATCAATTTGGTCTGGGAGCTCGCCGCACTTTTGCCCACATATAAAATACTTTTTCGCAGCCTTTTTGCAGGTAGTTATGTTTTTTGAATCTTAGTTTGACTTTTTGTGTCATGATGCGTATGCTTAGTTATGTTCCGTCTTCACAATTTGTGTTTAGTCGGAGATACCATATTAGGAGACTTGATTATGAAAAAATTCTTTCACAGCCTGCCATTCTTTCTTATATCCGGTATTTTAGTCGGCGTGTTCTGTGGCTTTGTCTTTACAGAAGGACAAATGCGCGTTGTCGTAACGCTGCAGTATATCCTGGGACAGCTAATCAACTTCTGTGTGCCGCTTATTATTATTGGTTTCATTGCACCATCTATTACAAAGCTTGGGGCACATGCGTCTCGCTTGCTTGGTGTTGCTGTCCTTATTGCTTACAGCTCTTCTGTGGGTGCAGCACTATTCTCTACCGGCGCCGGTTACGCTTTGATTCCACACCTGGCAATCGACAACAACATGACAGATCTGATTCCCTTGCCAGCTGTTGCATTTGAATTGAACATTCCACCCATTATGAATGTGATGAGTGCCCTGGTGCTGTCTGTTTTGGTCGGACTGGCTGCTACCTGGACCCACTCGCAGCACTTTATTGATTTACTGTGCGAATTTCAGGAAATTGTGCTTTCCATCGTTTCTAAAATTGTCATTCCTGTTCTTCCCTTTTATATTGCAGCTACCTTCTGCAGTTTGAGTTATCAGGGTATTTTGACGCGTCAGTTGCCTGCATTTTTACAGGTCATTTTGCTAGTGATGGTAGGTCATTTCATTTGGATGACATTGCTCTATTTTCTGGCCGGTTCTTACGCGCACAAAAATCCTCTGGAAGTAGTACGCCACTATGGCCCCGCTTATCTGACCGCCGTGGGTACCATGTCTTCTGCCGCAACGCTGGGTGTGGCTTTGGAATCTGCTCGCAAGAGCCGTGTTCTCCGCAAAGATATGGTCAGCTTTGGCATCCCGCTGTTCGCCAATATTCATCTGTGTGGATCTGTCCTAACGGAAGTGTTCTTTGTCATGACGGTTTCAAAGATTTTGTATAACGAACTACCTGCTCCGGGTACAATGATTTTGTTCTGCCTGCTGCTGGGTATCTTTGCCATTGGTGCACCTGGTGTTCCAGGCGGCACTGTCATGGCTTCTCTAGGTTTGATTACAGGCATCTTGCTGTTCCATAACGATGGTACCGGTTTGATGATGGCTATTTTCGCATTGCAGGATAGCTTCGGTACTGCTTGCAACGTCACCGGCGATGGCGCTTTGACGTTGATGCTGACTGGCTATGCTGATCGCCACCATATCACACAAGACGAAGCACAGGCATCCAGCCTGTAAGCCTTTCACAATTTATGAAAAGCAAAAAAGCTGTCTCACATTCTGTGAGACAGCTTTTTTGCACTGCGTTTCCTATTGTTTTTTCAAAAGCAGGTACAGCATATGCCAGCCATCTAAAGGCGGAATGGGCAACAGATTAAATAGTCCGATCAAAATATTCGCCCAAACCCAGCCTAAACGCAAGAAAGTAGCATTTTGTTGCATCAAAAGCCACCCGATATACGCCAACATTCCATTTGTGAATGGACCCGCCGCAGTGATTAAAAGCTCCTTACGGCGCGACAGCCATTTACGTTGCGTGTACATACAAATCCCACTAAACCCGATTGAAACATCCGGACATTCTCCAGTCAGCAAATAATACATGCAGATGTGCCCCAGTTCATGCAGCACAGATACAATCAAGCTGATCAGCAGCCAACCGTTGGCATCCCACCACAAAACAAGCAACCAGAACACAAGTAAAAAAACAGGTTCACGACTGCGTACATGATGAAACCTGATATCTGGGAAAAGCGCTTGCCAAATACGTTGTCCACGATGCCACATTATGTTACAGGCTGTACAGAAGCAAACCGTGCAGGCTCTGGAAAATCAGCAACATCCTCCCAGAAGAGTTCTTTATACATTTTTCTGCAATAATCAAAACCGGCGGGACGTGCATTTTGTGCCCAAAGAATGCTCAATAAAAACAAACACACCAGCAAGATTTGTACTTGAACCACTGAAATTTTTATGTTGCGCAACTGGCTTCTCCCCTTTTTCTAATAGTTACTTATATATATGTTTCCTGCCTTGACAGCATACACAAACACATAAATAAAATCCCGGCTCAGAGTGTTTCACTCCGAGCCGGGATTTTATTTTAGGCTTTCACCTTTTTGATACCTATTTAGAGTTACCTGCAAACATTATTCCTGTGTGCTGTGCTTCTTCCACCAGAAGAAACCACCGCATACGCAGACAACTGCAAGCAACAGTACAATCCACAGAATCATGTTATTGCCGCCATTGTTTGCATCGTTGTTCTGTGCAGAAGCAGGTTCTTCCGTAGGCGCTGCTGTTTCAGGAGCCGCAGGCTCTGCGGTGGGAGTAGGTTCTGCAGTCGGAACAGGTTCCTCTGTAGGTTCTACAGTCTCGATTGGCTTTTCCGTTTTGTCAGACTGATTTACAGTGGGTTTAGTAGGTTTCACAGTACCCGTAGACTTATCGGCCTGATAGCTGCGACCAATGTAGCCCGTCAGATCAGTCAGGTTATGACCAACGTCAGGGTTAAAGCCAGTAGCCTTCAAATTCAAACCATTGAATACGAATGCTTCATTGCCACGCTGCAGGGTGACGGTCAGATCCTTGCCATAGAATGCCTGCCAAATGTAGTGCGGTACTGCAATCTCACTGCCAACATTTGCGGTAAAGCTACCCTTACCTGCTGCATTGATACCTGCCAGGACCTTGTACCAATCGAAACCTACTGCAGGTGTCGTATCCGGTACAGGAGTAGGTTCGGGAGTCGGAGCAGGAATTTCGCCAGCAGCATCCAGAATTGCATTCTGCTTCTCAAATTCTGCCTTTGCAGCCTCGAATGCATCGCGGCTGGTATCAGCAGGATCCATACCCATCAGCTTGTCATAAGCATCCTTGTACGGAGCATAAATTTCCGGGGCGTACTTAGCTTCATCCTTCAGAGTGATACCGTTGCGGTACTCTTCCAGACCTTCTGCACGAGGTGCCAAAGCTGCAATCTTGCTGCTCAGCTCCTGAACCATTTGCTTGATTGCATCCTCAGTGCCATTCTTTTTCAGCTCGTTTGCTGCATCCACAGAGGTCTGCAGATCCTTGTAAGAGCTGACCGTGTACTTGTCAGCAGAAATTGCGGCAGCTTCTTTCAGCTTCACATTCAATTCAACAACGCTGACCAGTGCATTCTGCGCATCGCGCATCTTCTGGATGTTTTCCTCATTCAGAGCGGGGTCGTTCTTTGCCATATCCTGCTCTGCCTGATTGACGGTATCCATCAGGTTCTTGTAGCTTTCCTCGGTGTAGTTGTCAGGATTCTCTTTGCGCATTGCGTCAATGACCGCCTGAACGTCTACCGACTCTGCCAGAACCAGATCGTTCTCAGCCTTCTTCAGGTTTGCCAGAGCTGCATCCAACTGTTCATTGGTTGCATCTGCCTGAGCCAGCAGATCCTTAGCAGCCTGCTTGCTCTGCTCATAAGCCTGGAAGGATTCCGGTGTGTACAGGTTCGAATCCACCTGCTTTTCAATCAGAGACTTCAGCTCTGCAACAGACCACAGATTTTCATAAGCGGTCTGGTAAGCAGCAACCTTTTCCATATACAGGTGCGGATCCTGTGCCGTGCCAGCCTTATCCTGTGCAATCAGCGCAGCGATTTCATCACGAACTGCCTTGAAATCGTTGTAGGACTTCAGAGAATAGTTCTCAGCCTTCACGGTTTCAAAAGATTCAATTGCCAGCTCTGCACTTTCGCGCTGGTAGATAGACCACGTCAAAGCCTTTTTAGCCTCTGCTGCAGCTGCCAGAATCTTGTCTGCCTCAGCCTGAGTCAGGTTTTCGGTATTCTTCAAAGCTGCATCAGCCTTTGCCAGCTGTGCTTCGTAGGCTGCATAGCTAGAACTACTGTAAATGTAGTTATCATTGGAAATCTTGTCCTTTTCCAAAGCCTGCAGCTTTGCAATGGTTTCAGCGTTCACCTTAATCGCAGCATTCTTTGCTGCAGTCTTCAGCGTGGTAGCCATGGTTTCGACAGATGCCTGAGAAGCGTGTGCGCTGTCCAGAACCATCTGACCGTTTGCCTGCAAAACCTTGTAAGCTTCCTGTGCCTGCTTGGTCCATGTGTCAAAAGCCGCCGGGGTCTTAGTAACCAGTTCGGTCAGTTCTGCCTTGTTGTCAGCTGCAGCTACATCACTGTTCAGGAACAGCAGCTCTGCAATTTCAGGCAGTTTATCGTTCCAGCGAATGGTGACATACGTCAGAACCTTGCCTTCCGGGATAACAAATTCATTGATTGCCTGTGCCAGCTTACCCAGTTCAATTTCATTGCTCTTTGCAATACGCTCTTCCTGAGACAGCTGTACAGCAGGTGCAGCATCACATACACCAACAGCAACCGTTGCTCCGCTGACTGCACCGTTCTGAACAATGCGCAGACCTGCAGTCTGATTTACATTGCTCAAATAGTAGGTAATCTGCTCATTTGCCTTTGCAGGCTTGTAGGTCGTATTCAGATCCTGATCCAGCATCAGGCTCGGTGCATGACCAGGTGCTTCCTGTGCACCCTCGAATGCCTTATTGCCTTCGTTTGTCTGATACTCGTTATTGTTGATCATGATTTCATTCATGACCAGTGCACGATTCGGATAATCTGCAGTAATCAGAACGCGCAGATAACGTGCGCCGTTACCAACTTCCGGCTCGACATTATCATTGCCGTAATACAGCTTGTTGGGATAATTGGAATCAACTTTCTTGTTAGAATCTTTAACATCAGCAAATGTACCACGATCGGTGTCTTTCACTCCATCGCCAATGGTCAAAGCAGTTTTCCAATTTCTGCCATCAACAGACAGCTCAATTTTCGCATCACGGATATAGTCAGCTTCGCTATCTGCGTTATAAACACGGATAGACTTGATATCAATGGGCCGGCCCAGGCTGTAAACTGCGGTATTGTCCTTTTTAGGGTTTCCGCCGAACTTGGTCGCAGTGTTGACATTCTGGTCAAATGCCTTGGTATTATTGCGGTCATCACCCCAGTTAGCAGCTACTGGAATATCAGAAGAAATCAGTTCGCCCAACGTACCCAGTACGTTATTGGTGATCTTGAACTGGTTCACGTTAACAGTAATGGGTGCATTCGTTTTGTTGATGATACGAACGTAACGAGCCTTCTTACCAGCGATAGTTTCTGCAGAAGCAGCTTCCCACTCAATAGAATTCTTGGAAATTTCAAATGTTGTGTCCTTCACATCGGTGGGTAACTCAACGGTATTCAGCTCACGAATTTCAGATTGATCAATACCGATGTAATCACCAGCATTCAGGGTTACATTACCGGTAGTCATTTCGGCTTCTTCCTTATTCAGGATTACTCCAAAGCCGTGATTCTCCAAATTGCTGTAAACATACTTGTCGATAGCCTTAGTGGATTTTTCCTGAATAATCACTTCCTTCAGCTTCCACCAAGTCGAGGTGTTCTGTCCGCTCAGGACACGAATCCCAGTCGTTACAACATCCTTGCCGTCGATTGCAGCATCAAGATTGGCCGTTACGCGGGTCAGTTGTTTCCATTCATTACCATCCTTATACTGAATGATCAGATCACTCATGCGATCTCCGCTATCCTGAACAATCTTGATATCCTTCAGCTTTGCTTCGCGGTTAAACAGAATTTGTACACCTGAATTTGCTTGAATGTTTGCGTTGCCATCATTGGCAGCCATCCAAGCCATCGTGTTGGTGTCCCCGTCTACAATATACTCATACTTATTATTCTTCGCACCGTCATTGATTGCACTATGATGGCCAATCGCTGTGTTGACAGCAGAAGCTGTAAAGATCAGCTTTTCGCTTACGCTGTTGAACACCTTTACTTCGCCCAAACGCCACCAGCCATTGGTTTGCTCGGTATTGCGGATACGAATATATCGTGCCTGCACAGCAGCAGGAGCTTCGACGGTCTGTTCATTTGCACGATTCAGCTTTCCCAGTTCTTTCCAGGTCTGTTTATCGGTGCTATATTCCACAACACCGTGCTGAATCACATCGCCACCATTGCGTGCTGCATCCTGCGCAAAGTACACAGAGCCAACCGCTTTCATGCTGCCTAAATCCAGAACAACAGCTGCGTCAACAGGAGTTTTATCTCGATCCGGATTGTTCGTATCGTCTTTACGCAGCATTAACTCAGTGGTCTTGTTACCGTCCACCAATTTGTCTTTTGTGCCACCGCCGGGAGCAATCACAGCCTTCTCAATTTCGACCTGATCTGCAGTGACTGGGTACTGCATGGTTGTTTCTTCCTGCTCCTGAGCACGGTTAATGTCAAACGACTTAATCGTGATCCATGCATCTACGCCGTTATC
>JARHYC010000015.1 GCA_029264955.1 Faecalibacterium sp. | reverse complement strand
TCAGGCAGGGGAAGTAATCGTCTCCCTTCAGCTTGTACCACAGGCCGTTGCTCTCGTCGTATTTGTACTTGTCCATTCTAAAATCCTCCAGTATAATATATTCACACATATGCCACAGGCTACCGATTGCTACACTCTGTTATAACTTTTTATGGGATTTTCTTTCCCTTGCATTTGCCCTTATGAGCCTTCAAGGGAAGCATAAACAGGGGTGAAACCGTATAAAGAGAAAAGGCGAGCTGTTTGCGAAAAAACCTTTGTTATCAACGGTTTTGGAGGATTTTATTAAAGCCCTGCGGCATCTAATAATCGTAGATAAAATCGAGTAATTCAAATCCGAATTTATCTAACAGCTCTTGTCCCTAATAGCAATCACTCGTGAGCGGCAGCCCTATTATTCAGGACGGGAAGCTGGTGGGGGCCGTGACTCATGTACTGGTGAATGACCCGACAAGAGGGTATGGTATTTTCATCGAGAATATGCTGGACGCGGCAGCGTAAGGCAAAAAAAAGCGGCAGAGGATTTTTCCTCTGCCGCTTTTTCAGTTTTGTGTGATATAATCCCAATAGATAAAAACGCAACTTGCAATTTGCGGTTTGTCTTTATTGCGATACTTCAAGGGATTGGAACGATCATTATATTTTTGCTGCCTGAAGCAGATATTCCGCCATTGATTCAGGGGTAAATAGAAAAGCATTACTTATGCAACAAACAGCAAGTGGCAGAGGGCATTCTTCTGACGGCATGGGAACAGACCAATATACTGGTATGTGGCGGGGTTATACTATTTGTGGGATGAGGAGATATGGGATGCAAAACAAGACCATGAATGCGATTGCGACTTTAGTGGAAGCACAATGGGGAAAGACGATATCTGAAAAAGTGATTTCTGATGCGACGATGCGGTGGAAAGAATTGTGTCAGCAAAATAAGCAAGAGTGCAAAGAAAAGCAGGTGCATTACAAAAATAATATTTTTCCCTGTATCAGTTATTATGAGGCGCTGCAAATGAATGGGGTTGCCCAACAGGATGCATTAACCTTTATGGATGAAAGCTGGAGAAAGCAGGCTGAAAAAAGTGCGGAAAGTATGCAAAAGATATTGAGCGTTTTAGGGCTTTATAAACTGTATCCGGCGATGTTTCGATGGGTTGCAAAACGGCAGTTTGGAACGAAAGCGGGTTTTGCAGCTGATTTTTACCAGACCGAAACAACCTGCTGTAAATTTGATATGAGGAAATGCCTGTTTTTGGATACTTGTCAAAAATATGGATGTCCTGAGCTTACACAGTGCTTTTGTCATACAGACGATATTAAAAACGAAGATCTGCATCCGAAGCTATGTTGGAATCGTACGCAATATATGGGAAATGGTGGTGCGTTTTGCGATTTTGAAATCTATGTAAAAAAGCAGAATAAGTAAGCCCAATTCCAGTACACATTCATACAGCATCCTTGATATACAATGTACAAAACGGTTATCAAGGCACAGAAATAAGTGGAATCTATGAAGGATACCGTGTTGCTTCGTATGTTGGGAAATTGTACTGGGGCAAATTACAAAACAGATACCGAAATGAGGTGGTTCATTTGTGAAAAGATACACCAGTAAACAAGAGCTGAAAGACGAAATCAAGAAAAGCTATACCAAGTTTATTGCTGAGTTTGACAACATCCCAGAAGATATGAAAGATCTCCGCGCAGAAGATGTTGACCGCACTCCGGCAGAGAATCTGGCTTACCAGGTTGGCTGGACAACCCTTCTCCTCAAGTGGGAGCAGGATGAAAGAAGTGGTCTGGAGGTGAAAACACCTTCGGATCTGTTCAAATGGAATCAGCTTGGGGCGTTGTATCAGTGGTTTACGGATACGTATGCCGGGCTGTCTATTCATGAGCTGCGGGTAATTCTGGACACGAATATCCAGCAAATTTATGAGATGATCGATTCAATGTCTGACGAGGATCTCTTTGCTCCCCACAGACGCAAGTGGGCCGATGGCGCTACCAAAGCTGCGGTTTGGGAAGTTTATAAATTCATCCATATCAACACGGTGGCTCCTTTTGGCACTTTCCGCACAAAAATCAGAAAGTGGAAGAAAAATATGCTGTAAGCAAGGATTTGCCCAATTCAGCTCTGCGGAAACGTTGTGGTTGCGCATAGGAATCACTTGTGAGCGGCAGCCCCGTTATTCAGAGCGGGAAGCGGATGAAAACTTGCGGGCTAATGAATCGGTGCAGAGTACAGCTTGTTTTGGAGGGAAAATGATTTTCTTTCGCGAACAATGGAAATTCATCTTTTCATTAGGTGCGGCTGGGAAATGGAACCACGAGAAAAATGAGTTGACAAGAGAATTCAAAGCTGGAACATATGCGGATAGAAAAAGCGAATGACGAATAGTCATTCGCTTTTTTGATTTAGGGAGCCGTTGCGAAAAAAGGTAGGACGCCATGAAACGAAATGGATTTGCACAGAAAAATGTTATTTTTTTGTGAAATTTTTACGTTGTGTTACAAAAGAAAAAAGTATAATCTTTGGGGTAGAATGTGTCTGGTTTATGATTTTGGATAGGCACAATGTAAAATACCGGAAAGGAGTAAAACGCAGGGACAGGATGCAGAACAGCTGCGGCAAGCACAAAAGCATATGCGAACGATTCGCAGGAAAGCGAAAGAGGATGCTTACCGGGTTCGCTTTGACAGAATATCAT
Organism: Faecalibacterium sp.; assembly: GCA_029264955.1. Classification (GTDB taxonomy): domain Bacteria; phylum Bacillota; class Clostridia; order Oscillospirales; family Ruminococcaceae; genus Faecalibacterium. The sequence goes on along the minus strand of JARHYC010000015.1, from coordinate 35,446 downwards.
GCAACCTAAGAAAACTACATTGGATATCGCAGAATAAACCAGGACAAGAAGACCGTAAAAATACAAAAAGAAGGAGAGTGAGGAAACGCATGAATAGGAAAAAAGTTTTGTCTTGCGTTTTGGCGGGTACGCTGGCACTTACACCGGTACTGACTCTGAAACCGCTGGTTGTGCAGGCGGCTGGTGCCAACAGCAAATACATGGGCGAAGAGTGGTACAGCGACATTGAAACGGTGGAAGTGAACCGTGAGCCCGCCAGGGCATGGTTTGTGCCGTATGCAGATAAAGCAATGGCACTGCAAAATGAAAAATCTGTATTGGATGATCTGGACGAAACCGCTTCGCCCTATTATCGGACGCTGAACGGCGAATGGGATTTCAAGTATGTTTTAAGCCCAGATGACCGCCTGAAGGATGTCAATGGCGCGCAGAGCAAAAATTATACAGAAAACTGGGATACCACAGGCTGGGATAAGATTCAGGTGCCCAGCAGTATCCAGGTACAGAAAAACGAGGATGGCAGCTTTCGGTACGACCCGCCGCTGTACATCAATACCCGGTACCCCTGGATGAATTTTGAAAAGGTCAGCTATAACAGTCAGGGCTTAAACGAGCCGCTTGCGCCCACAGTGCGCAACGGTGTTGCGCATTATAAGCGCACCTTTACGATTCCTGATGCATGGAAAGACCGCAATATTTTCGTTTCCTTCCAGGGTGTGGAATCCGCATTTTATCTGTATGTGGACGGGCACTGTGTGGGTTATGGCGAAGATAGCTACACGGCGGACGAGTTCAATATTACACCGTATCTGGATGCCGACAAGACCGAGCATACCATTGCGGTAGAGGATTACCGCTGGTCGCTGGGCAGCTATCTGGAAAATCAGGACTTCATCCGACAGAGCGGTATTTTCCGCGATGTCTTCCTGTACACGAAGGATGACGTAGAGCTGCGAGATTTCTTCATCAAAACGGATTTGGATGAGAACTTTGTAGATGCGACTTTGACGCTGGATACCGATGTGCGCAGTCTGTCGCCGGAGGTTGCCGGTACTTATACCGTATCGGCAACGCTGTACGACGCAGACGACCGCCAGGTTTGGGATGCCCCGCTGACCTATGACGTAAAGGTGACTGCCGGTAAAGGCACGGCGGAAGCCATGGCGGATGACAAAGGCGTCAGAAGCTCCGGCAGCAAGCAGGTCGCTGCACCGCACAAGTGGTTTGCAGACGACCCGTATCTGTACCGACTGCTGATCGAGCTGAAGGATGCACAGGGCAACGTGATTGAAACCGCTTGCCAGCGTGTTGGTTTCCGTGAAATCGAAACCGTGGACATCAATGCGGAGGGGCAGGAGCAGGCGCAAATCAACGGCAAGAAAATCATGTTCCGCGGTACAAACCGCCACGAAACCGACCAGAACAAGGGGCGCGCCATCACCCGGGAGGAAATCAAAACGGATCTGATGACGATGAAGCAGTTCAATGTGAATGCAATTCGTACCTCCCACTACCCGAATGACCCGTATACCTACGCATTGGCGGATGAGCTGGGCATTTATATCTGCGATGAGGCAAATATCGAATCGCACACAGGCGCACAGCAGGCATGCATCCCGGCGGGCAGCAAAAAATGGATGAATTCTGTGATGGATCGCACCATGAATATGGTGGAGCGCGACAAGAACCATCCCTCGGTTGTTATTTGGTCTTTGGGCAATGAGGCAGTGTATGACCCTCAGCGGCATCCGCTGAATGATCGGTACTGCTTCTTCCGCTCCACCCAGTGGATTCTGGAGCGCGACCCCTCTCGCATGAGAAAATGCGAGCGCGACAACCGCTTTACCAAGAACAACAGAGAAAAGTCTATGGTGGACATTTATTCCACCCAGTACTGGGATGTAAACAGTGTCACAAACTATGTGGAAAAAACAAGCAACAAGGCACCTTACATCCAGTCGGAGTATGCACACGCTATGGGCAATGGAGTGGGCAACTTTAAGGAATACTGGGATGTGTTCCGTACCCACCCCAATGGCCAGGGCGGTTTTATCTGGGACTGGATCGACCAGTCTATCCGTACGAAGCCAAACATTGCGCAGAAGAACAGCGTGAAAAATGACGATGGCACAACCAGCCCCATTGAGGGAACCATCGGCAAGGGGCGCAGCGAGAATAAAAAGGCGATGACCGGTCATGTGGTAGTTCCCACAAAGCGTGCAAACAGCAATGCGCTGACTCTGGGCGCGTGGATCAACTGCCCTAAGGCAGTGGAAGGACACCACCAGAGCATTCTCTGCAAGGGCGATAACGGCTATACCCTGAAGTTTGACGGCAACAACTTTGGCAAAGTGGAATTTTTTGTGGATGGCTGGCAGGCTGGCACACTGATGGTGGATTTCCCACAGGACAAATATGGCAAGTGGGTCTATCTGGCTGCTACCTATGACGGAAGCACCTATAAAATGTATGTGGATGGGCAGGAAATCGGCAGCAAGGACGTGAAAAAAACAGGTCCCTTTGATACCGACAGCACCCCCATTGGCATCGGTACCGGTCCGGACAGTGTCACGGCTGGACGTGACTTCAAGGGTCAAATCGGCGAGGTGATGGTTCTGAACAAGGCATTGCCTGTGGAAAACCTGGCAGGCGATTATGTACCCAAACCGGAAGAAGTGGTTTATCGGCTGGATTTTGCCGGAGATAACATCATTGCTGCCGACTATTCTGATGTGGAATTTGATGGCTACGGCGGTGACTGGGGCGAAACCTACACCGATAACGATTTCTGCTGCAATGGTCTGATGAACGCCGATCGCACCCCGTCGCCGGAATTGTACGAAGTGCGAAAGGTCCATCAGGAAATTTCCTTTTACGATGATGGCGAAGCCAAGGACGGCAAGGTCCGAATCGTAAACGAGTTTACCAGTCAGAATCTGAATCAGTATGACGTTGTCTGGAAACTCATGGAGGATAACAAGCTGCTGCAAAGCGGTGCGCTCACCGAGGAGCAAAAGAATATCCCTGCCGGCACGGAAAAGGTTGTTTCCATTGAAATGACCCAGCCGGAAGTGAAGGCTGGCAGCGATTACATTCTGGAATTTGATGTGACGCTGAAAGCAGATCAGCCATGGCAGGGCAACGGTTTCGGCAAGGCGGGCGATGACATTGCCTATGAGCAGTTCATCCTGAATTACCAGACCGACGCCAAGCGTCCGGCTATGAATGGACAGGGCTGGAACGATATCACAGTGGCGGAAACGGAAACGGAAGCGACCCTGACCGGCAGTAAGACCGATGCCGAAGATACATTCAGTGTTACCTTTGATAAAAACACCGGATACATCACCAATTACACGGTGAACGGCATTACCTTACTGCAAGAGGGGCCGCAGCCCAACTATTGGCGCGCACCGGTCAGCAATGACCCCGGCTTCACCGATGGAATGAAGAAAGCAGCGGAGAATCTTCAGGTCAATGCGTTCCAGGTGGATGCGTCTGCACCAAAGGCAGTACAGATTCATGTGGATGGTACCATCCCCACGTTGAATTCCCCCAACGGATTGGATTATATCGTTTATGCAAACGGCGAAATCGTTGTGACCAACCGCTTTACCCCTGCATCCAACGATCAGGTTGGCAACATCGCAAGAATCGGTATGCGGATGATTTTGCCGCAGGAATTTGAAAACGTGACCTATTATGGCCGCGGACCGCAGGAAAACTACATCGACCGTAAGACCGGCGCGCGGCTGGGCGTTTACGAAGATACCGCCTCCGGTATGTTTGAGCATGGATATGTGAAGCCGCAGGAAAACGGCAACCGCACCGATGTGCGTTGGAGCGCTTTGACCAACGACGCAGGCAAGGGCTTGTTGATTACGGCAGACGGACAAATGGAAACCAGTGCGCTGCACTACAAAGCCGAGGATATGGCAAACCACAGACATCTCTATGATGTGAAAAAGACGGATGATGTGGTCCTGACCGTAGATTTGGCACAGAGAGGCTTGGGCAATGCAAGCTGCGGTCCCGGCCCGCTGGGTCAATATACTTTGGCAAAGGGTAAGGAATATACCCAGACGTTCCGGATTTCGCCCATCATGCAGGCGGCAGCAGATAAAAACGCTTTTGTAGATGCCTGCATGGCATCCAGTAAAGTAGATATGCAGTCCGGCGAGGCGCTGGATAGCATTCTTGTAAACGGCAAGCCGATGGCAGATTTTGACCCCAATAAGACAGAGTATACAGTGCATGGCCTCACGGCAGAAGGCATCCCCACGGTAGAAGTGGTGAAGAAGGATGAAGCCGCTGTGGCGGAAGTAACACAGGCAACCGCTGAAAATCCCACGGCAACCATCCACACGGTTTCGTCGATGGGCGTTGTGAAGGACTATACGATTCATTTCGTGCTTTCCGATGAAATCTACCTGAGCGATATGGCATGGCTGGTGGATAAAGCAGGGTATTTCCCCAAGCACAACCGTGACCATTGCAGCTGCGGCAATCCCTTGAGCGTTTATGTGAACGGACAGGCACAAGCATTTGAAAAGGGTGTGGGCGCTCATGCGCCGGCTAGACTGGTAGTGGACATTGACGGTGCGGGCTTTACCAATTTTACGGCGCTGGTGGGCGTCTGCACGGACCAGCCGAGAGCCGGCGACGTGATTTTTACCATTGAAGTAGACGATCGGGAAGTGTTCCGTCAGCAGCAGGTGGGCGGTCAGGATGCAACACCGGTGGATATCGATGTTACCGGTGCAAAGACGGTTGCTTTTCTGGTGGATATGAACGGAAGCGACGGCAATGACCATGCCGTTTGGGCAGATGCGAAGTTTACTTCTCAAGCAGTTGCAGACGTCATCGCAAAGATTGATGCAATCGACGACCCGGTCACGCTGGAATCGGAAGAAAAAATCAATGTCGCACAAACCGCATATGATGCCCTGACCGAAGCATTGCAGGCAAAGGTCACCAACGCACAGAAGCTGATCGACGCACAGACCAAGCTGGCAGAGTTGAAGCAGCAACTGGCTGACCAGACTGCCGCAAAGGCAGTAGAGGAGCGGATTGCCGCTTTGGGTGAAATTACGCTGGATTCCGCAGCGGATATTCAGGCAGCGCGTGCGGCATATAATGCCCTGACGGATGCACAGAAACAGCTGGTTCCCAATGTGCAGACTTTGATTGACGCAGAAGCTCGCCTGAAGGAACTGCAGGACATTGCGGGTCAGGAGGCCGCCAACAAGGCAGCTGCAAAGGCGGTAGAAACCAAGATTGACGCCATCGGCGAAGTGACACTGGATTCGGAACAGGCAATCACGGATGCCCGCAAGGCATACGATGCCCTGACGGATGCACAGAAGCAGCTGGTCCCGAACATGGACAAGCTGATTGCGGCAGAAAAGGAGCTGGCAAAACTGCATGAGAGTACACCTACTCCGACTCCAATCCCGACTCCGGACAAGCCGACCCCGGCGCCGGACAAGCCAACTCCTGCTAAGCCGGACCCGACAGAAAAGCCTGAGAATGTGCCGACGGCTGCGCCGACGACACAGCCGACCGCTCCGGCACCTACGGCTGCGCCGACCCCGACTCCTGCACAGAATCATGCGTCTGCAACAGGTGATGCAACCCATCTGACAGGCTGGATTGCAATGGGCGCAGCGTGCGGTGCAGCAGCACTCTTTACGCTGAAAAAGAAAAAAGACGACGAGGAGTAATCGTCGAGGCGTATCCTTATTGAAGCAAGCAAAACGCTGAAAAAGCAGCGGCGGATCCATGGGTCCGCCGCTGCTTTTGTTATAAGCAAACGGATGCGGTACAAGCAGGACAGCACGGCCATCGCTTGACGCTTGTATGGAGAGGAAGGTTAACGGAACTCCATTGTTTTGGACGTTTGTGCGTGGTATAATGCAGCTAAAGCGTGGAGCCATAATCTGTCAGGGAGGAAGTAATTTGTATACAACGGAATCTTCCGCATTCCGCGAAAAGGGGAGTTCGATGTCAGCAACAACGGTTGGGATTTCTGCTATACAGAGGCGGATTTCTGCCCCAAGTGCGAGAAAATCATTCTGGATGCGGCAAAGGAATCGTGATGGCGTAGTTTTGCTCAGTATCGGTGCGGGATGTGGAGAGTATAACAAGAGGAGAGCAGAAAGATGAAACGTAGTTTAGGGATTGCTGCCTGTGGGCTGGCGTGCTGTTTGTGTTCGGAAAATGTTACTTGCAAGGGTTGCCAATCGGGGGAGTGTGCGGACAAGGCGGTGTGCGAAAATTTGAAATGCAGTGCAGAAAAGCATTTTGCCCACTGCTATGAATGCTCGGAAGATTGCCGCAAGGGGCTTTTGCAGAAAATCAAGCCGTATGCGTTCACCCAGTTTGTGAAGCGGTATGGCGAAGAAAAGCTGCTGGACTGCTTGGAGCAAAACGAGAAAAACGGCGTAGTTTACCATCGGGAAGGCATCAACGGGGACTACGATGATTTCGACGATGTGGAAAAATTGATTGCGTTTATCCTGACTGGAAAAAGATAACAGGTTGTTTTGGGCGTTTTTTCAAAAACACAGCAAAAAGGGACTGCATCCCAAACAGATGCAGTCCCTTTGCTTTTTAGTTACTGTGTCGAAAACAAAACCGCCAGGGTAAAATGCCCGCCCCTTTCCGCAGGCGATTGTGACCATGTCACAGATACGTCAGGCAAGGGGTGGTATACTCCCGATACACATTATATATAAGGGAGATATTTTTATGAAAAAGTTCAAACGTGTGCTGTCGGCGTTGGCGGCAATGCTGGCTGCGTTGTCTTTGGCAGCTTGCAGCGGTGCGGATTATGCACAGATTTCCATGGAGGAAGCGGCGCAGGTCATGGAGCAGGAAACCAACTTTATCCTGCTGGATGTGCGCACTCCGGAAGAATATGCTGGCGGACACATCCCCGGCGCAATCAATGTACCCAATGAAACCATCGGCAGCGATCCGATTGACGCATTGCCCGACAAGGAGCAGAAAATCTTGGTGTACTGCCGCAGCGGCAACCGCAGCAAAATGGCTGCTGCAAAGCTGGCAGAGCAGGGTTATACCAACCTTGTGGAAATCGGCGGCATCAACAGTTGGAGCGGACCAGTCGTCACCGACTAAACCACACGCAAAGGGGAATGCTTACTGCAAGGCGCGCAGCCCCTTTTCGTCCAGAATCTCGATGGCGCCGCGATGCAGCTTGACCAGACCTTCGTTCTGGAAATAGCGCAGCATACGGGTCACCACTTCACGGGCGCTGCCCATGTGGTTGGCGATTTTTTCGTGGGTGATTTTCAAAAGGGGGCTTTCTTCCAGTGCGCTTTCTTCCAGCAAAAAGTCGGCAAGGCGCTTGTCGAAGCTCTTCCACATGATTTGCTCCATGAGCCACATGGCTTCGGAGAAGTAGCTGGCGATCACTTCGTTGATGTAATTGGACACCGGGAGGGATTGCTCCATCAGCTGCTTGAAAATGGCAGGGGGAACCACCCAGAACTGGGTGTCCTTTTCTACTGCGACGGTGGTATCGAACTGGATGCTGCGCATGGTGCAGGAGGCGGAGAACAGACACACGTCATGTTCGAACAGGCGGAACAGGGTGATTTCCCGGCCGTCCTCTGAGGTGAAATATACCCGCAGCTGACCGCTGCAAATCAGCAAAAGCCCAAGACAATCCATAGCACCGTGATGTACGATTTCACCGGCTTTTGCGGTGCGCAGTACAGCGGAACGGGTCAAAAGAGCCTGCTGGTCCGGTGTCAGGTCGTCCCAAACAGGAAAATAGGATGAAAGCTCCAAAACAAACCCTCCTTAATGATATCGAATGTAGGCAAGTATCAGTATAAAAGGGAATAGCGAATCTGTCAATTCACATCGATTGGTGATAATATCACAGAAAAGCAAGGGGATTTGCGGTATAGTATCCCCAACAGAAAAACAGCCCAACAAATGCAACTAAAGGAGTAGAGAATATGTCTGCTATGAATATGAATCACGAACAGTTTAACCAGATCGTCCGCGAGGAAAAAAAGTTTACGCTGATTGAATACTCCGCACCTTGGTGCGTATACTGCCGCCGGATTGCGCCCGCTTTCAACAAGCTGGCAGAGCAGTACGCAGACCGGATGACCATTGCACAGGTGAACATCGACGACGAACCGGAGCTGGCAAAGGAATATCAAATCGAGCTGGTACCTACGCTGGTTTTGTACAAGGACGGCGAGCCGGTAGACCACATCGTTGCACCGGAGTCCAAGGCTAAGATCGAAGCCTTTATCGAAAAGTACCTGTAAGCAGAGAGAGGAAAATTACTATGGAACACATTTATGATATGCTCATCGTGGGCGGCGGCCCCGGCGGATACACCGCAGCAATGTACGCGGCACGCTCCGGCCGAGACGCAATCGTGCTGGAAAAGCTGTCCGCAGGCGGTCAGATGGCTTTGACCAGTGATATTGACAACTATCCCGGTTTTGAGCAGGGCGTGGATGGTTTTACCTTGGGCGAAAAGATGCAGCAGGGTGCGGAGCGTTTCGGCGCAAAGACCGAGCTGGCAGAGGTGTTCTCCTTGCAGCTGGATGGTCCGGTCAAGTCCGCAGAAACCAGCGAAGGCACTTTCTATGGTCGTACGGTTGTGCTGGCGACCGGCGCAAGCCCCCGGCTGCTGGGCGTGGAAGGCGAACAGGAAATGACAGGACGCGGGATCCACTACTGCGCAGCCTGCGACGGTATGATGTACCGCGGCAAGACGGTTGTGGTTGTTGGCGGCGGCAACACCGCTGTAGAGGATGCACTGCTGCTGTCCCGTGTGGCGGCAAAGGTGATTCTGGTGCATCGCCGGGATTCCCTGCGTGCAACCAAGGTATATCACGACCCGCTGATGCAGGCAGAAAATGTGGAGATTCGCTGGAACAGTGCCATTGATGCGCTGGTGCGTGACGACAAGCTGACCGGCGTAAAGCTGCGGGATACCGTGACGGGTGAAATCTCTGAGCTGGCTTGCGACGGCGTGTTTGTCAGCATCGGCCGTGCGCCTGCAAACGAGCTGGTCAAGGGCAAGGTGGAGCTGGACGAGGCAGGCTACATCAAAGCGGACGAAAGCACCCGCACCAGCGTACCCGGTGTGTATGCGGTAGGCGATGTACGCACCAAGGCAATGCGTCAGGTTGTGACCGCTGTAGCAGACGGCGCAGTGGCTACCCACTATGCCGAAGAATACCTGGCTGCCCTGTAAAACAGAGCGGATTACAATTTAAGCATCATACAAAAATTCCGTGGAGAAAATTCACGGAATTTTTTGTTGAAAAATAAACGGATTTGCAAAAGAAAGTCCGTTGTACCCGTGGCGGCAACGTGTTATGATAGAAATAATAAGTTCGAACGCTTGCATATAAGCGGGGGAGGGAATACTGATGCAAACAGAAACAATTACGCTCTCGGCAAGTCGCAAAGTGACACTGACCGCCTATTTACAGGAAGTGGATGGTCCGTTTGATTATGTAAAAAAACGCCCGGCGATTTTGATTTTGCCCGGCGGCGGATACCAATATTGCTCGAAGCGGGAGATGGACCCGGTGGCCTATGGATTTTTGCAGGCTGGATTCCAGACCTTTATTTTGAACTATTCGGTACGCAAGGAAGCTACTTGGCCGACCCCATTGAATGATTACGACCAGGCAATGGATGTGATTCGCCAGAATGCCGGGGCGTGGAATCTGTACCCGGATAAAATCGCTGTAATTGGTTTTTCGGCGGGCGGCCATTTAGCGGCTGCTGCGGCTACGATGTCGCGCCAGCGCCCCAATGCGGCGATTTTGGGCTATGCGGTAGCGGGCGAAGACGTAAAAGTTTGTTTGCCCAGTGCGCCCGATACCATCGACTATGTGGACGAGCGCACCTGCCCTTGCTTTTTGTTTGCTACACGCAACGATAAAATCGTTCCCATTCAGAACAGCCTGCGCTTTATGGATGCACTGGCCCAGGCGGATGTTTCTTTTGAAAGCCATATCTATGCCTACGGTCCCCACGGATTTTCCACAGCGGACAGCTCGATTCAAAATCCGGCTGAGCCCATTTGTGCCCGTGTGCCCAACTGGCAAAAAGATGCCATTGGCTGGCTGCGGGATGTGTTCGGCGATTTCGGCGAGGACGGTTTGACCAAACCCAAAGTAGGGCATTATGCAACGGCCGACCGGGAGCCTACGCTGTCGCTGGACTGCACAGTGGGTCATGTGCTGCAAAACCCTATTGCACAGAAAAAACTGCTGCCGCTTTTGCGCACCTCGATGGCGCAGAAAATGCTGGAACCGCTACAGGATAATATGGGGCTGACCCCGAACCCCGAAGGAGCAGAGCGATTGAAAGGGTGTAAAATGGTGCTGCGCGGGGTACTGGAATTTATCCGTTGCCCGGAACCTATTAGGGACCTTTTGGATAGAAAGCTGAAAAAGATTCCGAATGTATAAGCGCAGCGCAGTGCCGCGGGTTGAAATAGGGGCAATAAACATAAAGCACAGTGCTGTGTATTTTTGCTTATCGTTGAAAAATTTGGGCGTATTTAACAAATAAGGCGATGCAGCGTAAATTGCAGTTGACGTGGCTTTTGCATCATGGGTAAAATAGAAATGTTGGGCTTTGTCAAAAGTGCCCGATATGCAATCCTGAAGCAGCCAAATCACAAAGAGCAAAAAGGCACCGGTGCGGCCGCACCGGCACAGGCATCTCTTTGTACAGAATGGAGCGTACAGAATGAGTATTTTCAACGTGTTTACGTTAATGGGCGGCATTGCCATGTTCCTGTATGGCATGGATATGATGGGGAAAAGCCTGGAGCAGACCGCAGGCGGTAAGCTGCAGGATATCCTGAGCAGAATGACTTCCAGCCCATTGCGTGGACTTTTCTTGGGTTTGGCTGTTACAGCGGTCATCCAATCCAGCGGCGCAACCACCGTTATGGCGGTCGGTTTCGTAAACTCCGGCTTGATGCAGCTGCGTCAGGCAATCGGCGTGATTATGGGCGCAAACGTGGGTACCACCGTCACCGGCTGGCTGCTTGCGTTGTCCGGTTTGGAGGGCGACAGCTTTATTACGCAGATGCTGAACCCCGAAGCATGGAGCCCGATTCTCGGCTTTATCGGCGTGTTCATGTTTATGATCTGCAAGGACCCCAAGCGTGGCGTAGGCAAGATTCTGCTGGGCTTTTCGATTTTGATGTTCGGTATGCAGACCATGACCACCGCAATGAGCCCGCTGGCAGGCGAACAGTGGTTTATGGATCTGTTCCTGTCTTTCCAGAACCCGCTGCTGGGTATGTTGGCTGGTGCGGTTCTGACCGCTCTGCTCCAGTCCTCGTCGGCGGCTGTAGGCGTTTTGCAGGCGCTGTCAGCGACAGGTGCGGTCACATATTCGTCCGCAATGCCCATTATTATGGGTCAGAATATCGGTACTACCATTACTGCGCTGCTGTCTTCTACGGGCGCAAACAAGAACGCAAAGCGTACCGCTTGCGTACACTTGTACTTTAACGTGATTGGTTCTCTGGTGTTTTTGGGTGGCTTCTATGGTCTGAACGCACTGGTGCATTTCTCTTTCTTTAATCAGGCAACCGATACCTTTGGCATTGCGGTGGTGCATACACTGTTCAATGTGATTACCACAGCACTGCTGCTGCCGGCAGCAAGCTGGCTGGAAAAGCTGGCAATCCTGACGGTGCCCGATACCAAGGACGAAAGCGCAAACGAGCAGTCTTTGCTGGACGAACGTCTGCTGTCTACGCCTTCTGTGGCAGCCGGCCGTGCATACCTGACCGGTATGGATATGGCGGAAATCAGCCGTGTTTCTCTGTTGCAGGCAATGGCTCTGACCCACACCTGGAATGTGGAGTTGTCGAAGCAGGTCTGCCGTGAGGAAGACGCGGTTGACCATTACGAGGACGTTTTGGGCAGCTATCTGGTCAAGCTGTCGGCAAAGCATTTGTCGCCGGATGACCACCGCAAGGTAAACACGCTGCTGTATACAATCAGCGATTTTGAGCGCATCAGCGATTACTCGACCAATCTGGTGAAGATGGCAGAGGAAATCCACGAAAAGGATATTCATTTCAGCCAGGCAGCACAGGACGATCTGCACGTTCTGGAAGCGGCTGTGCGTGATATTCTGGAGCGCACTGTGGACGCATTCCAGAAAGTGGACGTATACGGCGCAAAGAAAATTGAGCCGATGGAAGAGGTCGTTGATGAGCTGGTGCGTGAGGTAAAGGCACGCCACATCGCACGCCTGCGAGAAGGTACCTGCACCATTGAATACGGTTTTGTGCTGGATGAGCTGCTGATCAGCTACGAGCGTGTAGCAGACCACTGCTCTAACATCGCTGTCGCAATCGTGGAAATTGCCGAGAACAAGTTCGATACCCATGCATATCTGGGCGAGCTGAAGTACAGCAGCAACGAAGCAAATGCTGCGTTCGAGCGCCGCTATGAAAAATATCTGGACCGCTACGCGCTGGCAGAAAACGAAAAGAGCGAAAGCGAACACAAAAAGTTCGATAAGACAGAGTGGAAAATCACAAAACAAAAAAATAAATAAAGGAAAAGGCAACGTTGGGGAAGCTCCCTGATGTTGCCTTTTTCGTATGTTTGTACAGAATATGTGGCGGATGTTTGGTAGGCGGTGCAGCAGCGCGGCTGTTCTTTTGCAGTTGCGTGTGCTATAATTGGTCCGTAGCAGGGGAGCGCACAGAAATGGACGAAATCATCAATTACCGGGCTTTGCCGCAGGGCGAAAAAGATAAAATACTGAACCAGCTTTTTGGTATCGGATTTCATCCCGCATGGGGCGGTGTAAAAGAAATGAAGCAGGAAATGGAAAAATCCGTGGATGGCAGATTGCCACAGTATGCTTTTGTGCGCCGGGGTGGCGAGCTGATTGGCTATCTGTTTTTGATTGCACAGGCAGAGAAAACCAGCAGAGTGTTCCCTTGGTGGGCGGTGGATAATGCGGATGAGCTGCCTTTGGCAACAGATATTCGTCTGCTGGAATACGGAGTTGCCTTGTGCGAAAAAGCAGGTTGTTTTGTATTGGCGGAACGGCTCAAAGCGCAGATAGAAAACCATAAAAAAGGAATCGGGCGCAGACCCGAAGCCTTGTGCCGATGAGATAACAGATACATCCGAACAGGATAAAAGGAGAAAATGTACGATTATGAACAAGTGGGTCAAAATTGCCATTATGGTAGGCGTCGTGATGCTGAGTGCGGTCCTGGGGATGCAGGTCGGTTTGATGCTGGAAAACGGCGGAATTCTGGGCGAAATGGCATGGAATGTGAATTTGTCGGAATTGTCCGGCATTGTGTTTGCGATTGCAGCGGCAAGCGGCTGTACGATTTATTTCAATGAGGATAAAAAGTAAGGAGCCGCAAGTGGTCAGCGAGCCACACGCTGCGCAGCGCGAATCGGTGAACGAAACAATGTTACGGAAGAAGGGACAATCCAGATCTTGCGGCAGGTGACAACTGCCGGTGAAAGGAGCTGTTGGTATGAAAAACACGGGAAAATGCCCGAAGTGCGGCGGGACAGATTTGGTTTTTGTGCCGGGAACGAAAGGTGCTTACGGTGCAGGAAATAATATTCAGATGGGTATGACCATCTTTTCCGCAGTGCTGGTGAATCGCTATGTGTGCTGCAGCTGCGGCTATTCGGAAGAATGGATCGACCAGAAGGATTTGCAGACCTTGAAGGAAAGGTTTCGCTGAAGCATGAAAACACAAAAATGGATGACGGCTGTTGCGTCGGTGCTGCTTGCTGTGTGGATTTTATCCGCTGCTATTGCAACACCGATTTTGTTTCGGCCATTCTATTATCTGCACATCGATTACTTGCAGCTGCCGGAACTGTCCGGCAAGGATGCGGCACAAATCGAGCAGGCATACAATCAAGTGGTGGATTATTGCATTGGGCTTTCTGGCGAATTTTCGGCAGGAGATTTCCCGTTTTCGCAGCAGGGCGCACAGCATTTTCGGGACGTGCGGATTCTGTTTCAGCTGGACTTGATCCTGCTGGTGACCAGTTTTGTGCTGCTGGTTCTGTTGTGGTGGGCAGGACGTAAGTTTCATTTGACCTCTTACCGCTTTGGGGGGCGTGGGCCGTTGTTCTGGGCGGCGATTGCGCTTTTGGCGACTTTTGCGGTGGTCAGCGTGTTGGCTGCGCTGGATTTTAATGCGGCATTTACTGTTTTTCACACCTTGTTTTTCCCCGGCAAGGACAACTGGATGTTCTCTTACAAAACCGACCCCATCATTCGTGTACTGCCACAGGTGTTCTTTCGCAACTGCGCACTGCTGATTTTGGGGGTGTTGATTTTGCTGTGCCTTGCGTGTATTGGCATCGACTTTTGGCAGCAAAGGAAGGCATACAAAAAGGTAGAAATGCTACCGCCGGAGAGAAATAGGGGGTAAGTATTTGGGCATGACCGGTAAGGCGAAAGGTAAGCGGAGCGAGGTCTGCACCAAAGAGGAACGAGACAAGAATAGCTGCTTGTATACGGTACGCAATGTGGAAAACGCAGCAAAGACAAAAAAGCGATACATGAATAAAGTGTCAGTTGCATAGGAGGGTGAGCATAAAGCAGCTTTTTGAAAATTACACAATACGACAAAAGGAGAATGGTTTATGAAAGGGATAAAACTGGGCATTCTTGCAATTTGTGTGGCGTTGGCGGGGCTTTGCGTTGCAACCAATCATTTTTATGCGTATATTGGCGGTGGGCTTGCTGTTGTGTTGGCTTTGATTGCGTGCTTTGGAAAGGAAAAATAAAAAAAGCGATTCCGGCGGGAATTTGCATAAATAAAAGGAGTGTATCGAAAAAACGATACACTCCTTTTGTTTGTATTCGTTGGAACGGATTACACCAGCGCAGCGTGTACACGCTGACCGTCGTATTCGCCCAGACGTACAGTGACGATATCACCGCTCTTGTGGCCGGGTGCTTCTACTACCACAGGCACATATAGTCGGGTGTAGCCGGTGAACATGGTGGCAGACAGCGGGGTTTCCAGCAGCACTTCATCGGTGGTGCCCTGCAAGTCAGCCAGAACGTGGGTGCGGATTTCCTCCACACGGGCGTTCATGCTGCGGCTGCGTGCCTGCTTTTCCCGCTCGCAGATTTGCCCCTCAAAGCTGTAAGCCGGGGTGCCGCTGCGGCGAGAATAGGGGAAAACATGGACTTTCAAGAAGCCCACCTTGTCCAGAAAATCGCAGCTCTCGGCAAAGTCCTGCTGGGTTTCGGCAGGGAAGCCGCAGATGCAGTCGGTGGTGAAGCTGACCTTGTCCGCGCCGCCGTAAGCCTTGCGCAGCTTTTCCACCACGTCCATGTACTGCTCCGCGGTATACACACGGCGCATTCGGCGCAGGGTAGCGGTACAGCCGCTTTGCAGGCTCAAATGATACTGGGGGCATAGCTTTTTGACGGCTGCCAGCCGCAGGATGGCTTCGTCCGTCAGCATATCCGGGTCAATGCTGCCCAGACGGATGCGCTCGATGCCTTCCACCTGTGCGCAATGCTCCACCAGTGTGGTCAGGTCCGTGCCGGTATCCTGACCGTAGCTGGGTAGGGAAATAGCGCTCAGAACCACCTCTTTATAACCAGCCTTTGCCAGCGTGCGCAGCTCGTTCAGGATGCTTTCCTCGCTGCGGCTGCGGACAGGACCGCGGGCGCGGGGAATGACACAATAAGCACACTGGCGGTTACAGCCGTCCTCGATTTTAATAAAGGCACGGGTGTGGCTCTCGAAACGCTCTACGGGCAGTTCCTCGAAATGTTCGCCCTTGGCGTGGGGCTTGATGTCCACGATGCGCTCGTGGCCAGCCAGCAGCTTCTGCACATTGCCAATGATGGAATGGCGGTCACCATTGCCGCAAACCAAGTCCGCCTCCATGCACTGGGCGGCTTCTTCGGGGAAAGCCTGCGGGTAGCAGCCGGTCAGCACGGTGACAGCGCCGGGATGCTCACGCTTTTGGCGGCGCAGCCATTTACGGCTCTTCTGGTCGCCGAAATTGGTGACTGTGCAGCTGTTGATGATATAAACGTCTGCTTCTTGCTCCGGGCCGACGATGGTAAAGCCCGCCTGACGAAACAGATTTTCCAGGGCGCCGGTCTCGTTTAGGTTGACCTTGCAGCCCAGAGTGTAAAAATTAACGCGCATAGTATACTCCGATCTTTTACTCCCTTTTTCGATGGAAAAGGGTATGCTCTATTATAAGATATTTCAAAAGAAAAATAAAGCACTTTCCACCTGCATAAGATGGTAATACTTCAATGCAGATGCGGAGGAATCTAGATGAAAAAATCAAAATGGATCGCGATTGCGGCGGTGCTGCTGTGCGGTGTTTTACTGGTGCAATGCGCCTATACGGCACAAAATGTCCCCAAACTGACGGCGGGTCCGCCGGCAAACAAGGAGCCTGTGGTGCAAACTGCCGCCGAACAGGTGGACCTTTCTTTGCCGTGCCGCGCGGCTGTCTTAATAGATCAGGACACCGGAACCATCCTTTATGATAAAAACGGCGATACCCAGATGCCCATGGCGTCCATCACCAAATTGATGACCCTGCTTTTGACCTTTGAGGCCATCCATGACGGCAAACTGCAATGTGACCAGGAGGTCCCGGTCAGCGAGCACGCTGCCTCCATGGGCGGCAGTCAGATTTGGCTGGAGCCAGGGGAGCATTTCACTCTGAAAGAAATGCTGAAAGCGATTTGCGTTTGCAGCGCCAACGATGCGGCGGTTGCAGTAGCGGAGCTGGTAGGGGGCAGCGAACCTGCGTTTGTATCCCAGATGAACGCCCGCGCGGCAGAACTGGGGATGAAAAACACCCATTACTGCAATGCCTGCGGCCTGGATGCAGCAGACCACCATTCCACGGCGCACGATGTGGCGATTTTAAGCCGTTATATCCTGAATACCTGCCCTGAGATTCTGGAATATTCCGGTATTTGGACCGATCAGCTGCGCGGCGGCGAAACCCATTTGGTGAACACCAATAAATTGCTGAAAAGCTATCCGGGTATGACCGGACTGAAAACAGGCACAACCAGCGGCGCAGGCGTTTGTATGTCTGCAACCGCTGTCCGGGATGACCTTTCTTTGATTGCGGTGATTCTGGGTTCGCCTTCCGGTAAAGAGCGTTTTGAAGCGGCAGCGGCGCTGCTGGATTACGGCTTTGCGAACTACGAAGCCGGTGCGGTCCCGGCATTGCCCAATGCGCCGCTGGATCTGCCGGTGCGCGGCGCAAAACAGGGGGCGGTGCAACTGGATTACAACGACATACCCCCGCGGGTTCTTGTGAAAAAAGGCGGAGGAAAAGATTTGCGCGCCGAGTTGGTTTTGCCGGAATCGGTGGATGCACCGCTGGATCAAAATCAAGAGCTGGGCACAGTGAATCTGTACGCGGATAAAGAAAAGCTGGGTTCGTGGGCGGTAAAAAGTGCGATGCAGGTAGAGAAATTAGATTTTGCAGCGGCATTTGATTTGATTCTGTGCCGGGCTGTAGGTAGGGAATCTATGTAATATTTGGTGAAATGACCAAGAAATTATTGGAAACTTTATACAATAACTAGCGATTTTTTCTTGACTTTGAGACGGCGTAAAGGTACACTTGGTACATGAAAAAGACTTTTCCTGCGTGGAGGTAGTAAATAGATGAGTGTACAGTTCAATACAAAGCATTTAAGCAAATTTGTTGCAGAGCACGAGTTCGAAGCAATTTGGCCCCAGGTTCAGCAGGCACACAAGCAGCTGGAAGAAAAGAGCGGCCCCGGCAACGACTTTTTGGGCTGGATGTATCAGCCCCGCGATTACGATAAGGAAGAGTTTGCACGTATTCAGGCTGCTGCAAAGAAGATTCGTGAGGATTCCGACGTGCTGGTGGTTGCCGGCATCGGCGGAAGCTATCTGGGCGCACGCGCTGTGATCGAAGCCGTTAAGGGCATCTACCACAACGAGCTGCAGGACGGCTTAAAGATTTATTTCTGCGGCAACAGCATCAGCCCCAGCTACCTGAACAATATCCTGGAGATTTGCCGCGGCAAGCGCTTCTCCATCAACGTAATTTCCAAGTCCGGTACTACGACAGAAACTTCGCTGGCATTCCGTGTACTGCGCAAGCTGCTGGAAGAGCAGGTCGGCGCAGAGGAGGCCAACAAGCGTATTTACGCTACTACCGACCGGGCACGCGGCACGCTGAAAGAGCTGGCCGACAAGCAGGGCTGGGAAACCTTCGTTGTTCCGGATGACATCGGCGGCCGTTACTCTGTGCTGAGCGCCGTGGGTCTGCTGCCCATCGCTTGCGCAGATATCGACATTAACGCTTTGATGCAGGGCGCAGCAGATGCAATGGAGAAGTTCTCCAACGATCGTGCAGATAACGACGCATATCGCTATGCAGCTGCCCGCAACATCCTGTACCGTAAAGGTAAGTCTGTTGAAATCATGGAGTGCTATGAGCCGGATTATACCATGATGAACGAATGGTATAAGCAGCTGTTTGGTGAATCCGAGGGCAAGGACCAGAAGGGCGTTTACCCTGCAAGCTGCATCCTATCCACCGACCTGCACTCTATGGGTCAGTTCATTCAGGATGGCGCACGCGTCATGTTCGAGACCGTTGTGGACGTGAAGAAGCCCGCATCGGATCTGTATCTGGAAGAGCTGGAAGGCAACTTCGACGGTTTGAACTTCCTGGCAAACCAGAACATGAGCGTTGTGAATCGCAAGGCGATGGAAGGCACTATTCTTGCACACATCGAGGGTGGGGTACCCCAGCTGATGATCGAAGTGGACGATTTGTCTGCTTATAATGTAGGCTATCTGATTTATTTCTACTGGCGTGCCTGTGCTTGCAGCGGCTACCTGCTGAGTGTGAACCCGTTCAATCAGCCGGGCGTAGAAAGCTACAAGAAGAATATGTTTGCACTGCTTGGCAAGCCTGGTTACGAGAATCTGACGGCTGAACTGGAAGCAAAGCTGAAATAAAGGGCCGTTCAAAATTGTTGACTATTGCACCGCAAGGTGCAAGTAAATAGGAGGATTCCAATATGATTAAACTGATCGTTGGCACCAAAGGCTCCGGCAAAACCAAGGCTATCATCGACATGATCAACAACGCAGTTACCGCCACCAACGGCAATGTCGTCGTAGTGGAAAAGGGCATGAAGCTCACCACGGAGATTTCCCATGCAGCGCGTTTGGTTGATATGGACGAGTATAAGGTCGAGGGCGGCGAAATGCTGTATGGCTTTATCGCAGGCCTGCTGGCAGGCAACTATGATATTACCGATCTGTACATTGATGGTATCCTGAAGGTTTTGGATCGCGATACCAACAAGCTGGGCGTTATCCTGGATGAAATTGCTGCGATTACCGGCGATTCTGTCCGTGCTGTGATTACCGTCAGCGCAGACCCCGCAACCCTGCCTGCAAACGTCAAAAAGTATCTGTAAACACCGGATTCCCCGTATTCTATCAAAAACATGCAAGGGGCAGCAAAAAAATGCTGCCCCTTTGTTTTTAGGTGTTGACAAAGATGTTCGCCTGCGCTATACTAGCAAAGCGGCCTTGTAAAAGGAGGTACTATGCTTTTTGACCTGAGAAAGTTTTTGTCGGCGGGTGTCAGCCCAACGGTAAAGCGCTTTAACGCAGACCTTTCTGGTGTCGATTATTTCGGCGCAAAGGTTGCTGCACCCGTGGAGGTTACATTCACGGCTCAACGGCTGGAAGGCGAAGTTGATCTTCGTTTGGAGGCTGTCGCAACCATCAGCGGCGAATGTGCCCGCTGTTTGGACCCCGTCACACAGCAGTGCAATGTGGATTCTCACTGGATCGTGCGTGAGCGCGACTTTGACGATGAAGATTTTGAACTGCCTATGGACGGCAATGGGATTCTGGATGTAGATGCTTGGTTGAACCAGGAAATTTCGCTGGAAGTCCCGCCCGTGCTGCTCTGCAGTTCGGATTGTTTAGGACTTTGCCCCGTTTGCGGTAAAAAACGGCAGGATTGCACCTGCCAGGAGCCTGCGGAAAGCAGCGCCCCCGTGGACGAGAGGTTAAGTATATTGAAATCACTGCTGAACTGAAATCCAACGAGGAGGTGCAAACACAATGGCAGTACCTAAGAGACATCATTCCAAGGCTCGTCGCGACAAGCGTCGCAGCAACGTGTGGAAGCTGGAGGCGCCCGCGCTGGTAAAGTGCAGCAACTGCGGCGCATTTAAGCTGCCCCACCAGGCATGTGGCAACTGCGGTTTCTACAAGGGCAAGGAAGTCATCAAGAAGGCCTGATTCTTCTAAATCGATGAATGACAAAAGGGGAGGGCAGAAATTGCCTTCCCCTTCTTGTTGTCTTAGCACACTTTTCAGAACAATCAGAAGGAGGGAGACGTTATGGCAGTACGGATTTTTTCAGTCGATGAAGACAGTATCGCATCCCACTTGGGCCTTGCCCCCGGCGATGAACTTTTGCAAGTGGATGATGAGCCGATCAACGATGTGCTGGACTATCAGTTTTATACCGACAGCGACAGCTTTCATCTGAAAGCCCGCATCGACGGTGTGGAAAAGATGCTCAAGGTGGATAAGGACACCTACGAGCCGTTCGGCTGCAACTTTGAAACCTATCTGGGCGATAAAAAGCACTCCTGCTCCAACCACTGTATGTTCTGTTTTATCGACCAGCTGCCGAAGGGTATGCGCGAAAGCCTATATTTTAAGGACGACGACGAGCGTCTGGGCTTTTTGTTCGGTAACTATATTACCATGACCAACATGGGCGAGCATGAAATCGACCGCATCATTAAAATGCACATTTCGCCTGTGAATGTGTCGGTGCATACCACCGACCCCCAGCTGCGCATTCGGATGCTGGCAAACAAGCAGGCAGGCGAGGTGCTGCGCTATCTGAAAAAGATGGCGGATGCAGGCATCGAGCTGAACTGTCAGCTGGTTATGTGCCCGGGCGTCAACGATGGCGACCATCTGCGCAGCACACTGACAGATTTGTTGGATTTGGGCCCGTCGGTACAGAGCATTGCGGCTGTGCCGTTTGGTATGACACGCTATCGGGATAAGCTGTATCACCTGGAACCGTACACCCAGCAGGGCGCAGCAGAAACGCTGGCAATCCTGGAGGAATACGGCGATTTGAGCAAGGAAAAGTACGGCCGGCGTGTGGTATTTCCCAGCGACGAGTTTTTCCTGCAAGCAGGCAGGCTGATCCCGGATGCCGATTACTACGAGGATTTTGCCCAGCTGGAAAACGGTGTGGGGATGTGGCGCTTGTTTCAGGAAGAATTTCTGGCAGAACTGCGCCGTCCGCACCGCTTGTTTGGTGAAAAGAGCGTAGATATCGTCACCGGTACGCTGGCGGCCCCGCTGATTGCGGCAATGTCGCAGGAGCTGGAACGCCAGTATCCTATGATCCATGTAAACGTACACGCGATCCAGAATGATTTCTTCGGCGGAAACGTGGACGTTGCCGGATTGGTCACCGGCACCGATATTGTAGCCCAGTGCAAAGGCAAAACGACCGGAACAACGCTGTATATCCCGGAAGTGATGCTGCGTGCCGAGAAGGATTTGTTCTTGGACGGCATGACCCCGGCACAGGTTGCCGAAGCGCTGGGTTTGAAATTTGAAATTATACCTGCCGGCGGCGGCGACTTGGCGAAAGCACTGCTTCGTACAGGTTTGCGCCTGAACCGGCATCGAGCATAAAAGGAGGGAATGTACTATGGCAAAACCGATCGTAGCAGTTGTCGGCCGCCCCAACGTGGGTAAGTCTACGCTGTTCAATAAGCTGTGCGGTCAGCGCCTGGCAATCGTGGAAGATACCCCCGGCGTCACCCGTGACCGTATTTTCGGTGATTGCGAATGGTGCGGCAAGCAGATGCTGCTGGTGGATACCGGCGGTATCGAGCCCACGGCAACCGAAGGCATTCTGGCACATATGCGCCAGCAGGCGGAAATCGCAATCGATACCGCAGACTGCATCGTTATGGTTGTTGACGTTGTTACCGGCATGACCGCAGCGGATGAGGACGTAGCACATATGCTGCGCCGCTCCCGCAAGCCCATCATTCTGGCTGTCAACAAGTGCGACAAGATTGGTCAGATCCCGGCAGAGCTGTACGAGTTCTACAATCTGGGCTTTGACGAAGTACTGCCCATTTCTTCTGTCCACGGTCACGGTACCGGCGATTTGCTGGACGCTGTCTGCGCGCACCTGGCCTTCAGCGAAGAAGAAGTGGACGACGAGCGCATCCCGGTTGCTATCATCGGCCGCCCAAACGTGGGTAAGTCCAGCCTGACCAACTACATCCTGGGCGAAAACCGCATGATCGTTGCGAACGAAGCCGGCACCACCCGCGATTCCATCGACACCCCGGTGGACAATCAGTTCGGCAAGTTCATCTTTACCGATACCGCAGGTCTGCGCAAGCGTGGTAATGTGGATAAGGGCTTGGAGCGCTACATGGTCGTGCGCAGTTTGGCTGCTGTCGAGCGCAGCCGTGTGGCACTGATTATGGTGGACGCTACCGTCGGCTTTACCGAGCAGGACTCCAAGGTGGCTGGCTATGCCCACGAACAGGGCAAGGCTTGCATCATTGTCATCAATAAGTGGGATGCTGTCGAGGGCAAGGACACCTACACCATGGATAAGCAGCGCAAGGACTACAAGGAAGACTTTGCGTTTATGTCTTACGCACCGGTCCTCTTCATTTCTGCAAAGACAGGCTACAATGTGAACCGCCTGATGCAGCTGATCCGCGAAGTGGACGAGCAGAACAATATGCGCATCACTACCGGCGTTCTGAACGAAATGCTGGCCCGTGCAACCGCGCGGATGCAGCCGCCCAGCGACAAGGGCAAGCGCCTGAAGATCTATTATCTGACACAGGCATCCACCCGCCCGCCCACGTTTGTAGCATTCGTGAACAAGGCAAGCCTGTTCCATTTCAGCTACCAGCGTTATATCATCAACAACATTCGTGAGAGCTTTGGACTGGACCACACGCCTATCCGCCTGATCGTGCGCGAGCGCGGCGGCGAGGCGCGCGTAAAGGATGTCTGATCCATTCGGCGCATCCCCGAACCTGTGGAGGGTCCCTTTATGAAAGAAGTTTTGTGGTTTTGTATGACGGCGCTGCTGGGGTACTTGCTGGGCAGCGTCAATACCGGCATTATCGTTAGCAAGGTGCTGATGCACGGCGATGTGCGCAAGCACGGCAGCGGCAGCGCCGGTATGACCAATATGCTGCGCACCTATGGTAAAAAAGCAGCGGTGCTGACGGCGATAGGCGATGTGCTGAAAGGCTATGTGTCGGTTTTGCTGGGGCAGTGGCTGTTTGCCCATATGCTGATGATGCCAGCCCAGTGGGGCGGCTACTTGGCCTATATCTTTGCTGTCATCGGCCACTGGAAGCCGGTGTTCTTCGGGTTTAAGGGCGGCAAGTGTATTCTGGTCAGCGCCGGCGGTCTGCTGGCAATCGAGCCGGCTTTGGTTGGGCTGCTGGGCTGTATCTTTTTGCTGTTCTTTCTGCCCACCCGCATGGTTTCGGCAGGCAGCGTAGCGATGGGGCTGTCCTTTCCCTTTGTGGCGGGGCTGTATGGCTATTTCGTGCTGCATATGCAGGGTACCGAGCTGAAGCTGCTGGTGGCAGTAACCGCATTTGTCGGTGCGTTGGTACTGTATCTGCACCGCGCCAATATCAAGCGTATCCTGAACGGTACCGAGTACCGTTTTGATGGAAAAAAGAAAAAAGAAGCGGACAATCAGGAATAAATTGTCAAGCCTTCTTGCAATTCGCTGTTTTGTGTGATACTATAATCAGGTATATACAAGGTATAATTCTGCCTTAAGGAGCGTTGTCATTATGGAAATGTACGAAATCGTTATGGGTGTTATTCTGCTGATTGCATCTGTTGCACTGGTTGTTGTTACGCTGTGCCAGCACAGCCGCGGCCAGGGTCTGGCAGGCGCGATCAATGGTAATACTACCAATGGCATGAATGCTGGTGCTTCTCACACAGATCGTATGCTGAGCCGTCTGACTATGATTGCCGGTGGTATTCTGTTTGTGATTGCAATCGTGGCTTGTGCCGTTTTCAGCCGCGTCGGCTAAGAAAAAAGAAAGACGAGCTCCGCCGTCGTGCGGGGCTTGTTTTTTTATCTGGATATACTTACTGGATATACCAGAGAGATACGCATAAAGAATGCTGCCCACGTTTGGCGCAGCGCCATGCAGGCTCCGATGGAGGGCCGGTATGGGGAATGAGAGGAAATGAGATATGACAATTCGAGAGCAAGTTGAACATGAAATTACCTTTAAGCCCAGCACCGTACAGGACTTGAAGCGCCGTTTGGCTCGTGATAAGGCGGGTGAGCGCAAGGTGATGGAAGCGCTGGACGAGCTGGTGCGCAGCGGCGTTGTCTGCCAGCGGGAGGGCGTGTTCTTCACCGTGCGCAGCGGCCGTGCGGATAAGATGATTCCCTGCGTGCTGGTCAAGCTGGGCAAGAACTTCGGCTTTGTGAAGCGTGAGGATGAACAAGGTGATATTTTCATCCCCGGCCGTTTCCTGATGGGCGCAATGCCCGGCGACCGTGTGCTGGTGGAAAAGTTCGCACGCCCCCGTATGGAAGGCAGCGATGAAGGTCAGGTTGTTGCCGTTGTAGAAAAGCATAACCGTTTTGTAGGCGCGGTGCGCCGCATCGAAGGCCGCTTGATGTTCGTGCCGGACGTTTGCCCCACTATGACCATGAACATCATCAAGGGCAGCGAAGGCGGCGCAAAGGACGGCGACAAGGTCGCTGTGGAAATCATGCAGCGCGGTATGCGCCACGATGGTCACCGTGTGAGCGTGGTAATGCGCTTTGGTAACGCCGAAGAAGCCAAGCAGTGCGCCCGTGCCATGCTGTACGCACAGGACATTCACCGCACCTTCCCCAAGGAAGTACAGGCTGCTGCGGCACAGTATGAGAATGCCGCCATTGCCGAAGCAGATAAGGCAGGCCGCCTGGATCTGCGGGATGCGGCAATCTTCACCATCGACAGCGCCGAAACCAAGGACATCGACGACGCTGTCAGCGTGGAAAAGACCGCTGACGGCTTCGAGCTGGGCGTTCACATCGCAGACGTCAGCAACTACGTCAAGCCTGGCAGCGTGCTGGATAACGAGGCGTTCAACCGTGGTACCAGCGTGTACTATGCGGATCAGGTGGTGCCCATGCTGCCCAAGGAGCTGTCTAACGGCGTATGCAGCCTGAACGAACAGGAAGAGCGTCTGGCATTCTCCTGCCTGATGCGTCTGGACGAGGGCGGTAACCTGACCGGTTATCGCTTTGCCAAGAGCGTCATCCGCAGCCGTGTCAAGGGCGTTTACAGCGAACTGAACCAGATTTTTGCCGGCGAGACCACCTCGGCACTGGACGAAAAGTATGCTGAGGTTTCGGCGCAGTTCCCGGCAATGCAGCAGCTGTACCGCCTGCGCAAGAAGCTGCGCAGCGAGCGTGGCTGCATGGATATCGAGAGCGGCGAGTGCAAGCTGATTCTGGACGAGAACGGCCACTGCGTAGACCTGAAAAAGCGGGTGCAGGGCGAGGCGGAAGCCATGATCGAAGAGTTTATGCTGTTGGCAAACCAGAGCGCAGCCCACTTTGCCCGCGTAAAGGAAGCACCTTTCGTGTACCGTGTACACGAAGAGCCAAACGGCGAAAAGCTGGAGCGTCTGCACAATCTGTTGCAGAGCTGCGGCATCAACGATAAGTTTGCCGGTGAAGTCCCCACCCAGAAGGAGCTGTCCGCCATTCTGGACAGCGTGCGTGATACCCCGTATGAGAAAATCATCCATACTGGTATGCTGCGCTGTATGGCAAAGGCTCGCTATGAGGAAAAGGCAAAGGGGCACTTTGGTCTGGTGCTGAGCGACTACGCCCACTTTACCAGCCCCATCCGCCGATACTCTGACCTTGCCATCCACCGTGTGCTGACCGATATTCTGGAAAAGGCAGACAAGGCTGCCTTGCAGCAGCGTTACGGCAAGTTTGTCGAGGACGCAAGCAAGCAGGCAAGCAATCGCGAAGTCATTGCCATGCAGATCGAGCGCTCCGCGGACGACTGCTACAAGGCAGAATATGCCCAGCAGCATCTGGGCGAAAGCTATCTGGGTGTGATTTCCGGCGTCACCCAGCGCGGTATCTTTGTCGAGCTGGAAAACTCGCTGGAAGGCTTTGTCCCTGCGGGCAGCCTGACCGCTACCGGTACCCAGCTGACCGAGGGCGTGCGCCTGTACGACCCGGTATCCGGCAAGAGCTGGAGCCTGGGCGATGAAATCATGGTCACCATCGTCCGTGCCAGCGTAAGCATGGGCCGTGTGGACTTTGAGCCCGCAAAGCCGAATACAGAGCGGTAAACGATCATAAAACAAAAGGCACGGTAAGCGATACCGTGCCTTTTGTTTTGCCAAAATGTGTAAAAAAGTTCTGCGAAAGAAAAGCCAATCGAGGAATTTTTTACCGGAATACTCCTATACTGAATAGTAAACAGAAAAAGGAGTGTGAGTGCGTTGGCCGTATTGACAGAACGAAAAGGCATCCTTTCGCCCCGTGTGCCATATGATGCCGAGATAAAGCGGTACCATCCCGATTTGGAGGAGGAAATCAAAGAGGTCAAAGCAGATTTGTGCCATAATGAGATGGTGTTCAATCTGGAAACCGAACCGGACTTGATCGAGCAGTGCATCTATGAGCGGCAGGCACTGCAATGCCGGTATCGGTATCTGTTGGGGCAGGCGCGTAGGCTGGGGCTGCGTGCCATCCTGACCGAGCATGATTGACCATTTGCTGAACTGGATGGCATCCGCCGCCGCCGCAGTTGCCCTGTTGGGATTATTGCAAATCGCTGCGCCGTATTTGGGGTTCGCCATCCGCCCCGGTGTGCCCGGGCTTTTGGTTGCCGCTGTGCTGGGGGTGCCCGGAATTATACTACTGCTTGTATTACATCTGGTGTTTTTTCTGCTGTAACGGGGATTGGCAGGGGAAATGACACGATACAACGCCAAACCGCAGAAGAGGGGCTGCCCTTTTTCTGCGGTTTTTTGCATAGCAGTATAAGAACAGAAAAGTTTGACAATGTGACGGAAAATCCTTGTAAAGTGAGATTGAATTTGTTACAATAGACGCAAATCTTCCGGCTGGAAGCACATAGAAAGGAATGGATGTACTATGATGAAACAAAAAACTGTACAAACACTGGTTGCTGTTGGATTGCTCATCACGATGATTCTGTCCCTGACAGCCTGCGGCGGTCGAAAGGAGCCAATGACAGGAAAGGAATTTAAGCGTTTTATGGGGGAGGAAAAGGGGCTGGAGATCGTAGACCAGACCGAATCCGCCGATAGCGACGATTATCAGTATGTTTTGGTTGCGCTGGACGAGGACAAATATTCCTTTGAATACTATTTTATGCGCAACGATATGACGGCGGAGGGGCTATATACCTATGCCGTGGAAAACGTGCGCAGCCAGTATGAAAATAAAAATGGAAGTTCCTTCACGGAGGTGAAGTCCGGCGAAAAGGGTGATTTCGCGATGTCTTCGTCGGAGTATTACGTTCGTGTGATTCGGCACGCAAATGCGGTGCTGTATATAACAGCTTATCCGGACGCTAAGGCAGAGTGTAAAGATATTATCAAGGAAATCGGCTACTAAAGCGGGCAGCCTGCCTTTGGGTAAGCCGCAAACATTCTGCGACGGAATAAGCCGCATAAACTAACAGAAAAAGGAGCGTATCCGCTGGATACACTCCTTTTTGTTTGTGAGATTGCAGCGGCCATCAGCCGAAAATGCGCCCCAAGAACATCTGCCATTGTTTCTGCCACCAGTACCAGTCGTGGGACACATCATAGCCCCACAGCTCAAACTGAGCGGGGATTTCTTTTTCCGCCAGCAAAGCGGCAAGCGCCTTGGTGGAAGTGGTGTAGTCGTCCTCCCATGCGCCCTGACCCACGCACAAAAGCAGCGGGTCTGCCTGACGGTACAGCTCCATGTGCGGGTCGTCCCTAGGCAGGTCTGCCAAATAGCAAAGCGGGGTGTTGCGATACACCAAATCGTCGGTGTAATCGCCAAAGTAAGGCTGTGCGCTGTACAGGCCGGAAAGCGCAATCACGCCATGGAACAAATCCGGGCGGCGCAAAAAGCAGTTCATGGCATGACCGGCACCTGCGCTTGTGCCTGCAACCAGTGCTTTGCCCTGATTTTCGCCGCCGTTCAGCGCAATCATGCGGGGGTACAGCTCATGGGTCAGATAGTTGAACCACTTTTCCTGCATTTCCGCGCGGCGGCGAGGGGCGCCGTTACGGTCATCCCAGCTTTCCGAGTCGATGGAATCCACACAGAAAAGCTGTATCTGCCCTTTGTCGATCCACCATGCGGCTTTTTCTACCATGCCGAAATTTTCCCAGTCATAAAACCGACCGGACAGGCAGGGGAATACCACCACAGGGCGGCCGCCATGGCCGAATACCTTGAACTCCATCTCTCGGCCCAGATAGTCGCTCCACTCTTTATAGTAATTGATCTGCATGGCAATCCACTCCTTTTATCGTATGCGACGCAGCCCGTATCAACGGAACTGGTTTTGCTCCGGCACATAGGCAAAGCCCGCAGCTTCCAACGTAGAACGAATCGAAGCGGCATCCAGCTCGCGGTCTTCGCACAGGGCCTCCAGATTGGGGTATTGGTCACGCAATAGGGTGTTGATGGTGCTCATCAGCAAAACCGGGTCTTGTGGGATATGCATAAAGATACCTCCTGACGATTTGAATTGAAGTTTGGTTGTTTTCATGATAGTACAAACAGCCGAGAAAAGCAATCGGATTTTTACAATGGCGCAAAGCGAAACGCACAAGGGGAGAAAACCGGAACAGGCCGCTTGCGTTTTTTTGGGTTTGGACGCATTCGCCTGCTGTTTTGCGCGGAGCGTAGCGAACGAATTCCCTGCACAGAAAAAATGTCAAAATATTGACAAAACGGGTCGGATTTGGTATTACTATGAAAATGAATTTTCAGGGATCCCGGCATAAAAAAGCAGATGCAGTAAAAAGCAGGAAAGGAACACAGAATGAAAGAAACGTACTATAAGATAGAGGAAAGCCAATTCCGTAAACTGACAAAGCGATGGTACCGTAAAAAGAAATCTTGGAAGATGTTGAATCTGCTCAGTTGGTTCTTCCTGCTCATGGGGGTAGCCGCGATTGCGTTTATGGCAATTCAGGGATTGGACCCTACTGTTCCGGATATGGAGGCAGTAGCTTTGATGGTGGCTGTGGGTATTATTTTGTCGGTTGTGCCGTTTTGCTTGGCCTTTATTACAAAAAATCAGGCCATTCGGCATATAGGCAAACCGTACAGTGGAATGCGGAAAATCTTTTTGTATTCCAATGATTCCGGTTTTCAGTTTGGTTACCATAACCGCTACGATTTCGAATGTGATACAAGCATGATCGTACATCAAATTGCATATGAAAATATCCATCATGCAGAAATCGATAGAGCGCAGAGCCTGTTTACGGTTGTTGGCAGAACCGAGCGGGTAGAATATGAGGACATGGCGGCAGACAGAATTGCGTACCAATTTACACATGGACAATTCGGAGATATGGCCAGCTTTTCGTTTTTCCTGGCGCTGGAAAACGAGCAGGCGTTCTTTGATGAACTGAAAGCGCATGGCGTGGACCTTCAGTTTGTGTGAGTTGCGTAACATGGAACATCTGTAATGTCAGAAAAACATGACATACATGGGTGTGTGGATGGATGAAAAGGGAGAGCTAAAGATGGAAACTACAATGTCGATTCGCAGTAAGGTTCTTGTTCGGCCGAGTTTGGCGCGTCGGATATTTACAAAAGCGTTGTGGGTTGCTGTGGGAATACTCGTTCTTTCGGCGATCATTAGCTTCTTTGCATCAGGGTTTCAGCTGAGTACGTTGCTGGGTGCGGTGCTCCCGGTTGTGATTCTAAACAGATTTACTGCCATGCAGGAGAATGCATCGCATTATGAATTTTCCTTGGCACAAATCTTTTTTGGCGAAGATGAGATGAAAATTCATTACGAGGAGCAGAAAAAAGGCTGTGCGGCGGACGTTCAGGTTTTGTATCGCCAGATTCAAAAAGTAGAGTACAGCGAATCCTTCAAATGCTTTAAGCTCACGTTTGATACAAAGATTCGGGGGGCATCCGACGAAACCTACCATTTTTTGTATATGGAGCCGGTTTCCAATGAAAAATTTATTGCGGAAATCGAAAAAAGGACCGGTTTACAAACAAGCTGTGCCGGCTGAGCCTTTTGCAGCGCCTTTTTCAGCAAAAGATCAGCTGCATCTAGGCGGCGCGCAAAACCGAGGCCGTATCTGACATAAAAAACAAAGCACAGGGGGAAAGCGCCCCCTGTGCTTTGTTTTCGGAAAAATGGGCAAAATAAAACACGGACGGTGGCTAATCGTCCGTGTCTATTTTTCGTTATGTTACGCCTTACAGAGCGCGGGTAATCTTACCAGAGCGCAGGCAACGAGCGCATGCATAAACATACTTGGGAGAACCATCGACAACTGCCTTAACGCGCTTGACGTTGGACTTCCAGGTACGGTTGCTGCGACGATGAGAGTGGGAGACCTGGATACCGAAAGCCACGCCTTTACCACAGCAGGAACATTTGGCCATACTTGCTGCACCTCCTCGTATATTGATGTGCAATCGTATAAATCATCAGCTAAGCTATTTTACCAGACTGCGTGAAAAAATGCAAGAGCTTTTCCGATAAATTTTACTTTTTTTGCGCGATTGCGCAAATCTGCGGCGATACTTGTCTGAAATCCAAAAACAGGGTATAATAATATGAATTATTATAGATAGGAGTGCCCGTTATGATAACATATTTTTACCGCGCTCTGGTTATGCTGGTGGCCATCCCGTTCCACGAAGCTGCCCACGCATTTGTCAGCTGGAAGCTGGGCGACAGTACCGCAAAGGACATGGGCCGCATGACCATCAACCCTATGGCACACTTTGACCCGATGGGTGCGCTGTGCATGATCGTTGCCGGTGTTGGCTGGGCAAAGCCCGTACCGACGCAGGCATACCGGTTCCGCAACCCCAAGCTGGGTATGGCGCTGACGGCTTGTGCCGGCCCGGCGGCCAACTTTACGCTGGCGTTTGTCAGTGCGATTTTGTATAAAATCGTGCTGTATATATCGCTGGCAACAGGCGCAAACGGTATGCTGATCGCGGCGGTGAGCCAGATTTTGTATTACATGATTATTATGAACGTGTCGCTGGCAGTGTTCAACCTGATTCCGGTCCCTCCCTTTGACGGCAGCCGTATTCTGCTCACATTTTTGCCCCAGAAGTGGTATTTTTACATCATGAAATACGAGCAGTATATTTTCATCGGTATGTTCCTGCTGCTGATGGTAGGCGTACTGGACCGTCCGCTGGGTATGCTGAACGCTTACACTGTCGGTGTTCTGGACCGTGCAACCAGCTTTGTGGATGTACTCGCGGTCAAGCTGTTCTTTGCCTGATAGAAAAGGACCCGGATCAACATGGAAGAATTGCAATTCAAACTGGAAAATTTTGAAGGTCCGCTGGATCTTTTGCTGAGCCTGATTCGCAAAAACAAGATGGACCTGCACGATATTCCCATTCTGGATCTGATCGAGCAGTATTTGGTGGTTATTCGCAACGTGCAGGAGCATCGGCTGGATGTTGCCAGCGAATTTATCGAGATGGCAGCCCGTCTGGTAGAGATGAAAAGCTATCTGCTTTTGCCCCGCAGCGAAGAAGCCGAGCGCATGAAAGAAGAGCTGACCGGTCAGCTGATTGAATACGACCTTTGCAAGAAGATGGCCGGTCAGCTGGGTGTCATGTACGATGATACCTATATGGTCGTGCGTAAACCTGCACCGGTGACTTGGGCGATGGAATACAACCTGCACCACGACCCGAAACTGCTGGCCGATGCGTGGGATGCTTTGTGCGGCAAGGGCAAAAAAGGGAAAAAGGTAGAGCAGGATGTGTTCGAGCCGATTGTGTCTACGCCTATCGTGTCGGTGGTAAGCCGTGTGGTGCACGTTCTGCGTGGTCTGGTAACAGGTAAACTGCACAGCCTGCATCAGCTGTTCTCGAAAAGCGACAGCCGCAGCACAACGGTTGCCACCTTTTTGGCGGTGTTGGAAATGGTGCGCAATGGCCGCATCTGCATTGATGACGATGCCGAGCTGAAAATCAGTCGGGAAAAAATCAAATGGGATACGTCAGGAGAATCGGAATGGACTTAAAGGAATACAAAGCGGCGGCAGAAGCCATGCTGTTTGCCCACGGCGAGCCGGTTTCCGGCGAAAAGCTGGCGGCGGTGCTGGGCATTGAGCCGCCTGTGGTGGAGCGTTTGCTGCTTTCGCTGCAAGAGGATTATGAGAAGAAAGACCGGGGGTTGTGTCTGTTGCAGTTAGAGGACCACTGGCAGCTGGCAACCAAAAACAAATACAGCCCCCAGGTCAAGCAGATTCTGGACACCCGGCGGAATGTGCCGCTGTCCGGCGCGGCACTGGAAACCCTGACCATCATCGCATATAACCAGCCGGTTTCCCGCTCTTTTATCGAGCAGGTGCGCGGTGTGGATTCCTCCCACACGGTGAGCAGTTTGCTGGAAAAGGATTTGATTGAAGAAGCCGGACGGCTGGATTTGCCCGGTCACCCGGTGAGTTTCCGCACGACAGACACCTTTTTGCGTGTGTTCGGCTTGCGCAGTCTGGCAGATTTGCCGCCGCTGCATGGGGATATATCTCTGCCGGACACAGAAGAGGAGGCATAATCATGTCCGCCCTGATTACGGCTTTGCTGTTTCTGTTGAAAGCGCTTGGGATTTTACTTTTCGTTATTCTGGCACTGATTCTGCTTGCACTGGTGATTCCGGTATCGCTGTGGCTGGATTACCACGACGAGGACCTGACGGTGAAGGTGGGGGCGCTGGGATTCAAATATACCTTGCTGCCCCGGAAAGAAAAGCCGGCGAAAAAAACGAAAGCCAAATCCACAAAGAAGCCCAAGGCAAAAACTGCGGCTTCAAAGCCACCCAAAGCGACAGCTTCGAAATCGTCTCAGGCGGAACAGGTGCCCAAGCCAAACGCTGCGGCAAAGCAGGCAGAAGCTGCCGATGCCAAACCCCATGACAAAAATGCGCTGATGCGGCTGACCTTTGACCAGATGGTAACGGCAGTAAAGGGGCTGGGCAAAATGGGCAAACGTATCCTGAACGGCTTAAAGGTCAAGCACATTCGGGTATATCTCCCAGTGACGGGTGAGGATGCGGCAGATACCGCCATCCGATACGGTAAAATGCAGGCTTGGCTGCACGCGGGGCTGGGGGTATTGAACCGTGCGGTCTGGCTGGATTTTGACGAGTTCCGTCTGGAAGCGGATTTTCTGGCGAAAGGCGAGAAAAAAAGCCGTTTCTCTTGTCAAATATCCGCCCGATTGCTTATAATGGTAATAGCGGCCACGCGCTTTGTCTGGCTGCTTTGGAAAGCAAATATTCTGCCGGTGCTGTTGGATCAGTTTGCCGGAAAGGAAGATTAAGTAAGGAGAACAACGATGGCTGAGCATACAATTCAAGGCTTTATGGGTGTTACGATGGATAAGGTGCGGGAAATGGTCGATGCCAATACGGTCATCGGCGATCCTGTGCATACCGAGGACGGAACCGTGATTCTGCCGGTATCCAAGATTACTTTCGGTTTCGCTTCCGGTGGTTCCGATTTTGAGGGTAAAAACGCAGCCAATAAGGATTTGTTCGGTGGCGGCGGCGGTGCAGGCGTATCGGTTACCCCGGTTGCCTTTTTGGTGATTCAGGGCGGCAATGTGCGCACCATTCAGCTGTCCAACTCCGGCAACGCCATGGACCGTGCGCTGACGATGCTGCCTGAGCTGGTGGACCGACTGACCGAGCTGGTCAACTCCGGCAAGAAAGAAAAAGCAGCCCCCGCGGCAAAAACTGCCAAGACCGACGCTGCACAATAACCATACCATGTGAGGGGCGATCGTTTCTGACCGCCCCTTGTTTGAAATTCACACACAAGTTTATGTATGAAAGAAAAGGGAATACAAATATGGCACAGGAAAGAATTCAGAAGATTATGGCCGAGCAGGGCCTCTGCTCCCGCCGCGCTGCGGAGCAGATCATCAACGAGGGCCGTGTAAAGCTGAACGGTCACCCCGTTAAGGTTGGCGACAAGATGGACCCCAATCAGGACATTTTGACCGTTGACGGTCAGCGCATCATCTACAACAAAAAGCAGCAGATGTACTATATCATGCTGTACAAGCCTCGTGGATATGTTACCACCGCCAGCGACGAGCTGGGCCGCAAGACCGTTCTGGACTTGGTCAAGGACGTGCCCGCGCGTATCTACCCGGTAGGCCGCCTGGATAAGGACAGCGAAGGTCTTTTGCTGATGACCAACGACGGTGCATTCGCACAGGCTATGACCCATCCGTCCGGCGAAATCAGCAAGCTGTACCGTGTTACCGTGCGCCCCCGCGCAACCGAGCAGCAGGTGGTCAAGCTGACCCAGGGCGTTGTGCTGGATGACGGCACAAAGACCCTGCCCGCAATCGTCAATGTTGTTGTGGACGAGCCGGGCCGCACCGTTATGGAAATGACCCTGCGCGAAGGGAAAAACCGTGAGATTCGCCGTATGTGCGAAGCTGTCGGCCTGGAGGTTGTGCGCCTGAAGCGCAATGCCGAAGGCGTTGTCAAGCTGGGTATGCTGCAGCCCGGTGAATATCGTGACCTGACCAAGCAGGAGCTGTCCGGGCTGCGTGCAGCAGCGGCAAAGGGCCGCGCACGCACCCGCACCACCAGCCAGCAGGAAGCTGCCGCGGCACGCAAAAAGCGTCGCCCCGCATCCGCTGACCGCAAGCCCGGCGCACGCCCCGCAAACGGCAATCGTAAGCCCGGCGGGCGCACCGCAGGCCGGAAATTTGAGAAAAAACAGGGCTAATTGTCACTTTGTCTAAAAAATGACAAATAAGGGGCTTCCTTTTCTTCATTGTAAAGTGCTCAAAATACTTGTGGCTTCTTGAGTGAAATAGTATAATAATTATAATTTTGGTGCATTTCGACATTGCTTGAAATAATAATCACAGAAGCGGGAGGTCTATACATGGCTTCGAAAATGAATCAGCAGGAAATCCTGTCCAAGTTCTTCGATGATGGTGCATATACCGCACTGTTTGCCGATGGCGCTGTCAGCGCAGCTTGCGGTTGGGCAAACGGTCAGCAGGTTTATGCTGTCTACCAGAACGGTGATGCACTGACCGTCAAGGACGTGGAA
>JARHYC010000022.1 GCA_029264955.1 Faecalibacterium sp. | reverse complement strand
TGTCAAACGACTTAATCGTGATTCATGCATCTACGCCGTTATCTGCAGTAGCAATCAAGCGAACAGCCACAACGTCAGTCAAGTTCAGACCGGTGACTTCAATGGGGGTTTCATCGTTTTGCGGGCGATGATAAACTTCTCCATTAATATCTTCCCACTTCTCGCCATCCTTAGTATATTGCAGCTTTCCATGGTAGAAGTGATTCTTACCTCCGCCCATTGCGATGCGAATGCTATCTACTGCAATCGGCTTGCTGAACTGAACACCAAAGTAGTCATCGGTCTTGATGTACAGCGGTTCGTGGAACTCCAGAACCGTTTCATCATTGCCGTCAAAAATATTTTCGATGCTGCCCGCATGGGGCTTGGTCAGCACATTGCTGATGTAGCTTGTAAGTACAACGCTGGGATTGATTTCCTTCTGCAGGTTCTCAGACAGGTAGCTTTCCACTGCCTTGATGAAGGGCACAATGTGCTGCACGCCAACCTCAGCGTATTCCATGTGATTTACATAATAGAAAGCATGAGACTTAGACTGTGCAAATGCCTCTTTACCTGCGTTGTACAGGTTAAGCGCATTGGTGTAGTCAGGATTCTCTGCAACGATCTCCTTCACAGCGTCCATATAAGCAATCGCTGCTTTGGTAGTATCATCCCAGCAATCCAGCCAGGGAGCCATCTGCTCGTTAGCTTCCGGTGCAGTATAATCGCCCTTCTCACCAATCAGAGTGGAGTTACCCTCCTGACGGTAGGTAATTGCTGCCTGCTGCAGCTTTTCAAACTCTTGGATTACCTGCTCTACATCCGTTGCAGTCAGGCCGCCATTTCTCATCTTGTCCTTAAAGCCATTCAGGATCTCTCGCAACTCCAAGGATTCCTCATGACGCAGCTGACCAAAAGTGAAGTGGGCACGCATATGCTTGCACAATTCACGCAGTGCAGTGCTTGCCTCAGTCTCCTTTGCACTGTTGTGATCCACATATTTAAAGGAAGCCTCGTAGGCACGATCACGCTCTGCATCAGTCCAAATATTCCAGGAGTAGCAAGCGTTGCCAAAAATAGCAACCTTGCTCGGCTCGGACTGCTGCATGGGGTTCAGAACGATGCCGTCCACAGTACCCGGCTCAACATCAGAGCGCAACATGTGATAGCCACCCATAACCAGATGATTTTTGGAGTGGTCAGAGCAGGGCCAGTTTACCCACATATAGGGACCATGGCCATACTTCTCGGTAAATGCTTTGGTGAAGTTCTTGTTGACATCACCAAAGATCGTACCACCGGTAACCATCGTCTGAACATTGTCAGGGAAAGTTTTGTAATACTCCGGCAGATTAGGAACACCGTTCATGTACTCCTGTACGCAGAACGGCAGGACGATCTTCAGATCTTTGTATTCCGGCTGCGCCTGCAGATCTTTCAGCCATTTCGTCATGTCGTCCAGAGTACGCTTGTAGTTCGGGCCACCCGGATTGCCTGCGTCGTCTGCCAGAATAGCGATCTGGCGAACGCCTGCATCGATGACCTGCTTGAACTTTGCCTTTAGCGCATTCATGTCTTCCTCATAGTGCGCATCGTTATCGTAGCGGATTGCATTATGCATATAGGGGTGCAGTGCATACACAAAGCGACACTTAGATTTGTTACCCGCTTCTGCCAGAGGCTTGATTTTCTTCTCTATCTCTTCCGTGGTATAAGGTTCTTTCCAATTTGCATTATGCTTAGGGTCATCCTTAGGTGCGTAGAAGTAGGTATTCAACTTATAGTAACCGCTCCAGCGCATCAGCTCGATACGGTCCTGGGTAGACCAGGGATTACCATAGTAGCCTTCGATAAAGCCACGACTGATAACGTCCGCATAATCCTTTACCTGGAAATTGCGCACGGTGCGGCTCTCCAACTGGTTAATGACGTGATACAGAGTGGTCACGCCGTAAAAGCTGGAATCGTTATCCTTGCCCAAAATTGCAAAGGTACCGTTGTCGCTACTGAGAATATAACTGTCAGTTTTTTTGAACAGTTCTTCGTCAGACAGCTTTTTCTTGGCAATATAATCATCTACCTTTTTATCGGTATTGTCGACTGTACCAACCAAGATGTTTGTCTGACCGGGCACTACGTCATGTCCTGCTACAGTCAGATTCTTCAAATTCAAAACTTCCTGTACGCGCGCTTTCGTAGCTTCATCGATGCCTTCTTCGTAGATCACATTCACCTTATCTTTTAAGATAAAGTCGCCCGTTTGATATGTGATGCTTTGCGGCACCGGATAGATCTCGTAGCCGTCATTCGCATTGGGTTCACTCACCGCAGCGGCACTTGCCGCCAGCGGTTGTGCAACAATTCCCATTGCCATCACGGCTGCGAGAACCAAACTGGAAACTCGTTTCATGGAATGCTCCTCCAAATCCTTTTTGGTCTGCACAGCAGACCAATCTTCTTAGACCCTTTTCAATGGTTACAGCAAAGGTCTGCGCTGCAAGAAAGCGCTCCCTATCAAAAAGCGATTTCTCTTCGCTGTCTTTTGCCACAATCGGACAGCGTTTCTAACAATCTCAACTCCTTTCTGTTTTCGGCGGTATCCATTAAAATAGCGCCTTATCTTCTTGATTATACCATTTTAGAGAGATCGATTCCACTATTTTTAATGTATACTGTTGCTTCTTTTTATCCATTTTGCATTAAACCTATTTTCTAAAAATCGAACGCAATATTCCTTAAGCTATTTGTTCTTTTACAGGTGAAGTCTAATCATTTTCTCTGCGAGCGTCCCTTTTCTTGCAATCCTCTGCTGAGAACATTGACAAATTGGTTTCCCTCGGACTATACTTTTTTCATTCAACTGCGGTTTATTCCCATCGGAAAATCTATCGGATTCATCCGTCCGCCGGGTTTCTGCCGCACAACTACAGGAGAATCACAATGAACGCTGCATCCATGCAAAATCTGGTTTCGAATCAAAAAGATTACTTTTCTAAGGGAGCAACCTTGCCTGTATCGAATCGCATTGCCGCTCTCAAACAGTTGGAACGAACGCTGAAGGCACACGAACAGGATATCTACGATGCGCTTTTCGCAGATTTAGGAAAAAGCGAAACCGAAAGTTATATGTGTGAACTGGGCCTTGTGTACAGTGAGCTTTCCTACATGCTGCGCTACACGAAAAAATTCAGCAAAAACCGCCGAGTTTCTACGCCTTTAGCGCAAGCGGTTTCACACAGTTTTGTAAAACCTTCCCCCCGTGGCGTCACACTGATTATGAGCCCATGGAATTATCCCTTATTATTGACGCTCGACCCTTTGATTGATGCATTGGCTGCCGGCAACACTGCTGTTATCAAACCCAGCGCTTACGCACCTGCTACCAGCCACGTTTTGGAAACGGTCATAAACGAAGCATTTGATCCCGCACACGTCTGTGTGATTTCCGGAGGACGGGAAGAAAATCAATGGCTGCTGGAACAGGAGTTTGATTACATTTTCTTCACCGGAAGCCAAGCCGTTGGCAAAGAGGTGCTGCGTCATGCCGCAGAGCATCTGACGCCTGTCGCTTTGGAACTTGGTGGAAAAAGCCCCTGTATTGTAGACCGAACCGCCAACATTGCGCTCGCTGCACGGCGCATCGTATTTGGAAAATATTTGAACTGCGGGCAAACCTGTGTTGCGCCAGACTATATTTGCTGTGACGCATCCATTGCTGATGCGCTTATTGATGCGCTAAAAAAAGAAATTCAGCGTCAGTTTGGGGAAAAGCCGCTAGAAAACACCGCCTATGGGCACATCATCAATCAAAAGCACTTTGCTCGCCTTTCCCATCTTTTGGAGCAAGACCCGATTGCATTCGGTGGAAATCGTGATTCACAGCAGCTTAAAATCGAGCCTACCTTGCTCTACCCCTGTAACTGGGATTCCGCTTCCATGCAAGATGAAATCTTCGGTCCTCTTCTGCCGATTATTCCTTATCAATCCTTGGAGCAAACGTTACAGCAAATCAACGCACGACCGCATCCCTTGGCTCTGTATATTTTCTCGCAGGACCGTGCTACGGTTGACCACATTATAGAGCAATGTCCTTTTGGTGGTGGCTGCATCAACGACACCATTATTCACTTGGCAACCACACAAATGGGATTTGGCGGTGTAGGCGCAAGTGGAATGGGTGCTTATCACGGAAAAGTTGGATTTGATGCATTCTCTCATCATAAAAGCATCGTAGATAAAAAGACCTTTCTGGATTTACCCATGCGCTATCAACCGTATACATCACTTGCACAGAAATTGATTCGGTTATTCCTGCATTAACCTTTATCTTTGTTTTTTCTATCTGAAATAAATGCCCCTTATGCATTGCATTGACTTCGCGTCTATGGTATTGTTGAAAAAACAGACATTGTGCTGTTCACCTCTCTGGTATGCGCAAGCAACAAATCGAAAAAGGAGAATAATGATGCACGACTCTTACTTTGACGGCGGTCTTTTACAGTTGATCTTTTGGAAAGTTCTTGGCTTTTTAATTACATTCTTTACAATGGGCATTTGCTATCCTTGGGCTTGCTGCATGGTATATGGATGGGAAATCCGCCATACGGTAATCAATGGACATCGCCTGGATTTCGATGGTACCGCTTTGCAGCTATTTGGCAACTGGATCAAATGGTGGTTCCTGACTGTAATCACGTTCGGAATTTATGGTTTCTGGATGGGCATTGCGCTGCGCAAATGGAAAACAAAGCACACGTTCGCCATCTGATTGCTAACCCAATTCTTTGAAATCCAGAGTTACCCTTTGAAAAGAAACTGACCTCCTTGCTGTAGATGGTTTTTCCACCGTGCAGCAGGGAGGTTTTTCTTTTTTTAGTAGATGATATATCTCTCCTGTTTTACTTGCGTTTTAACGGCCAGACAGTATATAATGACAATATCTATATATCGAATGGAAAGGCTCTTAACATGGATTTCAAATTGAAACCACAAAGCGGTGACACGATTGCAGTGCCCCGCCTTGTTTTCGCCCGATTGGGCTCAGCAGACGAGGTCAGCGTTCGGGTTGCTTTATATGTACTTGCCACTGGCATTACTGACCCGGAAAAACTTGCACACGATTTGAAACTACGCAGTGTACACGCTGCAGAAAGCGCATTACTCTGGTGGGCGGGTGCTGGATTGCTGGAAAAAGTGACTCCCGAAAATGCACCACCGGAAAGCCCGGCGGCTCCGCTGAGCTGGGCGCAAATTGCATCTGCTACACGCACAGACCCCATGATTGCAAACTTAATGGACTGTGCACAAAATGCTTTCGGACGTCCGTTAAGCCGCACCGAAATGCAAAAGCTGCTGCGTTTTTACTTACAGGATGGTTTCGATCCAGAAGTGATTATGCTCTGCCTCACCTATCTGGCAGGTGAAGACAAAAAGACACTGGGCGCATTGAATCATGAGCTGAAAGCATGGCAAAATGAAGGCGTTGTAACCGGAGAAGATGCCGACCGACACCTGAAAAAGCTGGCTCTGCGACGCAAGCGGGAAGATTTTGTTTGCGAACTACTCAATGTCCCGCACGACACTTTGACCTTAGGCGAAAAACGAGCAATTTGTCGTTGGTACGAAGAATATGGTTATGACGATACGATGACAAGTGAAGCTGCTTTACAGGCCGGACCGAACCAGGATGTGTGGTATTTGAACGGAATTTTGCGTAAGTGGTACGGCAAAGGGCTGCGTACCATCCACGAAGTGCGCGGCTATGGTGCCAATGACAATGCCGCCAGCCGTAATGTGCGTGTAGACCGTGCGCAGCCCAGCGGAAATGACTTCCTGAAGAATGCAGTCGAGAGACCGCGCCGCCTGAAAAGAAAGGATTGATTCTAAATGCAGACACGCAATGAATTGTACCAGGCTGCTATGCGTATCGTACAAACCCGTCGTCAGACCGCCCGTGTAAAAGCAGAGGACAACCAGAAAATTGTATTGGCGGCAGTACCCGGTTTTGCACAGGCACAAGAAGCTTTCCGTCAGGCTGGTATTCATGCCGCTATGACAGGCGCACGAGGTGGCGACACAAAAGCCGCACTGGATCAACTGCACAATTGTAAGGAAAAATGCAACGAACTGCTGCGTGCCAGCGGGCGCAGTCCAGACTGTTTGGAACCGAAGTACACCTGTCCCCTGTGTCAGGATACTGGTATTCAGGATGGAAAAAACTGCGCCTGTGTACAGAAGCTGATGCGCAAACTTCGTCGGGAAGAAATTGAGCAGAACTCTTCCCTATCCATTTCCAAATTCGCCACCTTGCAGCTGGAGTATTACCCAAACAAAAAAGACCCCATCACCGGATGCAACATCCGCCAGCATATGCGCGCTTTACTGGAAGATTTACATGAATACGCCGTCACATTCGATCACGACAGTCTGAATCTTCTGTTGATTGGCAATGCAGGTCTTGGTAAAACCCATGCGGCATTAGCCGTTGCTGGCGTCGTGCTGGATCGAGGATACGATGTGATTTATGTGTCCAGTTCCGAGTTTTTCTCCCAACTGGAAACAGCACATTTTACCAGCGGAAATAATGTAGACGAAGCAGCGCTCATGTCTGCTGCCTGTGATGCAGATCTGCTGATTCTGGACGATTTGGGCACAGAAATGCTCTCCGCTTACACTTTGAGTGTTTTTTATACGCTTTTGAACACCCGAATGTCGGGGCATCGTCCTACGATTTTCACCAGCAATATCATGGACGGTACGGTATTTGAGAAACGCTATACAGAAAAAATTGCCAGCCGACTTGCTGGCAGTTGTGAGCAGTTCGTATTTTTAGGAGAAGACATCCGCCAGATCAAGGCACGGGAATATTAAACAGATTTGCCATTTTAAGACGAATGGATCGCCGTGTTATGCAGCACTTCTGCTTACACGGCGGGAAGTCGAAATACAAAGGATATTATTATGTTATTTCGCGCAAAAAAGAAACGCACGAAAAGAAGACGTACCAAAAAAAGATGTGCCAAACGAAAACGCACCAGCAGACGTCGTTTTCGCTGGAGTTTTCATATCATCCCCGGTGTTCGCTTAAATATCAGCCGTTCCGGGATTTCCTTCACCCTTGGCTGGCGGCATTTGAACACCACCATCGGCTCTGGGCGCAATGCGATAACGCAATCGGCACATATTGGTTTCCCTGGCGGAAACTACTCCGTTACCAGAAAGCTCTCTCGCAATGCACGCAAACGATGGTAACTCTTATGCATAGCGTTCCTATGCAACCATTGGAATCTGTTTTTTTGCTATGCGTTACATCATCACAAGAAGCAATCATCTAATGCGCCATTTAATCAGCAGCTTATTGGGAAATCGAAATCACAAAAGCGGAGTGTATCAAAATTGATACACTCCGCTTTTCTTTATCACCCCTTAGCCGAAATATCCGATCCTTTGACCAACGACTGGAATAATTCAGCATATATTTCAGGATGGTTAATACTTAGATCTCCATGATAATATTGGGGGAAAACAACCAATTTACTTTTCGGTAAAGCCCGCTCCAAGAGCTTTGCCGATTTTTTCATCTTATGTGTCTCTCTGCCACCGACTGCAATAATTACATTGGCAGTACATCTATTAAGAGAATCTTTTATTTTATAGGAGGAATTGCTCTTCAAAAAAGCAATCATATTTTCCCGGTTGATTTTACAGGTATCCGCATAATAAGCATCGAATAAATCCACTTTCAAATGCAACTGCTTAAATTGCAGCTTGGCAAACCACCGCTTTTTGATGAGTCCATAACTCATTTGAACCGCAGGCGCAATCAGCCGATTTGTAAGCGTCATAGGAACAACCATTACACTTTCGATCAGCGCATATTGGCAAATATCTGGGATGTAAGAGAGCATTTCCACAAGAATTTGCCCGCCAAGAGACAATCCTCCTATTGCAAACACACTGCCACAAAATTGCTTTCGGATATACGCACAGATTTCATCTGCTGCATTTTCTATAGTTGTAAAATCGCAATCACTGTGGGCGTGACCATCTAAGAAAGGAATTACAACATGATAGTCTTGTGCTAAAATTTCAGCGACATCTTTATAACTCCACCACGACAGTCCCCCACCATGTAGCAGAACAACGGTCAATGGATTCTCTCTTGCGAATTCTATTACCTTCATATAGATTCCCTCAAAAGTAACAGTGGTGCTTACTCATCCAGAGCAGCCGCATAAGATTCTTTTACCAGATGCTTTCTCGTCATGTATAGTTCCGTACACGAATCTTATAAAGGCTTGCCGCCAATCTTCTAGTGAAGCAATAACAAAAAAACGGCACAGCCTCAACCATACCGTTTTCAGATGCAAAACGCTGATTTAATCTTCCGGGCGGTACTCTAAAATATCTCCCGGCTGGCAATTCAGCTCACGACAAATCGCCTCTAACGTGGAAAAACGCACAGCGCGTGCTTTTTGGTTCTTCAATATAGAAAGATTTGCCGGTGTGATGCCTACCCGTTCAGCCAGCTCGCCGGAACCGATCTTGCGCTTCGCCATCATCACGTCCAAATTTACAATGATCGGCATAATTTTCACCTCATATCGTATAGTCAAGCTCTGCTTTCATGTTGATTGCCCGAACAAATACGTTTTTAATGACCCAGACAATCAATGCCATAAACGCTGCCGCCAGACTGATTACTACCAGACTGAGCCAAGTGCTGATAAATAG
Organism: Faecalibacterium sp.; assembly: GCA_029264955.1. Classification (GTDB taxonomy): domain Bacteria; phylum Bacillota; class Clostridia; order Oscillospirales; family Ruminococcaceae; genus Faecalibacterium. Next base: position 9,201 of record JARHYC010000022.1, on the reverse strand, counting down.
CAGGCAAATCAATGCTGCGGCCACACAACACCAGCTGACACGACGCAGTAAAACAACATTCTCCTGCACAAAAACACGATCTTTCTCCATATTGTTCAGCAGCTTATACAGGCTGACTAGCAAGATATATGCCGGTATGCTGCACACATACAAGCAAATCAGCAGCGACAATACAAAGCGAAATCCTGTATGCTGTGCCACATTATCGCAGATAAACTGAACAAACCAAAAGCCGCCTATATCCAATGCTACCAACAAGGCACCAAACAGAATCACCAGCCCACGGGAAAACTGGATGCTTCGACGCTCTGACCAAAACGTTCCCATAACTTACACCTCAATCCAAAATCTTTTTTGTCCTGAGTATACATGGACGCTACATTGTCTGTCAATCCATATGATGTGTTTTTCAATAGAATACTCGCATCGCGCAAAAATAAGGCGCAAGGAACACTCCCTGCGCCTTTATGGTTTTATCAGGTATCCTGCAGCTCACCGCGAGAAGCCGCTTTCAAGTACGCAAAAATAAATCCATCCAAATCGCCGTCCATAACAGCATCTACGTTGCCGGTTTCGTAGTTGGTACGATGGTCCTTGACCATTGTGTACGGCATGAACACGTAGCTGCGGATCTGGTGACCCCAGGCAATCTCGTTCTGAACACCCTTGATGTCCTCAATCTTATCCATGTGCTGCTGCTGTGCGATCTGGTACAGCTTCGCTTCCAGCATACGCATAGCGTAGTCACGATTCTGGAACTGAGAACGCTCGGTCTGGCAGTTTACGACCACGCCAGTGGGCTTATGAATCAATCGAACCGCACTGGAGGTCTTGTTGACGTGCTGACCACCTGCACCGGATGCGCGGTAAACCTGCATTTCGATGTCTTCCGGACGGATATCCACATGGATAGAATCGTCCAGCTCCGGCATAACTTCCAGAGAAGCAAAGCTGGTCTGACGGCGTGCCTGAGAGTCAAAGGGGCTCACACGAACCAGACGATGTACACCGTTTTCGCTCTTGAGCAAACCGTAAGCATTCGTGCCCTTTACAATCATAGACGCACTCTTCATGCCAGCTTCGTCGCCGTCCTGATAATCCATCACGTCTACGCTCATGCCGTGTGCGTCTGCCCACTTGTTGTACATACGATACAGCATCTCAGCCCAATCCTGTGCCTCGGTACCGCCGGTACCTGCATGGAAGGTCAGGATTGCATTACTGTGGTCATACTCACCATTCAGCATGGTGACCAACTGCAACTCATCAACCGCCTTTTCCACGTTGTTGACTGCTTCTTCGCCTTCCGGAATCAGGTCAGGATCGTTTTCTTCTTCCAGCATCAGGAGCATGGTTTCAGCATCCTCGTACATGACGCGCAGATTCTCGAAACGAGTCAGCTTGTTTTTCAAGTCACCCATTTCATCAAATACCTTCTTACTGGCATCCGCGTCATCGTAAAAGCCGGGCATAGTCATCTTATGCTCCAACTCCTGCAAACGCTTCTTGCTCTGCTCGATGGCAAGGGCTTCTTCCAGGTCATTTACAGCGGTGCGGAAGCCGCCCAGTTTAAATTTCAATTCATCTACTGTAATCATAGAAACCTCACGATACGCAAAATACATAGTATATACACAGATACTTAATTAGTATACCGAATTTATGTGATAAAGTAAAGATATACCGCAGAAAAGTATGGCTCGATTGCATTTTTTCATAAGTTGGTGTACAATATTGTATATATTTGTATACTGATGGAATCATCTTTATCGTTCACGGAGGATTTTTATGTACGATTTTACGGGTCAAGAATGCCCGATTTGTAGAGAAAAGTTTGCTGCAGGCGACGATATCGTTGTCTGCCCTGAGTGTGGTACACCGCACCACCGTTCCTGTTGGCAGCAAAACGGTATTTGTGCGAATCAGGAAAAACACGCTTCCGGTTTTGAGTGGACTCCCGCCGCTACGCAAGAAACGCAGGCAGATACCATACCGAATGGCACTGCCAACCAGCAGGAACAGCAGGCGGCTTCCAACGAAGCAGGCGATCCGAACAATTCCGAATTTGATTACAGCCAGCTGTACAATAACACCTATACCCCGCCCCAGCAGTCTGCACAGGCGCAGGAAGCCGGCATCCCCAATCTAGATCCAGACAGCACCATCGAACAGATTCCTGTATCAGATTGGTCTGTATTCATCGGCAAATCCAATTATCTGTATATGATGCTGTTCAAGCAGATGGAACTTATGCATCGTCGTGCCGTTTTCTGTTTTAGCGCGGCTGTATTTGGGCCATTCTACTTTGCATACCGTAAGGCATGGAAACCAGCCTTACTTTGGGCTACGACGCAGTTGTTGGTAAACTTACCCTCGATGCTGTATACATTGCAAATTACTGGAAGCACCCTGACCGCTGGTATAAGTGGCGACCTCTTGTATCGTTTGGCTGCTGCTGCTTCTGTTTTGAATTTGCCTCTCATGTTCTTACGCGGTTTCTATGGCGTTTACTGGTACAAGAATGAAAGCATCAAGCGGATCAATAAAATTCGAGCTGCTTATCCCGATGCAAATCAGCGTCAGTATGTGTTGCGCGCAAAAGGCGGCACTAGCTGGGCCGCAGTGTTTATGCTGGCAGGCATTATGATTCTCATTGGAATGATTACAAGTATGTTTGTCGGCCCTAATATCTCTGCCTTATATCAGTTGCTGGCATAATATAAATAGGTAAGGAGCATCTTTTATGAAGATCAAAAAAGCCGTTATTCCTGCGGCCGGATTGGGTACGCGCGTTCTCCCTGCTACGAAGGCTATGCCGAAAGGGATGTTGCCGATTGTAGACAAACCTGCCATTCAGTATCTGGTAGAAGAGGCCGTTCAATCTGGCTGCACCGACATTTTGATTATTCTAGGGCGAAATCAGTCCATCATCGAAGATCATTTTGACCGCAGCCCTGAACTGGAAGAAAAACTGTCTGTTCCCGGCAAAGAAAATATGCTGGCCGAATGCTTGGGCATCGCCAATCAGGCCAATATCTATTTCGTGCGCCAAAAACAGACCCTTGGCTTGGGTCATGCAATAGCTTGTGCAAAAGCCTTCACCGGAGATGAACCTTTCTTGGTGATTTATGGTGATGATGTCATCGTGGGTGAGGATCCTGTATGTGCACAGCTAGTTCGTGCCTATGAGGAATTCGGCCGTCCGACTGTTGGTGTCAATGCCGTTCCATGGGAAGATGTATCCCGCTATTGCAGCTTAAAGACTACCCTGCTGCACGACAATCTGTACTTCGTAGATGATATGATTGAAAAGCCAAAGAAGGGTCAGGAGTTCAGTAACTTCTCCATTTTGGGCCGTGTGTTGCTTACACCGGAAATTTATCCCATTTTGAGCCGCATTCCTCGTGGTGCCGGTGGTGAGTATCAGCTGACCGATGCTATGGCAGAATATGCACGCACCTGCGGTGGCATGACCGCTGTAGACTTTACCGGCAAGCATTACGACATGGGCAACAAGCTGTGTGTTGTAGAAGCGCAGGTAGAAATGGCTCTGAAGCATCCGGAAATCGGCGAAGGTTTCCGTGCATACCTGAAAGAGCTGTGCAAAACGCTGTAAAAACAGAAAAAATTGTAAAAAGTGGCGGTTCGGCATGGTTTTTGTGTTGACATCGCCGCTTTTCTTTGTTATAATACTCTAGCGTCCGCAAGGACGTTTGTGACATAGCGTCACAATCCTTGGCCATCCTGGTTGGGGTGGTCCTAAAGTCCAAAAGGAGGTGCTACAAAATGGCAAAGTACGAAACCATGCTGATTACCAGCTGCGTCGACGAGGAAGCCATGAACGCTGTTAACGCAAAGTTCAAAGCTCTGATCGAGGCAAACGGTACCATCGATTCCATTGATGAGTGGGGCAAGAAGCGTCTGGCTTACCCCATCAACGACGAGGAAGAGGGCTTCTACACTGTGATTAACTTCACCAGCAACCCTGAGTTCCCCGCTGAGCTGGATCGTGTGTACAAGATCACCGATGGCGTTCTGCGTTCTTTGATCGTTGCAAAGGAAGAAGCGTAATTGCGCTTTTAGGAGGCTGAAGTTATGCTGAATGTTGTAGCTATTATGGGTCGACTGGTAGCCGACCCCACCCTGCGTCAGACTCAAACCGGCCGTAAGGTCGCAAGTTTCCGCATTGCATGTGATCGCAATCGCCGTGATGCAAACGGTCAGTCGCAGGCCGACTTTATTGATGTGGTTTGCTGGGAGGCGAGTGCAGAGTTTGTCTGTAAGTATTTCCAGAAAGGTTCCCTGATTGCCGTTGAAGGTCGTCTGCAGAGCCGTAACTACACCGATAAGACTGGCAACAATCGCACAGCCATCGAAATCGTTGCAACCAACATCAATTTCGCAGGTCCCAAATCTACGAATAGCGGCAATAATAATTATGAAAATAGTTATTCCGCACCTGCATCCAACGGTGGTTATAATGCGCCCCGCGCAAACACCATGGAGGCCGCTCCCAGCTATTCTGCTGGCAGCGCAGATGATTTCGCTGTCATTGAAGACAACGATGATCTGCCCTTCTGATGCAGTACATTCTATTAAGGAGGTAACAAGCAATGGCTTTTGAAAGAAACGAAGGCAGCCGTCCCGCACGCCCCATGCGTCGTGGCCGTAAGAAGGTCTGCAGCTTCTGTGTCGACAAGATCGACTCCATCGATTACAAGGACGTTCCCCGTCTGCGTAAGTATGTTTCCGAGCGTTCCAAGATTATTCCCCGCCGTGTTACCGGCACTTGCGCATTCCATCAGCGTATGCTGACTGTCGCAATCAAGCGCGCTCGTCACGTTGCTCTGATGCCCTACATCAGCGACTAATCGCTAAGGCATCTTTTTTAGATCGTCATCCCCTTATATAAATCATCAGCAATCAGCAAAGCGATATAAATTTCTCTTGGCCGGGAAATTTATATCGCTTTTTTATTTTCCTATAATTTTTAATTACTAATTCTTGGTAGCTATATTCCGATTTTACTCTTCCCTTCCCTATTGTCTATTGTAGTGCATCAGAACTGCATTCAATTCTTTTAAGTTCGATATACACAGGCTAATGCTGCGGATAAATACAAACAAAGAGAGTGACGCCAACTTATGTTGGCATCACTCTCTTTTGATTCAAACAATATAGGTTCTGCTTCTGGATTATTCTTTATCAGCCCTGCTGCTGTGCAGCCTTCTTAGCCTCCAACTCAGCGATTGCATCCTTACGGCTCAGGTTAATACGCCCCTGCTGGTCAATATCAGTAACCTTAACCACGATAGCATCGCCCACAGCAACTATGTCTTCCACACGCTCAACACGCTTGGAATCCAGCTTAGAAATATGAACCAGACCTTCCTTACCGGGTGCAATCTCAACGAACGCACCGAAGTTCATCAGGCGGGTGACACGGCCCTTGTACAGCGCACCCACTTCCGGGTCTTCCACAATTGTCTTGATAGTGAAGATTGCACGCTTTGCATCCTCCTGATCGGTAGCGGAAACAAATACATGACCGTCTTCCTGCACATCGATCTTGCAGTTGCAGTTTGCGCAGATATCCTGGATGACCTTGCCGCCCTTACCGATAACATCCTTGATCTTATCGGTGGGGATAGTCATGCTAAACATCTTGGGTGCCCAACGGCTCAGCTCGGCACGCGGCTCAGCGATGCAGGGTTTGATGATCTCGTCCAGAATGAACAGACGACCCTTGCGGCACTTCTCGAATGCTTCTGCAATGATATCATAGGTCAAGCCATCGATTTTAATATCCATCTGGATAGCGGTGATACCTTTACGTGTACCGCCAACCTTAAAGTCCATATCGCCGTGGAAGTCCTCGACACCCTGGATATCCAGCATGGTCATCCAGCGGTCGCCCTCGGTAATCAGGCCGCAGGAGATACCAGCAACAGGAGCTTTGATCGGCACACCCGCATCCATCAGTGCCAGCGTAGAACCACAGATAGAAGCCTGAGAAGTAGAGCCGTTAGAACTCAAAACTTCCGACACACAGCGGATTGTATACGGGAAATCAGCCATATCAGGCAAGACAGGCAGCAGAGCACGCTCAGCCAGCGCACCGTGACCGATTTCACGACGACCGGGGCTACGAGGTGCGCGAGCCTCGCCGACAGAATACGGCGGGAAGTTGTAGTGGTGCAGATAACGCTTGGTGGGCTCATCGCTCAGATCGTCCATCAGCTGGTTATCCTTTGTACCGCCCAGCGTGCAGGTAGTCAGAACCTGAGTCTGACCACGGGTAAACATACCGGAACCATGTACACGAGGCAGGAGACCGACTTCAGCAGCCAGCGGGCGAATCTCGTTGATACCGCGACCGTCAACGCGCTTGCCATCATCCAGCAACCAGCGACGGACAACCTGCTTCTGCATCTTGTAGCTGATCATGTCCAGCGTTGCATCATCCAGACCCTCGTGCTCAGCAGCGATAGCATCCATGATCGGCAGCAGCGCTGCGTCACGCACGTTCTTATCGTCGGTATCCATAGCAGCCTTGAAATCATCCAGGTGCTTTGCAATCACATCATCCAGCAGATCGTGATCCAACTCAACCGGGGTGAACTCAATCTTCTTCTTGCCACGCTCAGCAACAATGCTATTGATGAACGCAATGATCTTCTTGATCTCGGTGTGAGCCAGCTTGATGGCATTCAGCATGGTGTCTTCGTCAACCTCGTTTGCACCAGCCTCAATCATAACGATCTTGTTCTCGGTAGCTGCAACGGTCAGAGCCAAATCGCTGACAGCACGCTGCTCAGCGGTGGGGTTCACAACCAGCTCGCCGTCAACCAGACCCATCTGAACACCGCCAATAGGACCAGCCCAGGGGATGTCAGAGACAGCCAGAACCAGAGATGTACCAATCATGCCAGCAATTTCCGGAGCGCAGTCACGGTCCAAGCTCATGACAGTCATGGTAACACACACATCGTTACGCATATCCTTGGGGAACAGCGGACGAATGGGACGGTCAACTACACGGCTGGTCAGGATTGCACGCTCACCGGGACGGCCCTCACGGCGCATAAAGCTACCAGGAATACGACCATCGGCGTACAACTTTTCCTCGTACTCAACGCTCAAGGGGAAGAAGTCAACACCCTCACGAGGTTTTGCGCTCATAGTGACGTTGCACAGAACGCGCGTATCACCATAGCAAATCATTGCACTTGCATTGGACAGGCCGCACATCTTGCCCATCTCGACAGAGAAGGGGCGACCAGCCAACATGGTTTCATAAACTTTGAAATTCTCAAAGGTTTCTTTGCGGGAACCAAATTCGATTGCCATTGTTATGCCTCCTGTAAATTTATATCACACAAAAAGCACTCCCGCGGCTTTAGCAATAAATCCAGCCTTTGTACCTGTGACACAAAAGTTCGATTTACTGCTATAACAACGGCCGGCTTTCTGTTGTTTATGACTTCCAGCGCCAGATGCGCAGCGAATAAGTTTTCAGCATCCTGCACGAGAATTCCCTGCCCTTTTTGTGGAAAAACAGCAGATATAAAAGAATAATGGGGCAGACACTACATAACGTAGCGCCTGCCCCATTGATATTACTTACGCAGACCCAGGGTTGCGATCAGAGCACGGTAACGATTAACGTCCTTCTTCTCCAGGTAAGCCAGCAGATTGCGGCGACGGCCGACCATCTTCAGCAGACCACGGTAGCTGTGCTTGTCGTTGGGGTTAGCCTTCAGGTGCATGTTCAGCTCATTGATGTGAGCGGTCAGCAGAGCGACCTGCACTTCGGGAGAACCGGTGTCCTTTTCGTTCATGGCAACCTTAGCCATAACTTCCTGCTTGTTCATAGTAATAACCTCTTTTCTATAATTTGCCTATAGCGCAGCGGAGGGAAACGGTTGATCCCTGTTACAGGGCATACTCCCCGAGCCGTGCCACGGTACGTAAAATATTATAGCACGCTATGGTGCAAAGTGCAAGGATTATTTACCCGTTATTTACGGAAAAATAGGCTTTTGCTTGTTGCGCAGCATCGTCGATACAGGCCTTCAGTGCATCCAGATTTTCGAATCGGCGAGATGGTGCCAGATAGGCATGAAATTCCACTGTAGGCGTTTCATCGTACAAATCACCCGAAAAGTCCGGAATAAAGGTTTCGCAGGTGATCTTGCTCACATCGTCGTTTACAGTAGGACGGCTGCCCAACCCTGTAGCAGACGGATACCACACACCGTTTACCAGTGTACGAGTGATGTAGATGCCAGTCTTAGGCAGCTGATAGCCTTCGGGAAAAATCTGGTTAATGGTCGGGCAGCCAAAGGTACGCCCCAAGCCTGCACCGTGCTTTACCGGAAATTTCACTGCATACGGGCGCCCTAACATACTGTTGACACCCGGCATATCTCCCCCGCTGAGCGCAGTGCGAATACGAGTAGAAGAAACTGTCTTGCCCTCAAACTGTGCCAGCGGAATCACAATGAGTTCCACACCCTTTTCTTCGCACATGGCACGCAGGGTATCCACATTACCAGCAGCTTTTGCACCAAAAGTAAAGTTTTCACCACAGCACAATGCTCGTGCGTGGAGCTGATTGACCAACGCAGCAAAAAAATCCTCTGGAGAAAGCGCTTTCACTTGTTCAAAATCCGGAGCCACATAATAGCGAACCCCCATTTGTTCCACCAGTTCGTGTTTCTCCTCTGTGCGCAAAAGGCGGCTGCCTTTCAGCGCATTGATACGGGGCAGGCGAAACGTAAACACAGCCGGATCGGCATCATGTTTTTTTGCCCAGTCTGCCGCTGCACCAATTACCGCCTGATGCCCAATATGCAGACCATCGAAAAATCCCATTGCCACGGCACAGCCCCGATTATCATTTTCAGGCAGCGCCTCCATGCGGGAATAGACTTGCATCATAGTTGTTATCTCTTTTCTTTTAACAGAAAACGGGCGCAGCCCTTAGTTTGTGCTGCGCTCGCAAAATAATTTTTCTACCTTGAGTACGCCAGCTTCCACTTTGGCCAGCCCTAGGAAGTTCCCCTCCTGATCGCGTACACGGTAACGTCCATCCTTTGCCGAGTAATGGCTTGTGGGACAGCCGTTCTCCAAATGGCGGCGTACCCCTGCATTTACTTCCAAAAGCGGTAGGTGCAACAATACGCTTTCCACCGGGAG
>JARHYC010000003.1 GCA_029264955.1 Faecalibacterium sp. | reverse complement strand
GCTACGGCTACACACAATAATAAGACTTATACCGCAGAATGCGAAGTGACTGTAACCGAAACGCCGGTAGCAGCTGGCGCAGCAGAGGTTGCAGGTAAGACGTATGATACTCTGCACGCTGCTTTTGCTGCGGCGAAAGATGGCGAAACCGTTAAGGTTTTGCGCGATGTTACCTTTGGCGTAGACGAAGGTGAAAGCAAAAATGCGATTTCTATTGATAAGACTTTGACTCTGGATTTGAACGGCAAAAAGATTGTCGGCAGCACCAGCAACGAAAAAGAGGATAATAAGAAATTTGACCATTTGTTCTTTGTAGAGAGCGCAGGCAACTTTACTATTCAGGATACGGCTGGCAATGGCTCTATTGTTGGTCGCGAGATTGAAAAACGTGAAGAACCCACTACTTGGGCGTACAAGGTAATCATTGTAGATAGTCATGGTACATTAAACATCCATGGTGGTACGATTATTGGTGAACACATTACCGGTGATGCACAGTCTACTGATGGTTATGCCGTAAGATACTGGGACCATGGCAAGTTGGATCCTGTAACGGTAGTAGTCGATGGTGGTAAGTTGATTGGCGTAAAGCTTGATGGAAATCAGAAAGATTTTCCGGATACGCTAATCAATTACGCAGGCTTTGCGGTTGAACTGACTTATGGCGATTTGACCATCGGCGGAAATGCAGAGCTGGTTGGCATGGAAGTTGCTGGCAAGCTGGTGAAAACAAATGTATGTGGTGCCGAAAATCGCCATGGTACGCTTACTATTCAGGACAATGCAAAAATCATTGGCTTGAAGGCAAGCGGAGATGTAGTGGAAAAATGTACAGCTGGCGGCATTTTTGCACCGTACAGTACGGTCAATATGACTGGTGGTACAGTGATTGGTGCTGAGACGACTGGTGCAATTACAAATATGCGTCAAGATGTTCGGAGAGGATCTCCCAGCATCAAAGCAATTAGTGCCTATAACAGAGATACTACTATGAATCTCACCGGTGGTGAGATTACGGGTGCATATGCGTCTGCTGTAACCAACGGAGAACCTTGTGGCATTATTAGCGATGCAACAACTGTAAACGTGGACGGCGCAGAAATTAATGCAGTGAAGCTGTCTGAGAATGGTAAGGTGAGTGGTGGCTCTCGTACAGCTGCAGTAAGAGCAACGGATCGAAACACGATCTATGTGAAAAACGGCACGTTGAATGGTGCTGTGGGCGCAGTAGAGGAAGATTCGAATGCGTATGCGTTGGAGATGAAAGCAGGCACGGCTTCTATTACTGGCGGTGTTTTGAACGGCAGCAAAAAGGAAATTGTTTTGGACGAAAATGCAACGCCCAGCAATTGCCATATTGAAGTAAACGGCGGCGTATTCGCACATGATTTTGCAGATGGTGCAAACGACCGTACTTATCTGGCTGAGGGTGCAACGACCGAACGCGGCGACTTGGCTGGTGAAACTTGGACGGCCAGCGAAAACGGCAAGCAGTACAAGGTTCTGCCCGGTCAGGAAAAGATTACGGTTACCTTTAAGAATGGTGAGAATGTCGTAAAGACAGTAAAGGTTACATCTGGCGCACAGCTAGGCAATACACTGCCTGAAGCTCCGGAAGCACCTTCTGGCAAGGTGTTCAAGGGCTGGTTCGATGCAAAGGGCGTAAAGGCAGAAGCGTCGACCGTTATTACCGAAGCTACTACCTTTACAGCACAGTTTGGTCAGGAAGAATTGACCGGACGTAATGTGAATTTCTACGTTTACGTCAATGGCGAGGCTAAACTGGTAAAGAATGAAGCAGATGTTACCGTTTGCTGGTATAATGGACGTCAGCAGCTGTCCGCAGAACTGCTCGAATCTGTTTACGGTGAATTTGGATTTAAGGCGGATCAGCTGAAGGCAGGTACTCGTTACTTCCCCAACACTACTCGCGATAGTGATACAATCTGGGGCGACTGTGTAGCCGTCGCAATTGATGGCAAGGTTTACCAGCCGACCGTCAATGTCAAGGACACAACGAGCTTTGATGTGTACTATCTGCCCAAGCAGACAGTGACCAACAGCGTTGATAAGAATGACACTGTTACAGTAAAGGCAAACACCTTCTATACGGTGACCATCGAAAATGGTGATTCGTCAGAGGTAAAGTATTTCCTGAACAACACCGATGCAGTTGTAGCGGTTGAGAATGCGCCTAACGGTAAGGTTTGGACTTGTACCGGTAAGGATAACAAGACTGTAGAAGGTGTTGTTGCAGAAAAGACGACCTTTACGATCAACAAGATTGCACAGCCCTACACAGTGAAGCAGGAAAGTGTGCTGAATCCCGTTGCAGCCGTTGTTGCACAGGATGGCAAGACCCAGCAGTACAACACTCTGCATGAGGCAGTTGCTGCTGCACAGGCAGGTCAGACCGTGAAGCTGCTGGCAGACGTGACCTTCGGCGCAAATACCGAAGCGGAAGCCGCAATCGAAGTGAGCCAGAAACTGGTGTTCGAGTTGAACGGTTTCACTGTGACCGGCAATGGCACGGTGTTCCATGTGAACGAAAATGGCGATTTGACGGTTCAGGACAGCACCGAGAATCATGCAGGTAAGATCGTTGGTGTTGTATCTGACAGCACTTTGAAGAACCCGGCAGCAAAGACCATTTGCGCACTGGGCAATGCAAAGGTTACCATTCTGAGTGGCGAAGTTTGGGGCGCTTGCGCAAAGGATATGGATGGCGCAGGTAATCTGAATGCAATTTATGTAGATACCAATGCTACTTTGCAGGTAGCAGGCAATGCTGTGGTGGGTGCAGCAAAGGCAGAAAATAATGCACTGAACACGAACTACACCGCAGTGAATAACATGGGCACGGCCATCGTGACCGACAACGCAAAGGTTGTTGGTGTGCAGGCGGTTAACAAGGTTTCTACCGAGCAGATGTTTGGTATGAATCTGGGTCTGGATGCTATTAACAGCGCAAATGCTCTGACGGTTAACGGCGATGCACAGGTTATTGGCGTTGTAGGCAAGGATCTGACCGAAGCGGAAGCACGCGCAATTCAGGCAAAGGGCAACCTAGTTCTGGAAGGCGGCCGTGTGGAAGGCAAGGGCGAGTATGGTGCAGTTTTGACTACGGATACAAAGCTGGTTGTTCGTGCGGGCACGAACAGCGAAATCCCTGTGGTTGAAAATGTGAAGGGGCCCGCTTTGACCATGAGTACGAAGTATCCCAATGCAACGCAGGATATCACCGCTGGCATCTTTAAGATTCCGGCAGTGTCTGAGAAGTTCACCGAGCTGAAGGATGCCGTAGCAAAGGGTTACACTACGGAGCAGGGCAACTTGGCAGAAAACAAGTGGACGGCCGCAGAGAATGGTGCTTATCTCAAGGTTGTTGAACAAATCTTCAATGTTACCTTCAAGAGCGGGGATAAGGTTATCGAGACCCGCACATTCAAGGCTGGTCAGGCACTGGGCGAGCTGCCGAAGGATCCCGAAATGAAGGGGTATGTCTTTAAGGGCTGGATCGATGAAGATGGTAATCCTGTTACAGCTGAAACGGCTGTGAACAGCGACATGACGATCTTTGCACGGTTTAATAAACTGTTCGATGTTACCATTGAAGACAAGACTTACCAGATTGAAGACGGCGATACCATTGGGGATCGTCTGCCCGCAGATCCCACCAAGGATGGCTATACCTTCCAGGGCTGGAAGGATCAGAATGGCAACAAGGTAAACAAAAATACCGTTGTTCATGGCGATATGACGATTACTGCAGCTTGGAAGCAGAATCCTGCGCCCAGTCCGAATCCGAATCCAAATCCGAACCAGAACCCCAATCCGCCGGCATCGAATGGCGGAAACACCAGCAAACCCGCGGCTGGCGGAGCAACTGCAACTGGCGATACGACCAACCTGTTTGGCTGGCTGATGCTGGCAAGCTTGATGGCAGCAGGTGCGGCTGTAAGCTTTAAGAAACTCCGCGGCAATCCGTAAGCAAAACAAGACCGTTTGCTGAGCTAACATAAAAAAGCCGACCGGACGGAAGGTTCGCCTCCTGCTCGGTCGGTTTTTTGTTGGAAAGTGATAGGCAGCTCTTGACAAAAACGTGCCGTCCGATTCATACTTTCCTTATTAAGATTTAAGTTCGAGGTATTGTTCTATGGATGAATTTTATCAACCGTTTGAGTCCGAACCGAAAGAACCACAGAAGCCGAAGAAGACTAAAAACAGTCCGCTTCTAACCATAATGCTGGTGTTCTTTTCGCTGATGTTTGTGTTCTGCTTGGTAGTCGTTCTGGGCAAATTAAAGGATGCGCATAACGAAAAAGAGAATTACGATGCATTATCCGAAATTGCCGGTATGAGTGATGAGGACAAGCAGCTTTTGGAAGATCAGGCAAAAGAGAAAGAGCGTATTGCGCACCTGGTCGAGCTGCATGATATGAACCCAGATTTTGCAGGGTGGCTGACAATTCCGGATACCAATATCAATTATCCAGTCATGTGTACACCGAATGATGTGGAGTACTATCTGCACCGTGATTTCTATGGTGAAAAGGCAGCCGGTGGTGTGCCGTTCTTGGGTGGGGGATGTACGTCTTTCAGCAGCAGTATCATTGCGCACGGACATCATATGCGCAATGGTACAATGTTTGCGGACTTAATGAAATACATGAAGAAAGATTTCTGGGAAACGCACCCCACTGTGTACTACTCTACACTGGAACAAAATGGTGCATACGAAGTTGTAGCTGCCTTGAATTATGACGCAACGGTTAGTGAAGATCCCAAGGCGTTCAATATTTACCGCTATGCCGGCGATTTGACCGAAGAAGAATTCAATGCATTTATGAATTATGTAATGTCCCATAAGATATACGATACTGGCGTTACCGCAGAATACGGCGACAGACTACTGACTTTGTCTACCTGTGCATATCATACAGAGAATGGACGATTCTTGGTTGTAGCACGGCAGAAAGCTGCCCCGGCAGAGGAAACCGCAAAATAAAATTCATCTGGAAAACAAAAGGCACACCGTTTTAGCGGTGTGCCTTTTGCTTATGGTTACGATAAAAGAAAACAGCAGCTGATCAAATCAGCTGCTGTTTTGATTTGTGGTGCCGGCGATGGGACTTGAACCCATACATTGTTTCCAACGGCAGATTTTGAGTCTGCTGCGTCTGCCAATTCCGCCACGCCGACAGAACATATATAGTATAGCGGACTTGAACGAAAAAATCAAGCCCTCACACAGATTTTTTCAAACTAAGCAAAGTGTACGATAAAATCATAGAAAAATTGGATAAAGCGGATAGAGTTCGACACGGTGTGCAAAGTGTTACAAAACTAAGGTGTAGAAAAGCGAAATTTTAGTTGACAAAAACAACGGATTCAGGTAAAATGAAGAGGTCCTCAGATAGAGGATGACAGCAATATGCCCCTGGTAGCTTAACAAGCAGAGCAATGGGTCCAAAAGAACCAAGCAATGGTGTAAATCTTTCCGCGGGCAAAAATGTAAACAAGAGGAGACTATTACAATGTTTGAAGACAAGACTTTAGTTTGCAAGGACTGCGGTAAGGAATTCGTTTGGACTGCAGGTGAGCAGGAGTTCTACGCATCTCGTGGCTTTGAGAACCAGCCTCAGCGCTGCAAGCCCTGCCGTGATGCTCGCAAGAACGTCACCCGCACTGAGCGCCAGATGTTCGACGCAACCTGCGCTGCATGCGGCAAGGGCTGCAAGGTTCCCTTCCAGCCTCGTGAGGATCGCCCCGTGTACTGCTCCGAGTGCTTCGCTAAGATGAAGGAGAACGGCTAATTTTTAGCTGGCTTTACAGAGTCTAATCAAGGTGGCTGCTTTTCTTACGAAAAGCAACCACCTTTTTTGTATCTTCCCACACGGGCTACTTGCAAAATAGAACGCTTTTCGGGTATATTATTAGCAACAGGTGCATGGCACCAGAAATGAGGTAAATGAAAATGTTTGATCTGTTCAAGAAGAATCATAAAGCTGAAGCTGCTCCCGTTGAGGTTACCCGTGACACCGTGATCGGTGATCTGATGGATATTGACAGCACCGTTGCTCCGCTGCTGATGGAAATTGGTATGCACTGCCTGGGCTGCCCCGCATCCCGTGGTGAAACCATCGAGGAAGCTTGCATGGTACACGGCGCAGACTGTGATGCGCTGCTGGCACGCCTGAACGAGCACATTGCAAACAACCGTGCATAAGATAGCGCCGCAATTAGATGCGCGTTTACAGACCGCAGCAGATTTGGTGCGTCCCGGTGAGTCGGTGGCAGATATTGGCTGTGACCATGGCAAACTGACTGCCGTATTAGCTGCAAGCGGACGCTACCCAAAAGTAATTGGTGCGGATTTACGACCCGGTCCACTGGCAAAAGCACAGCAAACGTTGGAAAAAGCGGGTCTGATGGATCGTGCAGAGCTGCGCTTGGGTGACGGCTTAACGGTATTGCAGCCAAATGAAGTAGGTACAGTGGTAATTGCGGGTGTTTCGGCACAGACAACCATTGATATCCTTTCTGCAGCCTCTTGGGTCATGCAAGAGGGAGGGCCGCGCTTAGTGATGGTTCCGGCAACCAAGCATCCGGTGCTGCGGGCGTGGCTGTATCAAAATGGCTTTTCGCTGGTGCGGGATGTTCCGGTACAGGCGGCGGGTCGCTGGTATGCGGTGATTGCTGCGGAATACACGGGAGAACCTATTGCAGAAGACGCAATCACGCTGGAACGCTGCGTGTATGGAAATACCGTGACAGAACCGGGTGGTGCGGAATATGGTGCCCACGAATTAGCAAAAGTAAAAAAACTCCGTCTGGGGTTGGCAGATGATGATTCCTTGGCAATACAGATTGACGCATTGACTGCACAAAACGGGTAACAGGAGAGCGTTATGGCTTCGGTAAAAGAAATTTATGATATGCTGGCAGAACTGGCTCCTGTGGAGCTGGCGGAAAGCTGGGACAATGTGGGCTTGCTGGTAGATAGCGGAAAGTCTGTCACGAATGTTCTGGTCACACTGGATATTACCTCCGCTGTGGTAGAAGAAGCGGCAAAGCGTGGTTGTGAGCTGATTGTGTCCCATCATCCCGTGATTTTCGGTGGACTGAAGTGCATCAGTCAAAATGATGTGGTATTTGGTCTGGTACAACATGGAATTTCCGCTATCTGTATGCATACCAATTTGGATGCGGCAGACGGCGGTGTGAATGATGTGCTGGCAGATTTGTTCGGCATGAAAAAACGGGTTGCATTTGCGGATGGATGCGGTCGCGTGGGCGATGTGGAAACAATCACTACCCACCATCTGGCAGAAATGGCACAGCAGGTGCTGCAAACTTCGGTAAAGTTTGCGGATGCAGGCAAACCGATCCGTAAGCTGGCAGTCATTAGCGGAGCGGGCGGTAGTATGTTTGAAGATGCTGTGGCACAAGGCGCAGACTGTCTGCTGACTGGTGAAGCGAATCACCATCAGGCACTGGATGCGGTGCGGTTGGGTATGAGTTTGATTGCAGCGACCCATCAGGCAACCGAATGGCCGGTAGTACCTGTGCTGGCACAGAAATTGCAAACGGCTTATCCGCAGCTGTGTGTGCAGTGCAGTAGTACAGACCCGGACCCGTTTACCTATATATAAGGAAGCACTGCAAATATCTGAATCCAAAACGGCGCGCCCGGTATTGTGCCGGGCGTTTGCTTTTTCCCAGGAAAGGGGGAGATACAATGGCATTGGATGCCGCAACCCTGTCCCTTACGGCGCAGGAACTGAAAACAAAACTAATGGATGCAAAGATCGCTAAGATCTTTGAGCCTACCCGGGACGAGCTGGTGCTGACTCTGCGTACCCGTACCGAAACGATGTCGCTGTTGCTGTCGGCGCGTAGCGGAACGGCCCGTGTGTGCTTTACACAGGAAAGTTTTGAAAACCCAGATACACCGCCCAGCTTTTGTATGTTGATGCGAAAGCACTTGCTCGGTGGTCGTGTAATCGACGTGTGCATGGAGCCGGGTGATCGTATTGTGTACTTTACCTTCCAGTGTACCAACGAAATGGGTGATTTGGTGCAGAACACCCTGTGTGCGGAACTGATGGGGCGATACTCAAATCTGGTATTGGTACAGGATGGTAAAATCATTGATGCGCTCAAGCGTGTGGATTTCGAGGACAGCGAAATTCGTCAGCTTCTGCCGGGGTTGCCGTATACGCTGCCACCTAAGCCCGGCCGTCCGGATTTTATTTTGACATCGGCAGCATCTCTGATAGAAGCCGCCTGCGAAAAAGATTTGCCGGTAGCGGATGCTTTATGCCGCACGGTGGCTGGTGTAGGCCCAGTGGTGAGCAGAGAAGCTGCCTGGCGTGCCTTTGGGGAAACTACACGTCTTGCCAATGAGCTGACAGAGCAGGAAAAGCTGCGCCTGGTAGAGGCAATCGAAGAAATCAAGGATGAATATGCAAATGGTGGTACACCGACCAGTGTAAAAGCACCAGATGGGCGACCTGTAGAGTTTACATTCTTCAAGCCGACCCAGTATGGCGCGGACTTCCAAATTGCGGTGTGGCCGGGCTTTAGCGAACTGCTGGAAGGCTACTACGCAGAAAAGGACCGTGCAGAGCGTCTGCGCACCAAGAGCAAGGAACTGCATAAGGCGGTACACAATATGTACGAACGTGCAGTTCGTAAACAGGCAAACCGGAAAGAGGAATTGGCTGCCAGCGAAAAGAGCGAGAAGCTGCGGCTGTATGGCGAACTGCTCAGTGCAAACCTGTATCAACTGGAAAAGGGAATGGCAAGCGTAACTTTGCCCAACTGGTATGATGAAGGCAAGCCAGTGACGATTCCACTGGATTTGCGGTATACGCCCAGCCAGAATGCACAGCGCTATTTCAAGAACTATAAAAAGAAACAGACTGCTGCAAAAATGTTGGTAGAGCTGCTGGAACAGGGCGAGAAAGAGATTGCCTATCTGGAAACGGTTCTGTATGAAGTGGAATGCGCACCCGGTGAAGCTGCTTTGAATGAGATTCGTGCCGAGTTAAAAGGGCAAGGATACCTGAAATATTACAAGCAGCGCGACAAAAAGCAAAAGCCTGCGGATTTCTGGCGCTATACTTCCAGTGATGGATTTGAAATTCTGGTGGGGCGTAATAACGTACAGAATGAAAAGTTGACACTACACACAGCGCGCGGCAAGGATTTGTGGTTCCATACGAAAAATGCACCTGGCAGCCACACGGTAGTTATGAGTCTGGGTCAGGATATTCCAGATACTACCAAGGAAGAAGCTGCCCAACTGGCAGTGCTGCATTCCAGTCAGGCAAATGGGGTTAAGGTTGCGGTGGATTATACCGAGGTAAAAAACATCCGCAAGACCGGCGATCTGAAGCCCGGTATGGTTCTGTATGAACATTATGAAACGGCATACATCACACCGGACCCGGCTTTGAAAGAGAAATTGGTGAAAAAATAACGAAGCGAAGGCAAAATCTACACAAAGTATGTGCTTGTGTTTTGCCTTCGCTTTTTTTGCCGTGTTGTAGAAAAAGCACAAAGATACGAGAAAAAGATGGAATTAAGTTGATGGAATCGTGCAAAAGACGAAAAAACAGGAAAATGTTTGTAGGGATGTAAGAAAAAATAAAAATTTTTTGCATCTTTTTACGAAAAAACACTTGCAACACCCGGCACAGTGTGTTAAAATAAATCACGGCTGCAAGGGGCTTGTGCGATACAAGTCGTGCAGGCCACGATATGCGTAGATGCGGGAGGTTGCCGAACAGCGATAGTTGTATCGGGTTTTTCCGCGGAGTATGTCCGATCTTAGAACCGGGCGAAAGAATTACTGACAGCAACGGATATGTTCCGGGCGATGTGTAGGTTACTCACACTAAACCATGAACCAATGTCTTTACGATTTGCGTATAAAGGATTCCGGGAGGAACTGCTTAGCGGTTCACCGGCTTTCTTCATGCCAAAACGTGAAACACCCGGCGCTGTGTAAAGCGTAATTTGTCGTCTCGCCTAAGGCAGAAACACAATATTTTTACAGGAGGCGAAAACCATGGCAGTCAAGGAAAAAATCAGAATTCGTCTGCAGAGCTATGACGCTCAGCTGATCGACACCGCAGCAGAGAAGATCGTGGAGACCGCAAAGCACACCGGTGCTCGCGTGTCCGGCCCGATCCCCCTGCCCACCGATCGTGAGGTTGTTACCGTTCTGCGCGCTACCCACAAGTACAAGGATAGCCGCGAGCAGTTCGAGAGCCGCACCCATAAGCGTCTGATCGACATTCTGAAGCCGTCTAACAAGACGGTTGAGGCTCTGATGAGCCTGCAGCTCCCCGCTGGCGTTGACATCGAGATCAAGCTGTAATTTGTGCATAACCCCTTACATCTAAATCGGCGGAAGGCGCCGATGCGTGCTTAATTACCGGTTTGAGTAAGAGCACAGAACACAATCTGATCTCCCCCGCAAGCGAGAGGGGTCATGTTGACGGGTCGTTCCCGCCAACCAATAACCTTTACAGGAGGAAAAACAAAAATGGTCAAAGGTATTATCGGTAAGAAAATCGGTATGACCCAGCTGTTCGACGAGAATGGCAAGGTCATCCCCGTGACCGTTATCGAGGCTGGTCCCTGCGCAGTTGTGCAGAAGAAGAGCGTCGAGAGCGACGGTTACGAAGCAGTTCAGCTGGGCTTTGGCGAAGTGAGCGCAAAGAAGGTCAATAAGGCCGCTGCTGGTCACTTCAAGAAGGCTGATGTTGCTCCCAAGCGCACCCTGCGTGAGTTCCGTCTGGATGACATCTCCAGCGTGAACGTTGGCGACATCCTGAAGGCTGACGTATTTGCAGCTGGCGACAAGGTCGACGTTGCAGGCTTCTCCAAGGGCAAGGGCTACCAGGGCGCAATCAAGCGCTGGAACTGCCACCGCCTGCGTGAGAGCCACGGCACTGGCCCCGTTGCACGCCACGCTGGTTCTAACGGCCCGATCTCCGATCCCAGCCGCGTGTTCCCCGGCAAGCATCTGCCCGGCCACATGGGCTTCGAGCGCGTTACCGTCCAGAATCTGACGGTCGTTAAGGTCGATGCCGAAAATAATCTGATCGCTATCAAGGGTGCTGTTCCTGGTGCTAAGGGCACCATCATCACCATCTGCGACAGCGTGAAGGCGTAAAGGAGGAAAGCTACAATGGCAAAGTTTGACGTAGTCAACATGAACGGCAACAAGGTCAGCGAGGTAGAGCTTTCCGACGCCGTGTTCGCTATCACCCCGAACGAGAAGGCTGTTCACATCGCTGTTGTGAACTACCTGGCAAATCAGCGTCAGGGTACCCAGAACACCAAGATCCGCATGGAAGTTTCCGGCGGTGGCAAGAAGCCTTGGCGTCAGAAGGGTACTGGCCACGCTCGTCAGGGTTCTACCCGTGCTCCCCAGTGGGTACACGGCGGCGTTGCTCTGGGCCCCAAGCCCCGCAGCTACCGCTACCACATCAACGACAAGGTCAAGCGCCTGGCTGTGCTGAGCGTTCTGTCCGACAAGGCTAACAACGGCAACATGATCGTTGTTGACAAGCTGGCTGTTGATGAATACAAGACCAAGGCTGTCGTCGCTATGCTGAAGGCAGTTGAGGCTGGCAAGAAGAACCTGATCGTCAACGATGTTGTCGATGCAAAGTTCGTTAAGAGCGCTGCTAACATCGCAGGTGTGAAGACCACCTTTGCAGGCAGCGTTAACACTTACGACGTGCTGAACGCCGACAAGCTGATCATCAGCGTCGACGCAGCTAAGAAGCTCGAGGAGGTGCTGGGCTAATGAAGACCGCAATGGACATTATTCTGAAGCCTGTTATCACCGAGAACTCCATGGCAGGCATCGCTGAGAAGAAGTACACCTTCAAGGTTGCTACCGATGCTACCAAGATCGACATCGCTCGCGCTGTCGAGACCCTGTTCCCGGGTACCAAGGTTGCTAAGGTCAACACCATTTCCGTTCGCGGCCGTTATCGCCGCCAGGGCATGCACGAGGGTTACACTGCTGCTTCTAAGAAGGCAATCGTGACCCTGAGCAAGGACTCTAAGGAAATCGAGTTCTTCAACAGCATGGTCTAATAGAGCCCACCGAGGGTTCATCTATGGGGATATGACCCCGATAATAAGTCATAAGATCAAAAAGGAGAAATAAGTAATGGCTATTAAGCATTATAAGCCGACTACCCCGGGCCGCCGCGGTATGACTGTTACCGATTACAGCGTACTGAGCAAGGTCGAGCCCGAGCGCAGCCTGCTGGAGCCCATGAAGAAGCACAGCGGCCGTAACAACACCGGCCGCATCACCGTTCGCCATCACGGCGGCGGCAACCGCACCAAGTACCGTGTGATCGACTTCAAGCGTAACAAGGTTGATATGCCTGCTACCGTTAAGACTCTGGAGTACGATCCCAACCGCAGCGCATTCATCGCTCTGGTTGAGTACACCGATGGTGTGAAGAGCTACATCATCGCTCCCGACGGACTGAAGGTCGGCGATACCGTTATCAGCAGCGCTTCTGCTGATATCAAGGCTGGCAACTGCCTGCCCTTCGCTAACATTCCCGTTGGTACCATTATCCACAACATCGAGCTGTACCCCGGCAAGGGCGCTCAGCTGGTTCGTTCCGCTGGCAACATGGCTCAGCTGATGGCTAAGGAGAATGGTTACGCACTGGTTCGTCTGCCCTCTGGCGAGATGCGCAACATCCCGCTGAACTGCAAGGCAGTCATCGGTCAGGTTTCCAACCTGGATCACGAGAACGTCAACCTGGGTAAGGCTGGCCGCAAGCGCCACATGGGCGTTCGTCCCGGCAGCCGTGGTTCTGTCATGAACCCCTGCGACCACCCGCACGGTGGTGGCGAGGGCCGCGCACCGATCGGTCGCTCTGGCCCTGTTACTCCTTGGGGTAAGCCTGCTCTGGGCCTGAAGACCCGCAAGACCAAGAACCGCTCCGACAAGTTCATTGTCAAGCGTGCTAACGAAAAGTAAGAGAGGAGATTTGACTTATGGGTAGAAGCATTAAAAAGGGCCCTTATGTGCAGCCCGCTCTTATGAAGCGCGTGGAAGCTATGAACGCTTCCGGCAAGAAGCAGGTCGTGAAGACCTGGAGCCGTTCCTCCACGATCTTCCCTGAGTTCGTCGGTCACACCTTCGCTGTCCACGACGGCCGCAAGCATGTGCCGGTGTACGTTACCGAAGACATGGTTGGTCACAAGCTGGGCGAGTTCGTGCCCACCCGCACGTTCAAAGGCCACGCAGCCACCACCAAATAATTGAAGGAGGAACACAAAATGGAAGCACGGGCAATTCTTCGTTATGCCCGCATTAGTCCTCGTAAGGTTTCTATCGTTATGGATCTGATCCGTAACAAGCCCCTGGACGAAGCGCTGGCAATCATGCAGTACACCCCGAAGGCCGCTTGTGAGCCCCTTCTGAAGCTGGTGAATTCTGCAGCCGCTAATGCGGAAAACAATTTCAACATGGACAAGAACAATCTGTACGTGGCAGAGTGCTTTGTCACTCCCGGCCCCACGCTGAAGCGCATGATGCCTCGCGCACAGGGCCGTGGCTACCGCATCCTGAAGCGTACCAGCCACATGACTGTTGTTCTGAAAGAGAAAGAATAAGGAGGTAAACAAATGGGCCAGAAAGTTAATCCGCACGGTCTGCGTGTGGGCGTTATTAAAGACTGGGACAGCCGCTGGTTTACTTCCAAGAAGGAATTCAGCGAGAACCTGGTTGAGGATCACAACATCCGTGCAGAGCTGAAGAAGCAGCTGTATGATGCAGGTATCCCCAAGATCGAGATCGAGCGTACCGTGGATGCTTCCACCGGCGCTCCCAAGGTCACTGTTAACATTTACTGCTCCAAGCCGGGCATGGTTATCGGCAAGGGCGGTGAGGCTCGCGTTGCTCTGCAGGAGCAGCTGAGCAAGAAGTACGGCAAGGCATTTGTCGTCAACGTTATCGAGGTAAAGAGCTTCGCTACCGACGCACAGCTGGTTGCTGAAGACATCGCTCGTCAGCTGGAGAACCGTGTCACCTTCCGTCGTGCCATGAAGCAGAGCATGCGCAATGCCATGAGCCCCCGTGATCGCAGCACTGTTCCCGCTAAGGGCATCAAGGCAATGTGCTCCGGCCGTCTGGGCGGCGCTGACATTGCTCGTACCGAGAGCTATCACGAAGGCACCATCCCCCTGCAGACCCTGCGCGCTGACATCGACTACGGCTTCGCAGAAGCTAACACCACCTATGGTAAGATCGGCGTTAAGGTTTGGGTTTACAAGGGCGAAGTGCTGAAGAGCGTAAAGAAGGAAGGAGGCAACAAGTAATGCTGCTGCCTAAGCGTGTTAAATATCGCCGCGTTCACCGCGGTCGTATGACGGGCAAGGCTCTGCGCGGTAACACCGTGAACCAGGGCCAGTACGGCCTGATGGCTATGGAGCCCGCCTGGATTACTTCCAAGCAGATCGAAGCAGCCCGTGTTGCCATGACTCGTTACATCAAGCGTGGCGGCAAGGTCTGGATCAAGATCTTCCCCGATAAGCCCGTTACCGAAAAGCCCGCTGAAACCCGAATGGGTTCCGGTAAGGGCAGCCCGGAGTACTGGGTTGCTGTTGTTAAGCCCGGCCGCGTTATGTTTGAGCTGGCTGATGTTGATGAGGCAACTGCTCGCGAGGCTCTGCGCCTGGCTATGCACAAGCTGCCCGTCAAGTGCAAATTTGTGGTCCGTGAGGATCTGAAGGAGGATGGCACGAATGAAGGCTAAAGAACTGCGCGAACTGCAGGTTGCAGAGCTGAACACCAAGCTGGGTGAGCTCAAGAGCGAACTGTTTAACCTCCGTTTCCAGCATGCCATCAACCAGCTGGAGAACCCCGGCCGCATTGATGCTGTCAAGAAGGACATCGCTCGCGTGATGACCATTCTGGCAGAGAAGCAGTAAGGAGGTTATACGATGGAAGAACGTAATCTGAGAAAGACCCGTGTCGGCGTTGTTGTGTCCGACAAAATGGATAAGACCATCGTGGTTGCCGTTAAGGACAGCGTGCAGCACCCCCTGTACAAGAAGATCCTGAAGCGTACCGTGAAGTTCAAGGCTCGTGACGAGAAGAGCGAGTGCGGTATTGGTGACCGTGTCGAGATCATGGAGTGCCGTCCCCTGTCCAAGGAAGTTAACTGGCGCCTGGTCAAGATCATCGAGAAGGCAAAGTAATTTTGCTTTGGTAACTTTGAAAGGAGAAATCTGATATGGTTCAGATGCAGACTTATCTCAAAGTGGCCGACAACACCGGTGCCAAGGAACTGATGTGCTTCCGTGTGCTGGGCGGTACCCGCAAGAGATACGCAAACATTGGTGACGTCGTCGTGTGCTCTGTCAAGAAGGCAGCACCGGGCGGCACTGTTAAGAAGGGCGATGTCGTGAAGGCTGTTATCGTACGCAGCAAGCACGGCCTGCGCCGCGCTGACGGCAGCTACATTCGTTTCGACGAGAACGCAGCCGTCATCATTGGAGCCGATAAGAGCCCCAAGGGCACCCGTATTTTTGGACCCGTTGCCCGTGAGCTCCGTGAGGCTGGTTACACCAAGATCCTGAGCCTGGCTCCGGAATCGCTGTAAGGAGGTTTTAAGAATGAATAATCTTCATGTTAAAACCGGCGATAACGTCATGATCATCAGCGGTAAGGATAAGGGCCAGACCGGCAAGGTTCTGCAGGTCAGCCCCTCCGAAGGCAAGGTCATCGTTGAAGGCCGCAACATGGTCACGAAGCACGTCAAGCCTCGCCGTCAGGGCGAGCAGGGCGGCATCGTGAAGGCTGAGGGTGCTCTGTACGCATCCAAGGTCCAGATCGTTTGCCCCAAGTGCGGCAAGACCACTCGCGTTGGTCACGCCGAGAAGGATGGCAAGAACATTCGCGTTTGCAAGAAGTGCGGCGCAGAACTGTAAGGGAAGGAGTAGGAAAGATGGCTCGTCTGAAAGAACAGTATGTGAAAGAGATCGCTCCTGCTCTGAACGAAAAGTTCGGCTACAAGAGCGTTATGCAGATCCCCAAGCTGGATAAGGTTGTTATCAACGTTGCCTGCGGCGACGCTAAGGATAACGCTAAGATCCTGGACGCTGTTATCAATGATCTGAATCAGATCTGCGGCCAGCGTGGCACTATCTGCAAGGCAAAGAAGAGCGTTGCTAACTTTAAGCTGCGCGCAGGCACCCCGATCGGCGTTAAGCTGACTCTGCGTGGTGACCGTATGTATGAGTTCGTTGATCGTTTCTTCAACGTTGCTCTGCCCCGTGTCCGCGACTTCCGCGGCATTAACGGCAACTCCTTCGATGGCCGTGGCAACTACGCTTGCGGCATCAAGGAGCAGATCATCTTCCCCGAGATTGACTTCGACAAGGTCGACGCAATCCGCGGCATGGATATCTGCTTTGTTACCACCGCTAAGACCGACGAAGAGGCCAAGGAGCTGCTGAAGGCTCTGGGCGCTCCGTTCGCTAACTAAGAGAAAGGGAGGAACTCTGATTATGGCTAAGTTGTCTATGAAGCTGAAGCAGGCTCGTCCCGCTAAGTTCTCTACCCGCGCTTACACTCGTTGCAAGATCTGCGGTCGTCCTCACTCCGTCCTGCGCAAGTACGGTATCTGCCGTATCTGCTTCCGCGAGATGGCATATAAGGGCGAGATTCCTGGCGTGAAGAAGGCTTCTTGGTAAGCTTTTTTCCCATAAATACCGAACATTCACAAATTGGAACTAATCTTAGGAGGTTAGTGGCATGCACATTACTGATCCTATCGCGGACCTGCTGACTCGCATCCGCAACGCTGGCACTGCCAAACACCCTTCTGTAGAAATCCCCGCTTCTAATATGAAGAAGGCAATCTGCCAGATTCTGGTAGACGAGGGCTACATCAAGGGCATGCAGGTCAAGAACGACACCCCCCAGGGCACTATCGTACTGACCCTGAAGTACCAGGAAGACGGTTCTTCCGTTATCGCTGGTCTGCGCCGTGTTTCTAAGCCCGGCCTGCGTATCTACACTAACTGCGAGAATATGCCCAAGGTCATGAAGGGCCTGGGCGTCGCTATCATCTCCACTTCCAAGGGCATCATGACCGATAAGGCTGCTCGTGCAGCTAACGTCGGCGGCGAAGTGCTGGCCTTTGTGTGGTAAGAAAGGGGTAAAAGACAATGTCGAGAATTGGAAGAAAACCCATCGTCATTCCTGCCGGCGTCACGGTTACTGTTGACCAGGCTGCTCACACCGTTGATGTCAAGGGCCCCAAGGGTAACCTGCATTCCAACTATCATCCCCTGATGACCGTTGCGGTCGAGGGCAATGAAGTTCTGGTCACCCGCCCCAATGACGACAAGGAAGCACGTAGCCTGCACGGCCTGACCCGCACTCTGATTGCGAACATGGTCGAAGGCGTTACCAACGAGTTCAGCAAGACCCTGGAACTGCAGGGTGTTGGCTTCCGTTGGCAGAAGCAGGGCAGCAATCTGGTTATGAACCTGGGCTTCTCTCATCAGGTTACTGTTTCTGAAACCGAAGACGTCAAGATCGATCTGATCGACGCAAACCACATCACCGTCCACGGTGCTGACAAGCAGAAGGTTGGCCAGTTTGCTGCTGACCTGCGCGCTAAGCGTGCTCCGGAACCCTACAAGGGCAAGGGCATCCGCTACAAGGGCGAAGTTGTTAAGCACAAGGAAGGCAAGGCCGGTAAGGGCAAGAAATAAGGTAAGGAGTGAGAGACAATGGTTAAGCAGATTGACAAGAACGAAGCTCGCCTTCGTCGTCATCGCCGCGTTCGCGGCAAGATCAGCGGCACCGCCGCACGTCCTCGTCTGGATGTTTTCCGCTCCGCCAAGCACATCTACGCTCAGATCATCGATGATGAGGCTGGCGTGACCCTGGCTGCAGCATCCACCATGGACAAGGATTTCAATGGTTACGGCGGCAACATCGAGGCCGCTACCCAGGTTGGCAAGAACATTGCTGCCAAGGCTCTGGAAAAGGGCATCACCGAGGTTGTTTTCGACCGTGGTGGTTTCGTGTATCATGGCCGTGTCAAGGCCGTAGCTGAGGGCGCTCGCGAGGGCGGCCTGAAGCTGTGATGAGAGGAGGAGACACAATATGGCTATGAGAAATCGTGAGCCCGATGATGGCATGATCACTAAGGTCGTCTCCATCAATCGCGTTTCTAAGACCGTTAAGGGCGGCCGCGTTATGAAGTTCGCTGCTCTGGTCGTTGTCGGCGACGGCAAGAACACTATCGGCTACGGCATCGGCAAGTCCGGTGAAGTTCCCGAGGCCATCCGCAAGGGTGAAGCTGCTGCTAAGAAGAACCTGCACAAGATCTCTCTGAAGGGTACCACCATTCCCCATGAGATCACCGGCAAGTTCGGCGCTGGCGCAGTTCTGATGAAGCCCGCAGCTCCCGGTACTGGCGTTATCGCTGGTGGCCCTGTGCGTGCTGTCATCGAAGTGTCCGGTATCAAGGACATCCGTACGAAGTCTATGCGTTCCAACAACCCCGTAAACGTTGTTGCCGCTACTTTCGCAGGTCTGACTGGCCTGGTCAGCGCAGAAGATGTCGCTGCCAAGCGTGGCAAGACCGTGAAGGAAATTCTGGGCTAAGGAGGTAACGAAACATGGCAGACAAGATGCTCAAAATCGAGCTGAAGAAGAGCCTGATCGGCCGTGGCGACAAGCACATTGCTACCGCTCACAGCCTGGGCCTGAAGAAGCCGGGCGACGTTACTGTTCAGCCCGCTAACGATGCAACGCAGGGCAAGATCGCAAAGATCAGCTACCTGCTGAGCGTCACCGAAGCGTAACAACAGGGAGGTAGCGTAATGAAACTGCATGAACTGCACGCTGTTCCCGGTGCTAACAAGGCTGTGACCCGCAAGGGCCGCGGCAACGGCTCCGGCAACGGTAAGACTGCCGGCTACGGCAGCAAGGGCCAGAAAGCCCGCTCTGGTGTCAAGAAGGCTGGCTTCGAAGGCGGCCAGATGCCTCTGCAGCGCCGCCTGCCCAAGTTTGGCTTTAAGAACATTTTTGCCACCCAGTACGCAATCGTTAAGATTAGCGATCTGGAGGAGCGTTTCAACGCCGGCGACGTCGTTGATACTGAAGCTCTGAAGGCAAAAGGCCTGATTAAGAAGACCCTGGACGGTGTTAAGGTCCTGGGTAACGGCGAGCTGACCAAGGCCCTGACCGTTAAGGCCGCAGCCTACTCCGCTTCTGCCAAGGAAAAGATTGAAAAGGCAGGCGGAAAGGCTGAGGTGATGTAAGGTGTTTGAGACATTCCGAAATGCATGGAAGATTCCCGAACTGAAAAAGCGTATGATGTTTACGCTGCTCATCCTCGTGGTCTACCGCCTGGGTTGTGCTGTACCTGTTCCGTTTGTTAATGGCGCAGCACTGGAGAGCATGTTCTCTACTGGCAATATGCTGGGTTACCTGAACATGATGTCCGGTGGCGCACTGTCTCAGTCGACGCTTTTCGCTTTGGGTGTTATTCCCTTCATCAACGCATCTATTATCATTCAGCTGCTGACCGTGGCAATTCCTTACCTGGAGAATCTGGCTAAGGAACCCAATGGTCAGAGCAAACTGCAGCAGATCACTCGGTACGCCGGTGCTGGTGTCGCTTTTGTGATGTCCATCGGTTACTACTTTGTTCTGCGCGCTAAGGGCGCGCTGGCTTACACCACCGGCGTAGCTGGTTGGTTTGTAGCTATCGTTGTTATTCTGGCATTTACGGCTGGTGCACAGCTGATCACCTGGTGCGGTGAACAGATCGATGACAAGGGTATCGGCAACGGTATCTCTCTGCTGATCTTCGCTTCCATCGTTTCCAACTGGTCTGGTGTGTACAGCACCATTGCTGGCCTGCTGGTTGAAGCTCAGAATGGCAAGCCCTTCCTGTACGTTGTTCTGCCCCTGCTGCTGGTGCTGGCTGTCGTGGCGATTGTGTTTATCATCGTCCTGACCAATGCTGAGCGCCGCATTCCGGTCATGTACGCTAAGCGCGTTATGGGCCGTAAGATGATGGGTGGTCAGAACAGCTACATTCCGCTGAAGATCAACATGAGCGGCGTTATGCCCGTCATCTTCGCATCTGCAATTCTGTCTGTTCCTGGCATGATTGCAAGCTTTGTGAATGTGAACCCGAGCAATCACCCGTTCTGGTATGCATTCCTGCATGCATTTGACTACAACACCATCCTGTATGTTGTGCTGTATGTCTTGTTGATCATTGGATTCAACTATTTCTATGTTGCAATTCAGTACAACCCCATTGAAATCGCAAATAACCTGCGCCAGAACAATGGTACTGTTCCTGGTATCCGTCCTGGTAAGCCGACCAGCGATTTCATTGCAAAGACCTTGAGCAAGATCACCCTGATCGGTGCGATCTTCCTGGCTATCGTTGCCATCACTCCTATTGTGCTGGGCAACCTGACCGGCGTGGCTATCCAGCTTGGTGGTACCAGCCTGCTGATCGTTGTTGGCGTGGCGCTGGACACCACCCGCAGCATGGACAGCTACATGACTATGCGTAGTCACAAGGGCTTCCTGGGTTAATTTGCAACAGCGATTGAGATCATCGAAAGGGGACAAATCCCATGAATCTGATTTTGTTGGGTGCGCCGGGTGCCGGTAAAGGCACACAGGCTGAAATCATCAGCAAGACTTGTAAGATTCCCGCTATCAGTACAGGCAACATTTTGCGTGCTGCTATCAAGGATAATACCGAGATGGGGCAGAAAGCAAAAGGCTTTATGGATGCGGGTCAGTTGGTCCCCGATGATGTGATTATCGGTATCGTTAAGGAGCGTCTAAACGCTCCCGACTGCGCAAACGGCTTCATCCTGGACGGCGTGCCCCGCACGATCGCCCAGGCAGAAGCCATCGAGCGCATGGGTATCCGCATCGACAAGGTGTTGGAACTGGCGGTCGCGGATGAGGACATCATCAAACGTATGAGTGGTCGTCGGGTCTGTGAGGCCTGTGGCGCCAGCTACCACGTAGCCAACAAACCCAGCAAGGCCGAAGGTGTCTGCGATGCCTGCGGCGGCAAGTTGGTCACTCGCAAAGATGACTTGCCTGAAACGGTGCTGGATCGTTTGAAAGCTTATCATGAACAGACCGAACCGCTGGTCGCTTTCTATAAGGAACGCGGCAAGCTGAGCGTTGTCGAGAATCAGCCCACGATTGAAGCCACTACGGCAAAGGTCATGGAAGCGCTGAACGTGGAGGCATAAGGTGATTCAAATCAAAACAGCCAAAGAACTAGAAGGGATGCGTCGCGCTTGCGCGATCAGCGCAGCAGCCCTGAAGTTCGGCGGCGATCATATCGAAGCTGGTATGACCACCGCAGAGTTGGATAAACTCATTTACGATTTTATCGTGAAGCACGGCGCAAAGCCGAACTTCAAAGGTCTATATGGATTTCCTGGTACGGCTTGCATCAGTTTGAATGATACTGTCATTCACGGCATCCCCAGCAAGAATATCCAGATTCGACCTGGTGATATTGTCAGCATCGACACGGGCGCAAAAATCAACGGCTTCAATGGCGATAATGCCTGCACCTTTGCGTGCGGCAAGATTGATATCGAAGCCCAGCGCTTGCTGGACGTGACAAAACAAGCATTGCACTTGGGCATTGCTCAAGCACAGGTAGGTAATCGAATCGGTGACATTGGTTACGCGGTTCAGTCCTTCTGCGAAGAGAACGGTTTTTCCGTTGTCCGCGAGTTTGTTGGTCATGGTATCGGCAAAGAGCTGCACGAAGACCCCGAAGTGCCGAACTTCGGACAGGAGGGCAGAGGTCCTCGTTTGGTCAGTGGCATGACGATTGCGATCGAGCCAATGATTTGTGAAAAGGACCGCAAAGTACAAACTTTGTCCGACGGTTGGACGGTCAAGACCCGCGACGGCGGTCTGGCTGCTCATTTCGAGCATACGATCGCTGTCCTGCCGGGCGGCCCCGAGATTCTTACCATCGGTTGGGAAGGCCCCGAATCCACGCTGTAATACGAAGAAGTTTCCGCCTGAAAGGGCGGAAACTTTTTTACCGCGGGGGTCTCGATCAGTACGTTTGCTATCATTACCACGGCGAAACGGTTAAGCAAACCAGGCTGGTCCGAAATTTTTGCCGTAAATCGCAAAAAAAGTCCTTGCAATGTAAGACAAATCGGAGTATAATATATAATCGCCGTGGTAAACCAGATGTTTTCTGAGGCAGAGGGGGAAGTATGCCCTTTTGTCGTTGGATTTTGTGCCAATTTAGACAGAAGATATGTGGTTTCCATTGCATCCGTCCGTTACGAAGACAAACTCTGAGCAGACCCACAAGAGGAGGCAATTAGCTTGTCTAAAGAAGACGTTATCGAAGTTGAAGGTGTTGTTCGTGAGGCAATGCCCAACGCTACCTTTAAGGTGGAGTTGTACAGCGAGAACAAGGAAACCGGTAAGTTGGTTCCCACTGGTCACATTATCGCTGCTCACATCTCTGGTAAGCTGCGTACCAATTTCATTCGCATCCTGCCCGGAGATAAAGTCACGATGGAAATGTCGCCCTACGATATGACGAAGGGCCGCATTACCTGGCGTTCCAAATAAGTTGGGGCGTCCTTAGAACTATACAAGGAGGTTCACATCATGAAGGTCAAGCCTTCCGTCAAACCCATCTGCGAGAAATGCAAAGTCATTCGCCGCAAAGGCCGCGTGATGGTCATCTGCACGAACCCCAAGCACAAGCAGCGTCAGGGCTAATTACCGGCGCCTGGGGGTCAAGTGCGTAGAATCCCGGCGCAGACCCCGACACTGACATGGGATGAATTTGGAGGAAAACCATATGGCACGTATTGCCGGCGTTGACCTGCCCCGCGAAAAGCGCGTGGAAATCGGTCTCACCTACATTTATGGTATCGGTCTGACTACTTCCAAGAAGATTCTGGAAGCTACCGGTATCAATCCTGACACCCGCGTCAAGGATCTGACCAACGATGAAGAGTCCAAGATCCGTGACTACATCGATCAGGCTGGTATCCTGGTTGAGGGTGACCTGCGTCGTAACGTCGCTCTGGATATCAAGCGTCTGGTTGAGATCCAGTCTTACCGCGGCGTTCGCCATCGCAAGAATCTGCCTTGCCGTGGTCAGCGCACCAAGACCAACGCTCGTACCCGTAAGGGCCCCAAGCGCACGGTCGCAAATAAGAAGAAGTAAGGAGGATTACGCGTAATGGCTAACGTTAAGAACACCAAGGGCGTCTCCCGCAAGAAGCGCGAGCGCAAGAACATTGCCGCCGGCCAGGCTCACATTCAGTCTACGTTCAACAACACTGTTGTTACTATTACTGACCTGCAGGGCAACGCGGTATCCTGGTCCAGCTGCGGTGCACTGAATTTCCGCGGCAGCCGTAAGAGCACTCCGTTTGCAGCACAGAGCGCAGCTGAGACTGCTGCTAAGGCTGCAATCGAGCACGGCATGAAGACCGTCGAAGTTTACGTTAAGGGCCCCGGCAACGGCCGTGAGAGCGCTATCCGCGCTCTGCAGGCTACCGGCCTGGAAGTGACCCTGATCAAGGACGTCACCCCCGTTCCTCACAACGGCTGCCGTCCCCCGAAGCGTCGTCGTGTCTGATTGAAGGAGGAAAATGAATTATGGCTAAGAATAATCAGCCTATTGCAAAGCGCTGCAAGGCTCTGGGCATTTCTCCTGCAGTCATGGGCTATGCCAAGAAGAACACCACCCGCAACTCCAGCAACAACAACTTCCGTAAGAAGAAGTCTGAGTACGCTTGCCAGCTGCAGGAAAAGCAGAAGGTCAAGTTCGTCTACGGCGTTCTGGAGAAGCAGTTTGCTAACTACTTCGACGAAGCAGCTCGTCGCCCCGGTCAGACCGGTGAGAACCTGCTGCAGATGCTGGAGACCCGTCTGGATAACGTCGTTTTCCGTCTGGGCTTTGCATCTACCCGTCGTGACGCTCGCCAGCTGGTGAGCCACGCACACTTCACCGTTAACGGCAAGAAGGTCAACATTCCTTCCTACCTGGTGAAGGCTGGCGACGTGATCGAAGTTCGTGAGAGCAGCCGCTCTTCTGTTAAGTTCAGCAAGCTGACCGGCGCTGAAGCTCCCATCGTTGCTCTGCCTTCTTGGCTGAGCCGCGAGCAGGGCAGCCTGAAGGGCATTGTCACCAAGCTGCCTGAGCGTAGCGATGTCGACTTCGAGGTTCATGAGCACCTGATCGTCGAGTTGTACTCCAAGTAATCCATTGCAGGCTTTGCACCTGTGGTGCATTACCTGGTTCTTAGAGTCAAGAATGAAATGGGCTGCGGCCCCATGGCCGCAGTTTTACAAGGAGGGCATTGATATGATGGAGATTGAACGTCCCAGAATCGAAACGGTAAGCCTGTCTCCCGATGGTCGCTACGGCAAGTTCGTAGCTGAGCCCCTGGAGCGTGGCTTTGGCATCACGCTGGGCAACAGCCTGCGCCGTGTGCTGCTTTCTTCTCTGCCCGGTGTGGCAGTCACCAGCGTCAAGATCGACGGTGTGGTTCACGAATTCTCTACCATTGAAGGCGTGAAGGAAGACGTTACCGAAATCGTTTTGAACCTGAAGGGTATTGCCGCACAGCTGTACACCGATGGTCCTAAGACGGTTCGCATTGAAGCAGTCGGTCCGTGCGAAGTCACCGCCGGCAGCATCAAGCAGGGCGACGAGATCGAGATCCTGAACCCCGAGTGGCACATTGCCCAGTTGGGTGAGGGTGGCAAGCTTGTGATGGAGCTCACCTTTGATAAGGGCCGCGGCTATGTCCCGGCAGAGCGTAACAAGCAGGCAATCGTTGAGAAGAACGATATCAATACGTTGCCCGTGGACAGCATCTATACCCCTGTGCTCAAGGTGAACTACAACGTCGAGAACACTCGCGTTGGTCAGATCACCGATTACGATAAACTGACCCTTGAGATTTGGACTGACGGTACGATCAGTGCAAAAGAGGCTGTAAGCCTGGCTGCACGTGTTCTGACCGAGCACCTGAACTTGTTCGTCAACCTGTCTGAGCAGGTCGCTGGCGTCGATATCATGGTAGAAAAGCCGGATCAGGACAAGAGCAAAGCTCTGGAGATGACTATCGAAGAGCTGGATCTGAGTGTCCGTTCCTTCAACTGCCTGAAGCGTGCCGGCATCAACACTGTTGAGGATCTGGTAAGCAAGAGCGAAGAAGAAATGATGAAGGTCCGTAATCTCGGCCGTAAGAGCCTGGAGGAAGTCGTTGCGAAGCTGGATTCGCTGGGCTTCCAACTGAGCCAGGACGATGACTGATTTATTATTAAAGGAGTGAAACGGGATGCCCGGTACTAGAAAGCTCGGTCGCGCTAGCGACAGCCGCAACGCTATGCTGCGCGCTATGGTGACCTACCTGTTGGAGAACGGCAAGATCGAAACCACCGTTCCCCGTGCCAAAGACGTACGTTCTATGGCTGAAAAGATGATCACCCTGGGTAAGAGCAGCGACCTGCACACCAAGCGTCAGGTTTACAGCTACATCACCAAGGAAGACGTTGCTAAGAAGCTGTTCGATGAGATCAGCCCCAAGTATGCTGACCGCAACGGTGGTTACACTCGCATCATCAAGATCGGTGTCCGCCGCGGCGACGCTGCTGAAATGGCAATCCTGGAGCTGGTCTGATAAAACAGACGGCACCATACTGCTGTGATCTGGAAGCTCTCTGACTGAAAAGCCAGAGAGCTTCTTTTTTCATATTTGTACGCAGCATCGAAATTTAGACAAAAGAAAAAAATTGTCTGAATTTACAAAGAAATCGGGATTTTCTGTTTACTTACGCCGAAAAATGTGATATTATCCTATTTGCAAAACAGAATAGCAACTTATCAAGAGTGGCAGAGGGGACAGGCCCTGTGAAGCCCGACAACCTGCATGAAAATGTAAGGTGCCAATTCCTGCGGGAAACCGAAAGATAAGCGTCACGCGCTCAGGTTTCGGCCTGGGCGTTTTATTATCTGGAAAAACCACAGTTGCCTTTCTGTACAACACCATTTTGTAGTATGAAAAGGAGAACGATTATGGCAAGACATTTCTTTACTTCCGAATCCGTTACCGAGGGGCATCCCGACAAAATCTGCGACCAGATTTCGGACGCTATCTTGGACGAGATCCTGACCAATGATCCGGGCGCACGCGTTGCTTGCGAGACCTGTGTTTCTACGGGTTTGGTACATATCATGGGCGAAATCACCACTTCCTGCTATGTGGACTTTCAGAAGGTCGTCCGTGACGTAGTGCGTGATATCGGCTACACCCGTGCAAAGTATGGTTTTGACTGCGATACCTGCGCGGTGATCTCCAATGTGGATGGTCAGAGCCCCGACATTGCTATGGGTACCAACGACGAGGTTGGTGGTGCTGGTGACCAGGGTATGATGTTCGGTTATGCTTGCAACGAGACCCCTGAACTGATGCCCATGCCTATCAGCTTGGCACACAAGCTGAGCCTGAAGCTGACGGAGGTTCGTAAGAGCGGCCAGTTGGGCTACCTGCGCCCGGATGGCAAGAGCCAGGTTACCGTAGAATACGATGACGGCAAGCCCGTTCGCGTGGATACCGTCGTTATCTCCAGCCAGCACAGCGAGGACATTACTACCGAGCAGCTGCGTGCTGACATCCTGGAGCACGTCATTAAGGCTACCATCCCCGCAGAGCTGATGGACGAGAACACTAAGTTCCACATCAACCCCACCGGTCGTTTCGTTGTGGGTGGCCCTCAGGGTGACTCTGGCCTGACTGGCCGTAAGATCATTGTTGATACATACGGCGGTTACGCACGCCACGGCGGTGGTGCATTCTCCGGTAAGGACCCCAGCAAGGTGGACCGCAGCGCTGCCTATGCAACCCGTTGGGTCGCAAAGAACATCGTTGCAGCTGGTCTGGCGGCTAAGTGTGAAGTTCAGGTTGCTTACGCCATCGGCGTTGCACAGCCGGTTTCCATCCTGGTGGATACTTTCGGCACGGGTACTGTTGCGGATGAAATCATCGAAGCTGCCGTTGCAAAGGTCTTTGATCTGACCCCTGCTGCAATCATTCGTGATTTGGATCTGCGCAAGCCCATCTACCGTGCATTGGCTGCTTACGGTCACATGGGCCGTGAGGATTTGGGCGTGAAGTGGGAGGAAACCAACCGCGTTCAGGAGCTGAAGGACGCTGTTGCAGCGCTGCAAGCATAATTTTTATAGCAAAAAGCCACTCGTTCAAAAGCGGGTGGCTTTTTACTATAAAAAACGTTTTTTACTTCACAAAGTTCTTGTAAGAAACAGCTAGGTTACATTCCTTTTTTTGAAAATACCTGTGCAAAGCACAGAAAATGAAAAAGCGCGTCGAAAGAATGTGCTAAGTGCCGCAAAATATGTTAGAATAAAAATTAGTGGATAACACGGATTGGACCGTGAAAATGGAATCATATGACAAAAGGAGCTGCACCTATGTCTAACAACAACATGAAACCGAAAGAGTTTTTCTCCATCGACACTCAGGTCGCTGATTTGGCACTGATTGCTTGCCCCGGCGCTGAGGAGCTGACCAATCAGATCGACCAGTTTCTGGTGAACTGGGCCCAGCAGGCTGGTATGGACGCTGAGTCCTTCATCGTTCCCTGCGACTGCCCTCGTTTCCAGAGCGGCGACGCAAAGGGTTTGGTCAAGGAGTCTGTCCGTGGCGACGATATCTACATCGTTGTGGATCCGGGCAACTACAGCGTTACCTACAAGCTGTTCGGCTACGAGAACCACCTGTCTCCGGACGATCACTTCGCAAACCTGAAGCGTATCATCCAGGCTGTTGCAGGTCGTGCACATCGTGTGTCTGTTATCATGACCAGCTTGTACGGTGGCCGTCAGCATCGTCGTATGGTGCGTGAGAGCTTGGACTGCGCTGTTGCACTGCAGGAGCTGCAGAGCATGGGTGTTCAGAACATCATCACCTTCGATGCGCATGACCCTCGCCTGCAGAATGCGGTACCTCTGCTGAGCTTCGATAACGTCATGCCCACCTACCAGGTCCTGAAGTGCTTGCTGCGCAATATGCCTGACCTGAGCTTTGACAAGGATGATTTCATGGTCATCAGCCCCGATGAAGGTGCAATCAACCGTAATATGTACTTCTCCAGCGTGCTGGGCTGCAACTTGGGTATGTTCTACAAGCGCCGTGACTACACCCGTGTTGTCAATGGCCGCAACCCGATCGTGGCACACGAGTATCTGGGTGAGTCTGTCGAAGGCAAGACTGTCTTCATCGCTGACGACATCATCGCATCTGGCGAGAGCATGCTGGAAGTTGCTCGTGAGCTGAAGAAACGCGGTGCAGCTCGTATCATTGCTGACGCAACCTTCCCGCTGTTCACTGGCGGTTTGGAGAAGTTCGATGCAGCTTACGAGGAAGGCATCATCACCGCTGTGGTGGGTACCAACGTAACCTACCGTACGCCTGAGCTGCTGAGCCGTGAGTGGTACTTCGACGCAGATATGTCTAAGTACATCGCTTACTTTGTTGCAGCACTGAACCATGAGATGTCTGTTTCCCGCCTGTGCGATCCCATTGAAAAGATCCAGGCCCTGCTGGAACAGAACAATCACAAGGTTGGCTAATCTGAATTATGAAAAAGCTCCCTCCGCCAAA
>JARHYC010000018.1 GCA_029264955.1 Faecalibacterium sp. | reverse complement strand
CTAGACCAGATTTTCTGATAAAATCGGCGGATTAAGGGTTGCGGCTTGTCAAGCATGGATATTTTTTATGCATAAAAAGTAACTTTAAGTTACGGAGGGAATATGGGATCTGATTTTAGACAGCGATGTCGGCAACAGTTGGTACAACTGGAAAAGCAACAAATGGAACCGATGGATTCCAAATGGAAGGTGTTGCTGGTGGATGCGGAACGAAAGGAGATGCAAGATGCAGAAAGAGAAGAAACGATCCGTCGCCCGGGACCGCACCGAATGCAATATGCGGCGGGCCGCAGCGCTGTTGAGCGATATGCTGGCACACACAGTGGCGGAAACAAGACGGCTGCAAAAGCAGCAGGAAAAAGCATTGGGACGCAAGTATGAGGATAAGACGGAACTGAACCAAGATTATAGCCCTGGAGAAATGAAAGACTTGACGGCATTACTAAAAGATATTGCGGCGGTGACTAAAGCGTTGGATGAACGAAGTGGGCAGGAGCAAAAAGATATGGTGAGCGGCGTTGTGTTGCTGCCGCAAGTGGAAACACCGGAATCAGTGGAGGTGCACCAAAGTGAATAAGCAGCAGCTAATTGATCCGGCAAAAATCGTTTGGAAGCCGCAACCCAGACAACTGGACTTTTTGGCACGACCGGAAGAAGAAGCGTTGTATGGTGGTGCGGCGGGCGGTGGAAAAAGTGATGCACTTTTGGCAGAAGCGCTGCGGCAGGTTCATATTCCGCATTACAGGGGCCTGATTTTAAGAAAGACGTACCCCCAACTGACAGATCTAGTGGATCGAAGCCGTGCCATGTATGGCAGCGCTTGCCCAGATGCAGTATACAACGCATCGGAACATTGCTGGAAATTTCCCAGCGGTGCAAAGATTTACTTCGGCAGTATGCAGTATGCAAAAGACCGAATCAATTATCAGGGCAAAGCATATGACTTCATTGCATTTGATGAATTGACTCATTTTACCTGGGAAGAGTACAGCTATATGTTGAGCCGAAACCGACCAACCGGACCCGGTACACGCGTCTATATGCGTGCTGCGACCAATCCGGGGGGTGTGGGGCATGGATGGGTGAGAGAACGATTCATTTCTCCGGCACCACCCTTGAACCCTGTGACGGAAACGTACAGTGTACGAGGACCCAAGGGCAAAATTTTGAAAGTGCGGCGCAGCCGGGTATTTGTACCCAGTACGGTTTTTGATAATAAAATTCTGCTGGACAATGATCCTGCTTATTTGGCGAGTCTTGCAGCGTTGCCGGAAGCCGAAAAACAGGCACTTCTGTATGGCAGGTGGGACAGCTTTGAAGGACAGGTATTTACCGAGTGGAGAGATGATCCGACCCATTATCAGGACCAGCGATGGACGCATGTGGTGGAACCGTTTGAGATTCCCGCACATTGGAAAATCTGGCGAGGCTATGACTTTGGTTTTTCCAAACCGTTTTCGGTTGGGTGGTATGCAGCAGATGAGGAAGGTCGGCTGTACCGGATTCGAGAGTATTACGGATGTACAGACACCCCTAACACGGGCTTACGCATCGATCCGGTAGAGCAGGCAAGGCGGATTCGGGAAATTGAGGACACGGACCCGATGCTGAAAGGAAAAGTTATTACGGCGGTGGCAGACCCGGCTATTTTTGATGAGAGCCGAGGAGAAAGTATTGCAGCCATGATGGAACGCAGCCCAAACTTTTTGCACTGGTTTCCGGGGGATAACACACGTTTGGCGGGAAAAATGCAGTTCCACTACCGATTAGCATTTGACAAGGATGGCAGACCGATGTTTCAGGTGTTCAAGACCTGCAAGCACTTTTTGCGGACGATTCCGAACCTGGTATATGATACGGCAAATGTGGAAGATGTGAACTCGGATCAGGAAGACCACATTTATGATGAATGTCGCTATGTGCTGATGGAAAGCCCAATTTCACCGCGCAAGCGCACAGCACCTCCGCCAATACAGGATGATCCACTGGAGCTTTCGCCCAGAAGCGTAAAGTTTTTTCGCATATAAAGCAAGGAAGGAGATAATTTCATGACGGAAATGGTGAATACAAAGAATCCGACATTGCCGCCCATCGGTGCGGTACAGGTAGCACAGGCTGCCCAGATTTTGCAGAATTATCGAAACGGTAAGGCGGCGTTGGATCGACGAATCGTAGATAATGAGCTGTGGTTCAAGATGGCACACTGGAAACAGTATAAAAACAGACTGATGGATGGCAAAGCACAGCCTGCATCGGCATGGCTGTTTAACTCGATTGCCAACAAGCACGCAGATGCGATGGACAACTACCCGGAACCCAGCGTTTTGCCCAGAACGGAAGAAGATACAGAAACAGCACAACAGCTGAGTGCGATTCTGCCGGCATTGCTGGATCGATGCGGTTATGAACAGGTGTACAGCGATACCTGGTGGTACAAGTTGAAACAGGGGACCGGTGTAAAAGGCATCTTCTGGGATCAGAGCCAGCATGACGGCATGGGCGATATTGTGATTCGACGCATGGATCTGCTGATGCTGTTCTGGGCGCCGGGCGTAATGGACATTCAGGACAGTCCGCACTTTTTCAGTTTGGCATTGGAAGATAACGATACCTTGCTGGCACGATGGCCGCAGATGAAAGGA
This sequence comes from Faecalibacterium sp., assembly GCA_029264955.1. GTDB lineage: Bacteria > Bacillota > Clostridia > Oscillospirales > Ruminococcaceae > Faecalibacterium. The sequence continues at coordinate 40,509 of JARHYC010000018.1, read as the reverse complement.
CATACCGGTCAGACAATGGATATCGCCAGATATGTGCATGATGACAACATTGATACCAGCAATAAGAGCCTGGTGGTGGACTGGTATTACAAAGTGCCGCGCGACGGAAAGATGATTTTGCATTACTGCAAGTTCTGCAATGATGTGGTGCTGTATGCAAGTGAAAACGATCCACTGCTGGCAGATGTGGGTTACTACGAACACGGCAAGTATCCGTTTGTGTTTGACACATTGTTTGTAGAAGAAGATACCCCGGCGGGCTTTGGCTATATTGACATCATGAAGGATTGCCAGACGGCAATCGATCAGATGAATCATGTGATGCAGGAGAATGCGATTCTGTCCAGCAAGCCCAGATATTTTCTGGCGGACAATACCGGCGTGAATGAACGGGAATTGGCGGATTTTTCGCGGGATGTGGTGCATTTTACGGGCCGATTGGCTGACGATAACTTCCGCCAGCAGAGCGTGCGGCCGCTGGATGCAACCAGTTTGACCTACCTGGACAGACGTATTGAAGAGTTGAAAGAAACCAGCGGCAACCGTGACTTTTCGCAGGGTGGTGTCAACAGCGGCGTAACAGCGGCTTCTGCGATTGCTGCTTTGCAGGAGGCTGGCAGTAAGCTGAGTCGCGATATGGTGAAGAGCTCGTACAGAGCATTTGTAAAAGAATGCTACCTGTGCATCGAACTGATGCGTCAGTTTTATGATACACCCAGATGCTTCCGTATTACGGGAGAAAGTGGTGCAGTATTCTTTGCGGAATTTTCCGGTCAGAGACTGCGTGCCCACCCGTTAGAACCGGCGTTTGGTATGGATATGGGACTACACAGCCCGGAATTTGATGTGCAGGTAACCGCGGCAAAGAAATCTACATTCAGCCGACTGAGCCAGAACGAAATGGCACAGCAGCTGTACCGTTTAGGTATGTTTGTACCAGAGAATGCAGTGCCAGCGCTGGCTTGCCTGGAGATGATGGATTTTGAGGGCATTGAAAAAGTGCGGAATCGCATTCGAGAAAATGCAGATGTGGCACAGCGGCAGGCAATACTGCAGGCGATGCAGATAGCTGCGGTGCAACAGGCAAGTGAAACAGCGGAAGAAGCAATGCCGAGACCGGACACGGCGGCACGAAAGGCGATGGAGGTGGAACCGTGACAAAAGTAAACATGAGAATGGACCCGGTTGTACTGCCGGATTCCAAAGAAGATACCTATATGCTGTGCCTGACGGTGGAAGGGCATGCTGGTTATGCACCGAAAGGACAGGACATTGTCTGCGCTGCGGTAAGCGTTTTGGTGCAGGCACTGGCAGGTGCACTTTCCAGACTGGATGAAAATCGATTGTTTGATTTCGCGGTCGATGGAATTGCAGACAGCGGTTGCGCCGGAATCACGGCAGTCCCTACCAGTCAGGGGTGGGATCGGGTTTATGGAATGTTTCAGATGGCACTGACCGGATTTTATCTGTTGGGAAAGGCATATCCGGACTATGTGTCCACAGGGGATTTATTTGCGGAGGAGGAAAAACTCTATGAAGAATGATTATCCTTTGCTTCCTGCGCTTTGCAGTGCGAAGCGCTGTTATACATTAGAGTTGCAGCAGTTTGCCGAAGGCGGCGCTGATGCGGCTGATTCGGGCGAAACAAACAGCAATGGACGGGACGCCGCCGCCCAAGGGCAGAAGCTGTCTGCTGTCGGAAAGGCAAACGGTTCTGGACAGGATAAATCCGCAGAATTCGAAAAGCTGATTCGGGGGCAGTACAAAGAACAATTTGCTGCCCGTACCCAACGCATCATCGATCAGCGCTTTCGGGAAAGCCGAGGCGCGCAGGAACTGGCGAAAACACTGGCGGAACACTATGGACTGACAGAAGGCGATTATAAGGGCATTGAGCAGGCTGTGGTACAGCACAGCAAAGAGAATGCCGACACACGCCGCGAAAAGGCGCAGGCGCTGATGCAGCAGTATCGGGAACGCAGTGCGGAACAAATCTATGTACAGTGGCAAGAAGAAAGCCAGCAATTACAGCAGATGTATCCGAACTTTGTGATGGAACGGGAACTGACCGATGATACCTTTACACGACTGTTGCGTGCAGGTGTGCCGCTGCGCACGGCATACGAAGCACGACATCTGGACGAGCTTTTGGGCGGTGCCATGCAGTATGCGGCGGATAGAGCGGCAGCGGCTGCAGAAATGCGTGCAACTGCGCGCGCCGCAAGACCTGCGGAAAATGGTGTGACACCCAGTGCAAGCAGTGTGATGCAGCCGGATGTAAATGCGTTGACCCTTGCCCAACGAGAACAGATTGAGCGCCGTGTGGCAAGAGGAGAAAGAATCCGCTTTTAAGGAACAGAAAAAAGGAGATTGTTATGATGTTTGATTTGCAGTATTTTGCAGAGATGGATACCACTGCAAGCTCTGGTATGAGCGCAGAAATGAAAACCTATTACGAAAAGCGTCTGATCGATCAGGCGCAGCCAAAGCTGGTACATGACCAGTTTGGTGACTTTTATCCAATTCCGCAGCATGGCGGTAAGACCATTGAATTCCGGCGTTTTGATAGTTTGCCCAAGGCAACGAAGCCGCTGACCGAAGGCGTGACCCCCGAAGGTCAGAACTTGAATGTCACTACTGTGACGGCAAACTTGACCCAGTATGGTGGCTGGACCCCTGAAAGTGATCTGCTTTCCATGACTGCCATTGATAATACTATCCTGAATGCAACCAAGGTGTTGGCAAGTCAGGCGGGCCGTACGATGGATACGGTCACCCGTGATGTGCTGTGCGGTGGCACGAATGTGATGTATGCGTCTAAGATTGGTCCGGATGGTCAGGAAACCGAGGTGAAGAGCCGCAAGGAACTGGCAGATGGCTGCAACTTGACCCCGAACATCTTTTTCAAGGCGGCGGCACAGCTGAGTGCCATGAATGCAGACACCATCGGTGACAGCTATGTGGCAATCATTCACCCTTATGCGGCATACGACCTGAAGAGCAATAAGGATTTCATCGAGATTTCCAAGTATGCTCACCCGGAAACCATCTACAACGGCGAAATCGGCAAACTGGGCAATATCCGCTTTGTGGAGTCCAGCGAAGCAAAAATCTGGAAGGATGAAACCTGCCCGGCGGGCAAGGCTGTGTTCTGCACTTTGGTGCTGGGAGCACATGCTTACGGCGTTACCGAACTGGAAGGCGGCGGTCTGGAACATATCGTTAAGCAGCTGGGTTACGGCGATGACCCGCTGAATCAGCGTGCGTCCATTGGTTGGAAAGGTTTGAAGGCTGCTGAACGCCTGGTGGAACAGTACATGGTTCGTATCGAAAGTCTGTCCAGCTACAGCGATACCGCAGCTGCCAACTAACTCAAGCGGTAACTGTGCCGCAGAAACAGGGCGGGAGGGCTGGGAAAAGGAGTACAGAATGAATAAGAATGAACATAAGGAAGAAAAAGTGAAGATTCGCCTGTTCAAGGATAATGCTCGCTACAAAAACGATGTTTTTGTGGGTGTGAACGGACGCAGTTATGTGATTCGCCGTGGTGAAGAAGTGGAGGTGCCTGCCGAAGTTGCTGAGGTACTGGAACATTCGGCTGCACAGGATCAGGCGGCTTTGCACGGCGCAGCGCTGTAAAAATCTTGCCCGGGAGGATTACGTGCCTGCCGGGTATTTTTGTACTGGAAGGAGGAAACGAAATGACGGTTCGTGAAGCAATCGATCAAGCAGATACGCTGCGCCCTAATATGGTGTCAGAAAGTGAAAAACGGGTATGGCTTGCACAGCTGGATGGCGCAATGCGCAGACAGATTCACGGTCAGCATGAACAGGCAGAAGAATCAAACAGTGGGGGTGCTGACAAAAACCAGGAGGATGGAACTGTGCTTTTGGCACAGGAGCCCTTTACTGGGATTTATTCGTACTGGCTAATGGCACAAATTGATTTGGCACAGGGAGAATTGAACCGATACAACAACGATATGATGCTGTACAACATGGCGTTGACCGAATATGCTGTGGATTACAAGCGCAGCCATCTGCCGGTGAAGAGAGGACAATTTGTGCTGTGAAAGGAGGAAAAACAAAATGCATTTACCGAGACTTACGGAGCCGAAGCGCACAAAAAGGACGGTAAAGGTATTTGCCGGATATGACCACACGGATGCTTGCGCGGAAGGCTGGTTTTACGATGAAGAAAACCTTTCCAGCCGCAGCTGGCCTGCGCTGCGCCCTCGTTTGCCGCGTACGAAAGTGCAGCAGCTGACAAAGCCGCATGGACTCTATGCAAAAAATGGCCTTTTGTGGGTAGACGGCACACGGCTTTTTTATAACGGTTTGGATGTAGGACAGGTAGCAGATAGTGATAAGCAGTTCTGCGGTATGGGCAGCAAGGTGTTGATTTGGCCGGATAAACTCTGCTTTGATACGGTGGATCAGAGCTTGAAGCCGCTGGGAGCGAAATGGCAGGCAGATGGAAATGTAACGACATCGCCGGTATTGGAAGATGGCAGAGAGTACACCATTTCCTACACGGGAAGCGTTCCACCGGAAAAGCCCAGTAATGGAGAATACTGGATGGATACCAGTGGTGGCGGTGCGGTATTGCGTGTGTACAGTGAGGCATCCGGAAGCTGGGGTGCAGTGCCGACTACTTATGTGAAACTGGCGGCAAAAGGGATCGGTGCGGCATTTGCCAAGTATGACACGGTGCACATCAGCGGCTTTGCCCCGGCTGATATGGGCGAATTGGCAGAAAGTTTGAACACGGACTGTATTCTGTGGGATCGGGGTGAAGATTATGTAACGGTAACCGGACTGACAAACAAAGTGACAGTACAGACACCGCAGAGCGGAATAGTTATACTGGAACGACGTGTGCCGGATTTGGACTACCTAACCCAGCAGGATAACCGAATCTGGGGGTGCTGCAGCGTAGATCACACGATTTACGCCTGTAAACAGGGAGACCCGACCAACTGGTTCAATTACATGGGTACAGCGGCAGACAGTTATGCAGTAACCGTGGGCTCAGATGGAGATTTTACCGGTGCGGCAACCTGCATGGGCTATGTGCTGCTGTTTAAGGCGGGATGTATTCACAAAGTATACGGCACCAAACCCGGCAATTATCAAATTACGACGGTGCTGTGTTCCGGCGTGCAGAAAGGTGCAGCAGAAACTTTAGTTTTGGCACAGGGCGCATTGCACTATCTGGCACCGGAAGGAATGGTGCGTTATGACGGCAGCTTGCCGACGGCTTTTGGCAATAAGCTGGGCACGATTCGTTATGGAAAAGGTGCTGCAGGAGCGGTAGGAGATAAGCTGTATTTTGCGCTGACCAGTGTGAAAGGAAACAAGTCGCTGTTTACCTGGGATATGACAAGAGGGGTATGGCACAAAGAGGATGCACTGGATGTAATGCAGTTCTCCGCAGATGGCAATACGCTATATGCGTTGAGCAGAGATGGTGCGCTGTGGGCGATGGGGTGTGAAGATGATCCGTATGAGGATCACAGCGGCAGAGAAAAACAGGTTCGATGGAGTGTGGAAACCGGTGACATCGGTTTGTATGATGCGGAAAATCGGTTTGTGTCTCGATTGATTCTACGCTTAGCAGGCAAAAGGGATACAAAATTGCAGATTTTGGCATCCTGGGATGGTGGCAGTTGGGAACTGCTGGCAAGCCGCATTTTGGCAAACGAGCATACGCTGCTATTACCTATCCTGCCCCAGAGATGCAGTAGAATGCGACTGAAATTGGTCGGCGTTGGCGACGTGCGACTGTACTCTATCAGCAAAATGCAGGAACAAGGGAGTGAACTGTAAATGGCGGATATTACAACCATTACGCTGCCCACCAATTTGAATGCACAGGGACTATCTAATACAGATGGGAGGCAGTTGAAAAATTATCTGTATCAGCTGACAGAACAGCTGCGGTATGTGCTGGGAAATCTGGACAGCGACAATATGAGTTCTGCCTATAATCAGGCAGTCAGTGCGAATGGCGTGAAGCTGGTGGAGCTGACGGAACAGCAGAAAGCAGACATTGAAAGTCTGCGTCAGGCGTTGATTCAAAAAGCAGATCAGATTGCGCACGATTACCAGAGCGCAATCAAACAGAGTGCGTCGGAACTGGAAAGTCGTGTGGAAGAACGGTATGCAGCCCAGAGTCAGAGCTTACAGGCGAGCATGGAAAGCTTGGTCACCAGTCAGGTGAGTCAGACCAGCCGAGAATTCCAGATCAAGCTGGCAGAAGTATCAAAGTTGACGGAACAGACAGATGATGCGTTAAAAACCATGCAGAATGCGGCGGAAACCTGGTTCCGTTTTACGCACAATGGTTTGGAGATCGGCGCAGGTGAAAACGGAGAAGCTTCACCCTATGCACTATGCATTGATAACGAAAAGCTGGCGTTTTTGCGGTATGGTATGCCGGTAGCAAGTTTGCAGTATGATAAGTTGTACATCAGTGCGGCAGAAGCGACAGACCGAATTTCTATTGGCGGTAGTGCGGGAGAAGGCTACTACGATTTCATTACAACGGCAACCGGGCTGGGAATTAAATGGAGGGCAAGTTGATATGGCATTACGATTTAACCTGTCCTTTCAGGAAACGTATATGGAAATTACCGGCAGCCGTGCGCTGCATTTGGTGTGTACCACAGATGAACCAGCGAGTTCGACAGTTCAGTACAGTTTCGATGTAACGCTGTATAGTACCGCAAAAAAATACAGCAAAACCTGGATAGGTGTGCAGATGCCGAACGGAAAAACAAGCGTATCAATTCCGTTTGTTCCGCCGATGGAATGGGCGAATGATTTTACGACCAACATTGGTGATCTGGCGCATGAAGGAGCCTGCGGTTTATTTCAGGCAACCATGACGGCGCATTATACCGGTTACGCAGGAACCTTGGTCTTTGAACATGACTATACGGGATATGCGGCGCAGATGCCCGGTGGTGTGCGGGAAGATTTATTGCCCACGGTGGGGGCAATCGCTGTTCAGGCAGCGGATGGCGTGGTGCCGCAGGACTGGAATATTTGGGTGCAGGGCAAGTCCGTGGCGCGCATTGCGGCAAAAGAGGCTGCCGGAACGTATGGAAGCAAAATCATCAGCTGGAGATTTGGCAGCGGACAAAATCAGGATCAGCCACAGGCAGATCTAATATTGGCACAAAGCGGTGCAGTAACGATTCCTGTTACAGTAACAGATAGTCGGCTGCGCATTGCAACAGCAGATCTTCTGCTGGATGTACAGCCCTATCAGCCACCGAGTATTTCTCAAATTTCTAGTTTTAGATGCAATCCGGATGGAACCCCGGCGGAAAATGGTACTGCATTTATGCCGAAATTTAATATGCAGTTCAGTGATTTGAACGGGCTTAATGTTCCGCGCGTTATCTGCCGCTGGAAAAAAGTAACAGATACTGGATATGGCGGTCCGCACGAACCGATTCCAGGAAAAGCACTGGAAGCTAATTTGGAAGATGGTGCAACCTATGATGTGAAATATACGGTTTCGGATGCATTCCATGTAATCGATTATTTTGACTATATTTCCAGCACGGTGTATTTGCTGCATTTCTTAAAAGGTGGTACGGGTATTGCGGTGGGAAAGGCCGCAGAAAAAAGCAATTTGTTTGATGTCGGTTTGGACAGTGTGTTTCGCCGGGATGTGTCGGTCGGTGGTGATCTTGCAGTTACAGGCAGGATGCTGCTGGGACAAACAGATGTGGCGACGGTGCTGAAGGATTTGAATTCGGTGGAAACGGCACACATTCCCTGTCAGAGTAGCCTGACAGATGTGACGAACAATCAGGCAGTGAAGTACGGTAGGTTGGTACTGACGAGGCTGGCAGGTGTGCTGAGTGATGGCGGTGGGATGCCATATGCGGGTGTACATTACCATGTGGCAGACTTTCCGGTGGGGTATTTCAACGCACAGTATTTGCCAATCGTATTTGCGGTACAAAATGGCGTTCCGTGTACGGGATATGTAACGGAACATGGAGGAATCTATGTTGTTCCGACGCAAAATGGATTGCAGGATACAGAAGTCTATACGGTAGGCATTGCATAAAAAAGGAGGCAGTATGGCAGCAAGAAGGAAAGAAGACCTTCTGTACGGGGTAACCGATAAGACAAGCGCTGAACAGGCTTTGCAGGAAGCAAGTTCCGGATATCAGGCAAGCCAAGCGGTACAGAATGCACAAAACCAGCTGGAGCAGTATATGCAGTCTAAGCCTGGCGAGTATACGTCGGGCTATCAGCAGAAAATCGATGGCTTACTGGACCAGATTTTGAATCGGGAAGGATTTTCCTATGATTTTTCTACAGATCCAATGTACAAAACCTACAAAAATCAGTATGTACATCAGGGTAAACTTGCCATGCAGGATAGTATGGCAGGTGCAGCTGCGCTGACAGGTGGCTATGGTTCGTCCTTTGCGATGGCTGCGGGAAGCCAGGCATATCAGGGATATTTGAATCAGCTGAATGATAAAATTCCGGAATTGTATCAGATGGCACTGGATCGCTATGACAGCGAAGGTAAGGGAATGCATGATGCACTGGATCAGCTGATGAGTGTGGAAAAATCGGCACACGATGCATATAAGGATCAGGTAGATAGTTACTATAAAGGCTTGGACCGCTATATGGACATGGCGGACAGTGCATACAAAAAAGATTATGGCGAATATCAGGATTTGCTGGAATCACTGACGGATATGCGGGATTATTATGCCAGCCAGGATCAGCAGGAGTTCCAGCGAAGACAGGATGAACTTGCACATGAGTTGGCAGTGAAAAAGTTTGAGGAAAGTATTCGTCAGTGGCAGGCTGAGCAGGAAGCTGCGGCAGCACGACAGGCGGAATCAACACGACGGTGGGAAATCGAACAGGCTAATGCACAGCAAAAGTGGCGCGAACAGATGGCATTGAATCGGGAACGGCTGGCGTATAAGAAGTCTCTGCCAAAGAAAAAAGAGAAGGAAACAAAACGGCCGGTGTTCCCGTCAAAGGATTTGACCAAAAAGGAAAAGTTCGACCTTTACATCGGCGAAATGGGTAGCAATCACAAGAAAAAATCCAGCTTGAAAAAGAAAGATAAGGCGGAAGTGCGCAGAGATTTTATGATGGGAGGAATCGGCAGCATCATGCGATGAGAAAGATAAAATTTGCTGCATCACTCAAGTGAAGGTGCCTCTGGCAGCGGGTAGACGACATCTGGAAAAAATGCTATAATGTGTTTCGTATTTGGCCTTCAAAGGAGTGGATTTACAATGCCGAACAAAGTTGAGCCAATGGGACAGTTGGGGCAATATAAGAAATTGCCGGTGATGAAACGGGCTATTCAGCCGACGGAAAAACAGGTGGAAGAAGCATTGCGCACACTCCGCTATAAAGAGTCCGTTTGGAAGCAAGTAACGGGTCCGGCAGAGCGGCGAGATCAAGCACTTTTGGACTTTGAAGGCTTTTTTTCAGATGGGGTGCCAATCCCGGATAGTAAGGCGGAAGGCGTAACTGTAACACTGGGACAAGGAAAAATGTTGCCCGGAGTCGAAGATGCTATTTGCGGTCACTGTGCGGGCGAAACCTTTCGTATTCCAGTAACATATCCGGAACAGTTTCCACTAAAAAGTCTGGCTGGGCGTAAGGTGGAATTTTCTATTGCATTGCATTGTGTGAAGCATCGCTGTATGCCGAATGCAGATGATGCATTTGCACAGGCACACGGATGTGAAACTATGGTGGAACTGCGTGCAAAGCTGAAACAGCAGGTATTGGAAAAAAATCGGTCGGTAGAGGATCGTCGAATCGAAACGCTGTTACTTGCACAGGCGGGTGCCGCAATGCAGGTGGAATTTCCGGAAGGCTATCTGGAAGAAAAGGCAGAACGGCGCGTTAGTGTAATGGAGAGAGATTTACTTGCTGCCGGACAGCAGCCCAGCTTATATTATCGGCTGACAGGGCACGACAGAGCGTGGTATTTGCAGCGCGCCGCATTGGAAATCGAAGTGGATTGGCGTCGTCGCTTGGCGGTGCAGGAAATTGCAAGGGCGGAACAGTTGACGGTTTCGGATGCGGAGATAGATGCAGAACTTGCAAGGGTTTCGCAAGGAAAGACGAATGTAAAGGCATTGAAACGAGAAACGGCGGAAACTGCGTTGTTGACACGTAAAGTACAGCAGATATTGGTGTCCAATGCGGTTTATACCGAGTGATGCACAGAAACGAAATAAAAGAGGTTTGAAGTATGGGCATTTTTAATATGGCGGTAGGAGCACTGATGAAGCAGTCTAATCCTACAATCAATCGGCGCAGTTGCTGGAATATGCAGCCCCATAAGGAGCGATGCAATGCCTGTATGGACATTTGCCCCGCCGGTGTTTTTGAGCGTGCGGGTATGGCAAAGGATTTCACGAACTGCATCGACTGCGGTCTGTGCGTCTCGGTGTGTAAGACGCGCTGCATTGTTCCATCAGAAGAACAGCTGCAGAAGGATTTACATATTGCAGATCTGGAAGGGGATACAATCTGGATTGGCTGTGAGCAGTCCCAGCGCAAAAACAGCGTTGTGCGTACTTGCGTAGGCAGCTTGGATTGGGAATATCTGGCTTACTTGGCGCTGAACAAGAAACTTGTTTTGGATTTGACCCCCTGTGCACAGTGTGAAAATCGCATTTGTGTGGAACATGTACGCAATGTGGCGCGCCGTCTACTGGAGTTTCTGGGACCGCAGTTGTTTACGGCGCGCATCACGCTGGCACAGAAGCAAGAGCAGGCTCCCTTTGAAAGTAAGGAATATGATCGCCGCGAGATGATGCAGCGTATGACAAAAGGGTCTCGCTCTGGTACCAAACAGTTGCTGCGGATGATTCCTGGTGTACAAGAGCAGACTGAGGATCGCGGATTGGTGCATCGTGAGCTGCTGCACCATCGTCTAAAGCAAATCAAAGAGGGTAGCGACGTAAAAGCTACCTTTGGCTATTATCTGCCAGCTATCAATGAAAATTGCTACGGCTGTGGTCGTTGTGCGCGTATCTGCCGTTCCGGTGCGTTGGAAATCCGTGATGGAGCGGATGGTGTTTCTCGTGTAGTGATAACACCTTGGAAATGCAGCGAGTGCGGTTTGTGTATTTCCAGCTGTCTGGAAAAGGCAATGGACGGTATGGTGCTACGTCAGCTGACCACGCTGGGCCCTGTAAGCGTGTATAAGTTCAAGAAAAACTGCTGTTCGGAATGTGGAAAACCAATGTCAGCAGATAACCATGACGGACTGTGCAAAGTGTGTTATGGTCGCCATAAGGCAAAGCTGGCTCGTGAAGCGGCAGAACGTCGCCGCAAGGAACAGCAGGAAAAGCAACAGGCGGAACGCGCAAAGGCGAAGCTGATGGAGAAAACTGGTAAAACAGAAGAAGAACTGGATCAGCTGGCAGCCCAGCATCAGGAAAAACTGGCACAGCAGGCGTCACAAGAAGCAAATGCGTCAGCGCACGCAGCAAATGAAAAGAACTGAAACAAAAGTTTGCATATGTGTGCGGAAAAACTTTTGCGAAATATAAAAAGATTGTGAAAGAATCGATTTGATTCGGAAAAGCCCCTCTGCAAAATTGACGCAGAGGGGCTTTATTGTTATAATAATAAGTATATATTTTAGTAGCTATATGAAGAGTCTGTGCTGTTTTTTGCGAAATCTTTTTGAGAGGAAAAAATGTAACCTTCGGAGCATTTTCGTAAAAATAGGTAGGCTATACAACATTTCGATTGGTGTGGCTGCATAGAAATTGGACGTATAGCACTTTTTGCAATGCTTTAAGCATTACGTGCAATTTACGTTGCAATCTTTTCGCATATAATAGATTGTGAAAAAAGCAGATTCCATTCTGAAAAGGCAGGTATTCGATAAAAAGATACTATGTGCCGCAGATTACACAATAGAATTATTTTGAGAAGGGGAAGCAAGTATGAAAAAGACAATTACACGTCGACAGTTTTTGAAAGCATCTGGTTTATTGGCAACTGCTGGATTGATGGCTGGCTGCGGTGGTGGCAATGGCACTGGTGGAAATGGAACAGATGGAACCAGTAGCTACAATATTCTGTACGAGAACCAGCCTGCTACGCAGAATTACCTGATTACTGCATCCGATGTAGAGATGCAGACTGGTGCAAACTGTGTAGACACCCTGGTGGAGTTTACCAATAAGGGTGTACTGCGTGAAGGCTTGGCTACAAAGTGGGAGTGGGATGCAGATACGCTGACTTGGACTTTCACGCTGCGTGACGAAAATTGGGTAGATAAAACCGGTGCTGCAGTAGCACCGGTTACTGCACAGGACTTTGTGGATGCCATGAAGTATGTTCTGAATCCGGCAAATGCAGCATCGAACACCTACTTGGTCACTGGTTATATTGCAGGTGCGGAGGAGTACTTTCATTACTGGACCTATCGCGCAAGCGCTGAAGCTGGTTTGACGGATGAGGATGGCACCAAGTATGCAATGAATGGCGACAAAGTCGTCGTTACCAAGGCAGACGGGACATCGGAAACTTTCGAGTGTGTAGAGTTTGAGTCCGTTGGCGTAAAGGCAGTGGATGACCACACTCTGCAGTACACCTTGACCTATGACTTCCCAGGCTTCCTGAGTCTGCTGGTTTACCTGCCTTACGAGCCGGCTTACGGCCCTTTATTGGAGCAGACCGGCGATCAGTTCGCTACCAGCGCAGATACTTTGTACAGCTGCGGCGCTTACTACCTGAGCGAGTACGAGTCTCTGGAAAGCTGGGTTATGACCAAGAACCCGGAAAACTACGATGCAGACAATGTCTTTATTGATGAGATTCGCCGTACCTATGTAGCAGAAGCAAGCACAGTTGGTCCCGAGATGGTTAAGCGCGGCGAAATTGACGAAGCAACCATCGGCAGTGATATTCTGGATGACTGGCTGGCAAACAGCGAGACTGCAAATCTAGTTTCGATGGATCGCCCCAACACCAACTACACGTACTTTTACCTGTTTAACTTTATGCCTGTTGCCCACAGCTTCGCAAACAGTGAGGTAGAGGGCGTAGATGCACAGTATGAGCCGGAAAATTGGTTGAGGGCAATCAATAATACCAATTTCCGCAAGGCTTTCCTGTACGGTATCAATAACGATCTGACCCTGGCTGTGCAAGCGCCCAAGGGTTTTGAATCCTACAAACTGAACACCATTACACCGCCAAACTTCTGTGCAAATGCGGATGGTGTGGATTACACCAAGTGTGGTCGTCTGGCAGAACTGAATACCTTCTTTAACGAGGAGAAGGCAAAAGAATATCGTGATTTGGCAAAGGCAGAGCTGGAAGCTGCAGGCTGTACTTTCCCGATTAAGGTACAGCTGCCCTATAACCCCTCTACTTCCGGCTGGGATAAGATGTGTCAGGTGTTGAAGCAGCAGCTGGAAACCCTGCTGGGGACCGACTTTATCAATGTGATGATTACGGAAGGCCCCACCGATGGATTCCTGAGCAATGTGCGCCGTGCAGGCAAGTACGAACTGCTATACTGCAACTGGGGTGCTGACTACTCGGACCCCGAAACAGAAACCGATCCTTTCTATCAGGCAGAGGGCGAGCGCGGCGGCCGTTACTGCTACCTGCGTACAGCAGTGGAGCGCGGTCTGGTCAATGGTGAAACGGCAGACGCTATTATGAGCTATATGCATCAGGTCGAAGATGCAAAGCTGATTACTGACGACATGAACGCTCGTTATGAGGCGTTTGCAAATGCAGAAGCTACGCTGATTGAGAATGCACTGTGCATTCCCATGGGTATGAGCATCCCTCCGTACATTGCAACGAAGCTGAATTATTGGGAAGGACAGTATGCCTCTACGGGCTTCTCCAACAAGCGTATGAAGGGGATCCATGTGCTGGACCACTATGTCACTATGGACGAATATAAAGCAAATCGTGACGCACGTTAAGGACATAAAATCGTTGTTTTCGAGCGTTGATGCATAGAATTGCGCAGTGCCCTGTTGGACACTGCGCATTTGTGCTATTACAAATTCCCTTAAAATGCGTGTTCCTCACAAAACTTGATAGAAAGGCGCAAACCGTATGCTGAAATATCTTGCAAAACGCATTGGACGTTCTATCGTCACATTGTTCCTTGTGGTGACCATCGTCTTTTGCCTGCTGCGTTTGATGCCCGTAGAAGGGTATTTTACAAACTATGAAAAAATGTCAGAAGCCCAGATTCAGGCAGGTCTGCAATCCATGGGGCTGCTGGACCCCATGCCGGTACAGGTTTTCCACTTTTGGAAAAATCTGCTCATCAAAGGTGATTTGGGTGTAAGTCATGTATATCGGCAAAACGTGCCGGTTACGGAAATTTTGCTGCAAAAGCTGCCAATTTCCATTCAAATGGGCGGTTTGGGCTTGCTGGTGGCGTTGATTGTTGGTTTACCGATGGGTATGCTGATGGCGCGGTATAAAGGCAGATTGCCGGATAAAATCGGGACGGCTATCATTGTGCTGATTCAGGCGGTCCCTGTTGCGGTGTATTACTTGTATATTCAGATGTACGGTACCCAGCTGTTGAATGTGGGGCTGTTGTTCAATGCGAAAAAATGGCAGTATTGGGTTTTGCCGGTCCTGTCCATGAGCCTTGTAAACATTGCTTTTTATGCGATGTGGCTACGCCGATACATGGTGGATGAAAGCAATAAGGACTATGTACGCCTGGCACGCGCAAAAGGCGTCAGCGAAAATGGGATTGCTTTCAAGCACATATTCCGTAACGCCATGGTTCCGCTGATTCAGTATATTCCTTCCGGATTTTTGAATACGGTGGTTGGTTCCATTTACATTGAAAGTTTGTATAGTATTCCCGGTATGGGTGGTCTGCTGGTTACCTGCGTGCAAAAGCACGATAACACCATGGTACAGGGGATCGTGCTGTTATACGCCTGCGTAGGTATCGTAGGTCTGATTCTGGGTGATTTGCTGATGGTGCTGGTTGACCCGCGCATCAGCTTTGGAAAGAAAGAAGGTGGACGCTGATGAAATGGTTTCATTTTGTAGACGCCCACGCAGAAAAGCTGACCCAGTCGATGGAAGAAGTTCAGTTGACGGCAGAACAGGAGAATGAACTGTTCACCCCTGCGGAGTTCAGTGAGGAAAAAGCCGAAGCTGTGGCGTACTCTAATTATTCTTATTGGGGCAGTACAGTTCGGGCATTTTTGAAAAATCGTTTTGCTGTGGTTTTGCTGATTTTGTTGGCAGCACTGCTGGTGTTCTCGTTTATTCAGCCGTATTTGCCGGGCCAGATGGACCCAAATTACTGCAATATTGATCCGGCTACGGGTTTGCCGTATCGCAATATTGCACCGGGTGAATTGGGCTTCATTTGGGGCTGCAATGCAATCGGCCAGGATTTGTGGGCGCGTATCTGGACAGGTGTGCGTACCAGTTTGACCATTGCATTCTGCGTGGCAATGATCGAAGCAGGTGTAGGCATTACCGTGGGCGTTTTGTGGGGTTATGTCCGTAAATTGGATTGGCTGTTTACCGAAATGTATAACATTCTGGATAACATCCCCAGCACGATTGTATTGATTCTGATTTCCTACATTGCCAGCCCCAGCGTGGGGACTCTGATTTTGGGTATGTCTTTGACAGGCTGGATTCAGATGGCGCGTTTTATTCGTAATCAGATTTTGATTATTCGAGATCGTGATTATAACGTAGCTTCTCGCTGTTTGGGTACGCCCACTTTCCGTATTGTGATGAAAAACCTGCTGCCGTATCTGGTATCGGTTATCATGCTGCGCATGGCATTGACGATTCCGGCAGCCATTGGCAGCGAAGTTTTTATCACCTATATCGGTCTGGGTCTGGGTGTTGAAGTACCCAGCCTGGGCAATCTGATTGACGAAGGTCGTAAGGTTATGATGAGCAGCGCATTGCGTTATCAGCTGTTGTATCCTACCATTATTTTGAGCTTTGTAACGATTTCGTTCTATCTGATCGGCAATGCATTCTCGGATGCAGCTGATCCGAAGAATCACATGCTGTAAGGAGGAACACAAATATGGAACACAAAGAAGTGATCCTCCAGGCGCGCAATGTAAATGTGAAGTTTAATTTGCGTGGCGAGTATCTACATGCGCTCCGTGGGATTGATTTGGACATTTACAAGGGCGAGGTGCTGGCAATCGTTGGTGAATCCGGTTCCGGCAAATCGGTATTTACTAAGACTTTTATGGGTCTTTTGGATGCCAACGGAAAAATCACTGATGGTACCATTGATTATTTCCGCCGCGATGCAGACCGACCGATGCGCTTGTCTGATTTGAAAACGGAAAAAGAGTGGCGTCAGATTCGTGGTCATGAAATCGCCATGATTATGCAGGACCCCATGACCAGCCTGAACCCGCTGAAAACGATTGGTGATCAGATTTGTGAATCGGTTGTGCTGCATCAGGGATTGAAGGGGAAAGAGGCAAAGGAAAAAACGCTGGATTATTTGCGTGACGTTGGTATCACTAACCCAGAAGTACGCTACAAGCAGTATCCGCACGAGTTTTCCGGTGGTATGCGTCAGCGTGTGGTCATTGCCATTGCACTGGCATGCAACCCGCAGATTTTGATTTGTGATGAGCCAACGACTGCACTGGATGTGACCATTCAGGCACAGATTTTGCAGCTGTTGAAAGAAATGCGAATTAAGTACGACCTGACCGTTGTGTTAATTACCCACGATTTGGGTGTTGTGGCAAATATTGCGGATCGTGTGGCTGTCATGTATGCCGGCGATATCGTAGAAATCGGTACAGCGGAAGAAGTCTATTATGATCCCCGCCATCCGTACACTTGGGCACTGCTTTCCAGTATGCCGCAAGTGGGTGTCAAAGGCGAAGAACTGTTCAGCATTCACGGAACTCCGCCGAATCTGTTCCAGCCGATTCGCGGCGATGCATTTGCACCGCGCAACCCGCACGCTTTGAAAATCGACTTTGTCAAATGTCCGCCGTATTTTGAGATTACTCCCACTCATAAGGCGAAAACTTGGCTGTTGGACCCCCGCGCGCCCAAGGTTGCACCTCCGCCTGTGGTGGAAAAACTGCGAAAAGGGGGGCTGTAAGTTATGCCTGAAAGCAAAGAAGTTCTGCTGGACGTAAAGAACCTGGAGGTCACCTACGGTTCCGGCAAAAAGAAATATCGCGCAGTCAACAATGCCAGCTTCCAGATTTACAAAGGAGAAACCTTTGGTCTGGTAGGCGAGTCCGGTTCCGGAAAGACGACTATTGGTCGTGCAATTATGCGCATCCAGCCCACCAGCGGCGGTGAAATCCTGTATAAGGGCGAAAAAATCAATGGACGTGTTTCCCGTGAGGTGGATAAAGCGGTCATGAAGGAAATCCAGATGATTTTCCAAGATCCGCAGGCGAGTCTGAACGAGCGTGCAAAGGTCAGCTACATTGTCAGCGAAGGCCTTATGAATGTGCGCAAGGATTTGACCAAAGCCCAGCGGGAAGAAAAAATCCGTCAGGCACTTTTGGATGTAGGTCTTTTGCCGGAGTTCGCCAGCCGGTTTCCGCATGAGTTTTCCGGAGGGCAGCGCCAGCGTATCGGCATTGCACGCGCATTGATTGTGGAGCCGGAATTCATCATTGCTGACGAACCCATCAGCGCATTGGATATGTCAATTCGTGCGCAGGTGCTGAATCTGCTGCGTCAGCTACAGAAGGATCGTGGCATTACCTATATGTTCATTGCGCACGATTTGTCCGTTATGCGTTACATTTCTGACCGTATCGCCGTTATTCATCAGGGCAATATTGTGGAACTGGCAGAAGCGGATGAGTTGGTGACGCACGCCATGCATCCGTATACCCGTGCGCTGCTGAGTGCAATCCCCATGCCGGATCCGATTCGTGAGCGGGAAAAGAAACTGTTGACCTATGATCCGGCAATGCATGATTATTCCGTCGAACAGCCCCAGTGGCGCGAAGTGCGTCCGGAGCATTATGTCTTGTGCAGCGAAAGCGAAGCTGCTGCATGGAACAATTTGTACGAATAAAATGGATTCGTAAAAAGAAAGGGAGTTTGGCGTATGCCTCCTAAGATTTCAGTTCGTAACCTGCTTATGCAGGCGTTCCTCACTGGGTGGACGCAGAGTGATCGTACCATGCCGCAGGATGAATATTTAGAAAGCGCCATCCGTGTTATCGAGATGATGCAGGTGGACCCGGAAAGTATCTATGTAGAAGAAGGCTTGGGGCTTCTGGATGGTGATGAAGTCGATCATCTGGATGATATGGTGCGGGCTGATGGCGTATGGCTGTATTACGGCGTGGAAGCAGACAACTTCTTCCTGCTGCAGTGGTATCCAGACCAGGCTTCTGCTGATACAAAGCTAGCGCAGCTGGAAGTGCTGGGAGATGGCAAGCAGTATGCCGTAGATTTGACCTTAAAACGGGAAAATTCGGAAAATAGAGCAGAGAATTTCGGACTTTCCACTCCGAATCAGCTGCGCAGCTAACGAATAAAAATACCCGCCTGGCAGGATCGCTGGGCGGGTCTTGTTCATTTCAAAGCAAAGAAAAGAAGAGAGGAGGCTGATAGAATGCTGGAAGTAACGCTTTTGGGCTGCGGTGCAACAATGCCGTTGCCGGGTCGTGCAACCGCAACGTGCGCAATAAAATATGATGGACGTGTTGCATTACTGGATTGCGGCGAGGGGACACAGGTTGCAGCACGTCAGGCAGGGGTCAGCTTGGTACGAATTGATGTGATTTGCCTGACGCACTATCATGGCGATCATGTGTTCGGTTTGCCGGGGCTTTTGCAGACGATGGCAAGTCAGGGACGCACCGAACCAGTCTTGCTACTAGGGCCGGAAAAGGGCTATGCAGAAACTGTAGAACTGTTGCTGACGTTGGCAGGCCCCTTGCCGTTTGCAATCCAACGCCGACCGTTGCATCTGCCGCAGGATGCAGTATCGTTGTGGGATAGCCTGAAGGTAAAAACGCAGCTTTTGCACCATCGTATCGCTTGCACAGGATATCGCTTTGAGCTTCCTCGTGCGGGGCGTTTTCAACCAGAAAAAGCGAAGGAACTGGGGCTGCCTTGCCGATTATGGGGAAAGCTCCAAAAAGGAGAAGCCGTACAAAATACAAACGGGGATACAGTTTTGCCCGAACAGGTAATGGGTGAGCCAAGACAAGGGCTGGTGGTGGTATATGCGACTGATACAGCACCTTTTGCAGAACTGCCTGCATTTGCCAAAGATGCCGATTTGCTGATTTGTGACGCCACCTATGCAGACGAAGAATCGCTGGAGAAAGCACAGCTGTATGGGCACAGCACCTTTGCGCAATGCGGTCAGCTAGCGGTGCAGTCAGATGTCAAACGTCTATGGCTGACCCATTTTGGCGGCGCATTAACAGATCCGGAAGCAGAACTGCCAAACGCACAACAGGTTTATCCATCGGCAGAAACCGGATTTGACGGCAAGACGATTCGTCTGAATTTTATAGAGAAATAGAATGAAAGCGCCCGTTGGCAAAGACCAAACGGACGCTTTTTTGTTTCAATTTTACGTATCAGAGAAAATGCAATTACTTTTGGTACAGGATACCTGCCTGACGCAGTGCATTGCAGATAGTATCAAACGTTTCTCTGTCGGGGCAGTTGATGTTGTGCAGATGTACACCGTTGGTCATGCTGGAAAGCAAACTTTGCGGCTGACTGTCGGCTTGTTTCAGGAATGCATCTGCATCCTGACGATTTGCAATATGCAAGTTGGCGTGCAGTTCACCATACAGCGGATTTTCCACAGAAACGTCCTTGATGGAGCCGCCATTGTCCACAACAAGATAAAGCTCACGACACAAATCTTCTGTGGTGCTATGTGAACAGGCCACCAGACCAGTGTAACCCGTGTCGGAGGTGTGTACCAAATACCCTCTGGGGGTAGCGTCAATAGCAAATCCGCCAGCGCGCAGTAAGGCAACGTCACCGACTACCACCTGACGGGAAACGCCCAGTTGGGCGGCAAGGATAGAAGCGGAAATAGGGGTGTCAGTGTTCAGCAAAGTTTCGCGAATCATTTCGCGGCGTTGTGCGGCAACCATAGAGAGTCTCCTTTCAAAGACAAAACAAATTTTTACAAATGAATCAAAGTGCCCTGATTCGGCCCAAGTTCGGCAATCAGCAAGCCGTTTTCCACACGGATATTCGCACCGCTGTCCAAAAGGTCGCTACAATTGTCGGCAGAAATGGGTAGACGAATCTCCAATCTTGCGGGGGCATCATCATTATTCAGTGCTGTGACAACAGCACTGCCGTCCAGAATACGGGCGAATGCAAACTGCCGATTGGTCAGCAACAGCTCCTGATAACTGCCCAGTGATAAAGCCGGATTTTCAGCGCGTGCTTTGCCCACTTTTGCAATGAAAGCGGCGTGTGCAACAGCCTGTGGATCAGCCATCAAGGTATCTAAATCCAATGCTGGACGCAAATTCCAGTCGTCACCACGTTGCTTGTCGGCTTTTAGAGCAAACTCCGAACCATAATATAGCGATGGAATGCCGGGCAGCGTTTGTACTAACAACTCAATCAGCGGCAGATGCGCAGGATGATTTACCTTACTGGCGATGCGGGAAACATCGTGGTTGTCCACAAAGGTGTACAGTTTATGGTCGCCGCAAATTCCCTGTAGGCGGCGGACTGTGTGTGCAATCTCGAAATAGTTGTGGTCATTGTGACCGCTCCACAAGCCCTTGGACAAATCGTAATTCGTAACAGAATGGAGCATCCCATCATTGACCCAGCGGCTGTAATCACCATGAATCACTTCACCCATCAGCCAAAATTCCGGCTTGATGTCATTGGCAAAGCGGCGCAGATTTTGCATGAAACCAAAATCCAACACATCGGCGGCATCTAACCGCAAACCGTCAATGTGGAATTGATCGACCCAATAGCGAATGGTGTCAAAGTGGTACTGCTGCACAGTGGGATTTTGCTGATTCAGTTTGACCAGCAGATTGTATCCGCCCCAGTTTTCGTAACAGAAACCATCGTTGTATTCATTGTTGCCCCAGAAATTCAGATTGCAGAACCAGCTGCAATAGGGGGAAGTTTCACGCTTTTCCTTAACATCCTGAAAAGCGAAAAATCCACGACCGACGTGATTGAATACACCATCTAAAATGACGTGCATATTCTGTGCGTGACAGTGGTCTACGAAATCCCGTAAATCCTCATTGGTACCAAGGCGGCAGTCTACTGTGCGATAGTCGATAGTATCATAGCCGTGGCTTCCGGATTGAAAAACAGGTCCTAAATAAATCGCGTTGCAGCCCAGATCTTTTGCGTGGTCAGCCCAGCGCGTCAGTGTTACAAAGCCATTGCCCGGCTGTCCGTTGTTTTCGGTGGGGCAGCCACACAGACCCAGCGGATAGATATGATAAAAACTTGCGTTGTCGTACCAAGCCATAGCAAAAAGTCCTTTCCTATCGAGATAAATTGCTTTCCCAGTATCATAGTAGAAAAAGCAAGTGTTTTTTGCTATTATAAGAAGTGTCGAGAAATATAGATTGGTTAGACCAATCATAAAAATTGTAAATAGTATAACATATTTTGTGATAGATGTCTATTTTTGAACGATTGAATGAAGACACTTTGGATGCATGTTCCAAAATGGAATGGAGTCCGTAGGAAGTGCATGCTGCAAGCAAGAATGGCGCAAACGGAGGCAGAGGGAGCGTTTGGGATGAACGAGATTTCACAGGCATTTTATACAGGAAACTGTTTTGATGCGTACCGCTTTTTCGGTGGGCATCCGATCGGCGCATCAGACCAGGATGGGTGGCGCTTCCGTATTTGGGCGCCCAGCGCAGTTATGGTTCAGGTAGTTGGCGATTTTAATCACTGGCAGGGTCAGGATATGACTTTTTACCCCGGTGGCTATTGGGAAACGGAGATTCCCACTGCACGGGAGGGACAACTCTATAAGTTTAATATTCACGGCAGAGATAACAGTTGGGTGATGCATTCGGACCCGTATGCTTTGTCAGCAGAGTTGCGTCCGGGAACTGCCAGCCGATTGACCCGGCTGGATTTTGCGTTCCAGGATCAGGCGTGGATGGAAAATCGCAGTAAATGCTATGATATGCCCCTGAACATTTATGAAATGCACGCAGGCAGCTGGAAGCATCGTTCGGATACAGAACCGGGGGATGATGCTTGGTACAACTACGAAGAATTAGCAAGTGAGCTGATTCCTTGGCTGAAAGCGCATCACTATACTCATGTGGAGCTTTTACCGATTGCGGAATATCCATTTGATGGCAGCTGGGGCTATCAGACCACAGGCTATTTTGCACCCACCAGTCGATACGGCACGCCGACTCAGTTTGCTGCTTTTGTCAACGCCTGCCACCGGGAAAATATTGGCGTTCTGATTGATTTTGTTCCAGTGCATTTTGCCTGCAATCGGGACGGTTTGACCAAGCTGGATGGTACCTATCTGTACGAATACGACAGCGATGTGGGGCGCAGCGAATGGGGAACCAATAATTTCAATTTCTATCGGGGTGAAGTTTGCAGCTTCTTGTGCAGTGCGGCTGCCATTTGGATGGATGTTTACCATTGCGACGGTATCCGAATGGATGCTATTTCACGTGCTATCTACTGGTCCGGTGATCCAAAGCGTGGAGTAAACAGTGGTGCAGTGCGTTTCCTGCAAAAGCTGAATCATGGATTGAACGCTCATTGGCCTACGGGAATCTATATGGCAGAAGATAGTACCAATTATCTGAAAGTGACCGCACCAACCAGTTATGATGGTGTAGGTTTTGACTATAAGTGGAATCTGGGCTGGATGCATGATTTGCTGGATTATTTTGCAACCCCTTTTGGGGAGCGCAAAGACCACTATCATAAGCTCACCTTCAGTATGCACTATTTTTACAACGAGCTGTATTTGCTCAGTCTGAGCCACGATGAAGTTGTCCATGGCAAAAAGACCATCATTGATAAAATGTGGGGCACTTATGAAGAAAAGTTTGCCCAAGCACGGATGCTGTATCTCTATATGTATGCCCATCCCGGCAAGAAATTAAACTTCATGGGCAATGAACTTGCCCATTGGCGTGAATGGGATGAGGATCGTGAACTGGATTGGAAACTGCTAGAGTATCCGATACATGACGCATTCCAAAAATATATGGCAAAACTGGGGGAATTGTATACCCAGATGCCGGCATTGTATAGTGGCGAGTATCATCCCGATTGCTTTGAGTGGGTGGCTTGCCAGAGTGTGGATCAAGGTACATATGCTTGGCTGCGGAAATCACAGGGGCAGACGATACTGTTTGTGATGAACACGCTGGACCAGTCACTGAAAAACTTTCCATTGTATCTGAAATATCCCGCCAAAGCAACCTTACTAATCAACAGTGCAGCAAAAGAGTGGGGCGGAAAGAGCACACAGCACGCAGAGCTGCATACCACAGAAGGCGGCGTATATGAGCGAGATTATACATTGCGTGTAAATGTCCCGCCGCTGAGCGGAATGCTATATGAACTGCATTCTTTGTAATGAAGTAGTGAAAAGGAGAACACGATGATATATCAGTTGGAAATCTGTGTGGATTCTCTGGAGTCTGCACGACGCGCAGAAGCTGCCGGTGCAGACCGCTTGGAGCTTTGTGCAGATCTTTTGGTGGGCGGGACATCGCCCAGTCCGTTTTTTATTCGTCAGGTCGTGCAGAACGTGAAGGTTCCTGTCAATGTTTTGCTGCGTCCTCGTTTTGGTGATTTTTGTTTTACCGATTCGGAAAAGCAGGTGCTGCTGGAGGAAATTGATTTCTGCCGGGAGTGCGGCGCAAATGCGGTCGTAATCGGTGCGCTGACACCGGATGGTGATTTGGATGAGACTTTTTTACGGGAGTGTATGCAGCACGCAGGCAGCATGTACAAGACCCTGCATCGCTGCTTTGATGTATGTCGGGATGCATCTGCCGCGTTAGAGCGGGCAATCGCACTGGGGTTTGATACCATTTTGACTTCTGGTCAGGCTGCTTGTGCAGTAGACGGAACGGATTTGCTGCGTCAGCTGCATGATCAGGCGGCAGGACGGATTCACCTTCTGGCGGGCAGCGGCGTAAATGCCAATAATATTGCGCAAATCGGTCAGGCAACCGGTATCCGACAGTTTCATCTGTCCGGTAAACATACGGAGCCAGGCCCCATGCGTTACCGCAGAGAGGGTGTCCCGATGGGTCTGCCCATGGCAAGCGAGTTTGATCGCCAGTATACCGACCCGGAAGCAGTGTGCGCTGCACGTTCTGCGCTCGATGCACTGGCAGCAAAAGGTTGACCGGTGGTGAAAATAGAAAGCGAGAAAACCATGGAGTTTTTGGATTTAGCGAAAAAGAGGTATTCGGTTACCCAGTATAGTGCAAGACGTATTGAACCCGGTGTTCTGGATAAAATACTGGAAGCGGGTATGTTGGCACCAACGGCCTGCAATAATCAGCCACAACGTATTCTGGTGATTCGTACGCAGGATCGCAAGCAGAAGCTGAGTCATTTGGCAAAAGCGGATATGTACTTTGATACGGCGTTATTGGTCTGTTGGGATGAAAACGCTTGCTGGCATCGCCCGGTAGATGGTAAATCCAGCGGCGAGGTTGATGCTGCTATCGTAACAACCCATATGATGATGGAAGCAGCCGACCAGGGCGTTGGTACAATCTGGGTGATGAATTGGGACCCGGACAAAATGCGGGAAATGTTTGCATTGCCGGAAAATATCCAGCCGATGGCACTTCTGTATATGGGGTATCCGGCAGAAGATAGTACACCGCGTGCCAATCATGCCGTGACAAAATCCGTTACAGATATTTTGCTTTGAGGAAAAGGTGCCAACGCAAGTTGGCACCTTTTTTCTTGACAAGGGGATGGGGCTATGCTATGATATACATACCCCAGGGGGGTATATGACGAGGAGGAATACCATGGCAGACGAAGAAAAAGTAGTTTGTACTTGCTGCAAAACAAAACACCGGGAAGAAAAACAATACCAGGATTTGATTCGCCGCTTAAACCGTATCGAAGGTCAGGTGCGCGGCGTTCGCAATATGGTAGAATCCGACCGCTACTGTGTAGATATTCTGACACAGGTTAGCGCTATTACAGCGGCACTGAATGCGTTCAATAAGGAACTGCTCGGCCAACATATTAAAGGCTGTGTCGTGCATGATATTCAGGATGGCCGTTTAGATACGGTAGATGAATTGTGTGCGACGCTGCAAAAATTGATGAAATAAGGAGGAATATTCATGCAGAGATTTTCTGTTACAGGAATGTCCTGTGCTGCGTGCAGCGCACATGTAGAAAAAGCAGTTGCGGCAGTACCGGGCGTAACCAATGTGTCAGTTAGTCTGCTTACCAATTCGATGGGCGTTGACTTCAGCGCACCGGCTACTGCACAGAGCATTTGTGATGCGGTTGCCGCAGCAGGCTATGGTGCAACACCCGAAAATGCGGCGCAGACGCCATCCCCGGCGGCAGCACGCGAGGCTTTGGAGGATCACGAAACCCCGAAAATGATGCGTCGTCTGATTGCCAGCGTTGCATTGCTGATTCCGCTAATGTATGTTTCCATGGGTGTAGCAATGTGGGGCTGGCCCGCCCCGGCATGGTTTGCCGGTAACCCCATGATGGTAGCACTGTATCAGATGGTGCTGACGATGGCGGTTATGGTCATCAACCAAAAGTTTTTTGTGAATGGCACACTGGGATTGATTCACGGTGCACCGAACATGGATACGCTGGTTGCGCTGGGCAGCGCAGCGTCCTTTGCATACAGTGCGGCGGTTACCTTTCTGATGGCACACGCCATGTGGAATGGAGATATGACAGGTGCAATGCACTGGATGCATGACCTGTATTTCGAGTCCGCTGCAATGATTCTGACCCTGATTACCGTGGGTAAGATGCTGGAAGCGCGCAGCAAGGGCAAGACAACCAATGCAATCAAGAGCTTGATGGATTTGGCACCCAAAACTGCCCGTGTTCGCCGCAACGGTGAAGAGGTGGAAATTCCTGCTGAAGATGTGCAGGTCGGCGACGTGTTTGTGGTTCGCCCCGGCGAGAGCATCCCAGTGGACGGCGAAGTGCTGGAAGGCGAAAGTGCTGTAAATGAAGCAGCTTTGACAGGTGAAAGCCTGCCTGTGGATAAGGCAGAGGGAAGTCTGGTCAGTGCAGCAACTTTGAACCAGAATGGTTTTCTGGTATGCCGCGCAACCCGCGTTGGTGGCGATACTACCTTATCCCAGATTATCCGCATGGTGGAGGATGCTTCGGCAACTAAGGCTCCCATTGCTAAGATTGCAGATAAAGTTTCCGGCGTTTTCGTACCGGTTGTTATTACCATTGCAGTCATTACGTTTGCTGCTTGGCTGCTGGCAGGTCAGAGCTTCGGCTTTGCACTTGCACGCAGTATCAGCGTTCTGGTCATCAGTTGCCCCTGTGCGCTGGGTCTGGCTACTCCGGTTGCCATTATGGTCGGCAGCGGTATGGGCGCAAAACATGGCATTTTATTCAAGACGGCTGCAGTCCTGGAAGCAGCAGGCAAGACTGATATTGTTGTGCTGGATAAGACCGGTACCGTCACCGAAGGTAAGCCTGGTGTAACTGATATTTGCCCCGCAGAAAACGTGGAGGAAAGCCGTTTGCTTACCGTTGCAGCAGCACTGGAAGTAAAGAGTGAGCACCCGTTGGCGCGTGCAATTTGCGATGAGAGCGAAAAGCGTTCCATTTCTGTACAGGAAGCTGCTGGCTTTGCTGCATTGCCGGGTCACGGCGTGCAGGGTACCGTCGAAGGCAAAATTGCGCTGGGCGGTAATGCCGTTCTGATGCAGGAAAAGGGTCTGCTGACCGATCGCTGGCAGAAGCTGGGTGAGCAGCTGTCTGAGCAAGGCAAGACCCCACTGTACTTTGCATGGGACAATACCATTCTGGGTATCATTGCTGTAGCAGATGCACTGAAGCCGGACAGCAAGCAGGCAATCGCAGAAATGAAGGCAATGGGCGTACACGTTGTCATGCTGACGGGCGATAATCGTCGTACAGCAGACGCAATCGGCGCACAGGCTGGTCTGGATCATGTGATTGCAGACGTTTTGCCGGGTGATAAGGAAGCAGTGGTTCGTGCATTGCAGAAATCAGGCAAGGTTGCTATGGTTGGTGATGGCATCAATGATGCACCCGCACTAACCCGTGCAGACGTTGGTATTGCCATCGGTGCTGGTGCAGACGTTGCACTGGATGCTGCGGATATTGTTCTGATGCGTTCCAATCTACTGGATGTAACGGCAGCAATGCGTCTGTCCCGTCAGGTACTGCGCAACATTCATGAAAATTTGTTCTGGGCATTCTTCTATAACACCATTGGTATTCCGGTTGCAGCTGGTTTGTTGTTCCCCATCTGGGGCATTGTTCTGAATCCTATGCTGGGTGCGGCAGCAATGAGTCTTTCCAGCTTCTGCGTGGTGACAAATGCATTGCGTTTGAACCTGTTCAATGTACGGAATACAAAGCATGATAGTCGTAAGAAACCAATCCCGCTGCCGGAATTTTTGGCAGAAGATCATATGCCGAAAGCCTGCCCGCTGAATCTTGCAGCAAAGCAGGACGATAATACAACCAATACAACGGAGGAAACTACTATGAAAACGATTCATATTGAAGGTATGATGTGTATGCACTGTGTCGCTCACGTTAAGAAGGCTCTGGAAAATCTGGGCCTGACGCCTGAGGTCGATCTGGAAAAGGGGATTGCTACCGTTTCCGGCGATGCTTCTGATGAAGCTGTAACCAAGGCTATTACCGATGCAGGTTACACGGTTACCAGCATCGACTAATGTGAAATAAAAAAAGCCCAGGTCCTGTAGGATCTGGGCTTTTTTATTGTATTGGCAGTTGTGTTACTCTTTTTCGCCAGCTCTCTTTGCACGGCACTGGGCACAAGTTCCGTACAGAATACTGCCATTGCACTCCAGCTCAAAGTCGTGGCTTTCCTTCAAATGGTGGCGGAATTCATCCATAAAACCACAATCTAAGTGGTAAATCTTGCCGCATGCAACGCATTTCAGATGCAAATGTTCCTGACAGTGTGCACCTTCATCCACATATTGAAAGACTGCTTTTTCCCCTTTGTCAGCAACATATTTCATCACACGATTTTCAGCTGCTAGTTTGTCCAGATAGCGATAAACCGTGGTGGGGCTGGTGGGCAAATCAGAATCTTCCAAGTATTGCAAAATGTTTGCAGCCGATACGGCATGACTACGATTTTGCTGGAGATAGACCAGAATGAGCTGTCTGGTTTTTGTATTGTATCCGTGACTTCGTGGCATGATACTGCCTCCTTTTATGTAAAGTCAGTGCAAGTTGACCACGGTATCCGAGCCGCGGTGCTCATTGTCGATGATGACCTGTGCTTCATCCAATGCGAGGAAAGGATACCCGTCGATCGTCACGTCGCGCAGGATACCCTGCACAATAATCCAGTCGCCATCTTGCGCAGAAAAATCTTCGGGAGGAATGAATAGGATACCCTGCGTATCGTGACCGCCGTCCCCATCATCATCGGCGCCATATCCATCGCTGATGCGATAGACAAGGTGTGTCGTAATGCCCAAGCCCTCTGGTTCTTCCTTCAGATATAGTCCCTCAATCCGAATGGGTCTTTCAAAATATAACTCGGGGACATTCAGAATTTCATCCATGGTATGCGCATAGGTTTCATCTGTGATTTTTACCAGATCAGGATCGGGAGTAGCAGTGGGTTCAGCAGTAGGCTGATTGGGTCCAGGTGTGGTGGTAGGTGCTGCAGTTGGTTTTGGTGTGGGTGTGGGGGTAGCCTGAGTAGGAGATTGTGCAGTTGGTTCCGATATGGATGGTTTGCTTTTTCCGCAGCCGGGCAAGACGAGCACACTTACTAAAATAACAGTCAAAAGACTAAGCTGAAAGTTTTTTTTCATATCAAGCTCCTTTGTGGTTTGTACAGACAGGAAAATAATTGATAAATTGAGTATACCACAAATTAGAGAAAGCCAGTAGTAGGAAATAAAAGAGAAATGCAGAAATGCATAGTCAAAAGATATAAAAAACTTGCAGAATATTTTATAAAAATAGCGCATTTGTGGAAAAATGGGCGCTTCGATTTGTTTTTATCATTCTGGGAGACAGGGTGGGTAGATTTTTAGCAATGTCTGTGATATAATGCATAAACGCATAGATGAAGTTGTTGATAGCGGTTTCATCTGTGCAGAAGGTACACACGATTTTTAACGTAACAAAGGAGATTATAACAATGAACAAGCGTATTATTGCAATTCTGATGGCTCTGTCTATGGTCATGGCTCTGGCTGCTTGCGGCTCTTCCAACAACTCCAGCGAGGCTAACGGTGGCGCTGGCGCAGCTGCTGTTACCGGCACTGCTACCGCTCAGGGCTTCGGCGGTGAAGTTAAGGTTACCGTTACCAAGGAAGGCGACAAGATCACTAATGTTGTTGCTGAAGGCGCAGACGAGACCGAGGGTGTTGGCTCCGTTGCTCTGGAAGAACTGCCCAAGGCAATGATTGAAAAGAACAGCGTTGAGGTTGATGCACATGCTGGTGCAACCATCACTTCTGAGGCTATCAAGACCGCTGCTGCAGAGGCTCTGAAGAACGCTCAGTAATCCATTCATTATCCGCAAGGATACAAGGAAATGAATACTGTACGGTGAGGAGAATGAAACGATGAAAAATCGCGTAATTGCAATCCTAATGGCTCTGACAATGGTACTGTCGCTGGCAGCCTGCGGCGCTTCCAGCAAGGATGCTGGTGCAGCCGCTGTTACCGGTACCGCTACAGCAAAAGGCTTTGGCGGTGACATTACCGTTACGTTGACTGTTGATGGCGGTGTAATTACTGCCGCAACGGCTGAAGGCGCCGATGAGACTGAGGGCGTTGGTTCTGTCGCTCTGGAAAAGTTGCCTGCAGCAATGATGCAGCAGAACTCCATTGAAGTGGACACCATGAGCGGTGCAACGATTTCCTCTAAGGCAATTCTGGAAGCAGCAGCTGCTGCTCTGGAAAATGCTGGTCTGACTGTTGCTGATCTGAAGAGTGGTGCAGCAAGTTCTGCTGATGCAGAGGATGTTGTTTACGATGCAGATGTCGTTGTTGTCGGTGCAGGTGGCGCAGGTATGGTTTCGGCCATTACTGCAGCAGATGCTGGCAAGAAGGTCATTATTCTGGAGAGCCAGGCACTGGTTGGTGGCAACTCTAAGCTGGCAACTGGCGGTATGAATGCGGCTCACACCCCGAACCAGGACGAAAACGAATTCGGTGAAGCAGCTGGCGTTGAAAAGACGTTGGAAAAGGCTAAGAAAGATTACGCAGATAACGAAGTGATCACCAGCCTAGCTGAAACCGTGGCACAGCAGTGGGCAGAGTATCAGAAGAACCCGCAGGGTTACTTTGACTCTGTCGAACTGATGAAGCTGGATACTCTGGTTGGTGGTAAGGGTGTGAACAATCCCGCTCTGGTAGATGCTCTGTGCGAGAATTCTGCTCCGGCTATCGAGTGGCTGAAGTCCATCAATATCGATTTGAAGCAGGTTGGTGCATTTGGTGGTGCTTCTGTCAAGCGTATTCACAAGCCTGTCAACGACGAGGGCAAGACAGTTGCGGTTGGCTCTTACATGATTCCTCTGTTGCAAGAGAACTGTACTTCTCGCGGCATTGAGATCCTGATGGAAACTACCGCAAACGAAATCCTGACGGCTGACGGTAAAGTTACCGGCGTTGTTGCTACTGGCAAGAACGGCGAGACTATTACTGTGAATGCAAAGGCTGTGGTTCTGGCAACGGGCGGTTTCGGTTATAATTCCGAAATGGTCGTTAAGTATGCACCGAACCTGAAGGGGTTCATGTCCACCAACGCTCCTGGTGCAATGGGTCAGGGTATTGAGATGGCAACTGCTATCGGTGCAGATACCGTGGATATGGATCAGATCCAGATTCATCCCACTGTTCAGTTTGATTCTGCAGCTCTGATTACTGAGGGGTTGCGTGGCGATGGTGCAATCTTGGTTAACTCTGAGGGTAAGCGCTTCATTGATGAAGTTAGCACACGCGACGTGGTTTCCGCAGCAGAAATCGCACAGCCTGGCAGCTACAGCTGGCTGGTTGTTGACCAGGAGATGGTCGACAATTCCGCTGTTATCCAGGGATATATCAAGAAGGGATTTACCTTCACTGGTGAAACTGTTGAGGAGTTGGCCGCAGCAATCGAAGTTGATCCGGCTGCACTTGCAGAAACGATGCAGAATTGGAACAGTTATGTGGAGCAGAAGAATGACCCCGATTTTGGTCGTACTAGCTTCACCAAGCAGCTGAACAAGGCTCCTTACTATGCAATCAAGGTTACCGCTGGTGTTCATCACACCATGGGCGGCTTGGCAATCAATGCTAAGACCGAGGTCCTGAATGCTGAGGGTAACGTGATTCCGGGCCTGTTTGCAGCAGGCGAAGTAGCTGGCGGCGTCCACGGTGCAAACCGTCTGGGCGGCAACGCTGTGGCAGACTTTACGGTCTTTGGTCACATTGCTGGCGAGAGCGCAAGTGCTTATGTAGGCTGATTACGGAATATTACAGTAAAGCAGAAGGCGACTCCGACATTTTGCCGGGGTCGCCTTTTTATGTCTGGATGGAAAGGAGATCTGCCCATGACAGAAGTGGTAGCCGCACTAATTTGGAATCGAGAGCGCTTTATGATTTGCCAAAGGCCAAAACACAAGGCCAGAGGGCTTTTGTGGGAGTTCGTAGGGGGCAAGGTCGAGTCGGGCGAAACAAAGCCACAGGCACTGATTCGGGAGTGTCAGGAAGAACTGAATATCACAGTATCAGTTGGTGAAGTCTTTATGGAAGTGACGCACACCTATCCGGATTTAACAGTACACTTGACCCTGTTTCATGCACAGATTATGGAAGGTGTTCCACAGATGCTGGAACATAATGATATTCGTTGGATCACACCAAAGGAAATCCCAGAATACGAGTTCTGCCCTGCAGATGTAGTGATATTACAAAAGTTGCAGGCAGAGTATGAGGCGAAATAAAGAGCAGATTTTGCATTTGTTTGCATTACTAGAAGCACAAATAAAAACGGCACAGCCAATTGTTAGATTGACTGTGCCGTTTTTGTTACATTAGGATTTACGTTCCTTAATCAGAACCACTACAGAAGCAGCGCTGAACAACATAAGCATCAGGTAAAGTGCTGTGTCGGTTGTATCACCAGTCTTAGGCGAATGGGAGTTATTGGAATTGTTAGGAGTATTAGGAGTAACTGGGGGATTATTGATTTCGCTTGCGTAGAAAACCCAGTCAACTTCACCGATGCGGTCTGCATATTCATTACCCATCTCAATGGGAACAGACAGCGTGACCTGAATCTCACTGGAACCCTTGCCCTTAAATTGTCCAACCAGAATACTTTCTGCTAAGCCGGCCGGCTTTTCTGAAGTATCCTGCGAAAGAACCTTGCCATCCTGTGTTACAGTCAGTTTCATCTGATGGAGGAAATCCTTCATAGAGTCCAGATCCTCTTTTGCTGCAACTTCAGGGCTGAGCGGGTTGTTGACCTTGTGGGGAACAGCCTGCATATAAATGAAGACTTCGTCAGAGCCATCAAACTTGTTTTTGACGGTAATGTCTTCCGTGCGTACATCACCAGGCATTACATTTTTGAAACCGCCAAACAAATCATCACCGGGAAGCGTTACAAACGGTTCAGAACTTCCGCTGCCTTTGTAAACGATGCTGGCATCTGCAGCAAATGCAGTTACATTGACGCTGAGCAGTACAGTCATAACCAGCACGGAAAGTGTTTTCAGTGATTTTTTCATATCCGTACCTCCTTACGCCTGCGGCGGCACAAGTGTCCAAGTACCGTCTGTGTATTTTGCGTGCCAGGCATCTTCAACAGCAGGGATTCCATCAGGCGTTGCACCGCCAGCCTGAATCGCTTCTGCGAGGACATCCATCTCATATTGTTTATCACCATCAACTAAGGAGAACGGTGCATTCAGAAGATCTTGAGTGGACGTACTTGGTGCAAGGATACCGTTATAATAGTAATAACCATCATCCAACTTGGTCCAGTTTGCCCCATTTAATACAAACTCCGGTGCTTTACCAAAGATGATATTTCCTTCTGTGTCCCGGCAGTTGATTACAACTGCCACTCGGACATATACAGGTGCAGTGCCATTGTTTTTTATAGTAACTGCCTGTTTTGTGCTGTGGTTGATTACTTCATCGATGTTGATATCTGCTGTACCAGCAGTAAATGTATTGTGCACAGGGTTGCTTTGTGCAGTGCGCCATGCCCAGGTACCACCGATGGATACCAGCATCACTAGGGCCACTGCAATGGCTAACGATGCAAATTTGTTCATGCGCCATTTTTGGGGCGCTGAATGTTTTCTTGTGTACATAAATCTCAGCCCCCTTCGTTACGATTTACCGGTAGTAGACATGCCGGGAAAATTCTTGACACAAACGCTGTCATTGAGCCATTTGTTGCGCAGCGTATTGGTGAATGTAACCGTAGCATGAGGTGTGTTTTTATCAAGGCTTATCGTTTGAGGCTTATCTGATGTAGTAAAATTCCAGCTCCAATTCGTATCTTCTGTAACGGTATACTGGCCTTTAGGCAGACCGTTGATCGTAACGATCTGTGATTGATGGATGGAGTTGGCAGTTACTTCAATTACCACATCCATATCGACGGTGTTGGCGTCGTTGTGAATATGGAATTTAAAGACACCTGGTGCATTTGCGTTTTTCTGAACAGTCAGACTGCATGTTTTTACATAAACAGTAAACTGGTGATCGGATGCCGATTGATGGGTTTTGCTGTTGTTGATAAAAGTTACATATGGTGTAACATCTTCAGCTCCAATCCTAACAGAAATCGAAACGTCGGTATCATGTTGGAAAGCGCCTTCTTCGGGATTATAAGTGTACTGAAGCTCAGGTTTTGCACCAGTCATGGTAACATTGGAATCAACTGTGCCATTATGTGTCCATGCAACATTGTTTTTAGGGGTATTCTGCGCTGCATAATTAGCGGTTTCTCCATAATAAATGGTGCTGTCCTTGTATTCGATTTCAGGATGAAACACAGTAATCGTTCCTGTGCCAGAATAGATACGAGGCGTTTCAGTACCACTATTGCGCGGATTAACAGTGACCGAAACCGTATAAGTACCATCTTTCTTTCCATCGTAGTTACGACTTACAACAGAGGGAACCGAGATATCGATAAATTTAGTTTGCCACGCTTCCAGACCAAAATTTGGCTGGCTGAAATCCAGCGTTTTTGCACCGCACTGTACCTGCGATCCATGCAAAAGCTGCAAATCGGTAGCTTTCCCATTTAGGTACATATTCTTATCCTGTGCGGTAATCAAAAACTGCGGGATTGCAACATTGGTAGTAGGAATCTGGAAATGCTCGAGAGCTTGTTTGGAAGCTGCATTTTCATAAATTCCCGAAGCGGCCCCATTTGTGGGAACTTGATTACCACCAAGGAAACCATCGCGAACAGCAATCGGAATTTCTACAATTAGCTTTTTACCACGATAGCTTGTTTTTCCGTTTTGGCGTACTGTACCTACCCAGTTTTCAGAATAATTGAAATTGGTAACAGAAATAGTTTTGCGATCTTGAGAAATGGAAACGGTGGGAGTTGGGAGCAGGGTTTTGTCGCTAAATGTGTTTTCTCCGATGTAATCTGCAGTGTATACTTTAATATCGGTTTCATTGACGTTCTGGGGCAACTGGAAATAGTCAGAGATGACATCTTTCATGACGGATTGAGATTCCAGTTGAATAGAAGAACCGCCACTTTCAATATTATCAGAAATGGTTTCAAAAATATTGTTTAATGCGTCTGAATCTGCTGCAGAGAGATAGTAGCTGGGGTCCTGCACTTTGCCATTATTACTGGACAGATTTTGCATAAACCAGTTGCATTTATCTTTGATTGGTGCGTGATCGTTGGAAGAACCAGGATCGTTTGCATTTGCACCATCAAAAATACCCACAGAATACACGGTGGCAAGATGTGCCGTCTTGGTGATGTTAGCTTGTTCTATAGCACTTGCGGCAACATCATGCTCATAGCCATCATAACCCGGTTCACCATCGGTGAAAACAATCATAACGCGATTACGTTTTTCACCGGCAGGAATCTCATTTTGTGCGAAAATGGTGTTGCCGATAGCAACACCAAGATCAACATAGGTAGCACCATCGGCAGTCAGCTGCTCAACGGATTGTTCGATGTTATGAACGCCGGCTGTTGTATTCATATTTTGGAAGGCGGATTGGTATAAAGCATCTGTAAGCTCGTCGTATCGATAGGATTGATCACCAATAAAAAGTTCGGTATTTTCATAATGGTATCGGTGTGTTTTACTGCAGCCAAAGCCTACCATGGCGATTCGATGATTTACATCGTCAGAGGTATCCGCTTGTTTGTCGGGCCCTAAGGCCTTTTTTGCTACACTATTTGCAAATTGTGCAACAGCACTTTGCAATGCAATCATACGAGTGGGGTGATTGGTATAAAAGTCCCAGTTAGGGCCGTTGGAGGCTTCAGAGTGACTTTCTGCCTTCACGGTTTGGCCATATTCATCTTTATAGGAGTATGTGTATACATAGTGGAATTGCTGGATAGAAAAGCTGCGGTCAACGGTAACTTTTGCAAAATTACCATTCTTTAATTTGACATAGAGAGATCTGTGAATACTGTATAGGTTACTGTTTTGCGTATCAATGACAGCTACATAATCCTTAGTAGGAAAAGGCTGTTCCATAGATCCGGATTGATCCAAGACGAGAATGATATCTGTCGGGATTTGTTTTGTTTGTTCGGTGATGGTTTTGGCACCAGTTACCCAAGCTTCTAGCGACAGCGTGTAGGTTCCGTTGCTATCTGAGCTAGAAACAGTTTTGGTTGTTTCGATACCGTTATCCGGATTTTCTGGTGACTGAAAAAAGTAATCATCTTTTCTATTGGTAGAACCATCTACTGGAGGCAGAAAAGGTGCAGCGTTGGTAAAGTTTACTGCAGAATAATTGCTGGGAAAATCTTTCGGTTGCGAAAAAGAATTGGTTTTATAATCAATTTCATTCAGTTGCTCTGTGGTTAGGTTAGTAGCCAATGCATCCAACTCAGCTTCGCTCAATTGAGTAAGGATACTTTCCATTTCTTCCAGAGTCGATGCAGCCATCAAAGCGTTATAAATTGCGTTTACCTGTTCGGAAGATAGTACCATGCCTTCATCGGGTTCTGCGCTTGCAGCAGGCATTTCTGTTATGGTAGGTTCTGCGCTTGCAACAGGCGTTTCCGTTGTGGTAGGCTCTGCGCTTGCAGCAGGAATAGATTCGGGGGATTCTTCAGTGGGAAGTGTGGAATCTGGTGTGGTGGATTCGGTCGGTAAATCGGTACCCACTGTCATATCATAGGCAGAGGAGTCACTTGTGATACCCATTGCAAGGGTGCTGGGAACAGCAATCGACATTACCAAAGCCATGCACAATGCAAGCGCAATAAATTTTCTTTTCACGGGTTATGCTCCTCCTTTCTCAAGAATTGCTGCTGGGCCAGCCAGCTGCTTCCAGTACAGTGCTGCCATTATTGGCAACCTGAACGCCTTGTGCCTGAATCACAATATCCAGCTTGCTGCCCTGATAGATGTTACCCATCTTGGGGCTGAAGCTGACGGTTGTGAAAAGCGGTGTGGTCACGCCATTGGCAGTTACAGGCTTGGTGTAGTAGTAATAGCCATCTTTCAGAATCCAGTTTTCAGTGTCGAAATCCAATGCGATGTCACTCTCCTGGGGCGCAGCGCCCGTAGTCGTTTTGAACGTCACGGCAGAATCAACACAAACACGAATCCAGGCATCACCGACACCGTTGTTCTGCACGGTGACGATTTTGCTCACGTCGGTACCAGGCATCACATCGACAGGATCGGTATAGGGGACAAGGCTTCCGTCCTCTAACTGTTTCTGTTCAATCAGATCGATTGCAATGTTACCACTGGTAATAACATTATGTACTTGCTTATCGGCATTGAAATATGCCAGTGTGCCGGTGGCTGCCAGTGCAAGGCAGATCAGCATCACTGCAAGTATAAAGACCCTTCTCTTTTTCATAGTCGCTCCTTTCCGTAGAGCAGGAACTTGAAACACACTGCTCTCTTTTGCCGGGTTATATTTGAAAGTGTGAAAACTGCACTTCAAATCCATCGTTAGAAGATATATGGCGAAGGCACAGAAGAAAATCCGAATGTTCGGGTACTCTTCTGTAACCTCGCCATAAAAGGTTCTCTAAAACATATTTGATATATTTTAGAGAATCTTGGCGGGGTTAACAGACGCAACCCAGCCAGAAAATCCCTGATTTTGGGGTCCGGCTGGGTTGCACTTTGTTATGTTAGATGTCAGGGGGCGGTTGCAACCCAGGGATTATTATCAGCACTCGGAACGCCAAAAGAAGCATTCAAAGCGGTAAACGCATCAGTAAAGCCATCAGCCTGGGCGCCCTCTGCAAATACGAGGACGTTCCATTTTTCACCGAGAACTGCGTTTGCCTTGGTGATATCGTCTGTGGTCGTTTTGCTGTCCAGGTAAACCTGGTACATGGCGTCCTTG
This sequence comes from Faecalibacterium sp., assembly GCA_029264955.1. Taxonomy (GTDB): domain Bacteria; phylum Bacillota; class Clostridia; order Oscillospirales; family Ruminococcaceae; genus Faecalibacterium. The sequence continues at coordinate 2,703 of JARHYC010000018.1, read as the reverse complement.
GTCAGAGCGCCTTTCCGCAAAGCGGTCTCATACGTTACAACGTAGACGTTGTAGCTGATACCATCGATCGAAGTAGTATAGCGGTTCCAAGTGTCGCTGACGTTGAAATACTCGCCAGAGGTTGTGGCAAGTGCATGACCCCAGTTCCACAAGCCCTTACCAAGGTAATTGGCGTCAGAGCTGAGGTGCAATAAACCCTGTGATGCATCGAAACCATGCTGTGCGTCATCCAGAATGGTAGGTACAGCGATATGTACGCGAACGTATACGTCGTTGTCGCCAGTATTCTCAACGTAAACACGCTTTGCAATGGTGTTGGTGTTGGAGTCGCCGGGCATCAAAACCTGACGGCCAAGCCATTCATGATAATCCTCGTCAACGGCGGGGGTATCTGCATTGTTGGCTTCGTGCAGGTCGATGTTCACATTGCCCACGGTAAACACATTGGTTTCTCTATCGGTATCGGTAAAGTAAGCAAGCGAGCCGCTGACAACTACGACAGACAGCATGGCAACAACCAGTGCAACTGCCAAAAGTTTCTTTTTCATCGGTTATTCTCCTTCGGTAAACTACCGGGGTAGGCTGTAGGTTTTGTTTAATTAGAATGCCTTAGCCCATGCATCAGCAGCATTGGTAAAGCCTGCAGCCTGGCAGATGTAAGACTTAACAACGATATCCTGGAAGGTCACATCGCCAGTCAACTTATCACTCACCTTGAACTGGTTGTTCTTCAGAACATAAACCTTATTCAGGTCGGTGCCGGTTGCAACCTTGCCGTCAGCCTTGTACATGTAGACCTTTGCGCCCTCAGTCTTGGCAACAGCACCCGGAACTTCAGTCCAGTTGGTGGAGTCAACTTCAGCGATGATGTTGGGGTCGTTGTTAACAACCTCAACGAACAGGTATGCATCGGTAGTCAAACCAGTAACATTAACATGGGGATCTTTTGCATTGGTGCTTCCGGGCAGAACATTTTCGTACTTCTGGCCCTGAGCTATGGGGGTTTCACTAGTTAAAGTGTATTGACCATCAGTACCCTGCTGTACCGGAGTTTCTTTCAGTTCCAGCGCCATGTTTTTGCCCAAGCTACCAGCAGTAAAGGTATTGGTGACGGGGCCAGTGCTCTTGGACAGATATGCCAGAGTACCTGCGACGGAAACAGCTGCAACCAGAGCCACAGCAACAACAGCGGTCAAAGTCTTCTTCAATTTCATTTGTTCTTCCTCCTAAAAAATGTTTGTTATTTATAAAAAAGGCCCGCGCCTATTTTATACACATGGATTCTTCTGCCGGAAAAGGCTTAACGCTTTTCATGCTTTGCAATTTTTTCCTTTGCGGTCATCACCGAAAAGAAATCTGGTAAAAACAATAGCAGCAACACAATAGCGCCTACACAAATTGCGGTATATCGCCCTGTAGGTGTTTGCAAATATGAGGCAAAGTAGCCCAGCTGTGGGATATGGAATACCGGTGTGCCAATTACATTGTTGCAATGTACCGGATTTGCGTCCTCTGCCTCGTTGGCATCGCCCTTGGTGCGAAAACGTACAATACTGGAGTCTTCCTCATCGGGAAGAACTGCTACGACACGATGTGTTGCAACGGTATTTTCATCTAACATAAAGGTGATCACAGTACCAACATCAATTTTGTCAGTGGGAATCTGTTTTACATAAATCAACGAACCAGTAGGGTAAGATGGTTCCATCGAACCGGAAAGAACAGTGAACATTTGCAATCCGATGAAACGGGCACCTACCAGGAGCACTGCTAGCAGTACAGCAAGTGCAACGATGATACTTGTGAAAATATTCCAAACTTTTTTGATTCCTTTGCTCATGCAGCCCTCCGTTGTATTGCGCTTCCAATGCAAAAATTATGTGGCGCGCATAGTGGGGAAATAAAATTGTGCAAAAAGACAAAATTTTTCTAAAAAAGATTGTACACCTGACAAAGGACTAGATACAAGGGCATATACGTAAAAAAATATCAAATGGATAACGTTCTACTTTTTCTCCAATTCGATTGACACAAAGTTATCAAGAAGTGAATATTTTGCGTAATTTAAATGATGAAAAAAGGAAAATGTCGTTCAGAGAAAGACAAAAATAGAGACGGTTGAAAAAACAATGATTCTTGTCAATGTCATTTATGCAATGTGTGTGGCAGTTTTTTTTAAGAACAGAAAAGAACGTTGGGATATAATTTAAAACAAAGTCTTGTTTTTTCGATGCAGTATGACGATGGACAATTCATATAGGCTATGGTATTTCATGATTTAGCGTGGCAAGCAACCGTTTTATGGGAACGAAAAAAGCGGTGTGACTTCGGTCACACCGCTTTTTTCATCCCCATAAAATAAAGGGCTATATTCTATTTATAGAAAAACTCGTGCAGGATTTTTGCATTCGCCGGAAAATCTACGCCAATCATCTTTCGTCCATCAACACCAACCGTGTTCCAACAGGTTTCTTTGGTGGGCAAAGTCATTTGTTCGATTTGTAAACCGCTGGAGATAAAGCCAGGTACCTCCAACAACAAACTGGTCATTTCACTCTTGGTCAGATTGGTTTGAATCATGGGCAAAATGGTATCAGCCAACTTGTTCAACGTAACAAGATCCGAGCTTTTCACTTGATTTAAAGCAGCTTGGATGACATTGCGCTGACGCTGGATGCGCTTCCAGTCACTGTCTATTTTACG
>JARHYC010000025.1 GCA_029264955.1 Faecalibacterium sp. | reverse complement strand
GGCCTGTCGGAGCAGAACCGTTAGATTCTCATAGAATGGAGGATACATTTCAGGCCTTATGTCCAGAATACATACCCAACGAGGATATGGAAGAAGATGAAATAGAAACTGCCGAACAGGAGGATGAAGAAGAACAAATGAAAATAGTGAAAGATTTTTTGTTGGATGCTGTTTATCAGAAATACCCCGAAATAAAAGACTATATGAAAGAAATAGTACAAGAATATCCAGAATTAAAAGAACGATTAGACTTATAAAAAGCAGGTGCAAAAAAACTTTACTGTATGATGTATATAGAATTCAAAAAGGGTCTATAAGGCTGCGGGCTAAAACTCAAAAATGATACGGAACGCACCTTGTCAAAATCTGCATTGAACGAGCCATCGCATCATGTATAATGTACTTAAAACAAAATATAAGGAGAAGCAAAAGTATGAAAGCAAAACATTGGATTGTGGTAGGGGTTATTGCCGTTGTGTGTGTTAGTGCAGCGGTGATGATTGGAAATAAAACACCCGAAGATGGTGTCTCTGTTGGTGCAAGCACGGTCAATTCAGAGCCGACTATAACGGAAGAAACAACTATAACCGCTGAACCTTCGGAAGGTGCAGCGGACAAAGAAAAGTATGATACTTCAATTACTGAAGACGCTAACAATGGAGAAACTGATACTGTTGTGACTACTGAAGAGACCAAAGCAGAAGAACAAGTAGACACCGCTCCAGACCGCGCACCAACCAAAGATGAAGCTTTTGAATCCAAGGTTCAATCTTATATTAAAGACTTCGGGATCTCACGAGAAGAAGCAGAAAAGTTCATTTTAGATGCCCAAGAAGAGGGTAAACGACGTCAAGCAAAAGCTCAGGAAGAATCTAACCAGCGACGCGCAGAAGAACAAGCCCGTCACGATGAAGCAAGTAGACGAATGAAAGAAGCTACTGGCGTATCTCAGGAAGAATTTACTGCGATGAGCAATACAGAGCGGCTTGACTATATGAAGAAGCATCCTGGAGTGTCATTTGATATTGACAGCTATAGAACAAATTAAACCAAGGAGGTGATAAGATGAAAATACTCAAAAGATCTTTAGCCAGTCTTTTAGTTATAAGTTTACTCATGTCATCTTTGCTTACAGTATATGCAGATGATGCCTTGACTGACCATAATACATGCTTCGCATAATTTCTAAATTTAAGGCTTTTTGGCTTTGTAACTGCCTTTGATTTTTGTACTTTTGGTCTGCGATATTTTCTACCGCTTTTTCTACCTTTTTTTCTGAAAACTAGCGATTTCTACCCTGTTTTAGAGTGTGTACGATTGTACAAAACAGGACTAGATAACACTTGTAAAGTAGCTAAAATAAAGGATTTGATAGGACATAATAGGATTGGATTGTACTAGGCTGAAAGTGCAAATATGCGATTCAGGTTCTAATGGCCGCGAGGTTGTGGAGGTTCAAGTCCTCTCATCCGCACCAAGACTCATCACGAAAGTGATGAGTCTTTTCTTTTTGTCATGAATCACTCTTATAGAATAAGCAGCGCCCGCTGCCTGTAATAAACAGGTGGCGGGCGCTTTTCCGTGTGTGCAATATATTTTATAAAGCATAACGGCAAAGATAGTTGCTGACAATACGCATAGGATCAGAAACCCATTTATCCCGGTGGTGAAGCAGTTGTGCCCAGACTACCGGACGCAAAGAGGGTTCGGTTTTTACCTCGCATAGTTCACCGCTTTCCAACATGGGGCGGCAGGCATAATCCGGGAGTAGAGAAAGACCACAGCCTTTCGATACCAAATCGCAGAGCAGGTAGGTGTCACCGCTGACAAAGACTGGTGAGATCTCTAAGGAATGTGCAGCAAGTGCCTCGTCCAACAGACGGCGGTAGCTCATATCTTTTTCAGTCAGTAGGAAAGGCTGCTGTACCAATTCTTCCACGGGGACATAGTCACGTTGGGCAAGGGGATCGGTAGGGGCGCAAATAAAATGCGTTTGCACTTGTGTTTTTTGCAAAAGAATATAATTGATATTTTGGATGGGGCTGTCCATTGCGTAAATCAGATCGGCCTCGTTTTGATTTAACATGCGAAGCAAATCTGGTGTGCCTGCTGTAGCACATTCTACAGTGATTTGCGGATATTCATGATGCAGTGCAGGAAATACCCGGTCAACCAGAGAAACACAAAGAGATGCGGCCAAAGCAAGCCGGACAGAACCTTCAATTTTCTGTGGGGTAACGGTACCACGCAGAAACTCCTGCAATTCGGCTTGAATTTGGTGTGCGCATTTCAACAAACGGAATCCGGGATCGGTCAGGGTGACGGTGTGGTTGATTCGCTCAAATAAGGGGAAGCCTAGTTCATTCTCCAACTGACGAATCTGAAAGGAAATGGTGGATTGGGAGTACCCCAGTTTTTCACCGGCTTTGGTGAAGCTTTGCAGCTCTGCCACATGAATAAAGGTGGTAAGGTTTTTAAGATCCAAAGTGTGCCCTCCTATCATCGAAAAAATAGATGGTAACTATCTTTATTATCAATTTTACAAATGCTACTTTGTACTGTATACTAACTTCTGTAATAATTCAAGTGTGAGGACGAGAAAAATGTGGATTCTTTACTTCTTTTATAATCTATTGTGGTCAGATCTGTTTTTCATTCCACTGCCGGGCGGCAGCAAACTGGGTATCTCATTACTGGTTCTGCTTTTGGTGCCAACCGGCATCTGGCTTACTTTTCGCAGTCGCTTTGTGCAGGTTCGAATGTTCAAAGAAATGCTGCACATAGCAACGCAAAATAACACCAAAGACAAAGATGGTCATATTTCTGGATTTCAGGCGCTGGTGATTTCTACAGCAACTCGTGTTGGTATGGGTAATTTGGTGGGTGTTGTTGCAGCTGTTTCACTGGGTGGTGCGGGTGCAGTTTTCTGGATGTGGATATCGGCGCTGATTGGTTCTGCTACTGCTTTTGTGGAAGCTACGCTGGCACAGCTTTATCATGAAAAAGATCCCCTTTATGGGGGCTATCGTGGTGGCCCGGCATACTACATTCACGCCTATGCTGCACGGGTCCGCCATAAGGATCCAAAGAAGATGCGTTACTCCATTCTGGCAGTGCTGTTTGCTATTTCCGGTTTGATTTGTTGGTGTGGTATCAGTCAGGTTGTGGGCAATTCGGTTTCTTCTGCGATGTTTAACGCATTCCATATTCCGCCGCTGTACACGGCAATTGTATTGGTTGGAATTTGCGCTGTGATTGTTCTGCGCAAAAATGCTACGGTCAAGGTGCTGGATATAGTAGTTCCGATTATGGCAGGGTGCTTCTTTTTGGCAACACTGGTGATTATCGCCATGAATATTACCGAAGTGCCGCGTGTGTTCCATACGATTCTTGAAGAAGCTTTTGGCGTGAAGCAGGCAGTGGCAGGTGGTTTGGGTGCCGTTGTAATGAACGGTGTAAAGCGTGGCCTGTTTTCCAACGAGGCGGGTTCTGGTTCAGCACCCTGTGCAGCGGCGGCAGCAAAAATTGACCATCCTGCACAAGAGGGGCTGTTGCAGGCGTTTGGTGTATTCATTGATACCATCGTTATTTGCAGTTGCTCGGCCATGATCATGCTGCTGGCTCCGCAGGAAGTTATAGCAGAATTGAGCGGTATGGATTTGCTGCAAGCTGCGATGAATTATCATTTTGGTACTTTTGGTGTGATTTTTATTGCGGTCACGCTGTTGCTGTTCAGCTTTTCCACCTTTGTGGGGATCCTGTTCTACGCACGCTCGAATGTAGCATACCTGTTTGGGGATAAGTGGTCTTGGCAGACCGCATACAAGGTGTTGGCGCTGGCGATGCTGTTTGTAGGCTGTATGGCAGCTTACACCTTTGTGTGGGACTTGGGCGACGTAGGTGTTGGTCTGATGACGGTGTTTAACCTACTGGCGCTGGTTCCGTTGGCAAAAGAAGCAATGGACAGTCTGAAGGATTACGAAGAGAAAATCAAAGAACGTAAAACTATGTGATAAAAAGGAGCTGGGAAACCAGCTCCTTTTTTGTGGCAGAGATGGGCTTGCACTTGCGCCAAGGCATCCGTATACTAAAGAGAAGAAGCCGAAAAAAGGAGATATTATGATAAAAGAACTGATGCATGACCCCTTGTTTTTGCAGCGTAAGGCAGAACCCGCTACAAAGGAAGATTTTTCTGTGGCACAGGATTTACTGGATACATTAATCGCCCACGAAGACGAATGCGTGGGTATGGCTGCTAATATGATTGGTGTGGATAAAAATATCATTGCATTTGATAATAATGGTACCTACATGGTGATGTTTAACCCGGAAATTATCAAAAAGTCCGGAAGCTACGAAACGGAGGAAAGCTGTCTGTCCCTTTTAGGTGGACCGCGCAAAACAAAACGATGGAAAAATATTAAGGTGCAGTATCAGACGGAGAAGATGCAAATACGCTATAAAACCTTTACGGGATGGACAGCACAAATCATTCAACACGAAGTGGACCATTGCAGCGGCATTTTGATTTAACTGATAAAAGCAGGCAGGAAATTTCGACATTTTGGCGAGAGAAAACACAAAACAGGACAAAGAAAGTCGGAGAGAGAAAAATCCCTGAGAATACAGCCCCTTTTTGACAAACAGTTGCGGTTGCATGCGCGGATATATAGCGGTAGAATGAAATCGAAAGGGGATGTCGGAAGCATGGAGGAACAGAATGAGTATATCCGTACATTTTCAGAAATAGAGGGGCTGCAGCCAGCGTATCGGCTTACATATCGCATCCGGCCGCAAAACGGAGAATGGCGTTTAGAAGTGGAAAAGAGGACGAAAACAGCGCAACGGAAAGAGGCGATATTACTGTGTTGTCCAGAACAGGCAGCACATCATCTGGTTCGTTTTTTATACGAAAATGCGGTTCCGATGGAAAGCTGGCAAGATATAGTAGCCGATGCAGTACCCAATATAATGTAAATTTATCCCAAAAGCCGCTGGCGGTTACAGTCAGTGGCTTTTTTGCATGGATGTGGAGGATATGTTATGCAACTGGGCGGAAGTAATGGTGATTGTTTTGACAAGACAGAGAAAAATCAAGGAGAACTTCTGATACATTAGTGCAGAAAACAACTTTACATCCGCAGAAGCCTCTTCTATAATGATTGAAATATCAACCAAAAGTCAAAATGCGGCAGGATGATGCCGCGAAAGGGGCGTGCAGCCATGCGGATCAGCGATAAATTCAAAGAAAAATCCTGTGTGTTTTCTATCGAGGTCTTTCCGCCGAAGAAGGTCGATGCAAATATAGAATCTCTGTATCCTACGCTGGAGAACTTAAGTAAACTGAACCCGGATTATATCAGTGTAACGTATGGTGCAGGTGGTGGAAAAGCTAGCGATGCAACGGGAATGATTGCAGCACATATTAAAAATGATTTGCACATTGAATCGCTGGCACATCTGACCTGCGTCAAAGCAACCAAAGAACAGGTGGAACAGACACTGGCTACTCTGAAAGCAGAAAATGTGGAGAACATTTTGGCACTGCGCGGAGACATTGACCCAGATGTACCGCGTCAGATGGATTTTATCCACGCCAGTGATTTGGCACGCACTATCGCGCAGACAGGCGATTTCGGGGTAGCAGGTGCCTGCTACCCGGAAGGTCATGTAGAGAGCAACAGCCTGAAAGAGGATGTGGATAATCTGCATTATAAAGCAGAAGCTGGTGTGACCCATTTGATTACTCAGCTGTTTTTTGACAATATCAGTTATTATCGCTTTTTGAATATGACCCGCAAGGCGGGTATTTCGCTACCGGTGCAGGCAGGTATTATGCCCGTTGTAAACAAGCGTCAGATTCAGCGTACTATAGCATTGAGTTCTGCCAGTTTGCCGCCGCAGTTTACCAAAATGATTGCAAAATATGATAATGATGAGCAGGCTTTATTTGATGCCGGCATCGAATATGCAGTGGAGCAGATCCGGGATTTGATTAATGGCGGTGCAGACGGGATCCATTTGTATGCAATGAACAATGAGCTTGTCGCACAGCGTGTATACGAGGGCATTTGCGATTTACTCTAAAGGAGGCATCACGATGGACTTAACGCTGCCAATAGCAATTGATCAACAGCAGACGCTGCGATATCTTGGAATGCGGCAGGATGCAGATGCGTCGACGCAACAGCTTTTGGATCAGGCAGAGCGGGAATTGCTTACCGTAGCAAAACCCCGTGCGGTAACCGTTTTCGCCGAGCGTTCCGCACTGGCAGAATACTGTATCGGAGAGGACATTCAAAAGCACCTGAAAGGGTGTGATGATTGTATTTTACTGGGGTGTACCTTGGGTGCAGGCGTGGATACTGCATCTCGTGTAGCTTGTGCACAGGATATGGCGTATGCAGTGGTACTGGATGCAATGGCATCGGTACTGGCAGAAGCAGTGGCGGAACAGGCAGAGCAGATTTTGCGCCGTCAGGTACAGCAAAACGGAAAATTTTTGACAGGACGTTTTTCACCTGGTTATGGAGATTGGCCTATTGCCGTGCAGAATGAGCTGATTCGCTTGTTGGATGCACCACGAAAAATCGGGCTGTGCGCAACGCCTTCGCATCTGATGGTTCCTCGTAAAAGCATTACTGCTATTTTGGGTGTGGCAAATCACTCGGTAAGCGGTCAACGTGCCGGCTGTGCGCATTGTACCCTACGGGACAAGTGCAGTTATCGCAAGGAGGGAAAAACCTGTGGAAACGATATTTAATCCAAAACGTATCCTTTTGCTGGATGGTGCAATGGGCACGATGCTGCAAACAAGCGGATTGCGTCTGGGCGAAAGACCGGATCTGTTGTCCATTACTCATCCGGAAGTGGTGCAGGCAGTACATCGTGCCTATATTGATGCGGGCAGTGATCTGATTACGTCGAATACCTTTGGCGCCAATGCTAAAAAGCTGGGGGACTGTGGGTATACGGTAGAGCAGGTGATTACTGCAGGCATTACAGTTGCGAAACAAGCAGCTGCCGATACAAATGCGCGTGTCATGCTGGATGTAGGACCTATTGGGGAATTGCTGGAACCAGCAGGCGCATTGAAATTTGAAGAAGCCTATGAAGTCTTCCGTCAGATTATGGTAGCGGGCTGGCAGGCTGGTGCGGATGCGATTTTGGTGGAAACCATGACCGACCTGTATGAGTTGAAAGCTGCTGTTTTAGCGGCGAAAGAAAATACTCCGCTACCCATTTTGACGTCAATGACATTTGAAGCTGGCGGCAGAACCTTTACCGGATGCACAGTGGAAGCACTGGCAATGCTGGCCGAAGGCATGGGTGTAGATGGCGTTGGTATTAACTGCTCGCTTGGTCCGGCAGAAATTTATCCCTTGGCAGAACGGCTGTGCAAGGTGACCAACTTGCCGGTATTTGTAAAGCCTAATGCAGGATTGCCTGACCCAGCAACCGGAACCTATGACATCGACCCGCAGCAATTCTGCGAAGCACTGGTTCGTTACCAAGAGCTTGGTGTTTCTGCGGTGGGTGGCTGCTGCGGAACAACGCCGGAATATATTGCACAGCTGCATAAAGCATTCTGCAACATGACACCAGTGCGTCGCAAGCCGGCACATTACAGCGCAGTATGCACACCGACCTGTACAGTAAATATTGATACGGTGCGTGTGATTGGTGAACGCATTAACCCTACCGGGAAAAAGCGCTTCAAAGAAGCCTTGCACAACGGAGATATGGATTACATCCTGACACAAGCAACCGAACAAGCAGCTGCGGGTGCAGAGATTTTGGATGTAAATGTCGGTTTGCCAGGCATTGACGAAAAAGAAATGATGGTTTGTACGGTCAAAGCGGTACAGAGTGTGTGCGATTTGCCGTTGCAATTGGATTCGACTCGTGCGGATGTATTAGAGGCTGGTTTACGCGTTTATAATGGTAAGCCTATCGTCAACTCGGTGAATGCAGAGCAGGCAGTGCTGGACCGGATTTTACCCATTTGCAAAAAATATGGTGCGGCTGTAGTTGGTTTGACGCTGGATGAATCCGGTATTCCGTCAAAAGCAGAACAGAGGTTTGCTTTGGCAGAAAGAATTGTACTTGCAGCAGAAAAAAACGGGATTGCGCGAACCGATGTTTTCATTGATTGTCTGACGCTGACCGCCAGTGCGCAGCAGGAAGCTGTGGCAGAAACCCTGAAAGCCGTCCAGATGGTCAAACAGCGTTTGGGTGTAAAAACAGTGCTTGGCGTTTCTAATATTTCTTTTGGCTTACCCTGCCGGGAATATCTAAATACCAGTTTTTTGACGTTGGCGATGGCACACGGCTTGGATTTGCCTATTATGAACCCGAATACCGAAGGCATGATGGCAGCAGTAGCAAGCTATAAGGTTTTGTATAATATAGACCGGGATTCGAAAGCCTATCTGGCACGTTATGCAGAACAAACTGAGACCAAGGCGGTGGCGGGCCAGCAGAAAATTTCGTTGTATGATGCGGTGATGCTGGGCTTGAAAACCCCGGCGGCGCAAGCGGCGAAAGCCGCACTGATTACACAGCAGCCGGAAGAACTCATTAACGCGGTTTTGATTCCGGCGTTGGATGCAGTGGGTACTGGCTTTGAAAAGGGAACTTTGTTTTTGCCCCAGCTGCTGCAGGCGGCAGGTGCAGCACAGGCAGCTTTTGATGTTGTGAAAAATGCTATTCTTGCTTCTGGACAGAAGAGTATCGGGAAAGGAAAAATTGTGGTTGCAACGGTGCGGGGGGATATCCACGATATTGGAAAAAATATCGTGAAAACCCTGCTGGAGAATTACGGTTATGATGTAATCGACTTGGGGCGTGATGTGCCGGTAGAAACAGTGGTTCAGGCTGTGCGGAAGCGGGATGTGCATTTGGTTGGTTTGAGTGCATTGATGACTACTACGCTGGGAAGCATGGAACAGACCATTCAGGCGCTGAAGAAAGCACAGCTGCCCTGTAAAATTATGGTGGGTGGTGCTGTTTTAACGCCGGATTATGCAGCGCAGATCGGTGCGGATTTCTACGCAAAAGATGCAAAACAAGCTGTGGATATAGCGCGGCAGGTGCTGGGGTGATCTGTTTCGATAAAAAAGAAAGATCCCGGATTTCTAAGACGAATCCGGGATCTTTCTTTTTTAGAAAATCCAACTCAAAATCAGTTAGTTGGCACTTGTGTTCTTTACAAAGAAAGCAATGCCGCCTGCACCAGGACCTGCATGGGTACCAACAACGGTGCCAATATGCTCACATCTAGGCTCTGACAGGCCCATGTTAGACATCAGATATTGGCGAACCGGTTCAGCTGCTTTTTTATAACCAGAATAACCGATCATATATTCCATATCGGTATCAATACCACCCTCGGTATCAATCATCTTGAACAGTTGTACATAGGCGCCGGGCAAACCACGTGCTTTGCCAGCCAGTCCGACTTTGCCATTGCGGACAGCAACCAGCGGTTTGATGCCCAATACACTGCCGGCAAAGGCTTCGGCACCGGAAAGGCGACCGCCCTTGCGGAAATACTTCAAATCATTGACAACTGCCAGGATACGGAGACGATGTTTTTCGGTTTCCAGAGTGGATACGATTTCCGTAGCAGTTTTGCCTTCATCGCGCAAACGCAGGGCAAGGCGCACCAGCAGCTGCAAGCCCAGAGTAGCACTCATACTGTCAACGATAAAGATACGGTCATAATCACAGGTTGCAGCCGCAATCTGCGCAGACTGGCAGGTACCGCTCAATCCACCGGAAAGCAGAATGGCAATGACGTCATCGCCAGCCTCCTGTGCTTCTTCAAAGTGAGAGAGAAACTGGCCGGGACTAGGCTGACTGGTAGTGGGCAGGTTGTGGCAGGTTTCCAGCTTGGCGTAAAATTGTTCGGGAGTTAGGTCCATACCGTCGCGGTAGCTGACGCCGTCCTCAAAAGTGACCTGCAGGGGAACCAGTTCCACATTTAGTTTTGCAGCTTCGGCAGGGAGAATATCAGCAGTAGAATCCGTCAGAATACGAATCATAAGAATCTTCCTTTCTCTATGGCCTTACAGACCGGTGAAAAAATCATGCAGGATGCTCAGCGCACGCGCCAAATCCTCCATCTGACTAGGAGATAACTGGTGGCTTACATCCTGAATCAGTTTGCGGTGAAATTCATTGTGATGTGTAAGGGCAGTATCCGCCTTTTCGGTCAGGCGCACCGAAACCCTGCGTTTATCGTTTTGGCAACGCTGGCGCACCAGATATCCTTTTTGCTCCAGCGTTTTGACTGCTACAGTAAGGGTACTGGCGGTAATGCGCAGCTGGGCGGCAAGCTCACTCATACTGGGGTTTTCACCGCTGCGATGTACCACTTCCAGAACGTGCAGCTCGCTGACAGAAAGATTTTTACAGGGGCCATCCGCCAAACTGGCTTCTTCCAGATGCAGCACGTCGTTGAAAACTTCTACCAGAAAGCGATTGATTTGTTGTTCGGTTTGTTTCAAGTACGTCACCTCATCATGACAAAAATAGTTTGAAGTTCAAACAATGAGATTATACGCATGGGGATTGTATTTGTCAATCTATTTCGATATTCAAAGTAAATTTTAGGGGCAAAAATTGGAGACTGTTATAAAAAGAAGCGGAAATGAGATGAATTATGTGACACAATATTGATTCTGAGCATACAATGTGATATCATTTAGATATCAATCAAGGAGGCGATTGCTATGACGGAAAAAGTATTGCGTAATAAAAATCATGGTCTGGCAGTATTGCTGGGCACGCTGTTCGGTGATGTTGCAGCCATTGGCGGTATCTTTGCACTGGTGGCTTCGACTGGAATTTTGCAGGTTTGGTTGCAGGTAGTTCTGTGGGCGGTTTGTCTGGGATGGATCATTGCAAGTTTGTTTTTGTACTCCGGCCTGCGAATTCTGCGTCCGCAGGAAGCACTGGTGCTGACACTGTTCGGTCAGTACATCGGTACACTAAAAGGCGAAGGCTTTTACTGGGTCAATCCGTTCTGCTCCTGTATTAACCCGGCGGCAAAAACCAGACTGAGCCAGTCCGGCGATGTGGATAAAGCCAGCGTAAATAATCTGACCATTACGCCCCAGTCGGCGGATGGTTCCGGCAACCGTATTTCGCTGAAGCTGATGACGCTGAACAATTCCCGCCAGAAAATCAATGATTGTCTGGGCAACCCGGTGGAAATCGGCATTGCAGTGACCTGGCGCGTGGTGGATACCGCAAAAGCTGTTTTTGCCGTGGACAATTATAAAGAATATCTGTCTTTGCAGTGCGACAGTGCGCTGCGTGATATTGTGCGTCTGTACCCATACGATGTGGCACCAGATGTGGACACCACAGGTGACGGCGTAGCCGACGAAGGCAGTCTGCGTGGTTCCAGCGAAGTCGTTGCAGCCCGGATTCGGGATGAAATTCAGAGCAAGGTTCAGATTGCAGGTCTGGAAATTGTGGAAGCACGGATTACATATTTGGCTTATGCGCCGGAAATTGCTGCAGTGATGTTGCAGCGTCAGCAGGCTTCGGCCGTGATTGATGCACGTAAAATGATTGTAGACGGCGCAGTTGGCATGGTGGAAATGGCTTTGGAACGACTGAAAGAGAGCGGCGCAGTGGAATTGGACGAAGAACGCAAAGCCGCAATGGTATCGAACCTTTTGGTTGTGCTGTGCGGCAACCATGATGCACAGCCGGTCGTCAATTCCGGTAGTCTGTACTAATTGTGGCAAATCTGAAAAAACAAATTCCGCTGCGCTTATCGTCCAAGCTGTATGAGGAACTTTCTGCCTGGGCCGAGGATGATTTTCGTTCGGTGAATGGTCAAATCGAATATCTGCTGACGCAGTGCGTCAAGCAGCATAAAAAGAACGGGGGTACTGTCCCGAAAACCTTTGATGAAAAAGAACCGGAAGATTCGTCCGACCCTTAAGGGATGTACAGACCCAGAAAAAGCGTATTCCAATCAAGATGCGCAAAAAGGAGAATCTATATGAAGAAAACCAAAATGATTGGATTGATGTTGGCAACTGTAATGGGAATTGTCATGCTGACAGGCTGTGGTGAATCGGATGAGAGCCTTTCCAAGAAGGCATATAACCGGATTCGTCCAGATGCTATGAATGCAGTCCACTACCGAACGGAGCGCACGGCTGCGTATAATGGCGAAGAAGAAGAAATCGCGCCCACGGAAGTTTGGTATGTGGATGCAGAGAACTGGGCTTATAAAGTAACTTGGCCAGAGATCGATACAGAGGAGCTTGTTGTAAAAACAAACGGTGAGATTCTGGAAAAATGGAATGATACCGAATGGACCCGACTGGAAGAAAACATGGTGATGCCGCCGATCAGCGGAAACTCGCAGCCAGAGTGGGAAGAACTGGAAATGACCTTGGTTTCCCATGAAAAGAAGGATGATCTTTATTCTATTACCTGGAATAAAGAAATCGATTTGGATGGCAGCGGAAATATGACTACCGCGACATGGACCTTTACGTTCAATGAGAGAAACGAGCTGGTATTGTGGGAAACACAATCCGAAATGCCAATCGAAGCAGAAATCGAAATGGAAGCCCTTATGAAAGGAAAAACGCAATACTTCTCGTTTGATACGCAGGAAGTACAAAAAGATATTGATGCAATGTATGCACAAGCGACAAAAGAATCTTAAATAAAGAAAAAGCTCCGGAATAAAACATTCCGGAGCTTTTTCTTTGAATCGGAAGGTGAAAACAGAATATTTATGCAACCTGAATATAGGATTCGTTTTGTTTATAAGGCACCAAGGTGAAATTCGATAGGGTAAAGGCATTCATACGGCGAATTATGTTTACAGCCAACGATGGTGACACGGTACCCTTGTTTCAATAAACAAAGGGGCGAGCGCCTTTGTTTTGCTTTTCCACCAATCAAAGGAATGCAAGCTTACACTTAAGATAAGATTACGACACGGAATCAAAGAAAAACAGCTGCGGAAAGCTTCTACTTTACATGGAATTTACAGAAATAGGATAATGGATTTGATGTAAAGAAAGTAAGATATGGGTGTAGCCAAGAAAATAAATGAAACAAGATAAGGGAGTACTAAGATATGAAAAAAGCAAAAGTGATTGCGCTGGCGCTGGCAACTGTGGCGGCAGTAAATATGCTGACAGCCTGCACAAGCAATAAGTCTGATCTGACTACTAATAGCGGCTCAGAATCCGCGAATACCTCGATTTCCGGTACGGTGGCAACCGATGGTTCCACTTCAATGGAAAAGGTAATCGGTGTGCTGGGCGAAGCTTTTGAACAGCAGAACGACGGCGTGACCTTTACTTATAATCCTACGGGTTCTGGTTCCGGTATTACAGCAGTGCAGGAAGGCAGATGTGACATCGGCTTGTCCAGCCGTGCACTGAAAGAGGACGAAAAAGCATCCGGGCTGACCGAAACGGTGCTGGCATATGATGGCATTGCGATGATTGTAAATCCTGAAAATCCGGTCTCGGATTTAAGTCTGGAACAGATTGCTGATATTTACACGGGCAAGATTACCAACTGGAATCAGCTGGGTGGCGAAGATGCTGAAATCGTGCTGATTGGTCGCGAAGCAGGCAGCGGCACCCGCGATGGTTTTGAAAGCATCACAGGAACCAAGGACGCCTGCCTGTATCGTCAGGAACTGACCTCTACCGGCGACGTGATTACCGCAGTAGCAGGTAACCCCAATGCTATCGGCTATGCTTCTTTGGAAGCATTGAAGGATACGGTCAAAGCACTGACCGTTGATGGCGTAGCAGTCACCTATGATACCGTCAAGAATGGCAGCTATGTAGTGCAGCGTCCGTTTGTGCTGGTAACCAAGAACGACACCGATCTGACCGATGTGGCGCAGAAGTTCTTTGACTTTGCACTTTCAGAGGATGCGGTACCGCTGATCCAGCAGGCTGGTGCCGTAGCAACCCACTAACATGACGGCAAAAAGCAGCGGCTGTACATGGCAGCCGCTGCTTTTTGTAGGAAAGGAATCTTGGAATGAACAAGAAAAAATACGGGATGGAAACAGCGATTCACGGTGTGTTTCTTTTGCTGGGGTTGGTTACGGTTGGCTGTGTACTATTGATTACAGTATATCTGATCCTTGCGGGTCTTCCGGCAATTCGTGAAATCGGAATTGTGGATTTTTTGTTTGGTAAGGAATGGGAATCTACGGCAGCACAGCCTAAGTTCGGTATTCTGCCTTTTATCTTGACCAGCATTTACGGTACAGCGGGTGCCATTGTGTTGGGGGTTCCGGTAGGCTTCTTTACGGCGGTTTATTTGGCGAAAAAAGCACCTGCCAAAATCAAAAGTGTTGTGACAACCGCAGTTAGTTTGTTGGCAGGTATCCCATCAGTAGTGTACGGCTTAGTTGGCATGATGGTATTGGTGCCGGGAATCCGCACTGTTTTTGGAGTGGCGGATGGCGCAAGTTTGTTGGCTGCCATTATTGTACTGGCAATTATGATTCTGCCTTCGATTATCAATGTTTCCATTACAGCACTGGAGGCGGTTCCGTCTGAATATGAGGATGCATCTCTAGCGCTGGGAGCCACACCGGAAGAAACCTGGTTTAGGGTGTCGGTTCCGGCGGCAGGCAGCGGCATTGCAGCTGCGGTCGTTTTGGGTGTGGGACGCGCCATTGGCGAAGCAATGGCGGTGATGATGGTTTCCGGCAATGCAGCAAATATGCCATCTCTGTTTCAAAGTGTACGCTTTTTGACCACAGCAGTGGCAAGTGAAATGGCTTATTCCAGCGGATTACAGCGTCAGGCGCTGTTTTCGATTGCGTTGGTGCTATTTTTGTTCATCATGCTCATCAATGCGTCTTTGAATTTCTTTTTGAAGCGGAATAAGGAGGGCGAATGATGGAGAACAACCGTATTGCAGGAAAGCGAAGAAGGTATATTTTCTGGATGC
This sequence comes from Faecalibacterium sp., assembly GCA_029264955.1. Lineage (GTDB taxonomy): Bacteria > Bacillota > Clostridia > Oscillospirales > Ruminococcaceae > Faecalibacterium. The sequence continues at coordinate 28,875 of JARHYC010000025.1, read as the reverse complement.
GCTTTTTTATGGGGATTTCCGCGGCGCTGACCTGCGGACTGGTGCTGTTCATGATCCTTTATGTACTGTACCAGGGATTACCCGGAATTACATGGCAGTTCTTGAGCACAAAACCCAGTTACTTGTCGGACAGCATTGGAATTTTGCCGGATATCTTAAATACGATATATATTATTCTGGCTACACTGGCTTTGGTTATTCCTGTCGGTGCCGGTGCAGCAGTGTATCTGACCGAGTACGCACAGAATAAACGTCTGGTTTCGCTTATCGAATATGCTGCGGAAACCCTTTCCGGAATCCCTTCGATTATTTATGGCTTGGTAGGTATGCTGTTCTTCTGCGAATTTCTGGATATGCAGACCTCTCTGCTGGCAGGTGCACTGACTTTAGTAATCATGAATCTGCCTACCGTGATGCGTACTACGCAGGAAAGCCTGAAAACCGTTCCACAGAGCTATCGGGAAGGCGCATTTGGTTTGGGTGCAGGTAAGTGGCGTGTGATTCGCACGGTTGTTTTACCCAGTTGTGTAGATGGAATTGTGACTGGCTGTATTTTGTCGGTGGGGCGGATTCTGGGCGAATCCGCAGCGCTATTGTTTACCGCAGGCTTTGCCCATGCACTGAACGGCTTTTTTGAGGGCTTGAACAGCGCGGGCGCAACGTTAACGGTAGCTTTGTATGTATACGCAAAAGACCGGGGCGAGTTTCAGGTGGCTTTTGCCATTGCCGCTATTTTAATGCTGCTGGCGCTGGGAATCAATCTGGCAGCAACACTGGCTGGGCGATATTTCAAAAAGAGGAGAAGTTTATGAGCAACGCAATCACTGTGCAGGATTTGTGCCTTTGGTACGGAAATACGCAGGCACTGCATCATATCAATATGGAAATTCCCGAAAAAAGCATCACGGCGCTGATTGGTCCGTCCGGATGCGGAAAATCTACTTTCCTGAAGACCATGAACCGCATGAATGATTTGATCCCCGGCGTAAAGGTGTCCGGTTCCATCACTTACGACGGAAAAAATATTTTTGATCCATCGGTAGATGTGAATATGCTGCGCAAGGAAGTGGGCATGGTGTTCCAAAAGCCCAATCCGTTCCCGATGAGTATCTATGATAATGTGGCATACGGTCCGCGCACCCACGGCATCACCAATCGAGCCAAGCTGGATGAAATCGTAGAACGCTCGCTGCGGGATGCTGCAATCTGGGACGAAGTAAAGGATCGGCTGAAAAAGAGTGCGCTGGGGCTTTCCGGAGGTCAGCAGCAGCGACTGTGCATTGCCCGTGCGCTGGCAGTAGAACCGGCTGTTCTGCTGATGGATGAGCCCACTAGTGCGCTGGACCCAATTTCTACTTCTAAAATCGAAGAGCTGGCGCTGGCACTGAAAAAGAAATACACCATTATCATGGTGACTCACAATATGCAGCAGGCTGTGCGCATTTCGGATCGAACCGCATTCTTTTTGTTGGGTGAGCTGGTGGAATATGACAAGACGGAAGATTTGTTTGCCCAGCCCAAGGAAAAACGGACAGAAGATTACATTACGGGGAGGTTTGGCTGATGAGAAAACGGTTTGATGAGCAGTTGGCATTGCTGAATAAAGAATTGACTTCTATGGGTGCGTTTTGCGAGGAGTCCATTGGCTTGGCAGCAAAAGCGCTTTCTACCGGGGATAAGGCGCTGATTCAAAAAACGGCAGCACTGAACCAGGAGGTACGCCAGCAGGAACGGGAAGTGGAAGCACTTTGTTTGAAGTTGCTTTTGCAGCAGCAGCCAGTAGCTAAAGATTTACGTCAGGTATCAGCAGCACTGAAAATGATTACGGATTTGGAGCGTATCAGTGAGCAGGCATCTGATATCGGTGAAATTGTAAACTTTATGCGCGACTCTGCACTGCCTCGGCATGAACGCATCAATGAAATGGCAAAGGCAACCATCAAAATGGTGACAGAAAGTGTGGATGCCTATGTAAAGCGTAGCGTTTCGCTGGCAGAAGCTGTGATTGCATATGACGATGTGGTGGATGAGGCATTCAATGATGTGAAAAAGGATTTGATTCAGCAGATTGCAGAAAATCCGGACAGTGGGGAATATGCGCTGGACTTGCTGATGATTGCAAAATATCTGGAAGGGATCGGAGATCATGCGGTCAATGTGGCGGGATGGGTAAAGTTTTCAATTATGGGCTATACGGCAGAGGAGGAACAGTGAATCACTCCATACAAATAGGATTGCAGAAGGGCTGTGGCATAGAGTATAATCATTTCGGAATTGAGTAAAAGAGCTACCAGAAAGAAGGAGACTAGAGCGTGATTTTCTGCGTTGAGGATGACCAGGCTATTCGGGATTTGATGATTTACACTCTGCAAACCACTGGCTTTACCGCTACTGGATTTGATGGCGGAGAAGGTCTTTTTGCCGCATTGAAAAGCCAGCGTCCGCAGCTGATTTTGCTGGATATCATGCTGCCCGGCAAGGACGGTATTGCTATTTTGAAAGAGCTGCGGGCAAACTCGGAAACTGGGGATATCCCAGTTATCATGGCTACGGCAAAAGGTACGGAATACGATAAAGTAATCGGTCTGGATTCCGGAGCTGACGATTATTTAACCAAGCCATTTGGTATGATGGAAATGATATCCCGCATCAAAGCGGTATTGCGCCGCACAGAACCCAAGCTGCAGGCGCATATGCTGACAGTAGGAGAACTAACCATGAATACCAGCGAACATACCGTTTGGAAAGATGGTGTGCGGCTTCAGCTTACCTTGAAAGAGTATGAAATTTTGAAACTGTTTATGGAGTGCCCAGGGAGAGTTTTTACCCGCGACCAGCTGTTGCAGCGTGTTTGGGGAACCGATTACTTTGGTGAGACGCGAACGGTTGATGTGCATATTGGTACGCTGCGCACCAAACTGGGTAACTGCGGAGATTGGATCGAAACAGTACGCGGCGTGGGTTATCGAATGGAGGTACCACAGTGACCAAACGAATTTTCCATGCGATTTGGCTGGTGACGCTGTGTGTGTTTGTGGCGGCAGCAGTTTTGTTTATGGGCATTTTGTATGGTTACTTTTCCAATGTACAGCGAGAGCAGCTGCGGTTGCAAACGGCGCTGGCAGCACAAGGTGTTCGGCATGAGGGGATGCGGTATTTTGAGGATTTGGATACCTCGGAGTATCGCATTACCTGGATTGGAACAGATGGGGCTGTCCTGTATGATACCGAGCGGGATTACACGCAAATGGACAATCATCAGCAGCGAGAGGAAATCACCGAAGCTTTGAAAAACGGCATGGGAGAAAGTTCTCGTTACTCTACGACATTAACAGAGCGATCGTTTTATTGCGCAAAGCTGCTTCCGGATGGTACCATTCTGCGCACGTCGGTTGCACAGCATTCCCTTTTGACTTTGACTTTGGGAATGCTACAGCCAATCTGTGTGATTTTTTTACTAGCATTTGTACTGTCCTTGATTTTGGCATCGCGCGCCGCAAAAAAAATTGTAGAACCGCTGAACACATTGAATTTGGATACGCCATTGGAAAATGATGGCTATGATGAACTTTCTCCGCTGCTGCGGCGACTGGACCATCAGCAGCGACAGATTCGCAATCAGCAAAACCGGCTGCGGCAAAAACAACAGCAGTTTGAAACTGTCACCAATGGTATGGCGGAAGGCATTATCCTTTTGAATCAGGATATGAAAATTTTGAGTATCAACCCGGCGGCACGGCAATTGTTTGATACGGATCTCTCTTGTACGGGGAAGGATATTTTGTCTGTTTGCCGCAGCCCGGAAATGCAGTTGGTGCTTCGCCAGGCAGAAGTAGGCAAACACGCCGAAACCATTCTGGAACTAAAAGAAGGGCGATATCAGCTGGATGCGAGTCCGGTTTTGGCAGAGGAAACCGTATTTGGAACGGTTCTTTTGCTGTTGGATGTAACAGAAAAAGAAAAAATTGAACAGCTGCGGCGGGAATTTACTGCTAATGTATCCCATGAGTTAAAAACACCGCTGCAAACCATATCGGGTTGTGCAGAGCTGATGACGAATGGTCTTGTTCAGCAGGCGGATATGCCGCGTTTTGCAGAGCAGATTTACAGCGAAGCGCAACGCATGATGCATCTGGTGGAAGATATCATTCAGTTGTCTCATCTGGATGAAGGCGCTGGAGAAATGCAGTGGAAAAACGTGGATCTGTACGCGGTTGCACAGCAGACGCTGAACCTACTGAAACAACAGGCAAAGTCGGCAAAAGTGACGCTGGAATTGGCGGGTGAGCCATTGGAGATCCATGCAATCCCGCAGTTAATTCAAGAGATTTTATATAATCTCTGTGAGAATGCTATCAAATACAATAAGTCCGGCGGATCGGTTCAAATTTCTGTGAAAAAACAAGATGAAGAGGCAGTGCTGACGGTTGCGGATACAGGCATCGGTATTCCCCAGGAACATCAGCAGCGTATTTTTGAACGGTTCTATCGGGTGGACAAGAGTCACTCCAAGGAAATAGGCGGCACTGGTTTGGGTCTTTCTATCGTAAAGCACGCAGCAAAGCTGCATCATGCGCAAATTACAGTGCAAAGCAAGCCAGGGCAGGGAACGAGCATTGCGGTTGCGTTCCCAATGCAAACAAGTTCGGACCAAACCATATAAGTCCAATGCCTCAAGGCAAGAAGCGCACGGGATAACTTGTCAGACGGCGCTTCTTGTGATAATATTATCGTATACGGCATCAAGAAAAAAAGGAGCTTCTATCCAAAGATAGAAGCTCCTTTTATGGTGGACCTGAAGAGGATCGAACTCTCGACCTTACGGATGCGAACCGTACGCTCTCCCAGCTGAGCTACAGGCCCACGCTATGCACTTAATTTAATACCTCCTCAACCAAAATGTCAAGACTGTTGTGCAGAAGTTACAGGATTTTAGGCAATGCGACGCATTTTGACGCATTTTATTTGTTGCATCGTGCAGACTACGGCGATAAAATAACTTTATATAAATAAGAAAGGAGCGATGGTGTGAGACAACGGACAGCACCCCCGCGGATACAAATCGAATATATTCGAAAGTTTTCTGCGTTGGGCAAGCTACAGATGCCGCATTGGATTCGGTATCAACTGAATCTGGTGGACGACTGCTGGGAAATCCGATTGGAACAAAGCGATGGAAAAACGATGGGAAGGTCAGAGGGAATACAGCTGGATTGCACGGGAATCATGGCATACAATATTTTGCGGTTTTTGTATGAGAACGCGATCCCGATGGATAACTGGCTAGATGTTGCTGAGGATTTGGTTCCCTACCAAATAATTCGAAAATAAGGAAGATAAGCATGAACGGAAAGCCGAAAAGAATCGCGCTTTGCTCAATGGACAGCATCCTGATGCAGGCAACGGCAGATTATCTGCTGGAAACCGGTACAGCAGAGCAATGTGTCATCTTTCGAAAGGGAGAAAATTTACTGCGGGATTTGGACAGGGGTGACACATATGACTGCATTGTATTGGACACAATCATGGTGGACATGGATGCAACAGAGGTGATGATGCGGTTGCGGACATTGCGGTTGCAGAAGCGCCCCAGTGTCATTGTCTTGGTATTGCCACAGCGGTTTTTTCGAATGCAACGTAGAATCCCTGGCGCGGTAGACTCCTTTTTATGTAAGCCGCTGAACCCGAAAAGCCTGTCGCAGCGGATTAAAATGCTTTGTGATGAGAAGCAGACGAATCCGGAAAAATTGATTTTGAAGCAGTGGGGCGTTGAGTTGGAACAGACCCAAGTACAGTATTTTGCAGAGGCGGTTGCGCTACTGGCACAGGCAAATAAACCACTTGCGCTGCGCAAAGAATTGTTATCTGTGGTGGCAGAAAACCATTGTGTTTCGGTATCGGCAGTAGACAGTGGTCTTCGTCGCATTATTGCACATCTGGAAAAGCAGAATACTCCGGGGTATCAGAGTTTTAAAAAAGAAAATGGGTTGGATGGCGTACGTCCAACCGTGAAAAAATTATTGGAAGTGTGCAGTAGATACTCGCAAACTGAAGAACAGAAGGAGCCAGTTTATGCGAGAAATAGTTAAAAAATCAGAAATATTAAGCAGGATGATTGCAGATACTATCTCACAGGAAATGGTACGGCCGCTGAGTTTGCTGGCAATGAATCAATCCTATCTTTGGACGCATTTAGGGTGTAATGAACCAAATGCAGACGAAAAGGTCAAGCAGTCGCTGGAAGGGATTGAACTTGCGCAAAAAAGCATGGAGCGTATGTGGCGAAACTGTGCGGATTTGTATGCCTGCATCTACGATCAGGTATATCCAAGGCAGGAACCAGTGGATTTGTGTACCTTGTTGCAATTGATTCAAGAAGAAAGTGCACAGATTGAGCGTGCAGCGAATGTGCAAATCGAAACCAAACTGCCGAAAGAACCGTTCTGCGTCATAACGGATGCGGCAATGGCAGAGAAAATTATTTTGAATTTGTTGTCGAATGCTTTGCAGGCAAGTAAACCAGGTGGAAAAGTTATCTTGGGGCTACGCAAAAGCAGGGATGGTGCGCAGTTACTGATTCAAGATTTTTGCGGTGGCATGACTGGACAGATAGCACGCACGCTATGCTGTGGGACTGCGATGTTCGAGGAAGAAGTTGCCTGGAATAGCGCAGGGATTGGACTGCATTTGTGTCGAGAGATGTGTGAACTTCTGGAATGGAAACCGGTTGTCAAAACAACCAGCAGTGGTACAACTGTTACATTAGACATTCCTATGGACAATATGGTACTGAGTAATAAGTTAATGTTCCGATCGGAAAGTGGAGATGATGTTGCCTGGCGGATGGAATGCATAGGATACATCCGCTTAGAGCTGAGTGGTGTACCTGGGTTGGAAGAGTATTGGACAAAATAAAAAGATTGGGCTGTGTCTGAAAATGATCGGGCATGGCTCTTTTTTTACAAAAAATTAACCGCTAAAACCGCCGAGTTCAGCTTGATAAGTGCTTTTTATGTTTACAATATCCGTCTTTTATTGTAAAATGTAGAGAGTTATAAGCGTAAGTTTTAATATTAAGATAGGATGGTGGATAAGGATATGGCATTGCGGTATAATAGAGTCCTTTTGAAAGTAAGCGGCGAAGCCTTGGGCGGTCAGAAAGGTACCGGCTTTGACGAAGCTGTGATGGAGAGCATCTGCACAGGCATTAAGAAAGCGCATGATCTGGGTGCCGAAATCGGTATTGTAGTGGGCGGCGGAAACTTCTGGCGCGGGCGTTCCAGCGGGAAGATGGAGCGTACGCTGGCCGACAAAATCGGCATGTTGGCTACAGTAATGAACTGCCTGGCTGTTGCTGATGCACTGCGCCAGCAGGGCCTGGAGGCTGTAGTTATGACCAGTCTGTTTATGCCGCAGGTGGCGCAGCCTTTCAGCCGTGATGAAGCGATTGCGGCAATGAAGACAGGTAAGATTGTTCTGTTTGGCGGCGGTACGGGTAACCCCTTCTTCTCCACCGATACAACCAGCGCACTGCGTGCGATTGAAATCGATGCTGAGATTATGTTCAAGGCAACGATGGTGGATGGTGTCTATGACAAGGACCCCCACAAGTACTCCGATGCAGTAAAGTACGATAGCCTGACCTTCAGCAAGGTGCTGGAAGATCAGCTGGGCGTCATGGACGGCACGGCTGCAACGCTGTGCCGCGACAACCAGCTGCCCATCTTTGTGTTTGACTTGGCTGATCCGGATAACATTGCACGCGCTGTGCAGGGCGAAGCTGTGGGCACTCTGGTCTACGAAGGCTGATTTTTAGGAATATCGCCTGCTGGACGGGCACTATCATATATTAAAGGAGAATCGACTATGAACACCATGGTAAAGGTATACGAAGACAAGATGAAGAGCTCTCTCGAGCATCTGGATCGTGAGCTTGCCGCAGTGCGTGCGGGTCGCGCAAACCCTGCCGTTCTGGATCATGTGACGGTAGAATACTATGGCGCAGCCACTCCTCTGGCACAGCTGGCATCTGTCGCAGTTACTGAGGCTCGCATTTTGACCATCACCCCTTGGGATCGCAGCCTGCTGAAGCCCATCGTGAAGGCCATCCAGATGAGCGACATCGGCATCAACCCTATTGATGACGGTGTAGCAATCCGTTTGACTTTCCCGGCACCCACTGAGGAACGCCGTAAGCAGTTGGCTAAGGAAGTTTCCAAGCTGGGCGAGGAAACGAAGGTCGCTGTGCGCAATATTCGCCGCGACGCTATGGATAAGGCTAAGGCTGAAAAGAAAAATGGCGAGCTGACAGAGGACGAACAGAAGAAGGTTGAAGAGGACGTTCAGAAGCTGACCGATAAGTTCATCAAGATGGTGGACAAGGCTGTGGACGATAAGCAGAAGGAAGTTATGTCCGTCTGATTTCCTGTTAACTATGGACGAGATACCGTGCGCTGATGTGGTGCGCGGTATCTTTTTTAGGAGAATTATACTATGACAAAACATCCGGAATCTTTCGCAGCTGGTCTGTCGGTAGGTATCATCATGGACGGCAATGGCCGCTGGGCGCAGAATCGTGGTTTACCCCGCACAGCAGGGCACAAGCGCGGTGCAGAAGTCTTTGATCAAATCGTACACTACTGTAACGATTTGGGCCTGGCTTCGGCAACATTTTATGCATTTTCTACCGAGAACTGGCGCCGCCCACAGGAAGAAGTGGGCATGATTATGAAGCTGTTTGGGCAGTATCTGATCAAAGCGTATAACTATGAAAAGGAAAACAACAAAGTTCTGTTCATCGGTGACCGTACCATGCTGGACCCGAAATATCAAAAGCAGATGCGGGAAATAGAAGAGAAAACAGCCAATAATACCGGCATGGTTCTGAATGTAGCCATCAACTACGGCGGCAGGCCGGAAATTGTGCGCGCTGCACAGGCATTGGCGCGTAAGGTTGCCAACGGAGAAATTGCGCCAGAGGATATTACCGAGGATATGATGTCCGGCGAAATGTACACCGCAGGTCAGAAAGATCCGGACTTTATTCTGCGCCCCAGCGGAGAAAAGCGGCTGTCCAACTTTATGCTGTGGCAGGCAGCCTATTCGGAACTGGTGGAGATGGACGTTCTGTGGCCCGACTTTACGCCGGACGATTTGGATTGCGCCATTGAAGAATTCAACCGCCGCAGCAGACGGTTCGGCGGACTTTAAGGAGCGTTTTAGCGTATGAAAACTCGTGTGATTACAGCTGTTGTGGGCCTGATCGTACTGGCGTTGGTTTTGCTGTTGTTCAATACCCCGATATTCAATTTGATTGTTGCCGGTATTACACTGATTGCAATTTATGAAGTGTACCATGCTATGGATATGGGCAAAAAAGAATGGCCGTTGCTGGCACTATGGATTCCGATTACATTGTCTGCCATGTTCTTCTATCTGCCCTATGTATGGGTAATTCTGCTGCCGTTGGCGTATCTGTCGATCGCGTTTACCTGTATTTATCTGGTGGTACGGAATGGTACGGTCAGCTATCAAAAAGTAGCTGGTTTGGTGATGTTTGGCGGGATTATTCTGCTGTGTTTCTTCTCGCTGGTTTACCTGAAGCATCTGCTGCCAGTGGACGTATACCGCTATGACGCAGTATTCTTTATTCTGCTGATTCTGTGTTTTGCATGGGGTGGCGATACCTGTGCATACTTTGCAGGCCGTGCTTTCGGCAAACATAAGCTGTGCCCGAAAGTCAGCCCCAAGAAAACTGTAGAAGGTGCGATTGGCGGTGTATTGGGTACGATGGTATTCGGTGTTGTAGCAACGCTGATTTATGCTTATGCAGCCGATCGCGTGGAATACTTTACACAGTCGAACATGGGGGTGTCCATGTATATTATCATTGCACTGCTGGGTATGGTTGCCGCCGTGCTGGGTATTTACGGCGATTTGTTCGCCAGTGTGGTCAAGCGCCAGTGTGGTCTGAAGGATTATGGCGACATCTTCCCCGGCCATGGCGGTGTGTTGGATCGTTTTGACAGTGTGCTGTTCATTGCACCGTTTGTTACGATGGTTGTAACAGTGGTATTCTATCGCTGATTTGCGTCCGAAATCCGAAAAAGGAGAAAATAAATGGCTAAAAAAATCACACTGCTGGGTTCCACCGGTTCAATCGGTACCCAGAGTTTGGACGTGGTGCGTGCGCAGGGCTATGAAATCTTTGGTCTTTCCGCAAACCGCAGCACCGATCTTTTGCTGAAGCAGATTGCGGAATTTCATCCGAAGTATGTATGCGTGACTGACCCGGAAGCATACAAAAAAGTAGATGCGGCGTTGGCTGGTACGGCAAACGCGCCGAAGCTGTTGCAAGGCAAGGATGGTTTGATTCAGCTTGCTGCAATGGATGGCGCGGATGTTGTGTTGAACAGTGTCGTGGGTATTGCCGGTCTGGGGGCAAGCTTGTCTGCCATCGAGAGTGGACATGATTTGGCTTTGGCAAATAAGGAAAGTCTGGTAACAGGTGGACATCTGGTTACGGAAGCAGTCAAGGAACACGGTGTGCATTTGCTGCCTGTGGACAGCGAGCACTCTGCAATTTTCCAATGTCTGCAGGATACCAACAGCGCAAAGGCACTGACCAAGATTCTTTTGACAGCGTCCGGCGGCCCTTTCTTCGGTATGAAGAAAGAAGAGCTGGCCGGAAAAACCAAGGCAGATGCGCTCAAACACCCCAACTGGAATATGGGCGCTAAAATCACCATCGACAGCGCAAGCCTGATGAATAAGGGCCTGGAGCTAATCGAAGCAGTTTGGCTGTTTGGTCTGCCGGCAGAAAAGATTCAAATTGTTGTGCAGCGCCAGAGCATTGTGCATTCTGCTGTACAGTTCAGTGATAACTCGGTAATAGCGCAGTTGGGCAGTCCGGATATGCGCCTGCCGATTCAGTATGCGCTGACCTGGCCGGAGCGCAAGCCTTGCCCCACACCGGAACTGGATTTCACCCAGCTGAAGCAGCTAACCTTTGATGTGGCAGATGAAGAAACATTCCGCTGCCTAGCTGCCTGCAAAAAGGCAATCAACAAGGGTGGTCTGGGTCCCTGCGCAGCCAACGGTGCAAATGAGGAAGCAGTTAAGTTGTTTCTGGAAGATAAAATCGGCTTTTTGGATATTGGTCGTCTGGTGGAGGCTGTTGTGGATAGCGACAGCTTCGGCGGCAGCTACACCCTGGCGGATGTTTATGAATGTGACCGTATGGCACGCGCCTTTGTGCACGCAAATCTGTAATCTGCGAAAAAGCGACGCATCCGCTTTGGAAAGAGAGGTTTCATGTCAACTATCGTTTCAATCCTGATTGCGGTGCTGGTATTCGGCATCGTGATCCTGTTCCATGAGTTTGGACATTTTATCACCGCAAAGTGGAGCGGCGTGCAGGTCAACGAGTTTTCCATTGGTATGGGCCCCGCCCTGGTAAAGAAGATTTGGGGCGGGACCCAGTACAGCATTCGTCTTTTACCGATTGGCGGTTATGTCGCCATGGAAGGCGAGGACAGCCCGGAAAGTTCCCGCACATCCGTACCGCAGGACGAGGATTTTACCAATGACGATTTCGTGGACGAGGGAGAGGATTGTAGCCCTGCACGCCCGGCGCAGTGCAGTGGCATCCCGTTTGATAAGGCAAAGTTGTGGAAACGGCTGGTAATCATTGTAGCGGGCGCATTTATGAACTTTGTGCTGGGCTTTTTAGTTTTGCTGGCATTTGTGGGAATGGATGATTCCATCATCACGCTGAAGATTCACAACTTTGACGAGGGTGCATTGTGCGCAGAAACTGGCTTGCAGGCAGAGGATGAAATCATTGCAATCAATGGTCGGCGCTGTTTTGTGCCGGAAGACCTTTCTTACGAGCTGAGCCGTACCCCAAATTACAGCGCAGATTTTACCGTTTTGCGTGACGGGAAAAAGGTACAGCTGAACGATGTACGATTTAACACAATTACTGACGAGGAAGGCAATATCTATATGCCGCCGCAGATCGTGGTGTACGCGGTGCCCAGAACACCGATGGGAGTGATTCGTCAGGCAGCAAACTATGAGATTTATTATAGTCGTGTTGTGTTTACTACGTTGATGGATTTGGCGCGCGGTCGCGAGAGCATCAATAACTTGTCCGGTCCGGTGGGCATTGTGAGTGCCATCGAACAGGCAGTCTCTGTAGATTGGAGTGCAGTACTGAGCTTGCTGGCTTTGATTACCATCAATTTGGGCATCTTTAATCTGCTGCCCCTGCCAGCACTAGATGGCGGCAAAGTTATATTTTTGCTGATTGAAGGCGTTACACGGCGCCCGGTTCCGGCAAAAGTGCAGGAGGTTGTAAACCTGATTGGTTTTGCACTGTTGTTCGGCTTGATGATTTTTGTAACCGGAAACGATTTGATCCGGTTGTTCTTCTAAGCAAAAGGAGGTTTCCATGCGTCAGTTGAAGCGTGAAGTGAAAATTGGAAATGTGACCATTGGCGGTAATTATCCGGTTGCCGTGCAGACTATGCTGAATGTGCCGATTCAGGATGTGGCTGGCAATGTGGCACAGGCAAAACGCTGTGAAGAGGCTGGCTGCCAAATTCTGCGCATTACCTGCCCAACAGCAGGGGATGCAAAGGTGATTGCTGCGGTAAAAGAAGCTGTGAATATCCCCATCGTGGCAGATATTCACTTTGATTACAGGGCAGCTCTGGCCTGTGCGGATATTGGTGTAGATAAAATTCGCATCAATCCGGGTAACATCGGCGATGACGACCGTGTGCGTGAAGTGGTCAAGGCATGCAATGCCAAGAACATTCCCATTCGTATCGGCGTCAATGGTGGCAGTTTGGAAAAGCACATCCTGGCAAAGTACGGCGCAGCAGTCCCGGAAGCGATGGTAGAAAGTGCCATGTATCATGTGCGTCTGCTGGAAAAGTTTGATTTCAATAACATTGTCATTTCCATTAAGAGCAGCAATGTTCCCCGTATGATGGAGGCGTATCGCCAGCTGTCAGCTATGACCGATTACCCGCTGCATGTTGGCGTTACCGAAGCTGGTACCTACCAGATGGGTCTGCTAAAGTCCGGTATGGGTATTGGCGGTATGCTGCTGGAAGGCATCGGCGATACCATTCGTGTTTCTCTGGCAGATGAGCCGGAAAAGGAAGTGGAAGCCGGTTACAATATCCTGCGTGCTGTGGGTTACCCGGTAGCAGGACCGGAAGTCATTACCTGCCCGACCTGTGGACGCACCCAGTACCCCTGCACCGAAATCGCAAACGAAGTAGAGCAGCGTCTGCGCGGTTGCAAGAAATCCATTAAGGTTGCTGTTATGGGCTGTATCGTAAATGGCCCCGGTGAAGCACGAGAGGCAGATATTGGCATTGCGGGCGGTAAGGATGAAGCACTGCTGTTTGTACATGGTACGCCTGTCCGCAAGCTGGTAGGCGATAAGAATTCGATTCTGGATCAGTTTATGGCGGAAATTGATAAGCTGTAAGAGAATCATAACCGAATGAAGAAATAATGTTGCGGCGCAGCCGGTTTCCGGGGCGCCGCATTTTGAGCCTTTCAGGAAAGGAGGCGTGAAGAATGCAGCCGATGGTTTCGAAACTTTGGCCACAGTTTATGGCAGACCCCGATTTTGCTGCCCATTTTGGCAAAGTAATCGTGGAAAAGGCGGAGATGTTCCGCATGGATAAAAAGATTCTGTTTACCCTGCGCAGCGTAACGCCGCTTGACCCGATGATGTGCGCGCGCCTGCTGGCAAGCCTGGAACCGGATTTTGCAGGCTACGAGCTGAAAATTCGCAACTGTTTTGGATATGCACATTTGGATGAAGCTGTATTGAAAATGCTGCTGGAAGAAATGAAGGCAGATGGTATTCCCATCAATGGCTTTTTGGACGGGGTCAAAATTGAGATAAACGGAAAAAAAATTCGCCTGGGCGCACGCAACGGCGTTCATATCTTGAATGAGGTGGAATTTCCTCGCTTGTTGGCGGAGCGCATTGAGCAGCGCACCGGGGTCAAACCTGCTGTGGAGTTGTACAGCGTGGCAGATGCAACCCAGTTGGCGAAGCAGGAAGAACGTCTGGAGAAAAAGACGGCGGCTCCTGTTGTGACGTTCGAAAAGAAGAGTACAGGTTCTGTAGTGCACATGGACGGTCTGGAACTGACCGAAAAGCCCTGCACGATTTTCCATGGCAAAATGTTCAAGCCACATGATCCGACCCCGCTGAAGGATTTGGGCGGCGAAGGCGGCAAGTGTATTATCTGGGGTGATGTGTTCGCTAAGGAAACCAAGGGTAACTTCCGTAAGATTTATACGGTTTCCATTACGGACTATACGGGATCTATCAACCTGAAGGTGCGCGCGCAGGAAGGTGAGGATGCCTCGAAGTGGGAAGACATCGCCAACGGCGCAACGGTGATTGTGCGTGGTGATTGTACATACGATAAGTATGAGCGTGACTATGTGGTGTACCCCTACGACGTGCTGATTGTAGAGCGGAAAAAGCGTGAGGACAACGCACCTGAAAAGCGTGTGGAGCTGCATCTGCATACCAAGCTGTCCAGCATGGACGGCTTCTGTGACCCAGGTGGAATCGTTAAGCTGGCACACAGCATGGGTCATCGCGCGATTGCAATTACCGACCACGGCGTGTGCCAGGGCTATCCGGAAGCCATGCTGGCGGCAGATAATATTCACAAGAAAGATCCGGATTTCAAGGTCATTTATGGCTGCGAACTGTATTTTGTGGATGATATGATACCCTGCGTATATGGCGGAAAGGATGAACCGCTGACGGGCAGCTTCTGTATCTTTGATACGGAGACCACTGGTCTGGACCCGGGAAGCGAATACCTGACTGAAATCGGTGCGGTAATCGTGGAGAACGGCGAAATCGTGGATCGTTTCGATACCTTCGTGAAACCGCCGAAGCTAATTACTCCCCGCATTACGGAGCTGACGGGTATCAGCAACGAGATGGTGGCGGATGCGCCGGATGAAAAAGAGGCATTTGAAAAATTCCTGGCATTTGCCGATGGCAGAATTCTGGTGGCACACAACGCCAACGGATTTGACATTCGCTTTTTGCGTGCGATTGCCCGCCGCCACAATATGGATTGGGACTGTACCTATATTGATACGCTGACCATGGCACAGGCGTTATGCCCCGGTTTGGGTAACTACAAGCAGACCAATATTTATAAGCATCTGGAACTGGGCAAGTATCATGCCCACCGTGCGAACGAAGATGCAGAGGCACTGGCTGAGATTTTCTGCGTTTTGTTGGGCGACTTGGAAGAAAAAGAAATCACCAAGGTCAGCCAAATCAACACAGGTCTGGGTGGTAACAAGGAAGTTCTGAAAAAGAAATATTATCATCTGATTGCTTTGGTGAAAAACCAGATTGGGCTGAAAAACCTGTACAAGCTGGTCAGCGAAGCACATGTAACAAACTTTTTCAAGAAGCCTCGCGTACCGCGCAGCAGCCTGAATAAGTGGCGGGAAGGATTGATTCTGGCCAGTGCGTGTGAAGCAGGCGAGCTGTACCGTGCTGTCGTAGATGGTCGCTCGTATGATGAGCTGAAAAAGATTGCATCGTATTATGACGTGCTGGAAGTACAGCCGCTGGGCAACAACGAATATATGGTACGTGATGGTAAAGTGCCCAGCATGGAAACCATCAAGGATTTTAACCGCACCATTATTCAGCTGGGTGAGGATTTACATAAGCCGGTTATCGCCACCGGTGACGTACATTTCCAAGAGCCGGAAGATCAGATTTACCGTGCTGTTTTGCAGGCGGGTAACGGCTTTAAGGATGCGGATCATCAGCCGCCGCTGTATTACCGCACGACGGAAGATATGCTGTCTCAGTTCAACTATCTGCCCAGGGAAAAGGCGTATGAAATCGTGGTGACCAATCCGAATAAGATTGCGGACTCTATTGATAACAATTTGCGTGCCATTCCGCGCGGTACCTATCCACCTAGTATTGAAGGCGCAGAGCAACAGCTGCGTGATGCTACTTGGGAACACGCAAAACGGGATTACGGCGATCCGCTGCCCAAAATCGTGGAGGATCGCTTGAATAAAGAGCTGGATTCTATTTGTGGACATGGCTATGCGGTTTTGTATGTCATTGCGGTTAAACTGGTGGCTTACTCTAACGAAGGTGGTTATCAGGTGGGCAGCCGTGGCTCCGTTGGATCATCTGCTGTGGCACACTTTTCCGGGATTTCGGAGGTAAACAGTCTGCCGCCCCATTATCGCTGTCCGAAATGTAAATACAGTGAATTTATTCTGGACGGCAGTGTGGACGACGGTTTCGACCTGCCGGATAAGAATTGCCCCAAGTGCGGTGAAAAACTGATTGTAGACGGACATGATATCCCGTTTGAAACCTTCTTGGGATTCTATGGCGATAAGGAACCTGATATCGACCTGAACTTCTCTGGCGAATACCAGAGTAATGTGCACCGGTATACAGAAGAACTGTTTGGTAAAGAGAATGTGTTCAAGGCAGGTACGGTTTCGGGTATTCAGGATAAGACCGCTTACGGCTATGTAAAAAAATATCTGGAAGAGCGTGGACGTACCGTCAATCGTGCGGAGGAAAATCGCTTGACGCTGGGTTGTACGGGTGTCAAACGAACCACGGGCCAGCACCCCGGCGGCATGGTTGTCGTGCCGGACACCTATGAGATTTATGATTTCTGCCCCATCCAACACCCGGCGGACGATGTGGCTGGTGGCCTGTTGACCACGCACTTTGAATTTAAGTACCTGCATGATACGCTGCTCAAGCTAGACGAATTGGGTCATGATGTGCCTACGTTCTATAAATATTTTGAGGAGTACACAGGTATTTCCGTTGACAGCATCCCCATGAACGATCCCAAGGTTTATTCGCTTTTGACTTCGCCCGAAGCGTTGGGCGTGACCCCAGAGCAAATCGACAGCCAGACGGGCACCTTTGGTATTCCGGAAATGGGTACCAACTTTGTGCGCGGCATGCTGCAGGATGCACAGCCCAAGAATTTTTCGGAGCTGACCCAGATTTCGGGTCTGTCCCACGGTACAGACGTTTGGACCGGTAACGCAGATGAACTGATTCGCAACGGCACTTGTACCATTGCAGAGGTTATTGGCTGTCGTGATAGTATTATGCTGTACTTGATTCGTAAAGGCTTGGAACCCAAGATGGCATTTGACATTATGGAGGCGGTTCGTAAGGGGCGTGTTGCCAAAGGCGGCTTTGCACCAGGCTGGGAGGAAGCTATGCGAGAGCATGATGTGCCGGACTGGTATATTGAATCCTGCCGCAAGATCAAGTATATGTTCCCGAAAGCCCATGCGGTGGCGTATTTGATGGCGGCGATTCGGTTGATGTGGTTTAAGCTGTACAAGCCACAGGCGTTCTATGCGGTGTACTTTACAGTGCGTGGTGATGATATTGACTATGAGGCGGCTGTGGGAGGCAAAGCGGTCGCCCGCCAGCACATGAAAGAAGTCAATGCGCGTTTGCGTGGACCGAAGGAAGAACGTGTGGCAAAAGATGAAGACTTGCTGGTTTCGTTGCAAATCGTAAATGAAATGTTGGAACGTGGCTATGCGTTTTTACCCATTGAACTGGGTAAGAGCTATGCCAGCAAATATGTGGTTGAGGATGGCAAGGTACGTTTGCCGTTCTCTGCTATGAAGGGCGTGGGCGGCGCTGCGGCAGATGCATTAGAAAAAGCAACCATCAACGGACAGGAATATTTGTCTATTGAAGAATTGCAGGCAGCATCTGGCGTTGGCAGCAGTGTGATTGATAAGCTGCGTGAAGTTGGCGCATTAGGGGATCTGCCCGAAAGCAGTCAGGTCAGCTTCTTCTAAAGTGCTGCATTTAATAACAAAAAGGATCACGCAGATTTCTGTGTGATCCTTTTTGTTTTGCTATGTACAAATATGTGCACACAGGATTGAGAAATACTTGACAAGCGACGGCGAAAGGGAGTATTGTAAAAAAAATACATGGAAAGTGAGAACGATTATGCACACCAAAACAAAAGAACTTGTTTATATTGGCATCTTTGCGGCATTGATGGCAGTGTGTGCCTGGATTTTGATCCCGGCGGCAGTACCTTTTACCTTGCAGACATTTGCCGTGTTTTTAGCGATTGGCTTGCTGGGCGGTCAGTGCGGCACACTGGCAGTATTGGTATATATCTTGATGGGGGCAGTGGGGCTGCCGGTATTCTCCGGATTTAAGGGTGGTCTGGGTGCATTGTTTGGCTCTACAGGCGGCTATATCTTTGGTTTTTTGTTTTCTGCTTTGCTGATGTGGGGCATGGAAAAAGTGTTTGGCAAAAGTACTGGGGTTCTGGTACTGTCGATGGTTTTAGGGCTAGTGGTATGCTACGCTGTAGGTACAGCATGGTATATGCTGGTATATACTCATTCGACCGGAACCGTAGGTATAATAACGGTCCTGGGGTGGTGCGTGTTCCCGTTTGTGATTCCAGATTTACTGAAAATTCTGCTGGCAGTGTGGTTGACAAAACGTTTGAAAAAGTTTGTGAGAACTTGATATATTACAACAAAAGAGCGTCTCTCCGCAATGGAGAGACGCTCTTTTGTTATTATAAAATCAGTCCAGATAAGTGATTTTGCCGGACTGGATGCCTTGAATACCCATGCCGGGTTTGGAGCTGACGGTAATGTCTTTTTCGCAGAACACGGAACCGCCAAGGATGGGGTCTTCGCTGCAAAGCACAGGACCGTCCAAATCCACTTTGGTGATGATTTGTTTTGCGCAAGCCAGATGCACAGCTGCATTTACGCTGATTTTTGCTTCCAACATACAGCCAATCATGCACTCAACGCCGTAGCTTTCGGCGGCGCTAGCAATGTGCAGCGCATTATAAAGGCCGCCGCATTTCATCAGTTTGATATTCACATAATCGGCTGCACGCATCTGCATGATACTTAGCGCGTCCCGGTCACTGAATACGCTTTCGTCTGCCAGAATAGGAACGGGAGAATGGTCGGTAACATATTTCAGACCCTCCAAATCCCAAGCGGGAACCGGCTGCTCACAGAACTCGATATCCAAATCATGTTCCTGCATTTGATTCAGCAGGCGCACGGCTTGTTTCGGATTCCAGCCTTGGTTGGCATCAATGCGAATCTTTCGGGTGGGACCTGCCGTGCGGCGAATCGCCAGCAGACGCTCTAAATCTTTTTCCGGCTCTTTGCCGACCTTGCACTTCAGTACAGAATAGCCGCGGTCGATGGCGTTTTGTGTATCTTTTGCCATTTCTTCGGGACTGTTGACGCTGATCGTGATATCGGTTTCAATCTGGGTGCGATTGCCGCCCAGCAGTTTGTATACTGGCAGACCGCACAGCTGACCGTACAAATCATACAGTGCCATATCCACGGCAGCCTTCGCACTGGTGTTGTGCAGAATACAGTGATTTATGGCAATCAGGATGCTTTCCAAATCTGCCACATCCCGCCCAAGAATTGTGGGCGCAATGTGATCCTGAATGGCACCAAGAATGGCACCTGTGGTGTCACCGGTAATTACACCGGTGGGTGGTGCTTCGCCATAACCAACATGACCAGTATCGGTGTGCAGTTCGACCACAACGTCTTCCACGCTGGAAACCGAGCGCAGTGCCGTCTTGAACGGTACACGCAGCGGTACACGGATTTTACCCAGCCGTACTCGGGTGATTTTCATTGGGAAAGCCCCCTTTTACTCAGCCAGTGCGCGGATTGCGTCTGCATAGATACGAGCATTCAGATAGAAATGCTCCAAATCCATGAATTCATCCGGCTCATGCTCTTTCAGCTCCTCGCCGGGGAAGCCGGGACCAAATGCCAGAATGTTGGGAATAGATTTTGCGTAGGTGCCGCCGCCGATGCAGATTGCGCCGGACTTGTCGCCGGTATGCTTTTCGTACACAGCCAGCAGTTTCTGAACCAGTTCACTGTCAGCGGGGCAATACAATGCTTCGTCGGTGCGCTCATCCAGAACTTTCCAGCCTGCCTGCTCCAGTGCCGCATTCAGCTTGGGGCCGCAGTCCTCAAAATGGAAGGTGACGGGCCAGCGGTAGTTGATAGTCATACGCAGAGCAGTTGCGCCCTGATAATCTTCCGGCTCACCGGCACGGCGTGCAGGCAGAACCTTGCCTTCGTCACAGTCGATAACACCCAGGTTAAAGCTGAGCAGACCGGACAGCGCATCTTCCAGTGCAATGTCAAAGCCTTCACCATGCACATCCATGCCAATTTTGTCAGCAATCAGTGCAATAGCATCCGCGGCATCGCCGGACAAGGGCAGCTGCTTCAGAAACAGGCACAGACGACCAATGGCGTTTTCGCCCTTTTCAGGCAGAGAACCATGTGCAGATACACCCTCAGCTTCAATATGAAGACCGGTTTCGGTGGGAGTGACCTGAACATGCTCGGGATACTTCAGTTCAGCCAAAACGGAAACATCTTCCGGGCAGGCAATTTCTGCCACAGCCTTTGCGGGAACGATGTTGGATGCGCTGCCACCATGGATGGACAGCAGCTTCCAGTCGCCACGTTGCACCAGCTTCTTTTCATAAGTGGTGATAGCAATGCCCTTTTCGCCGTTGATCAGGGGATAGCTGCCATCGGGGGTGAAGCCGCAAACAGGTACTTCGCCGCCATTGTGCATATAATATGCCATATCGTCAGAACCGGTTTCTTCGTTGCAGCCGAACAGCACACGGACACGACGGCTGGGCTTCCAGCCTTCGTCTGCCAGAGCTTTCAAGCCAAACAGTGCAGAAACAACGGGGCCCTTATCGTCCACGGTACCGCGACCGTACAGGCGGCCATCGGCAACCACAGGCTCATAGGGCTTACACTTGGTCCAGCCGGTGCCTTCGGGCACCACGTCCAGATGACCCAGAACAGCGACCATTTCGTCGCCTTCGCCGTATTCTGCCCAGCCCAGGTGGCCGTCCATGTTGTAGGTCTTGAAGCCTAGTTTTGCACTCAACTCCAGTGCGGCATTCAGGCATTCGGCAGCGCCCTTGCCGTAGGGGGCGCCGGGGGCGGGGGTATCTTCGACGCTCTTGATACTGACTAGTTTTTTCAAAGCTTCCAGCATTTCAGGCTGCAGTTCATTCAGTCTTGCGTTTACATCCATCTTGGTAACCTCCACAATATTGATGTGTATACTGCTTCTATTATATCCGCCTGTGCGTACAAAGCAAGCAAAACTGCATAGTGCTTTTGCTTTGTACTTGGTTTAAGAAAACAGGCTGCTGCGTACACTACATAGAAAGGGGAGATGCAAATGAAGAAAATAAAGCGGTCTGATACGCAGAACAGCCGTCAGACACCGGAAAAAACTTTGCTGAGGCAACAGCATCCGATGGATGTACCCTTCCTTGTTTTGGTATTGGTTCTGGTTGGGACGGGTCTGGTTATGCTGTTCAGCGCCAGCTATGCAGTAGGCATGTACCGCTGGGATGATCCATATAACTACATCCGTCCACAGCTTTTATTTGCAGCGATTGGGCTGGGTGCTATGTATGCAGCCAGCCGTGTGGACTATCACATCTATCACAAGTTGGCGTGGCCTGTGCTAGGGATGGCATTGATTTTGCTGGCGGTAGTGCTGGTGATGCCGGAATATAACGGCTGCAAACGTTGGATCGTGATTCCAGGGTTGGGTACACTGCAACCCAGTGAGATTGCCAAATTTGCAGTGGTGCTGGTGTTTAGCCACATGATTGCACTGAATCATCCGCGGATGGGAAGTTTCCGTGTGGGGGTTTTACCGTTTGCAATCGTGTTAGGCACGGTAGCGGTGCTGATGCTGCTGGAACCGCACTTGTCCGGTACGCTGTTGATTTTGGGAATTGGTGCAGTGCTTATGTTCGTGGGCGGCACGGGCTTGCGTTGGTTTGCGATGGCTGGTGCAGGTGGTGTTGCTGCGATTGCAGCAGCAGTTGTATTGATGCCGGATCTGGTGCCTTACGCAATGGATCGACTTTCCAGCTGGATCGATCCGTTTGCAGATCCGCTGGGGGACGGTCACCAGACAATACAAAGCCTGTATGCCATCGGGAGCGGCGGTGCGGTTGGCTTGGGACTAGGCAACAGCAGACAAAAACATTTATTTGTCCCAGAACCTCAGAACGACTTTATTTTTTCCATCCTGTGCGAGGAGTTGGGCTTTGTGGGGGCGTGTTTCGTCTTACTGTTGTTTGTATTGCTGCTGCTGCGCGGTATGACGATTGCGGTGCGTGCCCCAGATAAGTTTGGTGCATTATTAGTTGTGGGATTTACCATTCAAGTTACGTTACAGGCGGTGCTGAATGTGGCAGTTGTAACCAATACGATTCCCAACACAGGAATCAGCTTGCCGTTCTTTTCTTCAGGAGGTACCAGTCTGGTGATGTTGCTGGGAGAAATGGGCATTATTCTTTCGGTTTCACGGCGGGGAACACAATAAATACACCTGTTTTGCACGGAAAAGTGCCGTTTGGCATAAGGTGGAATATCTTGTGGGAACGGAGGCTTTTCTATGACAGAAATCTTGGAAATTTGGGGCGGTCATCCGCTGTGTGGGACAGTGAAAATCCCATCTGCAAAAAATAGTGTGCTGCCGCTGCTGGCAGCTTCGGTGTTGTGTCAGGAAAAAGTCTGCCTGGAAAAAGTTCCGGACCTTTCCGATGTGCAGGTGAGCCTTGCGCTGCTGCGAGAGCTTGGTGTTTCCGCGCGGCAAAGCGGGGACCGTGTACTGATTACCCCGGGGAGACAACTGAAAAGTTCACTGTCTACAGAAATGATGCACAAAATGCGTGCGTCAGTTTTGTTTTTAGCACCGGTTTTATCACGGATGGGCTCGGTGGATGCAAGCCTGCCCGGCGGGTGCAAATTGGGGGCAAGACCCATTGATATCCATCTGGACGGATTGGAAAAAATGGGTGCATCGATACACTGGCATGAAGAGCGTTTGTATTTACGGGCTCCGCATGGGCTGCAAGGAGCGGAATACACGTTGCGCTGCCCCAGTGTGGGCGCAACGGAAACGCTGCTGCTTGCGGCAGTCTGTGCAAGAGGCACAACCATACTACATGGGGCAGCGCGAGAACCGGAAATAACGGACTTGGCAAAGTTTTTGGGTGTTTGTGGTGGGCGCATTACG
Source organism: Faecalibacterium sp. (assembly GCA_029264955.1). GTDB lineage: Bacteria > Bacillota > Clostridia > Oscillospirales > Ruminococcaceae > Faecalibacterium. The sequence continues at coordinate 5,672 of JARHYC010000025.1, read as the reverse complement.
GGAGCGGGGACTGAAACCATTCGAGTTGAAGGTGTACCATCACTTTTCGGTGCAACTTATACCCCGATTGCCGATCGAATTGTAGCAGCAACGGTTGCATGTGCTTGTGCGGCAGCAGGGGGCTGTGTAACGATGCAGGATGTGAGGGCCGAGCTATTTGCACCGGTTTTGGATGTGCTGGAAAAGGCGGGGTGCAATATACGGCGAGAAGAAGAAAGAGTTACCATTGAACGCCGAGATCTATTGCATGGGGTTGGATTGGTGGAAACGGGGACATATCCAGAATTTCCTACCGATGCTGCACCGCTTTTGGCAGCAGCACTGCTTCAGGCGAATGGAGAAAGCTGTATTCAGGATACGATTTTTCCAAAGCGTTTTGCTTGTGCGGAAGGGTTTGGTGCTATGGGCGCACGGGTGCGATTGCAAGATGCGGCTTTGTATATCAATTCTGGCGCAATCACGCATGGTGCGATGACGTGTGCACAGGATTTGCGTGGGGGCGCAGCACTGGCAATAGCGGCTCTTGCAGCAACCGGAAAAACTGAAATTCGGGACGCATTTTATATAAAAAGGGGTTACGCAGACTTGAAAAGTTTATTTCGCCAGCTAGGGGGCAAGATGCGTATGTTCAAAAAGTGAAAATATGCTTAAGTTTTTCCTTAGAGAGCCAAATATTCCTTGTAATTGCTATAAAATGATGTTAAAATTAGACTGTTAAGATATACCCGGTCATATATAAATGCGTAGTATATATGAGCGAAAATATACTATTTGTAGTTGGAGGAAAACAATATGGCTTTCATGCTGGATGAAGCAACCGAGGAGAACGTTACAAATATTAAAGTTGTCGGTGTTGGCGGCGGCGGTGGTAATGCAGTGAACCGCATGGTTCTTTCTGGTTTGGAGGGCGTGGAATTTATCGCCATGAATACCGATGCGCAGGCATTGTTTAAGAACCAGGCTACTATGAAGACTCAGATTGGCTCTAAGTTGACCAAGGGGCGTGGTGCAGGTGCAGATCCCGAAATCGGTCAGCGCGCTGCAGAAGAGAGCAAAGATGAAATCGCCAATGCACTGAAGGGTGCACAGATGGTGTTTATTACCGCTGGCATGGGTGGTGGCACTGGTACGGGTGCAGCACCTGTTGTTGCTGAGGTTGCACATGACTTGGGTATTCTGACGGTCGGCATCGTGACCAAGCCCTTTGGCTTTGAAGGCAAGCGCAAGATGGGTCTGGCTGAGCAGGGCATCGCAAAGCTGATGGAGCATGTGGACAGCCTGATCGTAATTCCCAACGAACGCTTGAAGCAGATCAGTGCAGAAAAGATCACCATGATGAACGCTTTCGAGGCAGCAGACAACGTGTTGCGACAGGGTGTTCAGTCTATTTCCGCATTGATCAATGTGCCGGCGTTCATCAACTTGGACTTTGCGGACGTTCGTTCTGTTATGAAGGATGCTGGTCTGGCCCATATGGGTGTTGGTGAGGCAAAGGGTGCTGGGAAAGCAGAAAATGCAGCAAAGGCTGCAATTTCCAGCCCACTGCTGGAAACCAGTATTGCAGGCGCACATGGTGTTATCATTAACATCACTTCCAGCCCGGATATCAGTTTGGAGGATGTAGAAACTGCAGCAAGCCTGATTACTGAAAATGCACATCCCGATGCAAACATCATTTGGGGTACTGCATTCGATGAATCCATGGCAGATGAAATGCGTGTTACTGTTGTTGCAACGGGTTTCGACTCTAAGCCGGTTACCCCGATTGTGGACAAGGCTGCCAGCGTGGTTGGCACAGTAAGCACACCCGAAGCAGTATTCAGCGCAGACACTGAAAAGCCCGCAACTGCTGAAAAAGAGGAAGATGCGGACTATTTTGACACGCTGATGGAACTGCTGAATAAGAACCGCCACTAAGCAAAGGCGAAGTTTGCGGGAGAGGAGGGTGACTTCCTTTGGAAGAAAACAATATGGTTTTCAAAAAAGCTGTATTCGGCTTTAATAAAAAAGATGTACTTGCTTGCATTGACAAACTTTCGGCAGAAAGCCTGGCGCAGCAAAAACAGGCGCAGGAGCGAATTGATACATTGCAGGCAGAGTTGGGACAGTCACATGAAGAATGTGACCAGCTGAAGCAGGAAGCAGAAGGAATGCTGCATCAGATTGCGGAGTTGATGCAGCAGAATGATCAGCAGGCTGAAGAAATCCAGAATACGCTGGAACAGGTGGAAAAGCAGAAAAACCAAATGGCAGAGCTGGTAAACCAGAACCAAGATTATAAACGCCGTTTGTTTGATAAAGAAGCGGAGGTCGTATGCCTACGCAGAGACCTGAACCAGAAAACGCGCGAGTGCGAAGAAAAGCAAGCACAGATAGAACGCCAGAAGATTGAAATTGAAGAATTAAAAAAAAACTGTGATCAGCGCGTAGCAGAAGCTGCCAGCACTGCTGCGGCAAAAGTAGCACAGGTGCAACGAGATGCTGCGGAAAAGCTGGCTCAGAGCCAAACGGAAGCAGAGAACCGTATCGCACAGGTACAGGCTTCTTTGGCGGATGCACAGCGCAGTGCGCAGATGCAGGTGGAAACAGCCAAAAAACAGGCTGCACAGGATGTAGCTGCGGCAAAGGCTTATGCCAATCAGGAAATGGGGAAATTGCGCCGCCAGACGGTAGAACAGATTTCTCGGGTGCAGGCAGAGGCTGAGATGGCGCGCAATGCGGCAAAACGAGAAGAACAAACTACAAAGGAACGCCTGAGTGCAGGAGCTGCCAATATTGGTGATAGTCTAAGTTCGGTGCGTCGCGATTTGGCTGTTGTGGAACAAAGCATTGCCCGTGTTACACAGGATTTGCAGCATTCTATTGATGCGCTGGAGTCTGCTTTGTCCAATGCAGAAGCGGATGTGCAGTCGTTGCATAGCAAAGTTGTAGATTTCCCGCAGACAGAGAAAAAAACAGAGCCCCGATATTACAGTAATCCCAAGATGGCATCCGAAACGTGCAATATGCGAGAAGAACCGCGTGTACAGCAGACGTTGAGCGAAATGCTGCTGGATAAGCTGGTTCAGATGATGGGCGGCAAATAAGCAACAAATAGAAATGAAATAAGGAGTAATCCCAGCGAATCGGCTGGGATTACTCCTTATTTGTTATATTTTGTGTGTAAGATTTAGCGTGTAAGAAAACAGGGCATTCCGCAAGTAAATGCGGAATGCCCTGTTTTACATCTGATTAGCGGGGAACATCGCTGGTACCGTGCTCCATTAAATAGGTGGCGTGCAGGTCAGCGATATGCAGTTTTACAGCAAGCGGGTATTTGTCATACGCTGCGCTGATAGCAAAACTACCGCCTCTTGCTGCATCATCAAAACCGCCCATGTGCCAACGAATGGCAACGGCTTCAGCGGTGTGCAATTTCATAAAGCGTTCAATGAGAAAAACACTTTTTTCACCGTGGCCATAGGGGAACATATCCTCGATTTGATAAAAAGGAACTTTCTCCCACTGACCGGTCGTTTCGTTTTTTACGTTGCGGGTACCAACTTTATAGAAATTAGCCTTGCACAAATCGTGCAGCAATGCGACAACGGCAAATGTTTCTTCGTTTTCTTCTTCCGTGAAATACATATCGTGCAAAGCATGATAAACATTCAGACTGTGCATGACCAAACCTTCTTCGCAAGCACCGTGAAAGCGTGTAGACGCCGGAGCGTGGAAGAAGTCGGTTCGTTCATCCATCCAGGTCAGCAGTTTGTCTGCACCGGGACGTTTAATGTTTTCCTGGAAGATACGAATAAATTCTTCTCGATAGTCCATATCAGAACTCCGGGAAGTCGGGATCGCCGATAGCGTCCGGTTCGCCCAAATCCAACTCGTCCAAAATGCCTTTCAGGTTGGACAGCTCTTCTGCGGTCAGAGAAATGCCCTTGCCCATCTTGGTTCCGTCCGGAGACCAGTCACGAATGTCGTACTTCGGCTCACGACCGTTCCAGCTAATCATGTTCAGCTGACGCTCCCAACCAGTAGTTGCGGTGGAGAGTACAGCGATACGTTCGGTAATTTCGTAAGAAAATCCTGCCATAATTGCAGCACCTGCCTTCTTTTCATTTTCACTATCATAATAAGGGAAGCGCTGCAGAAATGCAACCGGAATTTTGTAAAAATATTGCGGAAGTTACCCGTAAGGGGCTTCTTCTCGCCATTCAAGTAGACGCTGCACAGTTTCATCGTCTTCCTGACAAGAGCGATTCACGGCAATTTCGGGAGCACTGCTCTGTTGAATGCCAGGAGTTTCGCCCTTTAGAAAGGAACGCGCGTTTTTCTGACGGCATGGAAAACAGCTGTGCACCCATTGCTCACAAGATTTTCCGCCATCAGCGCGACCGTGGGTTTCGTTTGGCAGATTATCCATGTCATGCTGGATAAAGGGAGTCAATGTGTTCATTTGCAATCACCTCCAAGCATTAGTATGTTGAAAAAGGAGGTAAATATACAAGTGAAAAGAAAAGAGCCTTCATGGGAAGATGTTACACACCTCTTGAAGACTCTTTATACTATATAAGGAATAAGAATAGGATGAATCCGGCAAAAAGAAGAGACAGCACACCCCAGATCACATCACGCCACAAACTACCATTTACATACCAGAAAAGGTCTGGATGGGATGGGTCGCATAAAAGACGAACTACATCACCTGCATGAATTGCAGAGCCATGGGATACGTTGTAGTCAGTGACCAGATAACTTTTTTCGTTTAACGTAAAATGGTACTGTGGAAAATTATTCTTGTGATGCGTTCCGATTTTGGTGAGCGTATCCTGATGATAACCTAATACTACAGTAGCGGTAACGAAAGTGCGGCAGCGCAGTTTGCGCCATAAGCAACTGATCAAGAGATAAAAACCAACAATCAAGGACAGAATACCTAGTAAGAAGCCTAACATAAAGAGCCCTTTCTATTCTCCATTAGTGATGAAACAGATGGAAGTATAACATTTTCCGTTTAGAATATCCGGCGGTAGGATCGGAAGAAAGCTCGGCCGACGGCTTCCAAGGAAAGTGATCCTGGTCAAAATAAAGCCAACCGTTTTCATCTATAGCGACAAGAGTAGACGGTAATACAGAAGAATCGTAGTAACCGTTTTGTGGTGTATCCCAATGAAGCGTACCGTCGGAATCTATACGCTTTGCCCAAAGAGAGAAAATGCACCCGGCGGCTTCACCGTAGCAATGCTGCTCAAAGCGAATACGACCATCCACATAGAATTTGATGCATTCTAAGGTTGCGCTTTCACTGCGGGTATTGGTACGTGCGATATAGTCTTTCTGATAACGCCGACAGCATTGGACGCCTGCAAGCTTTTTGAAATCAATCTGCATAAAATACCCCTTATAAAAAGGAAGAAAAGAAAATCTATGAGAAATCTTTGCAAGGATATATGCCTATGATACGGCGCAAAATAAGCAGTGTCAATGCGAAAATCGAGCAAAAAAGCAAGAAAATATCTAAAACAAGTATAAAAGTAAAAGATAAAACTAATTAAAATGTCAAAGACAGTAAAAGAACGAAAAAAGTGCGCAAAAAGTGTTGACTTATTTTTGAAAGCGAGTATAATACTATCTTGTCAGCCGCACGACGGCCGACGGCCCGCTGAAAAGCGAACGGCTTCAAA
>JARHYC010000009.1 GCA_029264955.1 Faecalibacterium sp. | reverse complement strand
AGGGCACACAATGTGATGAGCACTGGGTATTCTATGCAACTGATGAATTGTTGAACACTGCATCTGAAACCAACTGAGCCACCCAGGCACCCCCACTTGCTGCTTCAATAAAACTCTCAAGGGCACTGACCGTGAATGGCTCTGAGTGTTTGGGTTGCTGCGACCTTCTCATCTGAGGGCAGGGACCTTCCTCCAACCTCATGCAGCGTGCATCGTACACATTCCGGAATGCCTCCGTGCAGCGGACCGGCATGAGGTGTGGGACTGTCGCGAAGGACCTGGTGAGTACCGGAGAAAGGGCAGGGTGTGCTGCCAGTGCTCACTTTGCCATCCCCTCCCTGGCTGGCACTCCACTCAGTGAGAGACAGACCAAGGAAGAACTTGCAGCAGAGCTGGGGCAGCCAAGATAACGGCAAGATTAATTATACTTATTTTTCTATATTTGTCAACAGAAAAGAACAAATTTCTTCATCTTTTCTTCAAACTTTCTTTACAGCAGTTCTTTTGCCGGAACATAAGCCGGAATCGGCTTCAGTTTGAACTGATTCAGTTTATGTAAATGGTCAATTTTTGCCTTTGTCTCTGCATCTTCACAAATGCCCTCTCGGATATAACAATCCAGCGCTGCATAGGTAAAGCCCAGTTTATCCTCATCTGTGGAACCACACAAACCGTCAGAAGGTGTCTTGTCTACCAGATAGGCAGGCAGGCCTAAATGCTTACCCACCGCTTTCACTTCACGCACAGTCAAGCCGCCCAGAGGGCTGAAATCGCCTGCTGCATCGCCATAGCGTGTGGAGTAACCGACCCAATCCTCAGACAGATTGCAAGTGTTGGCAACACGGCCATTCTTGGACTGCGAAATTGCGTACAGTGCCGACATACGCAGACGCGGCGGCAAATTGACCACAGTCTGACTGGTCGGTTCCACGCCGCAGACAGTCATCTGAGACAACATTGCCTCGTAAGCATCATGGATATTGAACACATAGTGCTGAATCTGCAAAAACTCTGCCACAGCCTTGGAGTCGTCAATATCCGGCTGGACACCGTTTGGCATCAATACGCCAATGACACGATCTCGCCCCAGCGCTTCTACGCACAAGCCAGCCACAACTGTGGAATCCTTCCCTCCAGAAAGACCGATTACCGCATTACAGCCTGCACCATTTGCATCAAACCAATCCCTAATCCATTGCACGGTCTCCTGCGTGACCTTTTCCACCTGAAACATATTTAGCCCCTCCTGCTTGTTTTGCGCCACCATACGGCATCATTTATTTGTTATAGAGTAACACACACACTACTGCCTTGCAACCCTTAGCTGCTTGTGTTTGCACCTCGAGGGCCTTGTCCACCCTCTAAATCTAAAAATGTCCCTTGGACCAAATGATCCAAAGGACATTTTGATTAGACCTGATCAGCAAAGCAAACCCGTTTCAGCCCCAGAAGCGGTGCTGCACCAGACAGCGTCGTACCGAAGAAAGCGATGGGTTTATCCACATCCAAAAAATCCACAAGCGTGCCATTGCATAATGTGCTGCCGGTGCAAAGCACCAAATCTGCCCAGGCAATCGTTTCCTTTTGCTGGGTAGCTCCGTTCAAAACCTGAAAGCCATCATGGGTAGTTCCAATATTCTTGGGGTCCAAGTCCAAAACTTTTACCGGATAATGAGCAGCCAGTGCTGCCGCCATAGCTGGCTGATACCCAACCATTGCAATTTTGGGCGTTCCGTAATGCTCTGCCACCCATTTTACCACATGAGAAGCGCACTGCTCCGGACCGTCATTCTTACAATGTACCGTAGGGCTTGCAAGTTTTAGGTGATCCATCACCGCATTCAAAGCCGCTACAAACATTGCACGGATATGCGGATCATTCTCCACATCTCCATTCAAAATCTCTTGCAAAGATCCAGAAAACTGTGCCGGTGCATCTGTGAATGCCTGCCCTTTTCCATCCAGAAAGCTTGCCATCAGCATTACTTCGCTGCCAGTCAGGATTGGATAATCTTTCCGGGTGGGATGTCCGATTGCTTCAGTCGGTGTCAATCCGCGCGCCACAATCGTGACGGTTTCTGCAGCAAGATCATTTTCCTGCAAAAGCTGTACCAGCTTTTCTTTCAAGGTCCCATAAAGTTCATGATTGGTCATAGGTAATCTCTCCTTCGTGTTACAAGCCATCCGATAAACTGCGCAAGCAGCGACAACAGCAACAAAATCAAAGCTGCCGCTAATGCCGCATTGTTGTCACCTGTAGAAATGTTCAGGTAAATATTGCCTGGTAGTGTCTCTGTTTTCATGCGCGTAACGCCGACCAACATAAGAGTTGCACCAAACTCGCCCAGCCCGCGGCTCCACGCCAAAATCAATGCGGTAATACAGTCTACTTTACATAAAGGCAAGGTAATATACCACATTGCCTGAAAGCGGCTTGCACCCAGCGTTTGCGCTGTAAGCGCCAATTCCGGGTCTAATCGGCGAAACGCCTCTGTAATCAATCGAATCACAAAGGGCAGGTTCACCAGAATATGCGCTAAAATGATACCACGCGGGTGAAATACTACCCGCAAGCCCAGCTCCTTCAGCACTTTGCCAAAGGGAGTGGAAAATGCCGTCAACAAACAAAGACCTAGCACCAGATACGGCAGCGACAGGGGCAGCCCCAAAACCGCTTCCCCGATTTTGGTCCATTTGCTTTCCCGCATTACAATCACATAGGCGCATGGTATCGCCAAAATCATGCAAATTAGGGTAGAAATGGTACTGGTCCAAAGGCTTAACCCAATCGAGAAGCGCAGCTCCGGCGACAACAACGCCTGCTTAAGATAGCAAGCTCCACCCTTTACAACGACCCATAAATTCCAACCGATAAACACAACGACCAGAAAAAAGATTGCTTCAAACAGTATTTCGAATAGCTGCTGTCGTTGATGCGATTGCTTTTTATGCTGCCAGCTCATATCCGAAGTTCACCCAAATATCTTGCGCCTTCTCGCTTGTCAGGAACGACAAAAAGCCATCTGCTGCTTCCTGATCTGCAGAGCAGGTCAAGCGTGCGGCAGGAATCTGTTTGATGTAAGCTTCCATATCGGGGGTATCCACAATTTCAGCAACTTCGGAATTTACATTTTCTTTCCAGACTAAAATAACATCACACTCATCTGCCGCCAAAGCCTGGTTCATTGCCGGAGCAGTTGCAGTATTGGAAATAATATTTACTTTATCGGTCAGTCCAAAATCCTTGAACAGCTTCATAGCGATTTTTCCGACAGGGGTAGCCTCTGGGTCACCAATAACCATCCGGACATCTTCTTTTGCCAGGTCTGCCGCTGCGTGAATTCCTTTCGGGTTACCAGGTTGTACCGCCAGCACTGGAATATGCTTTACCAGCGGTGTAGATTCTTCCACCATTGCTTCAACAGGCTTTAGTTCCCCTTCAGAGCCAGCGATAAAGAAATCGCCCTCCTGCGCGGTGTTGATCTGTGTCTGAATTTGTGCAGCATTGGCATACGTTACTTCCATCTTGCAACCAGATTCTTCCTCGAATGTTTTTGCAATTTCTTCAAATGCATTTTTCATACCTGCACCGCAGAAAATATGTAGCGAATGACCTTCCAAAGAGAGCAACTGTGTGCTTTCGACTTGAGCGTCCGGTTCATTTACAGTCTGCGAATTTGAAGCAGCACCACAACCGGTCAGCATACCGATCGCCATTGTCGCAGCCAGCATCAGAGCAAAAAACTTTTTCATAAAAATGCCTCCATCTTTTTGTAAACAAAGCCTCTTTGCTTCAGAGATTCTTCGTTTTGCTATTTGCACATGCGTTTTATTTTAGCACTTTTACATTTTTTTCACAAGTGATGCTGATGGCTACCATTCATATTTTGTTGTTTGTTTTTCTCCTATAACAACTGTGCGGGCTATTTCTCCATATAAATTTACAATTCTCGTGAGTATTTTTACATATCTGTTTTCTGTATTTGGATTCCATTTGCATTTTCCCGATTCACTCGTTTCAGTGCATACCGTGAAACTCCAGCACCAATCAAAAACGGGAAAAAGTACGTTGCGCATCGAAACAAAATCAGCAAAGATGCCGCCTGCGCTTGTCCCACACACGGTCCATACAACATTAAAAACGCAAGCTCGGTAGGACCGATTCCCGCCACGTTCGGACAAGCACCAGACAAAACCAAACAAAGTGCAGCCAAACCCATTGTTTTCCCTATTGTCAGCGTAGAAACCCCCATCATGCGCAGGCACAAAACCGGAATAAAATCCATCCACAGGAGTTTCAAGCTATGCAATGCAAAAGCTGCCCAGACGTTCATTGGCTGCTGTTTTAAAGCATATGCCGCATGATACATTGCATCCACGTTCAGCATCAGTTTTTCTTTTCGGCACTGCCATTTTTCAGTTCGTGGTAAATGTTCCAACAAGAACTGCATCAGCTTGCGCAATTTATCCCAAGTACATACCAACAGCAACGCCAGCACAATCGTTGTACAAATCAGAAAGCCCAGAAAAACATATTGCATCAGATTTTGGCTTTCTCGCAGCAAATCTGGTCCCTGCCATAAAAACAGCACTGCGGCGCAAACCAGAACACTCGCTTTATGCAGATTATAGGAAATCAAGACCGTTCCTGCACTATCTCCCGGCAGCATACCACACTGATTTAAGTAATACCCCTGCAGCGCAAAGGCCCCCATCCCCAAAATAGATGTACGACCAAACGCATTTAATGCTGTTAATTCTGCCGACTGCCGAAATGTGAATCCCGGCACCCGCACTCGCAGCAACATTTGATTCGCGGCGGATTCCAATATTTCGTACACCAAGCCCGCCACAACTAAGACACACAAGCCTTTCCAACCGACGTCAGAAAGATTCACCAGAATTTGCCGATAGTTTCTATGAAACACCAGATAGAAAAGTCCGGCTAAAATTAAAATCCAAAGTAACGCAGAAAGCACGGGCTTTCCTTGCTTTTGTTTTTTCATCGTTCCCTTCCCCTTATCAGCAGTTGTATATGTTTATCGTCTTTCTCTATGCTTTGCTGCTTGGCATAAACACCTGTACTTAGAAGTATACCGAACCCACGCTGCATCCGCATATAAACAAACACCGTACACTATATAAAAACCATACAACCACTGTGTTTTGTCTGGTTTTCTTCTAATAAAAAGAACGCTCCTGCATCATGCAGAAGCGTTCTTTGATTCGAAACAATGTTCCCATGCTTTTCCAATCACACCAGTGTTATTCGCTTTTTTTGATTTGTCCCGGACTGACGCCAAAACTTTCTTTGAACGCGCGATGAAATGCCGAATAATCCGAAAAACCACTTTTAATTGCGGCACGATTCGCACTCATCCCTTCTCGAATCAATCGCGCCGCACACAAAAGACGTTTCTGCCGAATGTACGCGTGCACTGTGGTGCCCATCTGCGCCTTAAATAGACGCATAAAATGGTATTTGCTCAAAAACACATGTTCTGCCAGCGTATCTACATTCAATTCTTTGTCCAAATTTTCATTGATGAAAGAAAGTGTTTGCTGTATTTTAGGATCGTATGTCGACATTGTAGTCGTTTCCCGTGCGGAGCTCATCCGACCGATCATAACCAACATCTGCATGACGATAGTATCTCGCATGACTTGTGCACCAAACTCGTTGGTATTTTGTGCCTTTTCATAAGATGCAATCAGTGTTTCCAGTATCTTGCGCTGCTCTTCTGTCGGTTTTAAAAGCTGATTCCCCCGCTGTGCCGACAATTTAAAGCACTCCATAATCTGTCCATCTGGAAACACACGATCGAAATAACGACGATCTAAATATAGAATGATACGCTCATACGGCTCGTTGGTATCAATCAAAGCCTTATGAATCATGTGATGCTTTACCAACAATACTGTCCATGGAAGCAATGTATAGGTTTGATTTTCTACGATGTAATCAACCTTGCCAGAAAGAAACAAAACCACTTTATCAAACTCATGGAAATGGAAATCGCGTTCCTGCCCTGCCGTATCCCGCAAATGAAAATAGTGATAATTTTCATTCAGATATCCTTCGCAGCTAAACCGCTCTGTTTTTTCCATACTTGGCACGCTCCTTTTATTACAAAATCAGTATATAGCATTTTTTGCAACGTTTCAAGCATTGACTGCAATTTACATTGCATTCTTTCCGCATATAATAAGATATATCAATGATTCAATGATGTATGGTAAAGGAGTCACATCATGGCAAAAAAATTCTTAAAGAACAACTGGTTCATCTTCTCGATGTTGGTTGGTATTACAGGTGGTTGTATCACCGGTTGGCTTTGGCCCAATGCAACCTCTTTGGAGCCTTTGGGTACAGTTTTTACAAACATGATGTTCTGCATCGTAGTGCCGATGGTTTTCTGCTCCATTGCTTCTGCAATCGCTAATATGAACAGTGCTAAAAAAGCAGGTAAAATTTTAGGCACAACAATTTTAACCTTCTTCGGTACCGCTGCCATCGCAGCCGTACTGATGTATATTGTTGTTCGCATCGTTCCGCTCACTACCGGCAATTACACGATTACTGAAGGCGAAGTTAATGTAACAATGAGCCTGTCCGACATGATTATCAACTTCTTTACCAAACCCGATTTTGCTGAACTGTGGAGCCGCAAAGCAATTCTACCGCTGATTGTAGCGGCCGTCATTTTTGGTTTTGGCGTACAGATGGCTGGTGGTTCTGAAACCGCCACAGCAAAGCTGCTGGCTGACCTTTCCAACTGCATTATGCAGACGGTCAAAATCATCACCTATTACGCCCCCATCGGTTTCTTTGGATTCTTTGCTTATTTGGTTGCGACCTACGGACCTTCTCTAATTGGCGATTACGGGCGTACTCTGATTCTGTACTATATCATGAGCTTTGCGTATATGCTGATTTTCTCCCCCATTTATGCGCGTTTTGGTGGAGGCAAGGGTGCAGCAAAAGTAATGTTCCAACATCTATTTAAGCCTGCTGCAGTTTCTTTTGGCACCTGTTCGTCTGTCGCATCCATTCCTACAAACATGGAGGCTGCCGCCGATACCGGCATCTCCAAGGAAGTTACGGATATTGTTCTGCCACTGGGCGCTACTATGCATATGGATGGTTCTGCTATGAGCGCTATCATCAAAGTTGCCTTTCTTTTTGGAATTTTTGGTCTCGACTTTACAAGTGGTAAAGCAATTCTGGCAATTATCATTGCCATTTTGTCTTCTGTCGCTATGTCCGGCATCCCCGGTGGCGGTGGCACTGGGGAACTTGTCCTCTGCACAGTATTTTTCCCCGATCAGCTTGCCATCGCTTATCCCATTGCGATTGCGCTAGGTAATCTAATTGATCCTCCAGCGACTATGGTCAACGCTGCTGGCGACTATGTTTCTACCTTCATCGTATCTCGCTTTGTCAACGGAAAAGATTGGTTCCAAAAGGTTCTGGCCGAAAAATACAACAACTCTCAAAATCAGTAATTCTTCACTTTTCTTGCAAAATCACTTCATGCGTTCGCAAAACGAAATCTCCTTTTCAAAACCGCTCGTGCAGTTGCCTGTACCGAGCGGTTTTATATTGTTTTTCCATTTTTTGAAATTGCAATATAAAACATCCTGTGTTATAAATCAAATATAGAAAATCTGAAATATCTGCACAATTATGGGCAGCCATTCTATCTACTATGCATTGGAGGCACGAAATGACATTGCACCACCTGGAGGTTTTTGTAGCCGTATGTCAAGAAAAGACCATGCACGCTGCTGCCGAAAAATTAAACTTATCGCAACCCGCCATCTCGAAAATCATCTCTGATTTAGAAAACTATTATCATATCAAACTATTTGAACGAATCAATCATCGGCTTTACCTGACCCCTATTGGAGAAACCATGCTGGACCACGCATTGCACATTCTGGAGCTTTTTCACCACATGGAAGATGACATCAATATCCATGGGCAAACCGATCATATCCGTATTGGCGGTTCTGTCAGCGTCGGTACCTGTTTATTGCCGCCTTTGATGCAGCGTCTAACACAGCAAAAACTGCCGATTTCATACGAAGTGACTGTCAACAATACCAGCAAAATTGAACAGATGATCCGTGACTACAAACTCGATTTGGCTTTAGTGGAAGGCTGTATCAACAATCCCGATTTGATTGTTCGTGATATTATGGATGATGAGCTTGTACTGGCAGTTTCCTCTGCACATCCCCTGACAGGCAAATCTACTATTTCCTATTCCGATTTAGAACAATACCCTTTTGTTACACGAGAAGACGGCAGCAGCAGCCGTAACCAGTTGGAACTGCATCTGCAAAAAATTGGTCTGCGTTTATCCACGAACTATGCTTGTAGCAGCGTGGAAGCCATCAAGCAGGCTTTACTCTATACAAACAGCATTGCAGCTTTGTCTCGTATGATGATTGCGGAGGAACTAAAAAAAGGAGTATTTACAATACTCCCCCTGAACGATATGCGGATTCAGCGCTCTATTCGGCTGATTTATCACAAGAACAAATACCTGTCTCCCGCTATGCAAGTTTTCATACAGCTGTTAGAAAATCAAATAGATGATGGTTCCAACCACACCACTGCCTAAGATAATGGCGATTGGGTTTGCCTTATATTTTCTCAACAGGAACAAGCAAACTGCAAACAGCGCAACTTCCACATACTGAATATTCGATACGGCAATCACACCATTTTTGAAGGCAGCAATGGTGAGAATCGACAAACCCGCAGAGCCAATTAGTGAAACTACCGCAGGTCGCAGTGCTGCCAATACAGTTTGGATTCCGCCAAGTTCTCTGTACTTATAGTAAACATGTGCCAGTGTCAAGCAAATAATGAAGGATGGGATGATGCAGCCTAACGTACAAATCAGCACACCGGGAATACCGCTTAACTGCATACCAACAAAGGTAGACGAGTTAATTGAGATAGGGCCCGGAGTCATTTCTGCAATGGTAATCAGATCGCTGAATTGTTCCAGTGTCATCAATTTATGGATATTGACGATTTGATCCTGAATCAGTGGGATTGCCGCATAACCGCCACCAACGCTGAACATTCCTACCTGAACGAAAGCAAAAAATAATTTCCAAATCACTTTATTTTACCTCCTTCTTGCTGGTCAGCACCGCATCTACAATGCCAATCATCAGGCAGGTCAAGATTACCATCATGGCACTGACATCAAATACTGTAACTGCAACAAAGCACACGACCATCATCGTGGTATACAGTGCGCGCTTCATTTTCAGAACATTACCTGTCAGGTTCAATGTTACATCCATAATAACCGCTGCAACACCTGCGCGTGTAACCTGCAATGCCAGCGCAATCACTCGGTTTGTACGAAACTCCTCATAACACAAACTGATCAAAGAAATGATAATCATCGGTGGCAGAATGGTGCCAAGTACTGCAATCACAGAACCTAAAATACCCGCCATACGATAACCAATGATAACAGATGCATTGACTGGCAGCGGACCGGGTGCCGACTGAGTAATCGCTGTAATATCCAGCATTTCATCTTCATCCAGCCAATGCCTTTCATCCACAAACTTTTTCTTCATCAGCGATACAATTACAAATCCACCGCCGAATGTACAAGAGCTAAGTACAAACATCGAAACGAACAAATTCCACAACATTTTTGCGTCTGCTTTTTTCTTCATCATTTAACCTCCTTGTTGTGTCCGCAGAGATGATACTATAAACAAACTAATAAATAAAATACATTATATTTATTATCTTGATAACAAATAATTATCAAGTTCCATTTACTGTTCTACTTCCCACCCTCAACGCCGATTATGTTTTTGTTTCTGACAATTCCTAGGCTTGTAAACGCACAGAAATTCTATGCTGCTAGTACAAAATGCGATGTACTCTGTTTTCGCTATACTCTCCACCTTACTTTTGGAAACTCCTTCTTTATAACGTGCTTTTCCATCTGGTATAAACTAATAACAAAAAAGGCCCAAACAGATCAATCTGTTCGAGTCCTTTTTTGTTTGTACAGTAACACTTACAAATTCAGTTGCATAGCCTCAAAGCTTTCCTGCTCCACCTTGCAATTATGTTGACGCATGAAATCAAAAATTTCACTGTATGAGGTAAGCAACGGGTACTGCATGATTTTTTTGTCCTGCGCATCCAATGGGCGATAATGTCCTTTTATAAAACACTGCTGAAGTGTTTGCAGATCCATTTCCAATGGTTTGAACGGAATCTGTGTTCGGCTACAGAGATTTTCCAGAATCAAAAATCCATATGGGTCCAAGTCGCCCTGATGAAAATAGTTTGCGTCTGGTTCATTCTGATACAGCAGTTTCAAAAAATTTACGCGCACATGATTAGGAAATCCGCCTAAATACAGGATCGCGCCTTTTTCTTCGGGAATATCGTGATAGGTGGTCAAATTCTCCACCGAAATCACAGTATCGCCTGTCAGCTGAATCTT
Organism: Faecalibacterium sp.; assembly: GCA_029264955.1. Taxonomy (GTDB): domain Bacteria; phylum Bacillota; class Clostridia; order Oscillospirales; family Ruminococcaceae; genus Faecalibacterium. The sequence continues at coordinate 35,399 of JARHYC010000009.1, read as the reverse complement.
TGTGATACTGCCTAAAGCGCTGATCGGCAATCCGATTCCGCCGGGCAATGCCGCAATGTCAAACATACACGTTCCTGCATACAAAATCCAACCGCCTTTAAAATAGACATAGGTAGGATTCTGGTATAAATCATACTGCTCCAGAATATTGCTTTCATCCATTGCATCTGGCGTATAATCCATCAAAATATGCTCCACTGCTCCTTGCAACGTTTGAAACCGTTTGGAATCATGGAATATCGCTTCAGAGAAATTACGCACATAGGTTTCTGTTTTCAGCTGATCGATTTTTTCTAAAATCAACAAAATATCCCGCAGTTTATCCGTATCCTGACCAATGCCATATCCAGGGAATTTTTCGGAATCCAACAGTACAAGCATATCCGTACTGAAACGATATGCCAGTCCTGTATTGCGCCCCTGTACCTGACAAAGCAGCTCACGCTGTTTTTGCAAAAGCTGTGCTTTTGGTTCACGCTGTACAAAGCTGTATGCTTCGTCACATTGCGAAAGTGCCATTGTCACTTTGGTATAGTAGCCTTGTACATCCCGCTTGCCTTGCAGGATTCCATGCCCAATCAGCCTGCTGACCGCCGCATCGATGGCTTCCTGACTATCTGAAAAATTATCCCGGTAATCTTTGTAAATCGTTGAGATATTCAGCGAAAGTGGTTTATCGCTTTTCTTGCGCCGTTCCAACTGATTTAAAAAGCGATTTAAGATATCCTCCGTATAATTCAAGGTGGTCACTCTCCATCCTGATAAAAGGGTCTCACCGCATTCTGCGTACCTTTTTTCAAAATCGAATGGGTAATATCACAGAACGGCGCAATCGCAGAAGCCTTTTCTACCGTAGTGATCAGCACGACCTGCAAGTCCATATCGCGGAACATCTTCATCATCGGGCGGATACGGTCACTGGTCATCTTGCTGAATGCTTCGTCCAGCAGAATCAGGCGAACTGAGTTCTGACATTTCTGATAGATTTGCAGCAGCGAAGCGCAGATTGCAATATAGAAGGGTGCCTGATTTTCACCACCACTGCTATCGCCGCTGACACTAGATAGCTTCGTTGCTTTCTGCGTGACTGCATTGGTGATTTCAATATCGCAGTTCAAATACTGACGGTAATCCACATAGCTGGACAGTTCGATAGAGGATAACGTGTTACCCTTCTGGCGTTCTTCTGCCGCGATTTTCAGGTCAGCCATGATATGCTCCATCAGCTCATCCAACTGTGCCTCATAGACTTCATCTTTCTGATAAGCAAATGCTTCCAGTGTACCTTCCTCCGGTACACGCTGATTAGAACCATGCTCAATCAAGCGGCAGAACGCACCCAGCTGTGTATCCTCGCTGGGACCAATGGAGAAGCGGTAGGTTTCTTCGCCGTAAGTCAGTTTCTCCATAATGCGGTTCAGCTCACGGAACTGTTTTCTTGCATTAGCGATTTCATCCTTTAAACGGAACAGAATATCCTGACGGAAACGCTCCTTGCAGCGCGCTTTTGCCTTTTCCAGACTGGACTGATACCGTTCCAGATCAATATGCACCAGCTGCTCATACTGGTACTGGTAGGTGTCAATTCCTTCCATCCCCAGCTTGAAATCGCAGGTGTATTTCTGATTGTATTCACGCTGCAGTGGTTTCAGTGTATTTTCCAAAAAGTCATCCCGTGCGCGTTCCGCCTGGCTCTGATAAATTTTATGATTGCGCACGATTTGCTGTGGCTGCTTGCTATTTTTGCGAGCCTCTGTATATCTCTTTTCAATGTCTTCCTGCAATGCAGGTGTCTGCTTCAAAAATTCTCGCCAAGCATTTCTTGCCAGCTCTGCAGCTTCGATCGCGCCTTCCTGCTGTTTCTGGCAGTTCTGCGCCTTATTCTTGCTCAGTGCCAGATTTGCATTCACCGACCGTACAATCTCATTCTTCTCGTCGTAATCTTTTTTCAGCAGCTGCTGTTTACGCATAGACGCCAGCAGCATCGGGTCATTTTCACACGCCTGAATTTCTTCTGCCATGTTCTGATACTTAGCAGCGCAGGCATCATATGTTTTTTCGCTGTTCCAACCTGCAGATAGTGCTCGTTGTGTGTTCTCATCCGTAGCCCCGTGAAACCGCAGACATAGCGTACGCAGAGATTTCTGTCTGCTTTCCAAGGTTCTCATTTCCTGCGAGATTTCTTCTGCTTCCTGCTTTGCTCGCTCTAATTGCTCCAAACGTGCATCCTGACCGATATATTTCTGCGGTTCCCGCAAACGTGCCAAACGATAGGGATAATGGCGCAGCAAATCTCGGGTAGCACTATGAGGATAATTCTCCAATGCATCGGAGGTATCGCAGCAAACAATATTGCCCAGAAGATCGGTCACATAGGCTTTTACCAAGCGATTTTCCGACTTCACCTTGGATGCCAGCATATTCTGCTCCGGCTCCGGAATTTTATCCACATTGCGTTCCAGCGCACGGCTGTCCAGCAAGCTGATTTTACGCACGCGTGCACCCAGTTTTTCAAAGGCATTTTTTGCTGTTTTGTAATGCTCAGGACTTACGAAAATATCAAATCGGCGGCCACCCAGACAAGCTTCTACACAGCTCTGCCAGGATTCATCCACCATATAGAGCAGATCACAGACGATTTTTGCATCCGGTTCCATTCCCTGCGCCGCCAGCATTTGATTGATTTCATCTTTCACAATTTGCGCGCAGTTTCCGTCCGGATAAACCAAATCACCCTCAGAAAGCACTTTGATTTTCTTTTGCAGCTCTGCAAAACGAACCTTTTTGTTTTCGTTCTGAGCAATCAGCACACCACGCTGCCTGTCCAGCTCTTTTTCCATGCTCTGAAGTTCCGCAATCAGGTTTGTTTCCAGTTCTTCCTGTCTGCGTTCCGGCATTTTTTGAATATTTGCCGGGGTCAGTTCTTCGTTCAGCGGGAATCCATAGGCAACTGCATCTTTCTGCAGTCCCTCGATTCGGGTACAAGCCGCTTGAAATCGACTCAAGCGCTGCTGCGCTTCATTCAGCTCACGCTTCAAATCCTTTTGATATGCCTTCAAACCGTCCAGTTTCTTTTGAATATCACTTTCGCCTGCTTCGCGAATTGCCTGCTCATAAGTGTTGAACGCATCGCTTGCATCCTGTTCAGCCTGACGTTGCTCTTGTTCCAGCTGTTCGATTTTCAAATTACACTGCTCTAATGCACTGAGAATCTGTTCTTCCAAACCGGACTTTTCATCATTTTCTGCACAAAGTACAACACCCTGTTTCAGCAAAACATCCCGCTCTTTTTTGCGGGCTTCTGCGCCGGCTTCTACGATTTTCTTCAACTGCTCTGCACGGCTCTGCGCATTCAGCAAAACGTCGCCCAGATTTTCCAGTTCCACTTCGTCCTGCTGCATGGCTTCCAAGTTAATTTCCGGCTGAGGCAGGATGTACTCGTATATAAAGGTCTTGAAATCCGAGATTTCTTCCAGCGAAGTACCCATGGGGAATACGGCCTCAAAGCTCTTTCCCAACTGAGATTCACCCGCACCAATACCCAAACGACGGCAAATCTTATCTCTTGCTTCGTTCTGTCGGTCAATGGGCGGCATTTTTTCTTTTTTCAGGCAGAACTGCTCTCGGCTGGAAGGCTGATTGGTTTCCGCATCCAAAAACGGCAAATCATCCAACGTATAGTTTTCGGGGGAAATGTACCAAGTCTGCTTTACCTGCCGCAGCTCCTGCTCCGGATTGTCGGATTCCACACGAACCGTAATGACAAATTTGGAACCCTTCTGCTGATTCAAAAATTCGATACCCACATAAGAAATGGTATGTCCGGGTCTGGTATAGCCGTCCCCTTCACGCTGTTTGCCATGTACCGAACCTTGCAAGGTACGTCCGCTGCGCTTATTGCCCAGCGCATTAAACTTTTTCTCTGTAGTCAGGCAATATCGAATCGCATCCAAAATGGTAGTTTTACCTACGGCATTGACACCTACCATATAGGTGATCTGATCAAAATCCACCGTCGTATTGATAAAGTTGTGCCAGTTGATCAATCGAACCCGCTGCATCTGAATCACTCGTCAGCACCTCCTGTCTCGTACTCTGCCAATTTGTTTACCGTTGCTTCCTGGCTGGCTTTCAGCACATTATCTGGTAGTGCCAAAACTACCGTGGGATAGATTTCAATTTGCGCCTGTAAATGATCCAGCTTATCGATAGGGCGCGCCAGATTATACTCTCGCAGTGTGCGCATGATTTCTTCCAGCTTGCGCTGTTCAAATCGCTGTGGGAGATTCAGCTTTTGGTATTCCTGCTGAATTTCCTCAACCGTTACCAGAACCTGGTCTCCATCCATTGTTAGGCGCTCTCGCTTTTGCAGATATAGCAATCTGCAAATCAACAGTACGATGCTTTCGTACTTTTTCAGTTTGACCTGGGTGCCATCATATTCGTTCACCAAAGCCAGCACTTTCAGCGGCGAAGGATATAAAATCGGCGTATAGCCCAGCGGCACAAACAAACTGCGCAGTTCGTCCATATGTTTGATTGCGAAATAATATTTTTCACGGGTTTCTTCGCAGGAACCCATTACAAAACAGTGGTTCAGTAAGTAGTTTGCAACATCCTTGATTTCCACTTGATCACACCTTCTTTTTTAATATAAAATCCTGAAAACGCATTTTTCCGCACTGTACCCAGTTGGATTGCAGCTCAATATCATAATTCCTGCTCTTTGACTGGGAATAGGTATGCAATGCAATAATTTTTACAAATTCATCCGGTTCCTGCTTTGCCACCTCAGATACCTGAATGGCTTTCTTCTCGCTCAGGACCTGCTGTGCAAACGCGTTCACGTTTTCCTGTGTCACTGCGGCAGCCGCATAGGCAAGCAGCTGCTTTTGCGCTGCAACCAGTTCTTCTTCAGACAAAAGCTCCGGCATTTCCAAAGGTTCAATATCCAACGGTCCACGCTGCTGGGCAGGTTTTTTCAGGAAATTCTTGCCCAGCACATCCACCGGATATAGATTCCACTGTGTACTCAACGGACTGTCATCCACTTCGTCCATTTCTTCTGCGGTGCGGATGGTTTCCGCATAATATTTCAGCAAATCATTGATGGTCCCTTGAATGGAGCTGTCGGTCAACAGCATAAACTGCGCACGCTGTACAGCACGTTTCCGATAGTTGGTATGGTTACGATCAATTTCACGCATCAACGCAGTCATGGTGTCCAAATCGTCACGCACCTTCTGGATGATTTCCATCACAGCACCAACAGCTTGTTCCCGATCCACCTGTTCTACCCTGTTGTAATCATCAATCAGAGCATCCATGTACTGGTCTTCGCACAAATCCAATGCCGTCTGTAAATCTGAACGATATAAGAACAAGTTATCGCTTGTCTTGAAGCGGTGGTAAGCCGCAATAACGATTTTATCTTCGTATTCCTCGAACAGCTCCAATACTTGTTGCGGCGTTTTATTGCGTGTCATCTTTTCGATATATGTTCCAATCGAAGCATTCAGGTTGCGAAGTGCATCGTTCAATTCATCCATCGAGGTGGAAACTTCTTTCAGGATGTTTTCATATGGGCTTTTGTCCTGTCCCAATGTCTTAAACAGTTGGTATGCTTTGAACAACTTACCACTGTACGTTACCGTCTGTGGGTGTAAAACTGCATTGAATGCTTGCAGCAACGGAACTACCTTCGCCACAATTGCAGTGCGCATTGCTTCGCCATAACCGCCATCCAGATCTTCCAGCCAACCAGTTGCACGCAAGCGATTCAAAAACCACAATGCTTGTGTATGCGGATTTTTGACCAACGACGCCTGCTGTGTTGGATTGTCCGTGTCAGACATGGAGTCATCCTCTTCCTCCAATGTCATTTCCATTGCAATTGTTTGAAAATATTGTTCCGCAATCTCAGTCATTTCCTCTTTTTCCATGCTGTAATTCTTGGAATGCTTACAGCGACTCCAAAGAATATCCAGCAGATCTGCAAAAAATGCCCGATATCGTCCTGCCAACGGCTTAAAAAGCGCTGGATTTAATCTATCAAATAATCCCACACCTACGAGCCTCCATCTGAATTGATATTGCTGCATACTAAAATGGTACGCATACTTATTAGTATACCTTATCTTTCCCCAAGAACCTAGCAAATACGGTATATTTATCATTTTTTCGCCACAAAATACCGATTTTACTTAATTTATAGAAAAAGCGGGAAATCTGCAAAGGATTTCCCGCTTTTTACCGTTATTTCTTTTTAGAAATTCATTACGATTTTAGTATCCTGATAGGGCACCACTTCCAGTTGTACGCCGTAAACCTCTTTTAGCATTTCTGTAGAAACCACCTTGCATGGTGCACCGTTTGCAACGATTTTTCCCTGATGAGAAAGTGCAACAATCTGGTCACTGTATTGGATGGTCTGGTTCATATCATGCAGGACCATCAAAATGGTAATTCCGTACCGTTTGTTCAGCATTTGCACCAAGCGCAAAATCTGAATCTGATAGCGCACATCCAGATAGGTTGTTGGCTCATCCAACAGCAATATGTCCGTACCCTGCGCAAGTGCCATTGCAATCCAAACCCGCTGACGTTGACCACCGGAAAGGCTTTGAATATTTCGGTTACGCAAGGAGGCAACCCCTGTGATTTTCATGGCACGCTCAATCAAGCGGCAATCCTTTTCACTGGAAGCAGAGTGTCCCATTTTTGTATATGGGATTCTGCCATATGCCACCAGCTGCTCGACTGTCAAATCGCCGGGTGCTGTATTATTTTGGTGTACAATTGCCACTTTTTGTGCGAAGCTGCGCAGGCTCATCTGGCTCAAAGGCACACCATCCAAAAGGATTTCTCCTTGTGTCGGAGTAAGATTTTTCGTCAAAAGCTGAAACATTGTAGATTTTCCGCAGCCGTTCGGACCGATCAGTGTCGTGATTTTTCCCTTTGGGATTTTCAGGTTCAGATTTCGGATAATCGGTTTGTTTCCATAGGCAAACGACAGGTTGCGCACCTCGAAGCTCACTGCATTATTTTCCATAGATTCCTCCGTTTTTCCGCAGCAAAATCACAAATGCAATGCCGCCTACAATTGCTAGAATAACCGAAGCATTCATTTCGTGGGGCCGAATCAGGGTACGACCCATCGTATCTGCCAGCAAGAATAAGAATGCACCCAGCAACGCGGAGAACGGAAGTAGTTTTCGGTGATCGCTGCCCACAAAAATACGCCCGATGTGCGGAACCAACAAACCAATAAAGCTGACCGGTCCCACAATTGCCGTACATCCTCCTACCAGAAACACCGCTGTCATGCTGACAGTCAAACGAACACGGTCAACATTTACACCCAGGCCACGGACGGTTTTATCCTCCAGACCACACAGATTGCATGATTTTGCGCAGAGCAGCGCCAGAACAAGACCAATCACCGACACAACCGCCATCAAATGCACATCATGCCAGGTTTTCATTGTAATATTGCCTTCTACAATGGATGCCACACCTGATACATTACCACCGCTCATAGAATGTAATGCTTCTGACAGACCAGAAAACAGAGACTGCATGGCAATACCCATCAGGATAATACGCAGCGGTGATACGTTTCCCTTCCATGCCAAACCATACACCAGCGCAAAGACCAGCAATCCGCCGAGGAAACTGAACGCAGGCGTCAAAAAGTACAGCTGCGGGAAAAGCATCGTTGCTAACACCGCTGCAAAACCTGCACCACTGGAGATTCCCAACAAACCGGGGTCTGCCAATGGATTTTTTAATACAGCCTGAAACAATGCACCTGCTACAGCAAGCGATGCACCAGCCATCATGGAAATCAAAATGCGGGGAAAGCGCAAATCATATACCGAAGCCACGTCCCTGTCATATTCAATAAACAGACCGCGCAGCAACTGCGGCACGGTAAGCTGAATACTGCCCAAATTGATGGAAAAGAAGAACAGGACCAGTAATCCAATCGTTACACATAAAAAGGAGAATACTTGTTTTCTGGTTTTCTGTTCCTTCATTACACGTTTCCTCCTATTTCCTCGCTATAAAGCAGTTGATCCAGCGTTTCTAGCGCCTGCGGGTAATTAAAGTTTGCGCTCATACCAAAGTAGCCATTGGGCAGATCATAGACCCGATTGTTTTCCACAGCAGAAAAATGCTTCCAGATATCATTCGTTTGGAACTCTTCAGCAAACATTTGCATGACGCTTTCCGGCATTGCGTGCGCAGTGCGCAAAATGATATCCGGGTCTTTTTGCAGCATATCTTCTGTATTCACATTCAAAAATTCCTGATCCGTTCCTGCATAGACATTGCGACCACCCGCCATTTCTACCAAGCTGCCAACATAAGAATTTTCCGTTGCGACCACATAGGAACCCGGTAATCCCATCAAAATCAATACACTGGGCGAAGGCTTATTTTGATGCTGTGCCTGATAGGTGCGATAATATGCTTCAAATTCTGCAACCAGTGCATCTGCCTGTGGTTTACAGTTAAACAGTTCGCCCATATCCGCTATGGACTGATACATTCCGAAAATTGTTTTCAGATTTAAGAAACCGTATTTCAGCCCGGCGGCCTCATACTTTGGCTGTAAATCGTTTTGCAAGCTGGCAGGACTCAGTACCCATTCTGGAGCAAGCTGTGCTAGAATTTCCATATCCGGGCTCATAGGGCTGCCCACAACGGCAGCATCCTGATATTGCTGCGGAATTTCCACCAGACTGCTTTGGGGCACCCCTACCAAATCCAGACCCAGTTTTTCACAAATCTGCATTACTGCAATACTGGTAACCGCAATGCCGCCATTTCCAGCTGTAGCATCCGCTCGCGCTGGTGCAGCACTTTGGTCTACACATCCTGTCATGGCAAGAGAAAGACATAGCAGCACCGCAATCAGCGATTTAATGTGCCGCATATTCGTCATCCTCCCAGTTTTTATCCAGAAAATCCGCATCAAAATCATCTGCAACGTCTTGTTCTTCTGCGGTGGTATCCTGCATGGACTTGCCTGCAGATGCATTCGTGCGCTGTTTCATCATGCGCTCAAACCATGTTTTGATTCCCCAAAAAGCCATGCATGCCAACAGCTGCGCACAGAACACAAGAACAAAGAACATGATCCATACGTTACTTCCTATCACTGCATGGGTAACTACCGGAGTGGTGTCTTCAGCTGCTTGTTCCTGCGGCGGCTGTACCACTTTGCCCGTACCGCCCGTTACCAAACCAACTGTGCTTCCGTTGGGTACTGTGCCAGAAGGCTTTTCATTCATCCGTGCAAACGAACCTGCATTGCCGGGAACAAACTGGTCAACCGTTATGTAAAAAATCACTTTGCGCCCCATTGCATCAACCATGCACTCTGCGCGGACAATCGCATCTTTACCGGGGATAGCAATGCGCATATCTTCGCTGTCCTCGCCTTTAGCTGTGCTTTCATAAGAAACCGAATTCCAGCTTGTTTCACCGGGCATCTGCACCGAAAACTGCGTTTCCGAAATATTACTCATTAGATGAAAGCGAAGAGATAGATAGTATGTTCCATCCGGTGCAGTTTCCACAAGTGCCTGACTGTCCACCATATTTCCTACCATACTTTGGCCCAGCGCTTCACTGCCTTCTCCGCCGGAATCCTCGATCACACCTGTTAGCGGGTGCTTATAGGAGCCTGCCGCCGTTGCGCTTTCGCACAAAATCTCCTGTGCAAAAGCGCTCGTTGCAAAGCAGCAAATCAACACCAATGCGAGTGCTGCTGCACGAAAAAATGATTTTTTTGTACTCTGTTTCACGTTTCTGTCCATCCTTTCATCGACGCCGCAGCCAAATCACGGCAAAAGCTCCGCCCATAACAAGCACTGTAAACAGTACAAATCCAAACACCTGCGGGAACAGCTTTGTATCTACTTTACATTCCAGAATTGCATCTTGCTTTGCAGATGCATTTACTGCGTTTGGATTGTCTGCCTGCGCATCCGAATTCTGCATTGCAGCTTCTGAATCCAAGGTCTGTGCTGCATCTTTTTTCGTACCGGATGCACTTGACGGACCGCTGGTCTGCTTCAAATCATCCAAAACCACATAAAAATCTTGGGTTGTATTCATAACCGCCTTGATATAGGCACTGCACATCAACTTGCCATCTACCGAATCCTGAATTGCCTGCTTGGGCAAAACAACTTCAATTGGACTTGCATCGTAAGCACCTGCCGTTTCAATAAAGCCCGGTGCCTGCGCAAAATCTTTTTTCATTTTTCCGCTTGCATTCAATGTCGCCGTATAGTTTTTATCCTGATACGTCAAGGTAATATCCGAAAGCGGCGTCCCGCTCTCTGCAAATTTAGGAATCGGATCGACTACATAAAGTGTTAACTTTGCGGTATCGCCCTGATAAACGATCTCTGCCTGTGGGTAAAACAATGCATTACACATACTGATAGCGCTAAAGTCGGTCGCTTTACGCATCGTGACTCTACTGGTATAGTAGGTTTTTTCGCCGTTACCCAAAGTCAGCTTGTCTGCGTTTTGACTCGTCTTAGGGGAAGTTCCCGGCTTTTTAGTAGGTTTGGGTTTTGCAGATGGTGCAGGCCGATTCTGTTCAGCACTTTCTACCTGTACCAAATCGTCAAATACCACATAGAATTCCTGCGTTGCCTTCATGACTGCATCCACAAATGCGCTGCACATTAGCTTCCCATCTTTGGAATCCTCAACCGCCTGCATCGGAAGCTCCACGACAATCGGGGATGCGCTGTATTCGCCTGCTTTTTCAATAAATCCAGGCGCAGCATCAAACCGCTTTAAAACTTTTTCATTTTTTACTGTCGCCGCATGATTACTTCCCTGATAGGTCAAATTGACATCTTTCAGCGGAACACCTTCGTCGGCAAACTGCGGGATCGGATTCACTACATACATGGTAATGGTTGCGACACCGTCTTTGCTGGCAATCTCCACATTGCTGTGAAACAGTGCATTACACATACTGATTGTATCGAAATCCGTTGCCTTGCGCATGGTAACGGTCGCTCTGTAATAGGCCGTTTGATCGCCTGTGGAATCTGGCACTGTGGGTTTCATAGTAGGCTGAATTGTCGGCGTACTGGTCGGCACAGGCTTTACGGGTTCTGTCGGTGTTGGCTGTACCGTAGGTGTCGGGGTCGCAGTTTCCGAAGGTTTATCTGTGGGAACAACCGGAGTTGGCTTAGGTCCGCGCTCATACTGAATTCGGAATTGCAAGGTGCCGTTGTACCGTCCCTGTGGTGCTGCTGCAATATCTTCCTTGGGGATAGTCAGCATACCGTCCGCGCTGCCGCTTTGGGTAAAGCTCTTTGTTGGGAAATCGTTATGACAAATCAGCGAATGACTATCTTTTTCTGTTTCTAAACGTGACATGGAGAATTGTTCATCCGCAGAAATGGTAATGCGATTTGTTTCCGACTTATCCTCCATGGACACCCGGACGGTATACCCTTGCTCAAAATCTTTCTGTGCATCCAGTGTACCCAGATCCATACTTTGCGGGATTTCAACATAATAGGATGCTGTTGCCGCACCTACCGCTGCCTGGATGGTCGCACTCTGGTTTGATTCTTCTAATGCAGATTGGCTTTGACCGGCGGCCGCAGCAGCAGAAACCGAATTGGAGATACACAGAGCAATCAAAAGCGCACTCGCAATTCCTCTTCTGATATTTTTCATAAAGTCTCCTTTATCACGAACAATTGGGATTTCGCAAAAATTCCCGCAGAAATCACCGTTTCTGCGGGAATTTTTCGCCACATTATATGTTCTGAGTTTTATTTACCCGCAAAATAACGAATCGTAAAGTTTGCAGTGCCTGTGTAGTTGCCTGCTGCCGCAGTCTTAACAGCTTCTGCGCTCACTGTGAAAGAACCATCCAGCGTAGTATCTGCCGTAACCTTCTGTGCACCAAAGCTGTTCTGGAAAGCCAGCTGATTTTCGCCACTGGTCAGAACACCATCTGCCGGAGCAGAAACTTCCACATAACCCTTACCCATGTTGGCAGCAGTTACATTTACCTGGTAAGACAGCACGTTATCCTTGTCTGCCGACAGCGTACCCATCGATACACTTTCCGGAATGGTAACGGTATAGGTTGCTTCCGGTGCCTTAATGTCTGCCGTAACATTCATGGATTTTTCGGTTGTTTCCGTTGCTTCCGGTTCAGGTGCTTTTACAGGTGTCAAATCCTTCACCTGCACAACGAATTTCTGCGTCATGTTCATCACTACATTGACATATGCCGTAGAAGCTACACCCTTCTCCAACGCGTCCATTGCGTCACGAGGCAGCGTAAAGGTAACCTTTTGCGTCTGGTATTCCTTTCCAGCTTCGATACCGAACATCGGGCCCTTTGCGTCAAAGGTACGCATTTTCTTTGTCTCAATATCAGACGTTGCAGTATACTGTTTTTCACCAATCGTCAGGGTCATATCCTTCAGTGTACCATCCTTACCTTGGGTGGAGAAATTCGGAACAGGATATGCCACATACACATCCAGCTGTGCGCCGTCATCTGTCAGGGTTACATCCACATCGTGGTCAAAGAGCGAATCGCACATACTCACGTTCTTGTCCACAAACTCGGTCGTCTTGTCCTTATAGACACGAATGGAACCCGTATAACTGCCATTTTCCGCAGGGGCTGCCGCAAAGGCACCCATCGCACCAATACTTGCGATCAAGCTCAGAGCAACTGTACTAGCTGCCACACGTTTGAATACATTTCTCATATTCAGACCTCCTAATAATCATTCAATTTATTGTGATTCACCAGTGGTGACGAATCCTAATTTATTCTGCGCTGAGGATACAGTCTACAGCTGCACCGTTTTTCGGAGAAAACGCTCCGTCGGTGCTATAAGTGTTGTACTGAATGGTAATGGGATACTCACCAGGTTCCAACGCACGTTCCAGTGTGATGCTGTACAAATGCTGACCTGGTTTGATAAGTTTTGACTCAAACAATTTTTCTCCGGTTTCAGTCAGATAAAAGTCAATTTGAAAATGCACATCATTTTCTTCGGGATTATATAAATCAATCTCAACTTGCTCGGCATTTGCCTGAATCGGAATTGTGGAATATCCCGGAATTTTAATTCCCTTTGCAGTAGATGCCTGTGTCGTTTCCTGTGTTTGCTCCGCTTCAAACTCCGGCGTAAAATTTGTGACTTGCCCAGCATCGGATCGATTCTTCACAAAGAACCAACCACCAACCAGCAACAATGCCAAAACCAGAACGGCTGCCACCAATAGTTTCGATCGTTTTGTTTTCATACTTTTTTCTCCCCACTTATGTAAATGTTAGCAATAGCTAACCACTGTGCAAAAAAATAAGAATTCCGACTGCATTTTATTCCGTTCCCCTGATGCAACAGAATTCTGGAATACATTCACCCTTTGAAAGTTAGCTTAGACTAACCTTAAGTTCTAAAAAATACCTCCCGATAGCAAACCTATCCTTTTGGAGGTGAAACACAACGAAATTTTCAGTTAGCTTTTGCTAACCGTCATATAGTTTATTCCTCTTCCGCCGGTTTGTCAAGCTTTTTTCAAAAATAATATTTTAGTTTGTTTTGCTTTGAAACAAAGCTGTACCGGAAAGTCCTTCTCGGAAATATTTCTATACTATAAAAGAAAAAACAGTGCGGTGACTCATTTGCCACCGCACTGTTTTAATATAGTTCCAATTATAGTTTACTTACTTGCTTGTTCCAGGCAAGCAGCAACTGCATCCATGATTCGATTAGAGGTCATAGTTGCGCCGCTGACACTGTCCACATCTGCAGAATTATTCTCAACAATACTCTGCGGGACACTCGTCAAAGCATCCTTTGCAACTTCTTCCGTTTCATTCTGCTCCAGAATGATAACATCAGCAATCGCACCATTTGTAATCACGGTCTTGACTGTCATCTTGCCGTGCTGACCATCCACAGATGCTTCATACTCGCCGTCATTCAGTGCTGTCGTCATGTCGAAGCGAACCTCTTTCTCGGGTTCTTCCACGGAAACTTCTTCCACAACTACTTCACCATTCATGTACTTCTGTGCCTGCTGTGCTGCAATGCGACCAAAGGTGATTGCATTGGAAATAGTATAACCATTCGAGTTAGTAACCGTAGTTACCTCACCTGCTGCATACAGACCCGGAATCACAGAGCCATCCACACGCAGCACCTGTGCGTTTGCATTCTTCACCAGACCACCGTGCGTAACAGAAGAGAAGAAAGTTGTCTGCAATGCGTAGAAAGGTCCCTGTGCAATGGGGAACCACATCGGAGAAGTTCTGCCAAACTCCGAATCAGACTGCTTTGCACAAGCAGCATTCCAAGCCTTGACGGTTGCCAGGAAAGTTTCCCGATCCACACCCATCTTGTCTGCCAGTTCTTCCAGCGTATCTGCCACGTAGATGCCCACGTGATCCTTTGCGTCCTCTGCAATGCCCATCTGAGTCAGAGATGCTTCATCTGCGATTGCCCAGAAATAATCCACACCGGTACGGCCATACAGGTCGATCACGTCATCCTTGATTTCCTGGTTGTAGGTCTGTGCTGTGCGCTTTTCATCCATGAAACGCTTGCCATCCTGACCCACAAACATCGTGAACATATAGGGATACTGGCTGGTCGGGTTATTATACTCGCGCAGATAAACCTGCAGCTGATCCAAGTTCTGTGCATTGGCGCCAATGTTCATCGCCATAATCAGACCGTCACCCATCTGGTTCTTAAAGTTTGTGGTCTGGAACACACCGTTTGGTACATGCACATTGGTGAACAGCTCATGGTTTGCGCTATAACCACCAGTTGCCAGCAACACTGCCTTTGCACCGATACGAACCTGTTCGCCGTCTTTATTCTTTGCCACAGCACCAACAACCTTGCCGTCTTCCACAATCAGTTCCGTAGCAGCAGTTTCCATCTCCAACTTGATTGCAGGGCGCTCATCCAGCGCCTTCTGGTAATAGGGTTCCAGACCTGCACCATTGCCCTCAACGATATGAACGGTGGGAATCGTGCCATAGCCGTCTTTCACGATGACTTCATCGTGAAACTTGACGCCCAGATGATCAATCAGCCAGTCGATCGTTTTACTGGACTGATCCAAAGTCAGCTTGGTCAGTTCCGGATCCAGAATGTATTTTTTCTCACGCATCTGTTCTTCGTAAACAGCCTCATGGGAAACTTCCAAGCCCAGCTTCTTGGTAATCTGGGTATCATAACCGCTCAGGATGCCATCCGAATAGAATGCAGAACCGCCAATCTTGCCAGTCTTTTCCAAGACCAGAATGTTCTCCACGCCCAGGTCAGCTGCTTCAATCGCACTGGACAAGCCTGCAACACCGCCGCCAATGACCAGATAATCCACTTCCTGATCAAACTTGGTCTGACTAACGTTTGCGTTTTCGCCATTATTTTCAGGCTTTGTGCTTGTCGGTGCGACACAGCCTGTCAGCAAAACTAAGCTCAGTGCAACCGACACAATTGTTTTTACAAATTTCATGCTTCCTCCGTTTTCAATACACATTTTTTTCACATTCACTACATAATACCGCAGTTAGCAATCTTTTGTCAAGCGAAAATACAATTTGTTATTTTTCTATATTTTCAGCTCTTTTGTATAAAACAAAAACTTTTTCACCAAACTACATTTTTGCAAAGCACCAAAGAATTCACTCGCAATGTACCTTTTGATTGCGGAACGCTTTCCCTATCTTTTCAGATGAGTAAGAGAAAAGGCAGAGCACCACTCCGCCTTTTGCAAATCTCTTATCGTTTTGTTGACAAATCAAACATTCAGATATCCTGCAATCACTTTCAGGGTATTATAGACACCGTCAATATGGCTGCGCTCATAGCCATGACTGGCGTAAACACCGGCACCAATCAATCCATGACGAATATCTACACCACTGCGCAGCGTTGCTTCCACGTCTGAACCATAGTGCGGATACACATCTACTGCATAGTCCGCATCCATCTTCTTCGCCGCATCAATCAGTTTGCCTACAACCTGATAGCTGTACGGACCGCCGGAATCCTTTGCGCAAATGCTGACCTGCCGCTCAGTACACTGTAAACCATTCCCCACGCAGCCCATATCCACAGAAATCGCTTCTGTAACACCAATTGGAACCGAAGCAGAACCGCCATGACCCACTTCTTCGTATACAGTCACATGCACCCACACACGGCGCTCCGGAACAATTTTATGATCGCTGAGATACTTTGCAAAGCCCAACAAAATACCAACCGACAGCTTATCATCCAGGAAACGGCTCTTCAAATATCCAGAAGTGGTTCGTCTGGTGCGCGGTTCAAAGCACACAATATCGCCCACTTCAACCCCCAGCGCACGGGTTTCGTCTGCAGTAGATACATCCTCGTCCAGAACCACTTCGACTGTATCGAAACTGCGCTTGGTTTCGGAATATTCTCCGTTGACATGAACCGATGCATTGCAAAGCTGGCATGTGCCTTCAATGACTGCACCGCTGCGGGTATAGACCCGTACATTTTCCGTTTCTGCATTATTGGCTTCCATGCCGCCCAGCGGGGTCAAACGCAGTCGACCGCTGCTCTTGACTTCCGCAACCATACCGCCCAGCGTATCCGCGTGCGCTTCTAACAGCAGGCCGTCATTTTCATTCTTGCCGCCCAAATCAACCAGAACACCACCCTTTGTGGTAATTTCTGCATGAAACCCCAGGGTCGCAAACGCATTCTTAACCCACTGAGCTGCTTGTTCCGTATAACCGGACGGAGAATCCACGCTCAACAGGGTAACAACCTGATCCCAGGAATAATCTGCATAACTTTTTTCAATCATTGCTCAAGCCTCCTCTATATTTTATGTTTTATTATAAATACCTTTGCTGCATTTCGCAATCTGTCGCCGCAGATTCTTCTGCCTGCACGCGCACTTGCGCTATATTTTCATTGTTGATCCGGTCCAAACTTGCCATATAAAATAAGTGGCCCTGCTTTCTTGAGAAAGCAAGGACCACTCATTTTCTTTTACGTTTGGCTTTTACTGACCGTTTTACGCGTTGTAGTTCTTCTCACCGCGCTGCTTGCGCAAAATCAGGAGAATTGCTGCACCGCTTGCTGCTGCCAGCAACAACATCGTCTGCACTGTAATCCAAGTACTGTCCCCTGTTCGCGGTGTATTTTCCACAGCAGGTGCCGGAGTTGCAGTCGGGTTTGCCGTAGGTTCTGTGGTCGGTTCCGGAGTAGCCGTCGGTGCTGCCGTAGGTTCTGCGGTCGGTTCCGGAGTTGCTGTCGGCGCTGCCGTAGGCTCTGCACTCGGTTCCGGAGTTGCCGTCGGCGCTGCCGTAGGCTCTGCGGTCGGTTCCGGAGTCGCCGTCGGCGCTGCTGTAGGTTCTGCGGTCGGTTCCGGAGTTGCCGTCGGCGCTGCCGTAGGCTCTGCGGTCGGTTCCGGAGTAGCTGTCGGAATTACGCCCTTCAAGATAGGCTGTACGGCAACCAACTTCTAGCTATTTGTAACCGCTTCTGTTGTAGCAGGTGCTCCCAGCAAATCCATCTTGCCGTCCTTCAACGCATCAAAGCCTTTGGTATTCCACTGCGCCAACACCTGTACCGGACGCTCTGCACCGTTCTGTGCCTTCCACGTCATAGTCAGCCATGCAGGCAACTGCAAATCAGCTGTGGTTGCTTCATTGGGGAAGGTTTTCTCAGTAAACGTATCGGTCAAGGTGCAATAATCAACCGCTCCGTTCAGGCGCATACCATTCACTGTCAACTCCGTAATCGAAACGCCACTGCCTGCTGCATTGGTATTCAACTGGTTCACCGGGAAGTACAGGCGCAGATAGCGTGCATATACCGGCGTTTCAAAGTCCTTGGTGTCCACAACCTGCGTATTGTCCGATGCTGGGCGATCATACTGTTCTACCGTCACCCAGTTTTCTTTGTCCATGGACAGCTCCATGCGGTACTGCATGGGCCACACTTTTCTAAAGAAAGTAGCCTGAATTTGGTTGATTTCCAAAGCCTGCTCACCCAGATCTACAATGATCCACTGATCCGCAGGCTCGATGCCCTGATCCATCTTGTGATTCAGAGGACCGCTACTCCAGCGTGTGTCAGCATTGCCATCCACAGCTGCGAGTCCCTTAAAAGCAGTTTCGCTGCCGCCAGACATTTCCACTGCCGACACTTCCACCTTAGCATTCAATGCCAAATTAGAAGGTGCTTCCGGCTGGGGTTCCTCCCCGACCTTTACAGTGAACTCTACCTGCAGGTTCTTGGGGTTCGACAAATTAACGGTCTGCGGCAGCGTACCGGTCACAACCGTACTGCCGGACACAGAGGTATCGATACTAGTGGGATTCCAATCCGCTAGCACGCGTACAGCAGTAGCTGCCGGGTCATTTTCTGCCTTGATTTGCGCATCTGCCATGGTAGGTGCAGTCCAGGAAGCACCCACTTCCAGCTGCTGATTTTCCGGATTGGTTACTGCGGTATATGCCATATCCGCAGTACGGCGCTGACCATTTACAACCAGTTCCTTCAGACCCACACAGTTGCCTGCAGCAGCGGTATTGATGCTGCGCAGCAGCAAACGCACATGACGCGCCTGTACCGGAACATCCAGCGTGAACGTATCTACCGGATTCGGCTTATCATCGTTCGGGCGAGTCAGTGTTTTAACAGTTGTCCAGGTCTTTCCATCGTTGGAGACCTGCACATCATAATCGGTGGGATACACTTTGTTGAAATAGGACATGGAGAAAGAGGAAATCAAATTGGTGTATTCACCCAAATCAACCTCAATCCACTGCGGTGTCTTTGCGCCGGCGCCCTTCATCGCGCCGCTATCCCATTTGGTACCGTCATTTCCATCCACGGCGCTTTCGGGCTTGACCGACGATGTTTCCGTGCCGGAAACCTTGACCGGGCGCTTCAGTGCCAGGTTTACGCTTTCCGTAGAGTCCTCCGGGCGCTGGCTCGGGTAGATATTTTCCACTGCCTGACCCACATCACCGGATACGTCCGCACCGCATTTCAGTACAATTTCATTGATTTCAACCGGTTTGCCCGCTACAAAATTCAAGCGGATGCTGTGGACACCGCCCTCGGGCAGCGTAAACTGCGTCATGGGCTGATCTGCTTTTCCCAGATTTTTGGTAGTGCCATCTGCCATTGTAACAATCACATCTGCATTGCAGGGCTGGTTTTGCAGGATGCTGATTTTGTTTACATTGGTATTGTCGGTGATGCGGTATTCCAGATAGTCATTCTGACCTGCCTGCTTCAGCTGATACATAGTAGACAGATTGCCGTCTGTCAACAGCTCCAGATGATTTGGCTGGCTGCCAATCACAGCAGCAGACGGGGTACGGTCCGCCGGAGGAGTCTTTTTGTTTACTTCCAGCTCGTACAGATGCATCCATGCCGGAGGATTGGAATTTTGAGTATTGCGCAGACGGATATACCGTGCCTTTTTGCCCTTTGCATCAAATTCATATACGCGATGCGGCGGGCGAATATTGTTGGCATTGCTTTCATCATTGATAACACCTACCTGCTCAAAGGTCTGGTTATCTGCCGAAACCAATACTTCTGCCTGATAGATATGGTCTTTTCCGTCCGTAGAGTAGATGGTAATATCATGCATTTCCTGCAATGCGCCGGTATCGAACGTAACGTAATCTCCAGCTGCCTGATCTTTTTGGGTCCAGACATAGGTGGACAGATTGCCGTCAATCATCTGCTCCCAGCTGTTTTCCTTCAAGTGGGCAATATTCGTATCCGCGAAACGCATAATCGGCGTTTCATTTGCCACCTGCATACCCAGGCTCTCCAGACGTCCTGCGACGGCCTCTTTGGTGCGGTTTATCAAACGCAGGTATCGTGCCAGAATCGGCTTTTCCTGCTTACCGGGCTGCACCACCGTCCACTGATCGCCATTCAGCGACCATTCCAGCGTCAGCTTTTCCAGTCCGGTAGCTGTCAGATCGATTTCGGTAATTTCCGCAATGCCATCCTTTTTGATGCCCAGGTACTGGTTGGGCTGCAAGGAAACATCCAGCTTGCACAATGCAAAATGTGCATCCTGAATGGTGAGCGGTGTTCTCGCATAGTTTTCCACATTGGTATATACACGATTCACGGCAGGAACCGGTGCTGCAATACCGATTTCCCGATCTACCGCCGCTTTCACAGTTTTAGTCAATTCCTCCACGAAAGGAACCAAACGTTTCGTACCTGCTTTGGGGTTGGGCGTTGTGTTGCGATCCGGGAACGTATAGGTACGAGAGTTATAGCGGGACATTGCTGCAGATGCTTTGGCGAAGTTGTCCCACACCATATTCATATCCGGCTTTTCTCCAGCCAACTCCAGCTGTGCTTCCAGCAATGCACCGGCTGCCGCAGCTACATCATCCAGAGCATGCAGCCAACCTTCGCCATCATTGATTCCAGCTAAGAAGCCGGGATTAGACAGTTCCTTTACCAGAATATCATTTTTACAGTTCGTTTTGAAATCGGTAATAGCGGAACGAATATGAGCAAACTCTGCCAGCAGTTTTTCTGCGTTGGCATCATTTTGCTTCAGTGTACCGGCCTTAACCGCATTCTGTACGGTATCCAGTTCTTTTGCCATGTAAAGCGATTCTTCAAATCCCGGTACACGGCTGGAGCCAGGTGCATTCGACACATTTCGTGCAATGGTCAGATAGGCATCATATACTTCCGGCTGCAAATATTTGAAACACTGCTCCCAAACCTGGTCTGCGCGCGCTTCTGCTCCGTGCACATTCCAGAAATAGTTTGCCAGCTGGAACAATGCAACCTTATCCGTTTCAGCAAAGAAAATCGGGTTGGATACTGCACCGCCCAAATCATGGATATTATCTCTCAGATAATACTTGCTGCTGCCCAGGAAAACACCAGACTTTGCGTGTTCGCTGCAAGGATAGTTTACCCAGAATACGGGTTTCTGGAAGCTGTTTGGATTCTTGGGGTCCTTGGTATTCTGGATGACATAATCAATGGCATCCTGCCAGAACGGAGAGTTTACATCGCGTCCTGTCCAGAAAATCATAATGTCATCATCCAAACCGGTCAATCCTTTGATTTCCCGCTTGCCATTGCTGTCAGACCATGCATTGTTGTACTGCTGCGGGCAGTAAATCATCGGTTTGCAGTTGTTTTTCTTGACATAGTTTTGGTTCAAATCATTCAAAAGACGAACCACCATGTCCGTAGAACCACTGCCAAAGTCATCGTTCAGAATGCAGAAACGGTTTACGCCAATCGTGCGCAGCTGATCGAACTTTGCAATCAGTTTGTCCTTTCGCTCGGCATAGTTCTGATCATTCAAGCCGCGGAAGAAACTGCCCAAATGCACGGACCATGCAAATTCACAGCCCGTTTTGTTTTCCAGCGCTACCAACTCACGGAACTCCTTCATCTGCTGTTCCGGATACAGTTTATCCCACCAATCAGTGTGGTAACGGTCCGATTTTGCTGCATATACATACAAGTTCATCTTCACGTCACGAGCAAAGTTCATCAGGCTGACGCGCTGCTGGTGATTGAATCCGCCGTAAAAGCCTTCTACAAATCCACGCAGCGGAATGGATGCCCAATCGTGAATTTCCACCTGAGGCAACTGGTGATTTTCCAGTGAGGAGAGCATCATTTTGAGCGTAGCCACACCATAAAAAGCACCAGAGGGCTGTGCACCCAAAATCGTCACAGCTTTATCGTCAACACGAATCGCATAGGCGTCTGGTTTTGCAAATGCCTTCTCCAGATTAGCACTCTCAAATACTTTGACCGCTTCGCTTGGCGTACCTTTGACACCCAAACGAATCTGTGCAGAGGCATCGTTTGCATCCACAAACTGAACCGTACTGCCGATTTGCTCCAGCACTTCGGTCAAATAATCACGGGTAGGCTGGGTAATTTCATTGCCTACAGCTACCTTTATCTCCTTCGGCAAAACCAAAGCTTTGCCTTCTGTCATCGTCAGCTCCTGCGGTACCGGGTAGATTTGATATGTACCCGCCTGACTACTGGTAGGGTCACCGGCTTGCCAACTCTGTTTCCAGGGTGACTCCTTTCCCGCAGCAGACTTTTCTGCCGCCCATGCAGGTCCCGGCAAACACAGGACCATTACAGCAGCCATTGTCGCGCTGATGATGCGTTTCCACACTTTCATGTTTTTCCTCCTTCGTTCTGAATGGCACCCTGCTGCCAACCGACTTTGCAGAATCCATTTACCTCTTTTTATTATACCTCGCAATGTTCTATAAAAAATACAGAATATTGTCCTGTTTATATATTTTTTTGTATAAAAAGCAATCAGTGTTCACTCATCCTAGCATAGCTGCTAAATTGTGCATGGTATCATTGTGCACTTTTACATTTAATATATCGAAAAGTCAAAATGCAGATATATACTATATATCTGCATTTATTATACCCAGTTTGACACAATAAGAGGATACTGCCGGATAGCAATGGCTTCAACTTTTGATAATACATTTTTACTTTCCCTGGATCAGATAAAAAGAGAGCGGCATGATCCGCATCACACCACTCTCTTTTTATCTGAACAAATTTTCCTTATGTCAGCCAATCCCGCCCAGTATTGCGCCAGCAATCAGTGCTGCGATTGCCATTGGAATATACACAAATCGACCTAATTGAATGATCCATGTACCAATCGGCTTTTCTCTTCCCATATTGATTGCTTCCAGCGTCTTCTCGCCTTTGCAAACCCAGAAGAACATAATCCCTGCAATTGCTGCACCCAGCGGACAGATATAAATCGCTACCGCGTCCATCCACTGGCTGGTAATACCTTGAATCAGCATTGCTGTAAAACCGCCCAAGGCCCCAATCAGCAAACAAGCCGGCAAGCGTTTCAAATGGAAAACTTCCTGAAAGGTCGCAACTGGCGCTTCGTACAGATTAACCAGTGAACTCAGCCCGGCAAACAAAACACAAATAAAGAAAATCATCCCAACGATTCGGCCACCCGGCATTCTGTTAAACACATTCACCAGCCAGATAAACATCAATCCGGGACCACCCTGACTTAAATCACCACCGCCAGCAGCCATCGCCGGAATGATGACAAAAGCAGCAAGCAGTGCCGCAATGGTATCAAACAGTGCAACATTGCGGGCCGAATATACCAGATCTTCGTTTTTAGAAAGATACGAACCGTAAATCACGCTGCCGTTTCCAGCCACCGAAAGTGAGAAAAATGCCTGACCAAATGCAAAAATCCACAGCTGTGGATTTTTCAAACCTTCTGGATGCAAGGTAAAGATGTACGCATAGCCTTCCTGGGCACCAGGCAATGTAAAAATATAAACCGCCAACCCCAACAGAAGGATAAATAACGCTGGCATCATAATTTTATTGACCTTTTCAATGCCGCCACTGACTCCCATAATTAGAATGAACATGCTGACTAGCAAACCGATCGTCAGCCAAATGCTGTTACCAGTCTGCCCCTGCAAAACGACCAATGCACTTTGCGCCAAATTTTCGGTTTCTGGTGCAGTTGCGCTGAAAATTTCTGCGATCTGCTCCATATCGGTCCCCAGTGCATACAGGCCTCCAGAAACACCCATAGCGGTATACTTAAAAATCCAGCCCACGACGACCGTATAGCCAATCGCCAATGCCATTGAACCCAAAACCGGTAAAATACCAATCATGGCGCCGATTTTTTTATTGCCACGCATTTCGGTACAGCGCCCGAATGCACCAATCGGCCCGCAACCTGTCATACGCCCCAGCGAAAACTCGCCCAAGACACCAGATGAACCAATCAAAACGACAAATAAAAAATAAGGAAGCAAAAAGGTCAATCCGCCCCACTGGGATACCATAATCGGGAATCGCCAAATATTTCCCATCCCCACTGCGGAGCCAATGCAAGCGAGTATAAATCCCCAACGCGTCCGAAATCCATCCCGCTGTTCGCCTGCTTTTTCGTTCATATGCTTTTTCCTCCTCTTCCAAATCGTTTGATCCTGTCTAAATATGATTCAACAATTCGCAACATCAGACAGTATTTCTCATTTTAACATGACAACTAAATTTGTACAAGGAAGTTATTCCAACCAACGTCAAAAAGCAAATTTCATTTTTTTCCAAATGGCCATATGATATATACCACGCGTCATTTGCTGCGCACAGCCATTTCATCTCAAATACAAAAGATTTTTATCGTTTTCCCCTCTTCTCCTTACACATTCTTAATATTTTCAATCCACAAAAGGCATCATCGCTATTTCGGTGCTGCCTTTTTGCGGATTTTCTTTACATCACGATAACGCGTCCGTCTTGATTATCTACAAACCCAGAGGTTTTTGATTTGATCCTTGATTTGCTCGTAGTCCCACAAAGTTTCCGACCTTGTTTTGCTGTTCGGATCATTCACCTTGATTTTCCCATCTTCATATCCAACAAATACAATAAAATGCCCTGTCGTTGTAAAATCTCCGGGCCCCATAACGCAGATGATTGGATTGCCTACTTCCAAATTACGGATGATTCGCTGCTTATCCAATGGAATTTCCACCACATCCAAACCCAGCTTTCTGCCGCCTTCTGAAATAAGCGTCCAGGAACTGCCACTGCCTGGTACACCATATCCTTTTTCTTCGCTGAACTTTGCAATATATTGAGGTGTATAGGAGGTATCGTGCAAAAGGAACATACTTACCATAGAAAGGCAAGTGGGACCGCATCCGGAAAGTCCCATCATATTTCCAGCATACTCTGTGTATCCCCACCGTTCATCCCATTGGAACAGCAATGGGACAGAATCTGCATTTTTATATTCACTCAAATCAATTTCCGGTTTGCTGTTTTTTTTGAGAGGATAATGCAGCACAAAATCTTCCATTTCCGGATTGTTTTGTGCAGCTTCCAATAAATCTTCCGGCCATTCATTCCGTTCCAAATGATTTTCTGCAGCAAACTTTTCTAATCTGCCTTGAAAACTATTGTTGTCATAATGACACACTATCATTTCTCCTACCGGATGCACTTTTCGCAAGGCTCTGACTACCCCTCGGATTGGGATTGAAATTGCCCCCACACAAACAAGAAAAATCAAGACCAGTGCGATTTGAAAGGTTCTGATTTTTCGACGCGAACGTCTTTTTCTTCTATGTACTCTCCGTTTTTGTGCCATGTGCTTACTCCTCGATTTCCACGCAAGCATTCATTCGAATGCGATTTGTATTGTCCAGAACCTTACAGATGAAAAAGCTCTGTTTGGATACTTCTATCATAACGAAACAGAGCTTTTTATGTATTCACTTTTCCTTGCCGATCCCTGACGAATTTCTCATGGAAATCATACGTTTTTCTTACAATTCAGCGGTAGCATCACGGTAAACAAAATACTTTCCTGCTCACTTTCTGCAGTAATTGTACCACCATGCAGCTCTACGATTTCCCGCGCGATTGCAAGACCCAATCCTGCACCGCCGGTAGCAGTAGAACGTGACGAATCCATTCGGAAGAACTGTTCAAAAATATGCTCCAGCTTTTCCGGTGCTATGGCCGCACCATGATTCTGCATACGAACCACAGCGAAATCTTTCTTTTGTTCCATAGAAAGATGAATTTCAGACTTGCGATAGCTGTAATTGATGGCATTTTTCAGCAGATTGTCAAACACGCGCCCCAGCTTATCCCGGTCACAAAGGATTTTCACGTTCGGGTCTAGCTGGTTGGTTAACGTCAACTCTTTTTCCTGCAAAAGGGGCTGAAACTCAAATGCAACCTGCTCCAGCATTCTGGTTAAATCCGTAGGTTCCGGTACTAGTGTCATGGTAGTCAAATTAAAGCGGGTAATATCAAAAAACTCATTGATCAATTCCTCCAGCCGGAGTGCTTTATCCAATGCGATCCCCACATATTTTGCACGGCTTTCCGGTGAAATCTGCGGTTCATCCCGCAGAAGGCTCAAATATCCAATTACACTGGTAAGCGGCGTTTTCAAATCGTGTGCCAGATATACGATCATGTCATCTTTGCGCTTTTTTTCTTCCAGTGCTTTCTGTTCCGACCGAAGTGCCTGCATCCGAAACAGTTCCAGCTGATCCTGAACGGTATGCAACTCCTCCGGCAGTTCAACCGGAGATTGTTTGTTGGTAATGAGCTGTGCAGATGCGTCAATCACATCCTCTAAATATTGCAGCGGCATTTCCATTGCCTTATGTGTAATCCACAAGACCCCTGCAACATAGGGCAAACTTGCAAAAAGGGCAAAATAATTTCGCACGGTCTGTACAAAATGGCGCATCGGCCACCACTGATACAGATACTGACCATAGTATATGTTATGATACAGCGCATACGCCAGCGGAATACACGCCAAATAAATCAAGGTAAATACCAACAGCATCAATACATAACGCACTAAAATGCGGCTGGAAAGCTGATTGCGCCGCTGTTTCTTTTCTCGTTCATTCAATGGTGTACCCTACCCCCCAAACTGTTTTTACAAAACGTGGATTGCGTGCCGGCTCGTGCATTTTTTCCCGCAATCTGGCAATATGCGTCATGACTGTATTGTTGCTGTCCAGATACTTTTCACCCCAAACAGCCTCAAACAATTCTTCTGATGGCACAACTGAGCCCTGATGACGGCACAAATACCAGAGAATTGAAAACTCCTTTGGCGTCAATATCAATTCCTGCCCATGCAGGGTGCAGCGATGATTTGTCTTATTGATGTACAATCCTCGGATATCAATTTCTTCTTCCTGCAGGGTCTGCACCTGATTATACCGATGGCTGCGCCGCAGCTGTGCCCGAACACGTGCAACCAGCTCCAATGGATTAAATGGTTTTGTAATGTAATCATCTGCCCCTAGTGTCAGGCCGGTTATTTTATCCATATCTTCCACTTTAGCCGTTAACATGATGATTGGATAATAATGATCCTGCCGAATTCTTTGGCAAATAGTAAATCCATCTATGTCAGGAAGCATCACATCCAGAATTGCCAAGTCCAGCTCCTGTGTCTGCGCACAACCCAATGCACTGGTTCCATCATAAAATTTGAGCACTTCATAGCCTTCATTTTTCAGATATACCTCTACCAGATCGGCAATTTCTTTTTCATCATCTACAATCAATATTCTGTCCGCCACGCAATCGCCTCTTTCTATTCCTTTTCTTCATTATAGCAGTCCCGTTATTGATGTGCTACCGGATTGGCTGTTTCTAAATCTTACGATTTTCTAACTTTTTCTCAAAACGCAACAGGAATACTTCTTCATGTTCCTTACTGCATAAAAATACCACCCTGCCGGATGGCAAGGTGGTATCACCGAATTGAATTTTTCTTATTTCTGCAGCATCCTCCCGGTATCGCTGGATTTTTGGGAAAACACCGCCCATGGGTTTTATCTGTATGCTAATCTTTTTTGAAATACGGTGTGCTTAGTGCTTCTGATTCAGCTTTTGCGCCATCCGGTATACACGCGTTGCATTGATTTGCAGCTGTTCCCGCGACAGTTCTCCTGCGGCAATCCCCTGCAAAACATCATCGTAATCTGCCTGACTGCCGGGCATAACCAAATCGCCGCCACCAGCCGCAATCTTGTGCGCCTGCGGTGCAGGATGGACGGATTTTTTATCCACCATTCCTGCCACAATCCAGTCAGTCATGATGATGCCTTCAAAGCCGTACTCACTGCGCAGAATATCTTCCATCAAGCCACGGCTTTCAGAGGTATGCTGTCCGTTCAGCAAATTGTAGGAAGTCATCACTGCACACGGCTGCGCTTCTCTGACACAGATGCCAAAGCCTTTCAGATAAATCTCGCGCATTGCACGCTCGCTGACTATACTATTGTTGCCGTAGCGATTATACTCCTGATTATTTGCCGCATAATGTTTGATGGTCGTTCCACATCCGGGATGTTTTTGTACACCAAGCGTAATCGCCGCTGCAAATTTACCACTAATCAACGGGTCTTCCGAAAAATATTCAAAATTGCGTCCGCAACGGATGCTCCTGTGAATATTCAGAGCCGGTGCTAGCCACAGATGCACCCCAAAGCGCTCCATCTCATCGCCGACAATATCTCCACATTCCTCTGCAAACGCAAAATTCCAACTCTGCGCCAGTGCGGTACCAATTGGAATCGCAGTGGCATTTTGATGGATAATTTCGCACCCGTTTTTAGGTTTGGTATTTCTGCTGAACAACAACTTCGCCAACAATTTGACTGGTACCGGCAAAAATTGTGTAATGCTTTCCGGCAGACCACCCCGACCAATGGTATGTACACCCTTTTCATCTTTGTAAGACATGGGACTGAGCCGCAAACCAGCAGGACCATCCGCCATAACAATGGGTTCAAAGCCCACATCTTTCAGCTTGCCAGTGGTTTCACCCGCAGCACCCGCCACGCTGAAACCCGCGTTACCAATAATACTCAAGCCCTTCGCTTTTGGATTAAACGCACCAACATTGACGTATGCCAGTTGCGCGTTGGTCAAGTTTTGAACTGCCGCATCCATTTCGTACGTTTGGTCATAACAGACAGCCTTCGTTTCAAAATCAGAAGCACAAAGTGCAATCACCGGGACATCCGCAGGAATCGGCATTTCCATTCGTTTTTCCGGTTTCCAATCTGTGAAATCAGTCGTGCCGCAGCTGTTTTGTGCTTGCAGCGTAATCACCT
The DNA here is from genome assembly GCA_029264955.1 of Faecalibacterium sp. Classification (GTDB taxonomy): domain Bacteria; phylum Bacillota; class Clostridia; order Oscillospirales; family Ruminococcaceae; genus Faecalibacterium. The sequence goes on along the minus strand of JARHYC010000009.1, from coordinate 6,646 downwards.
CTTCATCCAGCACCGCAACAGCAGCTACCGTTGTATCTACACTGCTGTTGCCGACACGGATGATGTAATTACCTTTTTCCAAAATATAGGATGCACGCTCTGTATCGTAAGATGCCAGCTGAGAGAAATTGAAATCTACCACAACATCTTCTGCCGCACCCGGCGCAAGCTCTGAAGTCTTGGCGAAAGCTGCCAAAGTCTGATACGGCTGATCCAGTTTGCCTTCCGGAGCCGAAATATATATCTGTACAACTTCCTTGCCGGCACGATTGCCCACATTTTGGACATTTACCTTTACGGAAACTTTTCCGTTTTCAACAGCAACCTCATCCGTATTCATACTAAATGTGGTATAGGATGTACCATATCCAAACGGGAACAACGCTTTTTTACCTATAGAATCAAAATAGCGATACCCCACATAAATACCTTCCGTGTAGCGGGTATCGTTCTTGTCGCCAAATTCGCCTACATCTGCATAATCTTCCCATGCAGACCAAGTTGTGGTCAACTTGCCGGAGGGGTTGGCCTTTCCCAGCAAAATATCTGCCAGTGCAGTACCGGTTTCCACGCCCAACTGGGACAGCAACAAAATATTTTGCACTTCCATCACCGGGCTGAGATCCACTGCACCGCCCACATTCAGCACCAGCATAAATTTTTTGTACTTCTGCTGCAATGTCAGAATATCCCGTGTTTCAGTTGCTGTCAGTTTGATATCCCCTGCTTCGGCGTTTCGGTCATTGCCTTCACCGGAAATGCGAGACAATACATAAACCGCCACATCACCCTCGCCATCCAACGGTAAGTTGTATTCCGGCTCCGGCATAACAGCACCCATGCCTTCCATAATTACATTGACGCGCTTTGCCTTTGCACGTGCCTTTACGTCTTTGATAAATTGTTTTTTCGCCACAATCCGCTGCTGATCATAGGCATCCAACCACGATTGTGTGGTAATTGTAAAACCTGCATCGGTAAGCCCCTGCTCCACATTCACAAAATAGCGGGAATTGACCTCACCGGAGCCGGTGCCACCCTTAACAGTATGACGAACGCCACTGCCGTACGCGGCAATCTTACCCGCACATTCCAAAGGAAAATCGCCGTTCTGCTTCAGTAAAACGGTGCACTCCGCCAGATGATCACGAAGAAATTCCAGATGCTTTTTTTCATAATCAAACATTTCTGTACCCCCTAATATTTATTCTTGTCCCCATTATATCCACAAGATAACCAAACGCCAAGATACAAAATTACGAATTTCACCTGGATTTATCGAACCACAAGACAAATACCTTCAGATACGGTACCATCAAGATTTATGCACAAATTGCTTTACAGACTACTGAATGAATGCGGTCAACCTGCAATAAAGCCATCGACTCTAAGTGTTGCATATTCATGTATTTCTTGTTGTTCTACTAAGTTCCAGCAACATAGCGAAGTCTGACACGCCCCAGCATCAGTGGGGAGTTGCCATCCGGGAAAGCCCCTACCACACTGGTGCGCCTACGGATCTCCCGGTTCAGTCGTTCAATCATATTAGAGGATGAGATCTTCCAGGCGTCCAGTTTTGGAAATGCGTAAAAAGTCAGAGAATCCTCCAAGCCGTTTTCAAGACACTGAACCGCCTTTGGAAAGCGTTTTGCATAGGCATCCATCACATCATAAGCCCGCTTTTCTGGCCAGCTCTGCGGTGGGCGCCAGCTAGATTTCCTTGAGCACAGAAGCAAAGGATCTCTTCTCTTTCTGCGGTACATAGGCCAAGATATTCCGCATGAAATGCACTTTGCAACGCTGCCAGGAGGCTCCAGGGAAGGACGCCTGGATTGCCGAAACCAACCCGGAGTGAGCATCTGAAATGATAAGCTTCGGCGTGGCAAGACCACGATCCTTCAAGTTTGGAAACAGCACTCCATAGGAACTTCTGGATTCCCCGGACATAGGTTCACCGGCAATGATATCTCTGTGGCCATTTTCATCCACACCACACACGATAAGTACCGCCATACTCACGATTCTTCCGTCTACACGCACTTTTTCATAGAGTGCATCTACCCACAGAACGGGGTACACAGTATTCGAAAGAGGCCGATTACGAAACGCATTGACCTGCTCGTTGAGCCCTTTGCTCATCTCGCTGACCTGGCTTCTGGACAAATTTTCAATGCTGAGACTTTGGGCCAGCTTCTCCATTTTCCGAGTAGAAACGCCCTGCACAAAGACCTCCTGAATTACCTGAATGAGCGCAGCCCCGCTGCGCTTGCGCTCCGTAACAAAGAACGAGATGTAACCGCCATGACGAACCTTGGGCACCATGAGGTACATCGTCCCCATCCGGGTATCCAGGCGACGGGGGTATCCACTGCGGTAGCCATTTCGACTGTCTGCGCGTTCACTTTTCTCAGTCCCCAGCTGCTCTCCATGAGCTGCGTGCAAAGCCATTCCAGCATACTCAGCATAGGATCCAGCTATGTGACACATTGCAGTAGCAATTCTGTGAGACCTGTGTTATTCTTTTTCTGAGCCATTAGGGTATCTCCTTTGTATTGATGATTGTGTGGTAACTATCATTTTACAGAAGCCCTAGTGGCTTGTCTATTTCTGAAGCCTCAACGACTTGCTTCTTACGCTCTGGTGTGTATCGCTTGTTTGGTATTTCTTTTAGCATAAAAGCACAGGTATTCCTCTGCAAACGCTTTCGGTTTCTTCAAAGGACTTATCCTTTTCGCTTTTCTATTTTTATTTCTTCATCGCACTGTTTCTTTCAAAAAATAGTCGGCTGGATTTTTCAGCATACAACGAACAGTGACACGTGCACTTCCATCATAGTTGCAGGTAAATAGACTTAAATCGTATTCTGAATCAATCATCGAATCTATTTCCGTAGCCTCCAGTACTAGTAACTCTTTTACCTCATAATGAAAACTGTTTCCCGATCCATCGGTCAAGATCACTTCATCTCCCAGATGCAACCTCTTAATCGGGTTAAAATGTTTGCGATAGTTATGGCCTAGAATAACCAAATTTCTTTCCTCGATACTACCAAAATACACGCAGGGGGAACTACGCAGCTTCTCGTAGCTCCAATCTGCCTGCACCGGTAAAATCATTCCCAAAGTAGGTAGGTCAAGCACACCCAAATACTCATGACAACTCGTAACTGTTTTGTGTGTCTGCGTTTTCTGCATCTCAACAGTTTGCTCAATTTCTTGCAGAACTTGCGTCAACATTTCTTCACTCGCCTTGGCGGCATACCTTTGCCTCTGTTGATTATAAGCAAACAAAAGCAATGCGCCTATCACAAACACGCTGCCTAAAAGCACACAGAATCTACCCAACAAAACATTCTTTTTCTGCATAGTTTCTCAACCTTGTTTTGCTTTGCCAAGAATTCTATATCCAACTGCTAAAAGAATAAGGCCTAGTGTCAAAAAAATCGGAATTGGCCACTGAACCATTCCTGTTTGCGGCAATTTGGGATCAGGTACCACTGGGGAGTCTGCCTCATCCGGCACAGGCGACGGGTCCGGTATCCAGCTGAATTTGGGGCTTACAATAGCATGGTCCTGCCACTTACCACTTTCTAAATCGGTACTAGGCAAATACACCAAAGCCGGGATCATCTCCAATTTTTGGGGTTCTTCTTTATCCCACTTTTTCAAAAGATAAACACCAGCATCCAATTCCTTAAAATGTATCTTTCCATCTTTTTCCGGTTTTTGTATTGCCACCGGTGCTAGATTTGCTCCGGTATGAGACGTCTCTTCTGGATATTGAATTTTCGCACACAGGGCGTCTACCAGTATATGCACCTTTTCCGATGTCAGATTATCAAAAACAAGATTTTCAAACAGCTTGATTGGCTTCATGTGGAGATTGCCAGTTGTGTCAATCTCTGCATCAGCCACTTTATATAAATAGATTTGGGTATCGTATATATTACTCGATTCCGGCATTTGCATGTCCACATCAATGCTGTATTTATTTTCGGGGGGTGCTGCAAACGCAACCGTGCTTAACAAACAGAAAACGACTAATATAGAAAGCACTCCTATCAGCACTCTTCTTTTTTTGCCATTCATCATTTCGTATCCTTTCGGTTTGTATTTGAGAAATCCAGTATTTTTCTCAACACTATATCTTTACTTTTTGTTTTTTCTAGACTCTACTTTTGCACCTAAGAACACTCCTGCAAATAAGATCAGCAGCAGGGGAATCGTCAAAACCGATGCAACCTGAAGTGTCTCTATCTGAATTGCATCTGCTGTTATGGAATGATTTTTTGCGCTTACAGATTGATTATTTTCAATTCGATGTCCACGTACCAACATACGGTGTGTATTAATTCCATAGGGTGTGCAAGTAACTAATGTACATAAATCCTGATCCGGTAAGATTTCCAACTCCATAAGATCCTGCGGTTCTACAATTCGGATTTGATCAACCTGGTAGGTCATAACTTCATTGAGGGTATGCACAACAAAAGTATCCCCTACCGTCATTTGATCCAAATCTGTAAACAGTCGAGCGGATGGCAACCCCCGATGTCCTGTAAGAACAGCATGTGTTCCCGCGCCGCCAATCGGCAGAGACGAGCCTGGCATAGTACCGATTCCCATTTGAAGAACCGCTGGACTATCGCCCAGATATATTGGCAGAGAAACATCGATTGAATCGATTTTCACATATCCTATGGCACCGCCATCAGAGCCCAGCATACTCAAATAGCGATCTCGCTTTTCTCCCTGGAGTGCAAAACGTCCCACATCGTTGAGTAAACTGGTGTTATACTCTTTTGCTTGCTTCAAGAGTGCATCGTAAGCGGAAGTATTCATTGTTTCCATTCTTTCAACAAATGAGGCAATGGCTTTTGATTGACTTTTGGAGTTTACATAATCGCTTACGACCGGATAGAGCAGCACGGAGAGGCCCGTGAGAAAAACCAGTATGAGCACAATTGTAGACAGGTGTTTTTTCATAGATCTCTCCCTACTGCTCATCAAAATGGGCGGGGTCGGATGTCCCCGCCCTGATGAGTCAGTTGACTTCAATTTTTATATTCAAAAGCTGCAGGAGCTGCTAACTTTATCGATCCATCTTCTTTTTTACAATCAATGCGACCACAGCCGCAGCCATCAACACGCTTCCAACCACATAGAAGACCGTAGTGCCAATACCGCCGGTAGAGGGCAGCTCAACACCAGTTTTATTGATAACCTGCAAAATAAATTCTGCATTCTGAGCAGGAACTTCAACGCCATTCATCTTAATAGTAGGATCAATACGCTTACCATTGTCATCAAAAGCCTGATCGTAGTACGGAGAGCCTACTGTAGTGTTTCTTTTTTCAATGATTTCCACTTCAACAGGCTGTAACAGCTTATTATAGCCAGCAGGGGCTTTCAGCTCCTTCAGGTAGTACTTTCCAGCAGGCAAACCTTCGATTTTTGCTTTACCGGCAGAAATTTCAGATACGGCTTGTGCTTCTTCTGATTTCTCAGCCAAGCGATAAGCTGCTTCTTTTTGAACAAACTTCAATGCCTGGGTGCAGTCTTTATCTTTATAAAGCTCAAAAACGGCTCCATCCAGCTGATTCTGTTTACTTTCATCAACCTTCTGCACATAGAACTCATAGTTTGCAACTTTGATAATGGGTGCCGGAACCTTATCGTGAGGCTTGCCAACCTCCGGGCTATTGGCATACTCCAACTCTGCCTTATTCTCCATTTCTACCACTTTCTTTGCAATGGCATCGTACTTAATGGTAAAAACAGTACCGGCAGGATAAACAAAGTCGGTATTTTCGTTGTTACGCTTGTTCAGAGTTTTCTCCAAAATTGTAAGGGTAAACCCATTTTGGGTCGAGGTTAATGTATAATCCACATCCTTTGACAGAGTAACTTCCGCAGTATTGGGTGCAGTGGCAACTACCTGAATTGTGTCTGCCTTCAACGCAAGACCGGTCATGGTATCAGTGATAACATAATCACCCCAGGCATAGCCGCCCTTGGTAACAGGGATTTTAAAAGAAACAATATCGCCATAAGCAGCATTGGTTTTATCCGCAGTTTTACCAATCGTGGGAGTGGTGTTCTTTTCGTACATTACGGCATTCTTATTCGTAGTATCCAGAGCCTGTAATGTACCTGCACTGGTAGATACCAAATAGTAACCAAGCGGAAGATTCTTAAAGGTCAAAGTAGGTGCAGTGCCTTCCGGGCTATAGGCAGTTATATTCTGTTGCTCTGCAAACATTTTTGCAGCTGCTGCCAACTCCTGCAATTCAGCAGCAGTAATATTGTCTTTCAAGGCCACATTGTCATTTGTAGCATCAAACTTTACATACTTATGACCTGCACCATTTTCTGCAAAAAACGCAGTCCAATCTTTATTCATGGTATAAGCATAGTTTTTGTTCGAAGCGTCAAGGCTCAAGTCAAACAGGCGATATGCCTTGTAGGTTTCATTCTCTTTTGCATTGTTAATGGTGATTGTTCCATTGCTTGGAGCTTCTGCTGCCAAAGCAGGAACTGCCAGAGCAAATACCAGCATAAATACCAGCGCAATGCTCAAAATTCTTTTTAAATTTTTCATGGTTAAAAAACTCCTCAAAATAAATATTTTTTGTCTTGGGTAGGGT
>JARHYC010000029.1 GCA_029264955.1 Faecalibacterium sp. | reverse complement strand
AGCCTGAACACCGGGCAGACGAGCAAGATTGCCGATGACGATTTCCTCTTTCTTCTGGCCGTAGACCTCGAATTCACGCACACCTACGTTGTACCAGGAGTCAACTGCCGGTCCGTACTTCGTCACGCGTACACGGATGTACTGTGCATCGACAGGTGCAGTGAAGGCGTGTTCTTCTTCGCTCTTACCGGTTTCAGCGGTAATATGCAGTTGCTCATTCCATGTGGAATTGTCGGTAGATGTTTCGATAAAGTACTCCAGGATGTTCTCTTTTTCCCAAAAGAGCTTAACACGGTTGATGGTGCAGGTTTTGCCCAAGTCCAGCGTCAAAATACGCGGCGTGGTGCCCTTGCCATCGTCGTGGGAGCCCCAGCGGGAGTTTGCACTGTGATCACCGTCAATGGTTTTCGAAGCAACGAATTCATTGCCGTCGGTGTCATCTGCAGTAGCCGTTACGCCTTCCTGAAGAGCCAGGTTTACATCTTTACCTGTCTCCAATGCAGGATCCGGCACAGCCGCTGCAAATACTGCCGTTTGCCCTGCCAGCATGACTGCTGCCAGCAAAGACGCCAGCAATCGCTTGTGGATTTTCTTCATGCTAGATACCTCTTTCTTTTCTATTTGAGCGTGTTAGGCACAATGCTGTAATTTTTCCACCTGTAAGCACAAAAAAGTGCGAAGCTCCTTGCCAACTTCATACAGCAAAAAATTGTTTTCACGGAAGAACCGGGTGCTGTGCATGGAAATTCCTCTTTGCTGGTGCCATTGAAGAAAAAACAGCGCGTGTCATAAGGTACTCACTCGGATTATATTAGCAGAAGGCAGCGCAAACTGTCTATGGATATTGTATATAAATTTAACAAACGGGCTTTATGTATATTGCATGGTTTTATTTTTACTAGAAGAAACACTTGTGGGATATAGGCGAAAATAAGAGATGACAATGCATAAGATTACTTTTGTTGCAGAGCATTTGGTGCCTGTCATACGATAAGCGATATGCAATATATTATATAAGGTTGTGTGGGGTGCAAAATGTAAAAAATGATTTCGCAGGAATGCAGATAAGCGTGCCTTTGGGATTGTAATACACATTATAAAATATTATAATATTAAATAAGTTTAGCTTGATGGGAGGTTGCCACTATGGCCACATTTTCGTGTCCTTTGAAAAAACTGATTGAAGATGCAGACCTGGAAATCATGTATGCACCGAAAAATCTGGATCAGATCCAGGTGACCAGTGCAGAAGTGAACCGCCCCGGTCTTTTCTTGGCTGGCTATTATGATTATTTTGATGCCAACCGCCTACAGACCGTTGGTCTGGCAGAAATGAATTATCTCTCCCAGTTTTCCACGCTGCAACGGCGTGAAGCACTGGAAAAGCTGTTTTTGCAGCGCCCGCCGGCCATTATTGTTTCCCGCTTTCATGAGCTGGAGCCATACCCGGAAATGATGGATTTCGCTAAAATTTACGAAGTTCCACTGCTGGGCGCTGACGAAGCAACCAGTACCCTGATGAGCAACCTGATCAGTATCCTAAATGTTGAGCTGGCACCGCGTGTGACCCGCCACGGTGTTCTGGTGGAAGTTTATGGCGAAGGCATTATGATTCTGGGCGACAGCGGTATCGGCAAGAGCGAAACCGCAATCGAGCTGGTCAAGCGTGGTCACCGTCTGGTTGCGGATGATGCGGTAGAACTGCGCCGCACATCCAGCCGTGATATTGTGGGTACAGCACCCAGCAACATCCGCCATTTTATCGAGCTGCGCGGCGTTGGTATTATCAATGTGGCACGCGTATTCGGTGTTGGTGCGGTCAAAATGAACCAGAATATCGATCTGGTGGTCAAGCTGGAAGATTGGGACCCCATGCAGAATTACCAACGCACCGGTTTGGAAACCGAATATTATGATATTTTGGGCGTAAAACTACCCTCGACCACCATTCCCGTTATGCCGGGACGTAATTTGGCGGTCATTTTGGAAACGGCGGCAATCAATAACCGCCAGAAGCAAATGGGCTACAATTCTGCCGAGGAACTGATGAAGAACCTTGGTCTGGAAATGGACCCCGCAGATACCTACTAAGGAGGAAGCTATGTCGAAGCAGTCTCAGTTGACCGCGGCTTTACAGATTCAGAATATCGAGTTCCAGTGTGGAGAAATGCTGTCCGGACACAGTACGTTTCGCATTGGTGGCCCGGCGGATTGGTTTGTGCGCCCGGATACCGCCGAAAAACTGATGAGCACGGTGGAGATTTGCAAACAGTACGACACGCCATATTATTTTCTGGGAAAAGGCAGCAATATTCTCTTTGGCGATGCGGGCTATCGGGGTGTGATAATTGATATGTGCGCAATGGATCCGCAGTTGACGTGCGAAGATTCGGTTGTTTCTGCCTCAGCGGGCTGCGGCTTGGGCCGCTTGTGCATTTTTGCACGAGACAGGGGATTGACTGGTCTGGAATTTGCCTATGGCATCCCCGGTACTGTGGGCGGCGCAGTCTATATGAACGCTGGCGCATACGGCGGAGAGGTCAAGAATGTTTTGCTGGATGCTACCATTCTGGAAAAGGATGGTACAGTACACACGGTTCCGGCAGAAGTTTTGGAGTTGACCTACCGTCACAGCAAACTGGAAGAAACGGGCGCTTGTGTCCTGTCGGCGCGTTTCCGCCTAACACCCGGTAATCCCGAAGAAATCCGGGCACAGATGGAAAAACTGATGCAGCAGCGTCGAGATAAGCAACCGCTGGATAAACCCAGCGCAGGCAGTACCTTCAAGCGTCCGCAGGGTGCTTTTGCAGCAGCATTGATTGACCAGTGCGGTTTGCGTGGGTTCCGTGTGGGCGGTGCAGCCATCAGCGAAAAGCACTGTGGCTTTGCGGTCAATCTGGGTGGTGCAACCTGTGCCGATGTGGAAACTCTGTGTGACCAGGTAGCGGCAATCGTAAAGGAAAAGACCGGCTACACACTGGAAAAAGAAATCAGAGTTGTAAAATAAAGTTTTATACAAGAGCAGGAAAGAATCAGGACGAGGAGAGTCAGACCATGGAATTGTTGATCGTGAGCGGTTTATCCGGCGGCGGAAAATCCGTTTCTATGCACGCACTGGAAGACATTGGGTATTTTTGCATTGATAACATCCCGGCGGAGCTGTTGCCCCGCTTTATCGAGTTTTCTCAGGCAGGCGAAAGTATGCTGAAGAAAGTGGCAATTGCGGTGGATGTGCGCGGTATCCGTTCCAGTGAGGACATCACAAAAGCGCTCACGGAATTAGACAATCTGGAAGTAAGCTATCGCATCCTGTTCATTGATGCTTCGGACGAAGTTTTGCAGCGCCGTTATAAAGAAACACGCCGCCGCCACCCCATTAGCATTGCGACGGGCGTTTCCACCATGGAAGCCATCGATAAGGAGCGTGCGCTGCTAATGCCGCTGTATGAGCGTGCGGACTATTACATGGATACTTCTTTGTACTCAACAGCACAGAATCGGGAACATATCGTCAGTATGTTTGTAAAAGCAGAGAGCGAAAACCCCGCCATGATTTTGAATGTGGTGAGCTTCGGCTTTAAGTTCGGCTTGCCAAAAGATGCTGATATCGTGTTCGATTTGCGCTGCCTGCCGAACCCATACTATGTACCGGACCTGAAGAAGAAGACCGGTTTGGATGAGGAAGTCGTGGACTATGTGATGCAGTTCGATTCTGCACAGGAATTCTTGCGCCGCATTGAATCTCTTCTGGAGTATGCACTCCCACTATATATTAAGGAAGGTAAGAGCGAGTTGACCATTGCCTGCGGCTGTACCGGCGGTAAGCATCGCAGTATTACCTTTGCTCGTAAAATCGGCGCATTCTGCCGCGAACAAGGCTATACTACAAATATTCAGCACCGGGATGCGAACCGGTAAAACCCAGGAGAGGAGACCGTCCCGGCATGAGTTTTTCATCTGACGCAAAACGGGAAATCACCCAGCGTAAGCTGGCAAAGCCCTGCTGCGCAAGGGCTGCCTGTTATGGCATGGCTTGTTTTGCAAAATATTTTGATACCCGCGGCATTGTTATCCAGACAGAAATGGAAAGTGTTGCCGCATATGCCCTTAAAATGTTTCAGCGCTGTGGTGTGCAGGGTCAAACCGTAGAAAAGGTGCGCCCAAACGGCACTTTGTACGAATTTGCAGTAAAAGACCCAGACGAGGTAGGAAAGCTGCAGGCTTTGTTCGGCACCACAGGCGCAGAAGTGAATCTGCAAATAGACCCGGATCTTTTAACGGGCTTGCATTGTGTGTCTGCGTTTGTAGCCGCTGCATTTTTGTGCGGCGGTACAGCGACGGACCCGCAGAAAGAGTACAGCTTAGAGTTTTTGTCCAACCGCACCACATTGTCCCATGATTTTGAAGCGCTGCTGGCAGAGCATGAATTTTCTCCCCACCGCACACGGCGCAAGGGGATGAATCTGATTTATGTAAAAGCCAGCGACCATGTGGAAGATTTGCTGACTTTCATGGGGGCCAGCAACGCCAGCATTCAGTTGATGAACGAAAAAGCGTTGAAATCGGTGCGTAATCAGGTCAATCGACGCAGCAACTGTGAAATGGCAAACATTGGTAAAACCGCTGCCGCTTACGGAAATGCGTTGAAAGCGATTCGCTATTTAGAGGCAGAGGGCGCATTGGATACTCTGCCCGAACCTTTACAGGAAGCGGCACGCCGCCGTTTGGAAAATCCGGGCTTGACTCTGGCACAGCTGGCAAAAACATTCACCCCGGAAATCAGTAAATCGGGCTTGTCTCACCGCATCAAAAAGCTGGAGACACTAGCCGCCGAGCTGCAAGAGAGAAAGGCAAAAGCATTACAAGATGAGTGAAAATAAAAAGAGGTTTGCCCACCTGCACTTACATACTGAATATAGTCTGCTGGACGGTGCGTGCCGTATTGATAAGCTGATGGATCGTGTGAAAGAATGTGGTCAGGACGCTGTGGCAATTACGGACCACGGCGTCATGTATGGCTGTGTTCAGTTTTATAAAGCGGCAAAAAAAGCTGGCGTCAAGCCCATTATCGGCTGCGAAGTTTATGTGGCAAACCGTACCCGTTTTGACAAGGTGAGCCATATCGACGGCAACTGCCATCTGGTGCTGCTGTGTAAGGATCAGCAGGGCTATCAGAACTTGATCAAGCTGGTATCGCAGGGCTTTATTGAGGGTTTCTATTCCAAACCCCGCATTGATAAAGAGCTTCTGGAGCAGCACCACGAAGGCTTGATTGCCATGTCTGCCTGTCTGGCAGGTGAGGTGCCTCGTGCGCTTTTGGCAGGGGACTATGACCGCGCCAAAGAGACGGCTCTCTGGTATCAGAACCTGTTTGGCAAGGACAATTACTACATCGAATTACAGGATCATGGCCTGAAAGAAGACGATGCAGTATTGCCGCAGTTGATTAAGCTTTCCCGGGAAACGGGGATTCCCATGGCAGCAACCAACGACTGCCATTATCTGACCCGGGAGGATTCCAAGATGCAGAGCATCCTGCTGTGCATTCAAACTGGAAAGACCATCGCTGACGCAGATCGCATGGAGTTCCAGACAGACGAATTTTATGTTAAGTCAACCGACGAAATGTATGATTTGTTCTCTATGGTGCCCGAAGCTTGCGAGAATACCGCAAAAATTGCGGAGATGTGCAATTTCGATTTTGACTTTGGGCATACCAAACTGCCGTATTTCAAAGCGCCGGACGGCATGACAAATCAAGAATACTTCGAAAAGCTCTGCTATGAGGGCTTGGAGCGTCGTTATGGCAAAGATGTTCCGCAGGGGCACCGCGACCGTCTGGAATACGAAATCGGTGTCATTAAAACCATGGGCTACACCACCTATTACCTGACGGTGTTTGACTACATCAATTTTGCCAAAAGTCAGGGTATTCCGGTCGGTCCCGGACGTGGTAGTGGTGCGGGCAGTATTGCTGCATATTGTGTGGGTATCACCGATATTGATCCCATTCGGTATAATCTGATTTTCGAACGCTTCCTGAACCCGGAACGTGTCAGTATGCCCGACTTTGACGTGGACTTCTGTTACGAGCGCCGTCAGGAAGTCATCGACTATGTCAACCGAAAATATGGTTCCGACCATGTGGCGCAGATCGTAACCTTTGGCACCATGGCGGCACGCAATGCGATTCGAGATGTGGGCCGTGTTATGGGTCTGCCGTATCAGAGTGTGGACACCGTAGCAAAACTGGTGCCCATGGAACTGAAAATGACGCTGCACCGTGCGTTAGAGGTTTCTACCGAGCTGAAAAAGCTTTATGATACTGACCCGCAGGTGAAAGAGTTGGTGGATACCGCCATCAAGGTGGAAGGTATGCCACGTCATGCATCCACCCATGCGGCAGGTGTTGTCATTACGCCGGAAGCGGCAGATGTATATGTACCGCTTGCAACCAACGATGGTGTCCCGGTTACCCAGTTCAACATGACCGAAATTGAAGAGCTGGGTCTGTTGAAAATGGACTTTCTGGGGCTGCGCACCCTGACGGTAATCCGTGATGCGGAAAATGAAGTCAAGCGGACCAATCCGGACTTCTCCATCGAAACACTGGATTACGATGATGCCGCTACCTATAAAATGCTGGGGCAGGGGGATACGGAAGGCGTGTTCCAGCTGGAATCTACTGGCATGAAACAGGTTCTCGTTGGTTTGCAGCCGCAGAATCTGGAAGATGTCATCGCTTTGATTTCGCTGTACCGTCCCGGCCCGATGGATTCCATCCCGACCTATCTGCGCAATCGCCACGAGCCGGATAAGATTCAGTACAAAACGCCCCAGCTGGCGCATATTCTGGATGTCACCAACGGCTGTATCGTGTATCAGGAGCAGGTCATGCAGATTTGCCGTGAGCTGGCGGGCTTCTCGTATGGTCAGGCTGATAACGTGCGCCGTGCTATGAGTAAGAAAAAGCACGCCGTCATGGAGCAGGAACGTGCTCACTTTGTCTATGGCAATGATACGCCGGGGCAGGAGTGCAAGGGGTGTGTTGCAAACGGCATCCCAGCGGATGTGGCAAACGATATCTATGATGATATGTCCAGCTTTGCGTCCTACGCCTTTAATAAATCCCACGCAGCCTGCTATGCCTATGTTGCTTACCAGACGGCTTATTTGAAATGCCATTACCCGGTGGCATTTATGGCAGCTTTGCTGACCAGCGTTCTGGATAATACCGACAAGGTCATTGAGTATTCCAGCGAGTGTTCTCGTCTGGGCATCAAACTGCTGCCGCCGGATGTGAACGTCAGTTATGGTGGTTTTACCGCAGACGGAAAGAACATTCGTTTCGGTCTGGACGCCGTGAAAAATGTTGGCCGCAATCTGGTAGCGCGCACGATTGAGGAGCGCAAAGGCGAGCTATTCCGGGATTTGTACGATTACTGCAAACGAATGCGTGGCAATGAAATCAATCGCCGTGCTGTTGAAAATATGATCCGTGCCGGTGCATTTGATACCATGGGCGCGACCCGCCGCAGTATGTTGGAATCTGTAGAAAGCATTTTGAAGAGCGTGGAAAATGATGCACGCAAAAACGTGGAAGGCCAGCTGGATTTCTTTGCCGCAATGGGCGAGGAGAGCGAAGCGGTTGGCTACGAAATGCCCAAGCTGGAGGAGTTTACCTCAGTCGAACTGCTGCAAATGGAAAAGGATGCTACGGGCTTGTATCTGTCCGGCCATCCGCTGGATTCCTACCGCAAACAGATTGCAAACTTTGCGTCCCATACCATCAAAGACTTGGTGGGCGAAGATGCAAAGGCGATGGATGAACAGCGTGTCATTGTAGTTTGTACCGTGGTCAAGTCTAAGTTTATGACCACCAAATCCAACAGTATGATGGCTTTCACCAACATCGAAGACCTAACTGGCTCTATGGAAATCATTGTATTCCCGAAAGTGCTGGAGCAGTGCCGGGATGCGCTGACGGATAATGCTGTTGTAGTGGTTTCCGGTCGTGTGTCTGTGCGAGAAGATGAACCGGCGAAGCTGTTGGCGGATCAGATTGTTTCCATTGATGCGTACGACCCCAGTCGTCCGCAGGGAGGAAACCCCAGTCTGGCACAGAAAACCAAACAGGCAGAAAAGCGTCTGTACATCCGCGTGCCTACCAAAGAATGTCTGGAAACGCAAAAAGTCCTGAATCTTTTAGAGATTTTTGACGGTGATACGCCGGTGGTTCTGTTTTTGGCTGACACTCGGCAAAAGCTGGCGGTACCCCGCCGTTTGTGGGCGAAAGACCACCCGCTGCTGCGGCAGGAGCTGGAGCGTATTTTGGGCGCGGGCAGCGTGGTAGAAAAGTAACCCGAAGCATACAAAAACAAGTTCTGCTGTGCGGAATCAATTGAGGATAGCCGCATTTTACTACTGGCAGCAGAGATGCTTTCTAAAATAAAATTAAAAAGCCTGAAAGCGGCGATCGGTAAAATTCCGACCGCCGCTTTTGCATCTTTCACAGAAAAAGCAGATGAAACAAAAATGCACGAATTTACATTGGTTACATTAGGGCGAGACTTTCAAAAATCGTGAAAAAGAACAAAGATATATCTTTGAGTTTGGCGGGGTTTCTTGAAAAAACAGACCAAAAGGAGTAAAATATAATAGCGTGTATATGTCCATGCGCCAAAGAGCGCTCTATCCCTATACCGCACAGAACAGAAATGATGAAAAAGAGGTGCGAAACATGATTTTGAGTATGACCGGTTTCGGCCGTGGGGAAAAAGTCCTGCATGGCCGTGACATTACGGTGGAGATTCGCAGTGTGAACTCTCGTTATTTTGAGTATAGTTCCCGCATTCCCCGCAGCTTCGCTTTTCTGGACGCACAGCTGAAAAAACGGCTGGCAGCTCGTATCAGCCGCGGCAAAGTTGAGCTTTCGCTTACGGTCCAGACGGTGGATGCACCGGACAGCACCGTGCAGGTAAACATGGAGCTGGCACGCAGCTATCAGCAGGCGCTGACCCAGCTGAGCGAGGAGCTGGGGGTCAAGAACGATTTGACTGCAGGTTCACTGGCTCATATGCCGGAAGTTCTGACCGTGACGGCGGCCCGTGCAGATGAAGAAGAGCTGGCCGCTGATGTGGTGGAAGTCTGTGATGCAGCCCTGGATGCCTTTATCACTATGCGCGCAACCGAAGGCGAAAAGATGAAGGCAGATGTTTTGAACCGTCTGGATACGGTGGAAAGTTTCGTGACCCAGATTGAAGGTCTGACCGAAGGTCGTGTAGAAACCTACACCAATCGCCTGTATGAAAAGCTGAAGACTATTCTGGAAGACCGCGACATTGACGACAGCCGTATTCTGACAGAAGCCGCTATTTTTGCGGACAAGACGGCAATCGATGAGGAAACGGTTCGTCTGCGCAGCCATCTGGCACAGTACCGTCAGATCTTGTCTTTGGCAGAGCCGGTCGGCCGTAAGCTGGACTTTTTGACCCAGGAGCTGAACCGTGAAACCAATACCATCGGTTCTAAGTGCCAGGATTTGGATATTACCCGCATTGTGGTGGATATCAAGGCAGAAATCGAAAAGATTCGTGAGCAAATCCAGAACATTGAGTAAGGCTGCTCGCAACATTTAACTTGAAGTGAAAGGGATTCAGGGAATGAAGCTGGTAAATATCGGATTCGGTAACATGATCAACCCGGTACGCCTGATCACCGTCATCAGCCCGGACTCTGCGCCGATAAAACGTGTCGTGCGCGAAGCTCGTGATCGCGGGGTTTTGATAGACGCAACCTATGGGCGTCGTGCCCGTGCGGTTCTGGTTATGGATTCCGACCATGTGATTTTATCGGCGCTGCAGCCGGAAACGGTGGCAAACCGTGTGGCAGGCAGTGCCGAAGAAGGCGCCGAAGCCCTGTTGGAGGATGAAAATCATGGAGAATGAAAAATGTTTGTTCGTAGTGTCTGGTCCCGCAGGTGTGGGCAAAGATACTGTTGTAGCTACTATGCGTACAGCGCATCCTGAAATCGAAAAGACGGTTTCTGCAACTACCCGTCATCCGCGGCCGGGCGAAGTGGACGGCGTAAGCTATCACTTCCGCACAGTAGAGCAGTTCAAGCAGCTGATGGTGGAAGGCGGCGTGCTGGAATCCAATTTCTATTGCGGCAATTTTTATGGAACCCTGCGCAGCGAAGTGGACGCACGTCTGGACTCTGGTAAAGTGGTTGTGCTGGTCATCGATGTGAACGGTGCTTCCAATGTGAAGCGTTTGTATCCGGGCGCAACTACGGTGTTTATCTGCCCGCCCAGTGCAAAAGAGCTGGAGGCGCGCCTGCGCGGCCGTGGCACCGAAACCGAGGAAAGTCTGGCAAACCGCTTGGCTACCGCACGCAGTGAACTGGCTTTGGCAGATACTTATGACGAACGTATCGTGAACAACACAGTGGAGCAGTGCGCTGACGATTTGTACAAGTTGATTTGCGCACACTGCAAATAAGAAAAACAAACAGTCGAAAGGAGAGGGCGGTATGGCAAAAACAGTTCAAGTAGCGGTCAGTAATGCCACCTATCATTTCGACAAACTCTATACCTATCTGGTGATGCCGGATCAGGAAAATCGGGTGCGCAGTGGCAGTATGGTGCTGGTACCTTTCGGCAAAGGCTCAAAACCCCGCATGGGTATCGTGCTGGGCTGTGACGAAGTACCGGTGAATGCCAAGCTGAAAGCAGTCTACGATGTGGCGCCCGATTCCGCTGCTTTGACACCGGATTTGCTGCGTTTGGTGCTTTTTCTGCGAGAGCGAACCTTTTGCACCTACTATGAAGCGGTAAAAGCAGTCATTCCCTACGGTGCATTGTACAAGCCAGCAGTGGCGGAAGATGGTATAACACCCGTACTGCAAAAGCAGCTGACCCGCCACACCGAAAACCAGTACAGCCTGATTGGTACGCTGCCCACAAAGCCGAAGCCTACTGCAAAACAGCTTGCGGCAGTTGCGCTTTTAAGCAGCGGTCCGCGTCTGCTGAACGACTTGGAAGAAAAAGGCATCAGTAAAGACGTAGTGGAGCGTTTGTGCGATAAAGGTGTGCTGCGCTGTGAAAAAGTCAATAAGACGATGGATTTGTACAGCCACATTCCGCAGAAACCGCTGGATGTAACCTTGTCGGAGCAGCAGCAAGCGGCGTATGATGCGCTGGCACCTCATTTGGCAGATAACGTTGCCCATGGTGCATTGCTGTATGGCGTAACAGGCAGTGGCAAAACGCTGGTATTTGTCCAGCTGATTGAGCGCTGTCTGGCGTTGAGGCGGAAAGCACTGGTGCTTGTGCCGGAAATTGGTCTGACACCCCAGATGATTTATCGCTTAAAGGCTGCTTTTGGTGATCGGGTGGCGGTACAGCATTCCGCTTTGAATCATACGGAACGCTTTTTGCAGTGGCAGATGATTCAGGAGGGCGGTGCAGACATTGTAGTCGGCACACGCAGTGCCGTGTTTGCGCCTTTGAAAGATATTGGTCTGATTATCATTGATGAGGAGCAGGAGCATACATACCGCAGCGAATCTGCACCACGCTTTTCTGCGCATGAAGTCGCACGGCAGCGTGCGGCGGAAAATGGTGCGTTGTTGCTGCTGGCTTCTGCTACACCTTCTACAGAAAGCTACTACGCTGCTCGGATGCATAAATATCAGCTGGTGACACTGACCCAGCGTTATGGCGGCAATCCGTTGCCCACAGTTGAAATGGTGGATATGCGTGCCGAGCTTGCAGCCGGCAACCCCGGCGATATCAGCCGTACCATGGAAAATGCCATTCGGAAAACATTGGATAACGGCAAACAGGCAATTCTGCTGTTAAATCGGCGTGGCTATCAGACTGTAACTGTCTGTGAGGACTGTGGGCAGGTACTGAAATGTGAAAAATGCAGCGTTCCGATGGTATACCACAAAGCAAAAGGGGAGTTGCTCTGCCATTATTGCGGCAGCAGTATGCGCCCTGCCCCGAAAAAATGTCCATCCTGTGACGGTAAGCTGCAGTATACGGGCTTTGGTACCCAGAAAGCCGAAGAAGAACTGGCACAGCTTTTCCCCGAAGCGCGCATCCTGCGGATGGATCAGGATTCCACCGCAACCAAAGATGCCCACGAACGGCTTTTGGCACAATTTGGTCGGCATGAGTACGACATTATGCTGGGTACCCAGATGGTCGCAAAAGGGCTGGACTTTGAGGATGTAACGCTGGTTGGTGTTTTGGGCATCGACTCGCTGTTGTTTGCACAGGGCTTTCGTGCCTGCGAAAATGTGTTCGACCTGATCACGCAGGTCGTTGGTCGCGGCGGCCGTGCCAAAAGCCCAGGTCATGCCATTATTCAAACCGTGGCGCCCGATGATGCTGCACTGAATCTGGCGGCACAGCAGGATTATGATGCTTTTTATGAGCAGGAAATCCTGTTCCGAAAGCTGAGCTTATACCCGCCGTTTTGTCGGCTATGCATGGTAGGCTTTTCCGGTACAAAAGAGCCGGATGTTGCTTTTGCCGCCAGCCGCTTTGCGGTTTTGCTGGGTCAGCTGGCATCGAAACAGGAAAAAATGCCTTTACGGGTGCTGGGGCCTACGCCGTGCACCATTACAAAAATCAATGACAAATACCGTTATCAGCTCACCGTAAAATGCAGGGGAGACAGGCCCTTCCGCGATTTGATGCGTCAGGTGCTTGCCGCCTATGAAAAAGAAAAACTGCCCCAAAAGGCAGGCGTGATTTTGGATATGCATGCCGACGGTGATTTATAAACAAGATATATTGGAGGATACAAATATGGCTCTGCGTAAAGTTGTAAAAGAAGGCGACCCGATTCTGAACAAGGTTTGCCGCCCCGTCACCAATTTCGATGACCGCCTGGCAGAACTGCTGGACGATATGCGTGAAACCATGATTCATGCTGACGGCGTGGGTCTGGCAGCTCCGCAGGTTGGTATGCTGCGCCGTCTGTTCGTGGTATGGGATACTACCGATTGCCCAGACGAGATCCCCGAAGATTATGAGTACAAGTTTATCGACTTCATCAACCCGGAAATCCTGGCCGTCACGGAAGAGACAGAAACTTCTTATGAAGGCTGCCTGTCTTTCCCCGGTCACACCGGCGCAGTGGAGCGCCCTGTCGGCATTAAGGTTCGCGCACAGGACCGCCACGGCTAATGGTTTGAGATGGAGGTACCCGGCGGCCTGCTGGCTCGCTGCATCCAGCACGAAAACGACCATCTGGATGGCGTTACCATTATGCAGTCCAGCAAGTTCTTCTATGAGGATACCGAAGAAGGTCGCGCCGAAGCAATGGAGGACTAAGTATGCGAATCCTTTTTATGGGCACCCCGGATATTTCCGCTGCGTGTCTGGAAGCACTGTATGCAGCAGGACATGAGATCTGCGCAGTATATACCCGCCGTGATAAACCCGTCGGCCGTAAGCAGATTTTGACGGCACCCCCTGCAAAGCAGGTTGCGCTGGAGCATGGTACCCCTGTGTTCCAGCCCCGTACCTTGCGCGATGGCGGCGAAGATGAAAACATCCGCAGCCTAAACCCGGATATTATCGTAGTTGTGGCTTACGGCTGCATTTTGCCCGCACAGATTTTGACAATGCCCAAGTACGGCTGTATCAATCTGCACGTTTCTCTGCTGCCCAAGTACCGCGGCAGCGCACCGGTGCAGTGGTCTGTGCTGAATGGCGATGCTGAAACTGGCGTTTCCATCATGCAGATGGACGAAGGCTTGGACACCGGCGACGTACTGATGTGCAAAAAGCTGGCAATCGGTAGTGAGGAAACCAGCGAAGCGCTGTTTGACCGTGTCACTGCCATTGGCGCACAGGCTCTGTGCGAGGTACTGCCTTTGATTGAATCCGGCAGCATCACTCCGGAAAAACAGTCTCATGAGAATGCAAGCCTGGCGCCTATGCTGACCAAAGAGATGGCAGAGTTCCACTTTATAGAAGATGCAGACCACATCCACAACTGGGTGCGTGGTATGTATTCCTGGCCGGTGGCATGGTTTATGCGGGAAGGTAAGCGCATCAAGGTACAGCAGTGCCATCTGGCAGACAATCCTACGAATGCACCTGCGGGTATGGTTTTGAGCGTTAAACCGCTGGTGGTTGGTTGTGGTACTGGCGCAGTCGAGCTGTGCCGTGTTGTGCCTGAAGGCTCTAAGCCAATGGACGGCAGTGCGTGGGCGGCAGGTCTGCGCTTGAAGACAGGAGATATCCTGTGACGGCGCGCTATCTGGTGGCGGAAGCTCTGATGCGCGTGGAAGAAGGCGGTTACGGGAATCTGGTTCTGGACGGTATGCTGAAAAAGCACACCCTTTCTCCGGCAGACCGGGCTTTTGCATCTGCAATGTTTTATCAGGTGCTGGAGCATCGGAACACGCTGGATTTCATCCTGAATCAGTTTTTGAAAAAGCCGGTGGACAAGCTGGATGCACCTGTGCGTGCTATCCTGCGCAGCGGTCTGGCGCAGATGTGCTATCTGCACACACCGCCCTCTGCGGCAGTGAATGAAGCAGTCAAGTTGACCCGTGCGTTCAAAAAGTCCAGCGCATCCGGTATGGTCAATGCTGTGCTGCGCCGTGCGGGCAGCTACGATTTGTCGCAGGCAAAGTTCAAAAATGAAATTGAGCGATTGTCTGTGCTTGGTTCGGTCAGCCCGTCGGTAGCAGCACACTTTCTGCGCTGGTACCCAGAAGATGCCGAAGCCATTTTGACGGAAACCGATACCGCACGGGAAACTGCAATTCGAGTCAACACTCTGCGCACATCTGCCGAAGTGTTGGAAAATCGTCTGTTATCGGAAGGTGCAAAAAGTGTGGAGCGCTGCCAGATTCCCAACTGCCTTTTGGTGCAGTTTGCAGGCAGCCCTGCGGATGTGCCATCTTTCAAAGAGGGGGTGTTCCATGTGCAGGGCTGTACCAGCCAACTGGCAGCACTTGCACTCGAAGCCCAGCCCGGCGACACCATCGTCGATTTGTGTGCAGCCCCCGGTGGCAAGAGTTTGACCATCGCCCAGCAAATGCAGGATACCGGCAGCTTGACGAGCTGTGATGTATCGGAAAACCGTGTGTCCTTGCTGCAAAAAACGCTGGATCGTGGGGGGCTTACCTGCGCAAAAGCCATCCGGAACAATGCAGCAGTATATAACCCGGCGTTTGCACAGGCGGACCGCATTCTGGCGGATGTTCCGTGTTCCGGTTTGGGTATTTTGCGCAAGAAACCGGATATTCGCTATAAGGATGTTTCCGGTCTGGCAGAGCTGGTCGCTTTGCAGAAAGAAATTTTGGAGCAGGCAGCTGCCTGCTTGCGGGTCGGTGGTCGACTGGTATATTCTACCTGTACACTGAACCCAGACGAAAACGAAAAGCAGATCGAGGCATTTTTGCAGCGTCATCCGGAATTTACCGTATGTAGTGTGCCGTATCTGCCCGCTGCTATGCCATATGGCGCTTTTGGTGCAGTTTCTGTACCAAATCACACTGGTATGGACGGATTTTTTATTTGTGCAATGGAGAAACGTTGATGGAAAAAAAGTGTTTATCCTCTCTGACATTGGAACAGTTGGGCACCCTGCTGAAAGAGCTGGGGCAGCCGAGCTTTCGGGCAAAGCAGATTTTTCACTGGATTCATCAAAAGCTGGTGACGGATTTTTCCCAGATGACCGATCAGCCCAAAAAGCTGCTGGCTCAGTTGGAAGAGGGGTGGTACATTTCTGCGCCGGTGATTGAGCGCCGCCAAGAGGCAAAAGACGGTACAGTGAAATATTTGCTGCGTATGGCAGATGGTAACTGCATTGAAACCGTTGTAATGCGCTATAATTATGGTAACACCGTTTGTGTATCGACGCAGGTCGGCTGCCGTATGGGCTGCCGTTTTTGTGCGTCTACGCAGGCGGGTCGTGTGCGCAATTTGGAAGCCGGCGAAATCGTATCGGAAATTTATACCGCTCAGCGTGATATCGGCGAGCGTATCTCCCATATCGTCCTGATGGGCATTGGTGAGCCGCTGGATAATTACGAAAATGTGATGGATTTCCTGCATATCATCTCTTCACCTGACGGCGTCAACATTGGTATGCGAAATATCAGCCTCTCTACCTGCGGTTTGGTGCCCGGGATCGAGCGTCTGGCACAGGAGAACTTGCAGCTGACCCTTTCGGTGTCGCTGCACGCGCCGTTCAATGAGATTCGCAGCAGCATGATGCCGGTGAACAACGCATTTCCACTGGAAAAGCTGATGCCGGTGGTGCGGGATTACCAAAAAACCACCGGCCGCCGTGTGAGCTTTGAATACTCTATGGTGCGCGGTGTCAATGATACAGATGCTTGCGCCCGTAAGCTGGCACAGTTGATTCGTGGAATGGGTGCACACGTCAATCTAATTCCCATTAACCCAGTCGACGGCAGCCCATATTCCGCCTCGGATGCAGAGAACGTGCGTCGCTTCCAGAAGCTTTTGACAGATCTTGGCGTAAATGCAACCGTCCGCCGCCGACTTGGCAGCGAAATCAGTGCTGCCTGCGGTCAGCTGCGGAGAGAAGAAATGCAGGAAAAGGAGAACGGTAAATGCGATTGAGCGGAAGTACTGATGTGGGCTGTGTACGCAGCGAAAATCAGGATAACTACCGGGCTGGCTGTTTATCGGATGGAACTGCTTGGGCGCTTGTCTGTGATGGTATGGGCGGCGCGAATGGCGGTAAGTTGGCATCAACGCTTGCCTGCGATACACTGGAAGAGTGGATGATGCGCTGGGACCCGTCTTTTGAAACGGGTCCGCGTGGATTTTTGATGGCAGCATTGGATGAAGCAAACAAAGTGGTTCATCAGCGTGCGCAGGAAGAAATTCGCTATCAAGGTATGGGCACGACAGCTGTACTGGTAATGATTATAGGGGACACTGTGCACATTGTACATGTGGGTGATTCCCGCTGTTATCAATATCGTGCAGGAAAGCTGATGCAGCTGACACAGGATCACTCCTATGTGCAGGAACTGGTCAATAAAGGTGCAATTACACCGGAAGAAGCAAAAATGCATCCCCGCAAAAACGTCATTACACGGGCGTTGGGGGTAGAAAAAACAGTGGAACCGGAGTATACTTCCAGTCAGCTAAACAAAGAGCAAATGCTGATGCTCTGTTCGGATGGGTTAACCAATGCAGTTCCCATCCAACGGATCGAAAGCATTTTGGCAGAGCAACCGTTTTTCGAGGCTGCACAAGTATTGGTCGATACGGCAAACGCCTGTGGAGGTCCGGATAATGTAACGGTTTTGCTGGCAGCACCGGATAGGGAGGAGCAAAATGGATAAATTGATTGGAACAAAGCTGGATGGACTCTATGAGATCAACAGTCTTATTGGCTCCGGTGGCATGGCCAATGTATATAAAGGAAGAGATCTGCGCACAGGCAATACCGTTGCCGTAAAAGTCCTGCGGGAAGAATATATGAATGATCCGGATTTGGTGCGCCGCTTCAAAAATGAGTCTAAAGCAATCTCTATGCTGGATCACCCTAACATTGTTAAGGTGTACGACGTTTCGGTTACCGATAAGCTCCAGTATATTGTGATGGAGTATGTGGACGGTATCACTTTGCGTACCTATCTGGACCAACGCGGCGGTAAGCTCACATGGAAAGAAACCGTTCATTTCACCAGTGAGATTTTGCAGGCATTGCAGCACGCCCACGAAAACGGCGTGGTGCATCGAGATGTAAAACCTCAGAATATCATGCTTCTGCCCAGCGGCGGCCTGCGTATGATGGACTTCGGGATCGCACGTATTTCCCGCGCAGAAAACCAGTTGCTCAGCGGCAAGGCAATGGGCAGTGTACACTATATTAGCCCAGAGCAGGCAAAGGGTGATGTGACCGATGCAAAGAGTGATATTTACTCGGTTGGCATCATGATGTATGAAATGCTTAGCGGTAAGCTGCCTTTTGAAAAGGGTAGTGTCGTTGAGGTAGCAATCAAGCAGATTTCGGATGCGCCGCCCCCGCTGGCGGAAATCGCAACAGATGTGCCGGAAGCGTTGATTCAGATTACTGAGCACGCTATGGCAAAAGACCCGGAGCAGCGTTATCCTACTGCAGCAGCGATGTTGGAGGATATCCGCAAATTTAAGGAGGATCCCGAAATTCGCTTTGAATACAAATATATGCCGGTTCAGGTGCCGGCAGGGATAATGGATAAAGCTATGAAACAAACAAAAAATGGAACCGAAAAAGCTGCGGGTCAAAAGACTGCACAAAAGACGAAGAAGAAAAAGAGCCTGTTTATGCCGATTTTATTCGGCGTAACGCTGGCGTTTTGTGTGGGCTGCGCTGTCATGTGCTTTACCATTCTGACAAATGCGAATAACTCCCTGTTCGAGCAGAACGAGGATGTTATCGTCACCTCTTTTGAGGGTATGACCAAGGAAGAAGCCCAGAAAGATCCGCTGGCTTCTCAGGTCAAGTTTGTGTTTGAAGAGAACTATAACCCGGATTACGCAGCCGGTATGATTTACAAGCAGTCTCCTCGTGAAGGCCGTACCGTTAAGACGGGCCAGGAGGTCAAGCTGTATGTGTCGCTGGGTACGCGTTACGAAGAAATCCCGCCGCTGACCAGCATGGTTAGTGCAGACGCTGAAGCCCTGCTGAAGGAAAAAGGTCTGTATGTTATGATGCTGGAGCGTGTTGACCCCAACGTCGCAGTCGGTACTGTTATCGGAACCGAACCGGCAGCAGGTACCAAGGTGGAAGCTGGTTCTACCGTTACAGTTTTTGTCAGCCGTCCGCAGGTTTCCAATACTACGGAAGTGCCTGATTTGAACGGTTTGTCTTATGAAGAAGCTGTTCGTTTGCTGTCCTCGCATAAGTTGAGCGTAGGTGTAGCAAACCATGCGTGGTCGGATATGCAGCCTGGCTTGGTTTGTGGGCAGGGCTATGAACCGGGTACGGAATTGAAAATCAACACCCGTGTGTCGCTCACGATTTCCGATGGGCCGGAACCGCCTCCGGAGCCGACAGCTACCCCGGAACCGACCCCAGATCCTGATGAAGATTGGGAGGAAGATGGAACCGAGGGAGGCGAAAGCAATGCGGGATCTACTGTACAGGATGCAGTGGAACAGTTGAATAGCTGGATTTCCAAAGTGGGAGACCGTTGGCATTGAGTATGAATGGTTATGTTATAAAAGGCATCGGCGGCTTTTACTATGTAAAAGTCGGCAGCGAGGTGCTGGAATGTAAAGCAAAGGGCATTTTCCGTAAGCGTAAAATCTCCCCGGTAGCGGGCGACAACGTAACACTGGAAACCGAAAACGGCGGTACTGTCATTGCACAGATTGCAGAGCGAAAAAATGTATTTGTGCGCCCGCCGATTGCCAATCTGGATGTATTGTTCCTGGTAGCCAGCACGACCCAACCTGTCCCAAGCACATTGGTTCTGGATAAACTCAGTGCCATTGCAGTGGATAAAGGTGTCCAGCCGGTGATCATTTGTACCAAAGGGGATTTGGCAGAAACTAAGTTTTTGGAGGATGCCTATGCAAAGTCAACGATCCCGTTTATTCATGTGAATTATCAGACCGGTGCAGGCCTTGCGGAAATCAAAGCGTGGATCAATGGTCGGCTGTGTGCGTTTTGCGGAAATTCTGGTGTTGGTAAGTCTACTCTGCTGAATGCACTTTTGCCGGAGCTGGGGCAGCAGACTGGCGAAATCAGCCACAAGCTGGGGCGTGGTCGCCATACCACCCGTGAAGTGACCATTTTTGAGGCTTTTGGCGGACGGATTGCGGATACCCCCGGCTTTGCCAGCTTGGATACCGGAAAAGCCTGCTATATCCCGAAGGAAAATCTGGAACTTGCATTTCCAGAGTTTCGCCCGTATTTGGGCCAGTGCAAATTCACAGGTTGCGCACATCGAAGCGAAAAGGGCTGCGAAATTCTGGCAGCACTGGAGCGTGGCGAGATTTCCAAAACACGCTATGACAGCTATGCGATGATGTATGATGAAGTGAAGGACATTAAAGATTGGCAGCGTCCGGATCGATTCTGAAATCAAAAAAATGCGGTGGCACAGTCGTTGCCGCCGCATTTTTGTAAGGAGAAGTAGTATGAAAAAAAGCTGTATCATTGTTTCTGCAGGCCCTGTTTCTGAAAAACAGCGTATCCCAGAAGATTTTATACATTGTTTTGTAATTGCCTGTGACGCCGGCTGGAAAAACTGCAAAAAGCTGGGCTTGATTCCGGATTTGGTACTAGGGGATTTTGATTCATCCGAAGCGCCCAATCAGGACGGTGTAGTGGTTTTGCCCAAAGAAAAGGACGATACGGATACCCACTATGCGGCACGTCAGGCAGTTGCAAAGGGGTTTGACCAGGTGTTGATGCTGGGCGCATTGGGCGGTGCCCGTATGGAACATACCTT
Organism: Faecalibacterium sp.; assembly: GCA_029264955.1. Classification (GTDB taxonomy): domain Bacteria; phylum Bacillota; class Clostridia; order Oscillospirales; family Ruminococcaceae; genus Faecalibacterium. The sequence continues at coordinate 780 of JARHYC010000029.1, read as the reverse complement.
GGCAAACATTGGTACAGCGCTTTGGCTGGAACAGCAGGGAGTACACACCACACTCATGAACGAAAAAAGCTGCGTGAGCGTTGTGCTGCCCAGTGAAGTTCGTACCTTTGTGCGAAGTGACTATCAGTACATTTCACTATTCCCGCTGGAAGGAAAGGTGGAAGATATTACTTTGACCGGTGCAAAGTATCCCTTGCAGCACGCATCGCTAGATATGAGCTATCCGGTTGGCGTCAGCAATGAGTGGGATTTGGATAAAATCACGATTCAAACGCAAAAAGGTGCGCTTTTGGTGGTAGAAACCATCGCAGATCGGTAACACTTTCCGCCCTGGATGGATATACTGGAGTAATCAGATATAGAAAGGGCGGTTTTTATGCAGGTAATCGTTATTCAAAGTCCCAAGTTCTTCAGCGGCATTCTGCGCATGGTGTTTGGCGTAAAAAAGGTAGAATAAAATAGCAGCAAGCTGACTTTTCGGCAAGTGATTAAGTGATTGTAAGGATACAAAGAATCCAGAACGGCATCCGGGGAAAAACCGGTGTCGTTCTTTTTTTATGGCAGAAACTTTTCCGGATATAGAAATCTGTCTGCATAACCGGTCGTGCTGCGGAATACATTTTACCATGTCATGGGAAAGGGGCGTAAATATGGAATTGAAAGTGTTCCGCGATACCATTTCAGCGGCGGGGAGATTTTGTATGGTTAAATCAGAAATTCCCATCGAAACAGAAATCCTGATTTCGGATTATCTGCCGCAGGTGTTTAAAATCATCAAGT
>JARHYC010000023.1 GCA_029264955.1 Faecalibacterium sp. | reverse complement strand
AGTGAGATGGCGCCTACAGGACAGCCCTGCTCGGCCTGGACAGTCTGTGCATTGTACGCATCCGGAATTTGACCCTCCATCGGATAAGCGAGATTTTCCTCCATGTGGAAAACCTCCGGACAGGTACTGGCGCATTGGGTACAGCCAATACATAAAGTCGGATCAACAAAAGCCTGCATTTGAATCACTCCTTTGCTGGAGATAGTGTGCCCAGCCCACAAGGGTTTATACTGCTGGGATTTTGTGGTATGATAAAACCATCAAAGGAAAAGGAGCCCGAGTATGAATATTCAAATCTTCGGTACCAATAAAAGTTTCGATACGAAAAAAGCCCAGCGCTGGTTTAAGGAGCGGGGCGTAAAATTCCACTTTGTAGATATCAAGGAAAAGCCCATGAGCCGGGGTGAGTTTGATAACGTAAAGCGTGCTGTGGGCGGCTATGATAACATGGTAGACCCGGCGGCAAAGGATAAACAGACGTTGGCGCTGTATCAGTGTCTGATCGAGTATCAGAAAGAAGATAAACTGTTTGAAAACCAGCAGCTTCTGCGTTTGCCCATTGTGCGCAACGGAAAACAGGCTACCATTGGCTATGCTCCCGAAGTATGGGAAAAGTGGGAATAAGCTAAAAAACGGCGTACCTCGTGTGAGGTACGCCGTTTTCTATTACAGCCTATAAGATTAGCCGTTCTGATTCAGCCTTGCCGTGACATCAGCCAGTGCAGACAAAAATGCGTCTACATCTTCGGGACGAGTACCCCAGCTGGTGACCAAACGCTCAACGGTGTGGGTATCATCAGGCTTGTACTGTGCTTCAAAGCCAAAGTCATTTTCCAGTGCAGCTACGACAGCATCCGGAAAAATCACAAACTGCTGGTTGGAATCGCTGTGGTTGGTGAAAGTGTAACCCAGTGCAGCAATGCCATCACGCAGGCGGACCGACTGCTCGTTGGCATGACGGCCCAACTCCAAAAACAGCTGCATATCGTTCTGCATCAGCACTTCAAACTGAACAGCCAGCATCCAGCCTTTAGCCAGCAATGCACCGCGCTGCTTGATATTGTAACGGAAGCCTTCTTTCAGACGGTTATTGCAGATGACCAATGCTTCACCAAACAGAGCGCCGTTCTTGGTGCCGCCGATGTAGAAAGCGTCAGCAACCTGGGCCAGCTGGGGCAGCGTAATCTGCTCGGTAGCCAGTGCGCTGCCCAGACGTGCACCGTCAATGTAGAAAATCAGACCCAGTTCATCGCAAACCGCACGCAGGGCCTTCAGTTCATCGAAAGTATACAGGGTACCCAGTTCAGTGGTCTGGCTGATATAGACCAAAGCAGGCAGAGGCATATGTACACAGTTGTGTTCTGCATAAGCTTTGCGGATGGCATCGGGGGTCAGTTTGCCGTCCACATTGGGGCAGGCGATACATTTGTGACCGCTTGCCTCAATAGCGCCGGTTTCATGAACACAGATATGGCCGGTGTCAGCAGCAATCGCTGCCTCCCAAGGGCGCAGAAAAGCGGAAAGAGCTACGGTATTGGTTTGGGTTCCGCCTACCATAATATGCACGTCGGCGTCGGGGCACTGTGCGGCGGCGCAAATCAGTTCTTTTGCGTGAGCGGTGTGCGAGTCGGTCGAATAGCCAGGATTGCCTTCCATATTAGCATGTGCCATAGCCTCAAAAATCGAGGGATGGCATCCTTCGCTGTAGTCGTTGCAGAAACGGATCATATCAGGAACCTCCGATAATTTAAAATGACAGAAACAAGTATTATTGTATCACGTTTTCATAAAATTACCACAACAACTTGTTTGCGCAGGATGATTTGCTGTGATATACTGTCAGTATGTAAGTTAGGGCATTGTGCCCAATACCGCGTAAGGAGAACAAAAAATGACGATTTCAAAAGAAGAACAGGCTCGCAACCATCGTCGGCGTCGTCGGCAGATGTGGGGCGTCCTGATCTGCGTTTTTGTTATGATCGGCCTCTGGACCGTAATCAAGACGATGAAGGACGGCATCGTGTCTCTGTTTGATCAGAGCGAAGAGTATACTTTGTACGAAAACCGTTTGGAAGGCATGGTCATGTTTGATCCGCTGCCCTTTGACAGTATTGCAAATATGAATGATGCTACACTGCGCAGTGCTGCTGTGTGGGGTACCGTATATGATATTCTGGATACGGAGTACGGCTTGTCTACTTATACGCGTGATGAGGAAACCGACATGGCATTGCTGCCCGCTGTGGAAGTAGATGCTTATTTGACCCGTCTGCTGGGCCCTAGTTTTAAGATGGAGCACCGCAGCTTTGATGGTGAAGATGACATGACGATTATCTTTGATGATGCGCGTCAGTGCTATTTGATTCCTGTCACCAGTATGGTAAGCTCTTACACACCGCGTGTAGTGGATATGTTTAAGCGTTCCGGTCAGCTGTATGTCACAGTAGGCTATATCCCCAATGCAGACGAAACCGATTTGACCACGACCCCCAGCGATGAGCCGGTGAAGTATATGGACTATATCTTCTCCAGCACGAATGGTAACTGGTATTTAACCAGCCTGCAGAACAGCGACAAGAAGGCTGATGTTAAACCTACGGCTACGCCCAGTGCGAAGCCTGTGGAAGAGCAGAGCACCGAAGATGCTATCATTGCCGGCGTAAACGGTGAAGATACTGCAAGCAGTGTACAGCCCAGCACAGAGCCTGCAAAATAAGGAATGTATGAAAAAGAGGTTCGGAACTTGCAAAAGTTCCGAACCTCTTTTTTACGGTTCTTTTTCAGAATCCGCAGATTACTTTACCAGCTCGATGGTGTACTCGAACTTGTAGGTCTCCTGTAGAGCCTTAACAGCAGGCTCACAATCCTCGATAAAAGTGGGCTCATAGATCGAACCGCCGTTGTGGCTCTTCTTGTAGTCCTCAACAATAGCCTGCAGCTTTTCCCAGCCTTCAGCCTCCTGCTCCTGGCTTACGCCTTCGGGGAAAGAAATGATGAACTCGCGGTGCATAGGAATACGTGCTTTCATAAATAAGTTCCTCCTCACGGAATTTGGAACACCCGGCGGGCATTCTCGTCGGTGATTTTATATATTGCGTCGGGTGTGTAACCCTTTCGCTCGGCAATAACTTCGCTCACCCGTGTGAGCATGGACGAATCACAGCGCTGACCGCGGAAACCATCCGGCGCCATATAGGGACAGTCGGTTTCCAGTAAAATCTGCTCCACAGGGACGGCGTCAATGGATTTCAGCGCGCGTTTTGCACCTTTCCAGGTGCAGGCGCCACCAAAGCCCAGATACATACCCTGCTGGGTCAGCCAGACAGCATCGTCAGCGCTGCCGGAATAGCAGTGAATGATACCTTTCGGTTTGTACTTGCGCAGGAGGGCATAGACTTCGGCGTGCGCCTCGCGGTCATGCACGATGATGGGTTTATCTAGCTCTCGTGCAAGCCGGAGTTGTGCTTCAAACAGGGCGAGCTGTGCATCTTTGGGTACAGGCCAATGATAGTCCAGACCACATTCGCCCACAGCAACCACACGCTTATTTTCAAACAGCGGCATCAGGTCACGCAATTCTGCCTCCCAATCGCCGCCATAGACGGTAATAGTAGGTGCAAGCATTGCATCATCACAGCTGCCTTTGGGCAGAAGGCTTTCCGGGTGGATACCTACAGCTGCCCAAATATAAGGATATTTGTTAGCAAGCTCGACACAAAAGGCAGCGTCAGCGCTGCTGGTCGATTGTTCGCAAATGCCGGAGATACCCTTGTCGGGCAGCCCAGATAAAACCACGTCTCGATCGGCATCAAAAGCGTCCGAAGTGTAATGAGCGTGGGTATCAAAAATCGGCCCCATAGCTTAGTGAATACGGCTGCCAGCTGCGACGCTGTCCGGATAGAAGGGGATTGCACAGCCGCCATCAGCGGTGTCAGCAGCGAAAATCATGCCTTCGCTCACATACTTGCCCTTCATCATGGGGCGGGGAGCCAGGTTAGCTACAATACCGATCTTCTTGCCAATCAGGTCTTCCGGCTTGTACCACTTTGCAATACCGGACAGGATGCAGCGCTCACGCTCGCCGTCGAATACGGTCAGGTGCAGCAGTTTCTTGCTCTCCTGCATGGTTTCGCACTTGCGGATCTCGCCAACCAGCAGCTCAACCTTACAGAAATCATCAAAGCTGATTTCGGGCTCGTGCTCGATAGGCTCAGCAGGTGCATTCTTAGCATCCTCAGCAGCCTTTTTTGCAGCAGCGGCAGCTTCAGCTTCTGCCTTGCGGCGTGCATCTTCAGCTTCCAGGTAAGCGATTTCCTTTGCTACGTCGATACGGGGGAACAGTGCTTCGCCCTTGTGGACGGTGTACTGTGCCGGAGCAGCAGACAGGTTGTTGTAATCCAGCTCCTCAGCAGACAGACCCAGCTGCTCGGCCATCTTGGGTGCGGTGTTGGGCAGGTAAGCCTGCATCAGTACGGTGACAGTGTGCAGCACATGACACAGGTTGTACATAACCATTTCCAGACGAGCCTTGTTTTCTTCGCTCTTAGCCAGAACCCAGGGGGCGGTTTCGTCAATGTACTTATTAGCGCGCTGGATGACCTCAAAAATAGCAATCAGAGCCTGGGGTACGTCCAAAGCTTCCATAGCAGCGTCAACCTTACCGGGCATAGCAGCCAGCATCTCATTCAGGTTGTCGTCCAGAGTGTCAGCCTGACCGTTAGCGGTGACAGTGCCGCCAAAGTACTTCTCGCACATAGCGACGGTACGGCTCAGCAGGTTACCCATGTCGTTGGCTAGGTCAGTGTTGATGCGGTTGATCAGTGCTTCGTTGGTGAAGGTGCCATCGTTGCCGAAGGGGACCTCACGCAACAGGAAGTAACGCACAGCGTCGACGCCATAGCGGTCGCACAGCTTGACGGGATCGATGACGTTGCCCTTGGACTTGGACATCTTACCGCCGCTGAGCAGAAGCCAGCCGTGACCGAATACTTTCTGGGGCAGGGGCAGGTCCAGAGCCATCAGCATAGCAGGCCAGATGATGGTGTGGAAACGCAGGATTTCTTTACCGACCATGTGGATGTTAGCAGGCCAGTACTTCTGGAAATCGTCGTGAGCGTCATTGCCGTAGCCCAGAGCGGTGATATAGTTGCTTAGTGCGTCAATCCAGACATAGATGGTGTGTTTAGGATCAAAGGGAACCTGAATGCCCCAGGACACAGAAGTACGGGAAACACAGGTATCCTGCAGACCCTGCTTGATGAAGGCAATCATCTCATTGCGGCGAGTAGCGGGCTGGATGAAATCCGGGTGCTCCTCGTACCACTGCAGGATACGGTCAGCATACTTGCTGGTACGGAAGAAATATGCTTCTTCCTCTGCCTCGTAAACGGGGCCGCCACAGTCGGGGCACTTGCCATCAACCAGCTGAGCTTCGGTCCAGAAGCTTTCACAAGGCTTGCAGTACATACCCTTGTAGGTGCTCTTGTAGATATCGCCCTGCTCATACAGCTGGGTGAAGATGTTCTGTACAGCCTGGACATGGTATTCGTCGGTGGTACGGATGAAGCGGTCATAGCTGACGTCCATCTTCTTCCATAATTCTTTTACGCCGGCAACGATCTCGTCCACATACTCCTTGGGAGTCACGCCCTTATCAGCAGCCTTGTCCTGAATTTTCTGGCCGTGCTCGTCGGTACCGGTCAGGAACATAACATCGTAGCCCTGCATACGCTTGTAGCGTGCCAGAGCATCACAAGCGACAGTGGTGTAGCTGTGGCCGATGTGCAGTTTATCACTGGGATAATAAATCGGGGTCGTGATGTAGAATTTTTTCTTTTCCATGGATATCTTTCCTTTCAAAGCGGCGCCGCGAATGGAACGGCTGCCTGAAATTTGCCAGCCTGCCCGCAAGGGCAAACCAATACAAGTAAATATTATACCATAATGTACAGCAAAAAGATATGGTCCAATGCCTTTGAAAGCAGCGTTTCTAAGAGAAAAAGACGATAGCTTGCGTGAACGTATGAAAAGAGGATTCGATTTTGTTATATGCTGTGTTGCATGAACTCGTATAAAAAGAAAAATCCTCCCGGAAGAATCACATACCGGAAGGGGTAGAGAATATTGCAATAAAAAGGCAACCCCCGGATCGTCACCCGGGAGTTGCCCTAATTACTTCTTTGGAGTCATAGCCTCATACCCTTTATAACCTATTTTTCGGACTGTTTCGTATCTTTCATAGACTCAACAACCTTTGGTTCGGAGATTCGGGGTGCTCAATGATGCTAGAACATGGGACTTAACCTCTCTACATTACGGTGTCATGCGGACTGTTTTCCATATGCATGGGCTTTTCGTGTCCTTCTTTTGTAAACATGTTAACCGATGTGATTCAGGTTCCGACAAATTCTAACTAGTACATTGGACTGCTCCTTTTTTAATTAGTGGAGATCGGACGAGCGAAAAATCTTTGAATCAAGATAACCACTCCTTATCTAACCACAATATTCTCCTTAGGGGATCGGGGTTGCTCAAATCAACTAGAACATGGGAATTACCTCGCTACACTAACGTGTTAGGCGGACAATCTACCATTTTCATGGTCCCTCACGTCCTTATCTTATATGCATACTAGCCGATGTAATATCAGGCTTTCGCTTTCGCGATACTAAACTAGTACATTGGAGTTCTCCTTTTTCAGTAGATGGATATCGGACGAGCGAAAAATCTTTTCATAAAGACATCGACTCCTTCCAAATCTATCATCATCTGCTTTTCAGCTCTTGCGAACTTACGTGACAGGCCTGTCGGGCTTCATTCCGTCCCTCACTGCGTTACAACCGAAATGCACTTGCTATCTATTCCAGTCGGGGTTCATACCCTTTCAAAATAAGTGTCGTTTGTAATCGATCAGCGAGTCCCGACAGCCTGTCCAAACTGTGCGGGTTCAATTGCCATCGGATCTACGCTCCTTTCATTCGACCTTGTATTGGTCTTTCTGGCTTATTCAGCCTTCCCATCTCTTTAAGATGTTCTCTTTTGTTGGCATTATAATACCACATAGACAGGTCGTTTTCTATTCGCAGAATGTACGGAGTTCTCTTTGAGAATTATGCACTTTTGCTGTTTCTTTCATGGACTATTGAAACTGAATGGTAAGCGCAGTATAATAATAAAAGTGGGCTGCGGAAAAAGAAAGCGGTTCACCTCTTTTTTGTCGTTTTTTGGGCAAAAAATGCTGTAGTTACTATATGGTATGCGGCTGAAAGGGCGGCTATACCGTATAGTGAAGATAGAGAAAGATAAGAAACCAAAAGCGCTCTGCCTAAGTAAAAAAGGCAGAGCGCTTTTGGTTGTTTTATCTGAAAAAGAAATTACATCGTTTCGGGGACGTTGATCTTGAACATAGTCAGCACATTGCGAATAACCGCACGCACAGCCAAGCACAGAGCCAGACGTGCCTGCTGCAGAGCAGGGTCAGCCCCCTGAATGCGGCAGTTGTTGTAGAAGCGGTGGAATGCACTAGCCAAATCAATGACGAAACGATTGATGCGGCTGGGATCATACTTCTCAGCAGCCATGATGATTTCGGTGGGGAAGTTCATCAGCATACGGATCAGATCCATTTCAGCAGGATCAGTCAGCAGGGTAGCGTCGACTTTGTCTGCACCGATGAAGGTTACGCCCTCGCTCTCCAGCTTGCGCAGGATGGAGCAGATACGAGCGTGTGCATACTGGACGTAGTAGACCGGGTTTTCGTTGTCCTCGCGAACAGCCTGCCCCAGATCAAAGTCAATACCGCTGCCAGCATCATGCATATTGAACAGGAAACGTGCGCTGTCGATAGGCACTTCCTCCAGCAGATCGGTCAGAGTGATTGCGTTGCCGGTGCGCTTGCTCATACGGACAGGCTGACCGTCACGCATCAGGTTGACCAGCTGCATCAGAACAACATCCAGCTTGCTGCCGTCCAGACCGATTGCGTCCATAGCGCCCTTCATACGGGCAACGTGACCGTGGTGGTCTGCACCCCAAACGTCGATGCACTTGTCAAAGCCGCGGGTAGCCAACTTGTTGTAGTGGTAAGCGATATCAGCGGCGAAGTAAGTGGGGATACCGTTTGCACGAACCAGAACTTCATCCTTGGCTTCTTCTTCGCTGCCATCGTCGGTCTTACGCTTGTTGGCGACACCGTACTTGGAGCTGTACTGTGCGCTGCGGTACATGACGGCACCGTCCTCAGCCTTGTAGCAAGCACCGGTAGCCAGCAGCTTGTCGATAGCCTCCTGAACCATGCCGCTGTTATGCAACTCGCTCTCGTGGAACCACACATCATAGTCGATGCGGTACTTGCCCAGATCACGCTTCAGTGCAGCAATATTCTTGGGCAGAGCGTAAGCAACCAGTGCGTCCTTCAGTGCAGAGAAAGCGTCGCTTTCCAGCAGCTCGTCGGTCAGAGTTGCAGAAACAGCCTGGCAGGATGCCAGATACTTGTCGCCTTCCAGTTTAATGAATTCGTCTGCCAGAACCTTGATGTCGCCGCCCTGATAGCACTCAGCGGGCAGGGGATAAGTTTCTTCGCTGGTGAAGTGTTGCAGATAACGCACAGCCAAGCTCTTACCAAACTTTTGAATCTGGTTGCCTGCATCGTTGACATAGAACTCACGAGTCACATCATAACCAGCCCAGTCCAGAACAGCAGCCAGGCAGTCGCCCAGAGCGCCGCCGCGTGCGTTGCCCATGTGCATGGGGCCGGTGGGGTTTGCGGAAACAAATTCCACGTTTACCTTCTGACCTTTACCGAAATCGGTACGGCCGTAGTCCGCATCAGAGCAGGCATTTACCACAACACCGGCAAAAAAGCTGGGTGCCAGGAACAGGTTAATGAAGCCGGGACCTGCAACTTCGACTTTCGAGAAGCAAGATCCTTCGAGAGTGGGAAGGTGCTGCACGATTGCGTCAGCAATCACGCGAGGAGCCTTGTGCCAAGTACGAGCGCCAGCCATTGCGATGTTAGAAGCAATGTCGCCATTCTTGGTGTCGGAAGGAATCTCCACGATAAATGCGGGCAGCTCGGCAGCAGGCAGATCGCCTGCTTCCATAGCAGTACTGGCAGCACGGGTCAGTAGATCGCGTGCCTGGTCCATAGCGGACTGACGGGGGTTGTAATTGCTCATATTTACACTCCTTATCCGGCAAAAACGCGTCAGGTGGCGCGCTGCCGAGGTTTAACGAAAAATGATACAGCCTGCCGTAGCAGACTATTCTTTATAATAACGGTAATCCGTGATTTGCGCAAGGGCTTTTCAAGCAGAAATCTCAGTTGATATGGGCAACAGAAATATCCAGCTTGCTCTTACTGACCAGACCGGAACTGTCAGCGTCCAGGATATAGCTGAATTGTACACGACCGCCTTTGCTGTCCAGTTCGCTGATGATTTCATCAGCAGATACGCCCATCGTGATGGAACCAAAACCGGTTTCGTAGTGGCACACGTTGCGGCGTCCGCGCTCAATCAGCATCTGGGTATTGATTTTGCCGAATCGCATCAGCGTCACTTTGCTGCCATCCTGTGCAATTTTGATGGTAACGGAACAACCTTCGTAGCCGATACCGGAGTTTTCTTTATAGGTAATATAGTAGCTGCCATTGCGGTCATGGTATTGTCCCTTTGTGGTCAGCTCCACGACCTGCGGCTCATCGTCCTGCTCAATGCAGCTCTTGATTCGAATGATATAGTTTTCTTTTTTTTGTTCGCTCACTTTTGTTATTCCCTTTAGTATTTTTCAATAGAAATCTGTTCCACGGTACCGCCGCGGTATTCCCCTAAAAATAGATCTGCGACCGAAATAAAACCGTCCGGGTCATCGCTGACAAAGTAATGGGCTTCGCCGTTTGCACGGTCCGCCAAAAGTCCTTTTTCAGAAAGATCTCGCTTTAGGGCTTCTGCGGTGACTTTACCGGGATCAATGAGAGTTACATCGCTGCCCATGATTTGTGCAATCATGCCTTTCAGCAGAGGGTAGTGGGTACAGCCCAGAATCAGTGTGTCCACACCGGCTTTTTGCATGGGTTCCAGATATTCCTGCAACAGCAGCATCGCAACGGGGTTTCCATCCTGAATATAACCGTTTTCCACCAACGGTACCAGCATGGGACAAGCTTGTTTGGTGATTTCTACGCCCGGAATCAGCTGCTTGAGCAAAATCTCGTAACTGCCGGAACGGATGGTGGCGGGGGTTCCCATCACGCCAACCCGGCGGTTTTTGGTAGCCCATGCCGCAGTGCGTGCGGTTGCACCGACCACACCACAGAATGGCACAGGCAGTTGTGCAGCTTCCTCCGGTGGATAGGTGCTGGAAACAGTACCGCAGGCAGCCATAATATACTTTACATTTTTCGAGAGCAGAAAAGCAACATCCTGTCGGGTGTATTGAACAATGGTATCTTTACCACGGGGGCCGTAAGGCACACGACCTGTGTCACCAAAATACACGATGTTCTCACCGGGCAGTAAATGCCGCAGCTCTCGCACACCGGTCAAACCGCCCAGACCGCTGTCAAATACGCCAATGGGACGATTATCCATGATGCTTTGCCTCGCTGCGTGTACCACGCTCCAAAGCCAGCAGAATCAATTCATCAATCAGCTCAGGAACGGTCAGCCCCACGCTTTCCATCAGCTTGGGATACATACTAATGGAAGTAAAGCCGGGGAAGGTATTGATCTCATTGATCAGAACACGACCGGTACCCTTTTCCACAAAGAAATCGCAGCGGGACAAACCCTCGCCACCTACAGCAGTGTAAGCTTTCTGTGCCAGTGTACGGACTTCGTCCAGCTTTTCTTCGCTCAGATTTGCGGGGATCACAGTCTGGCTCACGCCGTTCTTGTATTTGTCATCATAGGTGTAAAATTCTGCACCTGCCAGAATCTCGCCGGGACGAGTTGCCAGAGCAGGATTGCTGCCCAAAGCAGCACATTCCACTTCCTGACCATCCACAAAAGCCTCAAAGACAAGCTTGTCGTCTTCACGCAGCGCCAGCTCAATGGCGGTGCGTAGACCATAGCGGTCCATAGCCTTGCTGATGCCGACACTGGAGCCTGCATTCGCAGGTTTGACAAACATAGGGTAGTTCAGCTTGAATTCCAGCTTTTCGCAGCACTGGTCCAAATCGGTTTCCAGCTCGTAGCGGGTGAAGCTCATCCAAGGACAGTGGGGGATGCCCGCAGCCTCAAACAGCGTGTTGGCAACAGCCTTGTCCATGCAGGCTGCACTAGCCAGAACGCCGCAGCCTACATAGGGAATACCAGCCAGCTCCAAAAGCCCCTGGACCGTACCATCTTCGCCCCACAAACCGTGCAGCGCAGGAATAACTACATCCAGACGATAGGCTTCGGCAGTGCCGTTTGGCTGGAACACCAAAAGACCGTGTGTCTGGCGATCCGGGCTGATCAAGCAAGGGCGGTTGTCAGGCAAGGATTCCCAGCTGCCGTCTGCCATTTGCTTCGCATCGGCGTTGGTGAGCAGCCAGCGACCCTCCTTCGTGATGCCTACTTTATAAAGGGTATAGCGTTCCGCGGACATATTGTCTGCAAAAGTGCCGGCGGATACACGGCTGACCTCGTGCTCACTGGAAAGACCGCCGAACAGAAGCGCAGCGGCAAGTGTTTTTTGTGCCATCATCATCAGACTCCTATCTGCAACCGGCAGAAAGTCTACCGGTTTTACTCCATAATTATTATAAGCATACCACAAAAATGTGCGGGTTTCTACTGTATCGTATGTTTCGCCGCCAGTTTCCCGTAGTGAGCAAGCGCAGACGGCATTTCAGAAATTGCATATTGCGGCAAAAAAGAAAATAAAGTGCGCCGTCTTGATAAAAATTTCAAAGAACTTGCGCGTTTATGCTTGACTAGTGGGCTGTAGAATGGTATTATGGTAACACCTCTTTTGCGGGGTTCTTTTTTTGTGCCCATTTTTTGAGGAAGTGGGTTTGCCCGCAACGCCGAGGGAGGTTCAATTACAACCGTTAAAATGGAGGTGTCACACTATGACCGTTAAGATCACTCTGGCATGCACTGAGTGCAAGCAGCGCAACTACAACACGACCAAGAACAAGAAGAACTGCCCTGATCGTCTGGAAATGAACAAGTACTGCCGTTTCTGCCGCAAGCACACGCTGCACCGCGAAACTAAGTAATTAAGAAGAGAAGAAAGGCGGCCGTATAACATGGCAGACAAAACCGAAAAAAAGCCTGGCTTCATGTCTAAGGTAAAGGGCTTCTTTGCCCGCATCGGCAAGTTCTTCCGTGATACGAAGAGCGAGCTGAAGAAGGTCTCATGGCCCAGCAAGAAGGAAACGAAGACCAATACGATCGTTGTATTGGCAGTCGTTGCGATTGCGGCAGTCGTCATGATCGCCCTGGATGCCATCTTTGGCGGCATTATGGGCTTGATCATTGGTGTCTGATCGCCCTGTAAACGGAGGTTTTACTATGGAAGATCAAACTATGGAAGCCTTGTGGTACGTTGTTCATACCTATTCCGGTTATGAGAACAAAGTCGCACAGGACTTGCAGACCATGGTGGAGAACCGCCGCCTGCAGGACATGATCTGCGACATTAAGGTACCGACCGAAATGGTCCCCGAGATCAAGGATGGTCAGGAAAAGCTGGTTGAGCACAAGCTGTTCCCCGGTTACGTCCTGATCAAGATGGTCATGACCGACGAGACTTGGTACATTGTCCGCAACACGCGTGGCTGTACTGGCTTCGTGGGCCCTGCTTCCAAACCGGTTCCCCTGAGCAATGAGGAAGTAGAAAAACTGGGCGTGAGCACGCAGACCCCGCTGGCTGTGGATTTCCAGGTTGGCGACAGCGTACAGATCACGTCCGGCCCGATGGAAGGCTTCATGGGCAAGGTGGAGGAAATCGACACCACTGCTTTCAAGGTGCGCCTCACTGTCAATATGTTTGGCCGCGAGACCCCTGCCGAAGTCGAACTCGGACAGGTCGAGCTGCTGTAAAGCGGCATTTTATTCCGGTAAGACGGCATTTGCCGTTCTTATAGAGTGCGCGGTGGTCGTGCGCTCGTGGGAGGCCTGCAAACGGCAGGCTGCTACTAACCACAGATTTTTTGGAGGTGTGCAAAATGGCACAAAAAGTAACTGGCTATATTAAGCTGCAGATCGAAGCCGGCAAGGCAACTCCGGCACCCCCGGTTGGTCCCGCTCTGGGCCAGCACGGCGTTAACATTATGTCCTTCACCAAGGAGTTCAACGAGCGTACCAAGAATCAGATGGGCTACGTTATCCCCGTCGTGATTACCGTTTACGCTGACCGCTCCTTCAGCTTCATCACCAAGACTCCCCCCGCAGCTGTCCTGATCAAGAAGGCAGCAGGCCTGAAGAGTGGTTCCGGTGTCCCCAACAAGGACAAGGTCGCTTCTCTGACCAAGGCTCAGGTTGAGGAGATCGCTAAGACCAAGATGCCCGACCTGAACGCTGCTTCTCTGGAAGCTGCTTGCAGCATGGTTGCAGGCACCTGCCGCAGCATGGGCGTCACCGTCGTCGACTGATGAATGAATGTGGGAGGGCTGTTTGATAGCCCGCAAGACCACCTAGGAGGATTAAGAATGAAACACGGTAAGAAATACGTTGAGGCTGCAAAGCTGATCGACTTTACTAAGAGCTACGAGCTGAACGAGGCTCTGGATCTGTGCTGCAAGTCCGCAAGCGCTAAGTTCGATGAGACCATCGAGCTGCACGTTCGTCTGGGCGTTGACGGCCGTCACGCTGACCAGCAGGTCCGTGGTGCAGTTGTTCTGCCCAACGGCACTGGTAAGAACGTCCGCGTTTGCGCTATCGCAAAGGGCGCAGCTGCTGAGGCTGCTACCGCTGCAGGCGCTGAGATCGTTGGCGACGAAGAGCTGATTGCAAAGATCGCTGGCGGCTTTATGGACTTCGACGTTGTCGTCACTACCCCCGACATGATGGGGAAGGCTGGCCGTCTGGGTAAGGTCCTGGGCCCCCGCGGCATGATGCCCAACCCCAAGGCTGGTACTGTTACCCCCGACCTGGGCAAGGCAGTTACCGAAGCTAAGGCTGGTAAGATCGAGTACCGCCTGGATAAGCAGAACATCATCCACGTTCCCGTCGGCAAGGCATCTTTCGGTGCTGAGAAGCTGTTCGACAACGTGAACACTGTTCTGGAAGCAATCGGCAAGGCAAAGCCCGCCGCTGCTAAGGGCCAGTACTTCAAGAGCGCTACCCTGGCAAGCACCATGGGCCCTGGCGTTCGCGTCAATACCCTGAAGTACGGTGTCTAATCTCTTTTTATCGATTATTTGATAAAAAACTATTGACAAAATCGCGTTCGTGCGATAAAATAGTTATGCTGTTTTTAAGACAGCAGGTGCTGTAATAGCATAAGGCCAATCGCCGCCTGCCGAGAAACGCACGATACGATGATTGTATTGCGCCTCTTTCTCGTCTCAGTGCGGGAAAGAGGTTTTTTGTTTACAGGATTATAGAGATAATGAGGAAACGAGGTGAAACCAAATGCCCAGTGCAAAGATCCTTTCTGAAAAGCAGGCTTACGTTGCAAGCCTGAAGGAGAAGTTCGAAGGTTCCGTCGCAGGTGTTGTCGTTGCTTACGGCGGCATCGACGTTGCAGCTGACACCAAGCTGCGTAAGGAGCTGCGTGAGGCAGGCGTTGAGTACATGGTTATCAAGAACACCATGCTGCGTCTGGCTGTTAAGGATACTGCTTTTGAATCTCTGGCTGAAACTTTCAAGGGTGACACTGCTGTGGCTTTCTCCAAGGAGGACGCTACCATCGCAGCTAACATCCTGAACAAGTTTGCTGAGGCTGACAAGTCCAAGAAGTTTACCCTGAAGGGTGGCTTCGTTGAGGGTCAGGTCATGAACGCAGCAGAGATCAATGCAATCGCAAAGCTGCCCAACCGCGAAGGCATGCTGTCCATGTTCGCAGGTGCTCTTACCAGCACTCTGTCCGGCCTGGCAGTTGCTATGCAGGCTTACGCAGACAAGCAGGACGAGGCTGCTGCCTAATCGCTTGTTAAAAGCTGCGTAAACTACACAAACAAAATTTCTACTCACAACCAATAATATTGATTAAATGGAGGTAACTACCATGGCTTCTGAGAAGATCACTGGCATCATTGATGCTGTCAAGGAACTGTCCGTTCTGGAACTGAAGGAACTGATCGACACCTACTGCGAAGAGTTCGGCGTTTCCGCTGTTGCTGCTGCTCCCGCTGCTGCTGCTGCAGCTGCTCCCGCTGAGGAAGAGAAGACCGAGTTCGACGTCATCCTGGCTGACGTTGGCGCAAGCAAGATGCAGGTCATCAAGGTCCTGAAGGAGATCACCGGCCTGGGCCTGAAGGAGTCCAAGGAGATCGTTGACAACGCTCCCAAGGCTGTCAAGGAAGGCGCTTCCAAGGCTGACGCTGAGGAAATGAAGAAGAAGCTGGAAGAGGTTGGCGCTAAGGTTGAGCTGAAGTAATTCAGTTTCCCTGCTAACGGAATCTAAGATTCTCAGCCCGCTGTGCGAAAGCATGGCGGGCTTTTTGTTTTGTTGAAATCGTTTGCATTCGTATGAACGGATCGGTAGATGCCGCCAGCCACTGAAAGAAAGTACTGTATGGCATTTTACCGCAGGTATAAGGAAATAATCGCTGAATACAAAGTGCTTTTACAGACGAGAAGTTACTAATAAAAAAAGACGTATCGGTTTCCGATACGTCTTTTTTTATATATGCTTTGTACAGTGCGATTACAAATTGCATCAGAGAAAAGTAGATTTATATAGCTTCCCACACATACGCAGCAACATTTGCGGCAGGATTATCCTTATAAAAATACTGGCCATCCTTTTTGATACAGCAAAGGAGGCAAATCGTCTGCCGTCCACTATATCACCATTCTCTGCGAATTCGGAGACACTGGCAAAGCATAACGTTACCACATAGCAGTCGTTTTCCTCGATTTCCGTTTCCATGATGGATTCTTTATCCCATTCCATCTGCTGCCCGTCTTCCAGCTGCAGCCCATCCTGAATCGAATTTGAGGCGACCAGATGATCTTCCAATTTTGCTATCGCATGGTCTGCGTCCAGAACCGCAGAACTGCCACAGCCAACCAATGCAAATACCAGAACGAATGCGACTACGAATGAGAACAATTTTTTCATAAGAGCACACGCCCTTTTAAGTCCTTATTGGATGAGCTGAGTATAGCATGGACAAACGAAAATGTCTATCAATCGTGAAAAAATCCATCCGGGCAAATAAAAGCAGCCACAAAGCCCAATGGCTCTGTGGCTGCTTTTAGTATCTTAGATGGATCCTATCGTGTAGGTTACAATCAATGGCGGTAGACACGATTGGATTTCTTTTTCTCGTAGGCATTCTTCATAAAGAAGATCAGATACACGACAAGGCAAATCAGGCTGAGCACCAGCACAACTTTGAAATAGGTGCCAGTGAGAAATTCTTCCAGCTTGGCAATGGTGTACAGAATTGCATTGCGGTGTACATCCTGACCAGCCAAAAGCTCAACAGTACCAATGGGTTCACCTGCCAGCATCAAAGTGACCGTGCCGACTACATCGCCCTGTTGAATGGGTGCATAGGCGGATTCCGGTAAGTGGAATACTTTTTGCGTTACCGTGGAATCGCTGTCGGAAGGCAAGATGGTTTTCAAATCATCCGCAGGGTACAGTTTCAAGCTGTCGGTTTCGCTGGAATAGCCAACCTTGACCTCACAGATCGGCAGTGCCGGGTCCAGTGCAGCCTGAATGGCAAAGTTGTCAAAGACCCAGTCCATCAGCTTACCGGTTTCATACAAAGCAGGGCGCAGGGTGCTGTACCCATAATCATCACAGGTGTAAGGGCTGTTCATCACGCTGAAAATATAGGTAGAGCCATCCTGATTTGCCCAGGAAACCATGCTTTGGGTAGTGACGCCTTTGTCAGGATAAGCACCCGAAACATCGGTTTTACCGCCCATCATAGCCTTGCGATAGTACTGAGGAGATTGCCCCTTAGTCAGCATTTTATTGGTGTTCGTGATATAGAAAGGGTTGGCATGTTTCGTATTGGCAGGCATTTGGAACTGGTAGGAACCTGCAATTTCCACAAATGCGTCGAAATCCATCAGGTAGCGCAGAATCAAATACATATCCTTTGCAGTGGTCAGGTTGCCGTCATCAATGCCGCACGCATCGGTCCAGACACTGTCACGGGCACCGATTTTGCGGGACAATGCGTTCATCTGGCTGTACCAGCCGCTCAAGTCATTACCGGATAGTACATAGGCGGTACCCTGTGCAGCATCATTGCCATTGGGCAAGAGCATTGCATACAGCATTTCTCGCAATGTGTAAGTTTCGCCGGCGCGTACGTCCGCAGAAGTAGTTTTGTAAACATAATCTGATACAGCGCTCGTCATTAGAATCGGCGTTGTATCCAGTGCATCTTCATAATGGGTTAAAATCAACGCAGCAGTCATCAGCTTAGTCAAACCGCCCGCTTTGACTTGAGCCTCACTATTCTTTTCATAGATGATCACATTGGTGTCGGTATTCACCACATAGGCAGATTCTGCCTGTACGTTATATGTGGTGCTGGGGTCATAGCCGACTGCAAAAGCAGGAACAGCGCAAACTGCGGTCAGTAAAACCGCAAGAACAATCGAAAAAAATCGTTTCATGTGGACATTTCCCTCAAAACAAGATAGAATATGCATCAGGGGGCCGAAACCCCGTTTACTCGTTCAATTCCGGAAAGCAATTCCCGATAATATATTTATTATAGCATAGCTGAACTCTTTGGAAAAGCCGCCCGGACAATTTTATATTTGGGAAATATTATGGTCCGGGGAGGATACGTCTATGATTTATGTCACCGGTGATACCCACGGTGATTTGTGCCGCTTCAAAAAGGGTAAACTGTTTTGGTTGGGTAAAAAAGATACGGTTATTGTGTTGGGCGATTTTGGCTTTTTGTGGGAGTGTACCCCGCAGGAAATGGCGCAGATTCGCTGGCTGAGCAAACGCCGTTATAAAATTTTGTTTCTGGATGGCTGCCATGAAAATTTTGAAAAGTTGGCACATTTCCCCGAAACAGAGCTTTTCGGCGGCAAGGCAAGACATTTAGGGGGCAATTTATATTATGTGCAGCGTGGGCAGATTTTAACAATCGAAGGCAAAAAACTGCTGTGCTTCGGTGGTGGTCAGAGTCATGACCGTTATGATCGTGTAGAAGGGGAAAATTGGTGGCCGCAGGAGATGCCCACACAGGAAGAGATGGACACCTGCACCCAACTGTTGGAGGCTGAAGAAAACCGGGTGGATTACATTCTGACACATGATGCTCCGGCACGCCTGATGGATTTTGCCCATGTTCATGAGGAGGATTTGAGTCAGCTGAACGACTATTTTGATTATCTGTTGAAGACGGTGACCTATCAGCAGTGGTTGTTTGGACGGTACCACCGGGATATTACGGTTTCCCCCAAAGCGCGATGTGTCTTTTTGGATGTAGTTCCTCTAAAGGACTAATCACAAATCGTTAAATAGATAGAAACGAGCTGATGTGTTGTGTTGACACATCGGCTCGTTTCTTTTGGATGCTTCGAGATTCCACCAAATATTCTTTTCGTGTGGAAAACAGATCGGCGTATTTAATTCAATGCGCCGGCGCGGCGGAACATTTGTTCTACCAAAGCTGCCAGAATTTGATGTTCCGGACGCTGCAAAGCAGGGTCGGTTGCAAGAATTGCAGAAGCCTCCTTTTGTGCAGCTTTTAGCGTGCGACTATCCGTCATCAAATCAGCGATTTTCAGATCGGGTAACCCGTGCTGTCGGCTGCCGAAGAAATCGCCGGGACCACGGTTTTTTAGGTCGTATTCTGCTACATCGAAACCATTGGGCGTGTTACATAGAAAATGCAGACGCTCCTGTACTTGTTCGCTGTTGTGGTCACTGACCAGAAAACACCAGCTTTCCGCTGCACCACGCCCCACACGCCCGCGCAGCTGGTGCAATGCGGAAAGACCGTATCGCTCAGCGTTTTCAATCACCATGACAGTGGCATTCGGTACGTCCACACCGACTTCAATGACGGTGGTGGATACCAATACGTCCAGATTGCCTTCTTTGAAGTCATCCATCACAGCCGTTTTTTCTTTGGGCTTTAGTTTGCCGTGCATCAAACCCAAACGGCGGTGGGGTAGTAGTGCTTTTGCAGTGTCCTCGTAATAGGATTTGACAGCATTCAGATCCTGTGTAGGATTGTCTTCAATCGCAGGGCAGACAATATAGATTTGATGTCCCGCATCGATTTCTTTGTCTAGAAAACCATATAAATCAGCACGACGTTCGCCCTTCAGAAAGCGTGTTTTTACCGGGGTGCGTCCGGGCGGCAGTTCGTCCAAAACAGAAATATCCAAATCACCATACAGCAATAAACCCAGTGTGCGTGGAATGGGCGTTGCACTCATTACCAATACATGAGGCTGCTGCGCTTTTTCATTCAGCACAGCACGCTGACGTACACCGAAACGGTGCTGTTCGTCAATGACAGCCAGACCCAGTCGATGGAACATAACACCTTGGCTGAGTAAAGCATGGGTACCGACGACCAAATCTGCCTCTCCGGATGCAATGGCAGCAAGAGTTGTGCGCTTTTCCGCAGCGCGCAAGCCGCCTGTTAAAAGCGCTACACGAATGCCAAAGGGCTCCAGCATCTTTGCGAGACCGTTAGCGTGCTGGATGGCGAGAATCTCGGTAGGAGCCATTAGAGCTGCCTGATAGCCGTTCTGGATGGCAGCCCAGATCGAAATGGCCGCTACCAGCGTTTTACCACTGCCTACATCGCCTTGCAACAGACGATTCATTGGGTGCGGGCCAGACAGATCTTTCAGAATTTCTTCGGAAGCCCGGCGCTGTGCCCCAGTAGGCGCAAAGGGCAAGCTGCGCAGGAAAGGTTCTGGATCAATCAAACACATTGGCGCACCGGCAGCAGCCACGTTGCGTTCCTTCATGCGGGCAATGCCAAGCTGTAAAATAAGCAGTTCCTCATAAATCAGTCGGCGGCGTGCGGCATATGCTTCCTCTGCACTGTGTGGCTGATGAATGGCACGCACAGCTTCTGCTTTCCGGGGCAGACGGTATTTTTTTAGCATCTCTGCAGGTAACGGTTCCGGCAAAAGTTCGGCGTGATCCAGCAGTTGTGCAATACATTTGGAAATCTGTAAACTGGAAAGCCCCTCTGTCTGCGGATAAACCGGCAAAAGAGGTGCACATTGTACCTGCAACGCGGTGCGTACAACCGGATTCACCATCTGCCGCCGCAGCAGATTACCAGATGAGACACCTTCAAAATAATATTCCTCGCCGATTTCCAGCTTGTCGATGACATAAGGGTTGTTGAACCAGCTAATTTCCAGAACTGCATTGTCATCGGTTGCCGTAGCGCGTACCAAACTGCGACCACCAGTGATGCGCCTTGCACCTTGCTTTGCTACAATGGTAGCACGAATGACACACTCGGTGTTAAAGGGGGCTTGTGCGATGGCGTAAGGCTGAGTAAAGTCCCGATAGCGACGAGGATAGTGACACAAAAGATCTGCCAGCGTGTAAATATCCAGTTTTGCAAAGCGCTCTGAAATTTTGGGGCCGACCCCCTTTAGATAGCGCACGGGGGTGTCGTCCCGCAGGATCAAATGGCTTTCCGACATGGAAACAGCCTCCTTTTGCAATATTTTAATGATAAAATACAAAACGTAAATAAAACGAATTCTTTTTGACAAAACAGCCGCCCAAGCAATTGCTTTGGGCGGCTGGATTTGTCTTTTTCCGAAATTACTCGACGCTGATCATATAGTAGTAAACGGGCTGACCACCACGGATGTGGCTGACTTCCACGTTGCCGGGGCACTTGGAACGAACCAGGTTGGTGGTGCGCTCTGCCTCTTCATCGCTTACGTCGCAGCCGGAAATCACAGTCACAAAGCTGGAGTCCTTCTTGCACATATTGCGAGCCAGACGATAAGTGGTCTTGGCAATGTCAGAACCAACGTTCACAATCTTGCCATTTTCCAGAGCCATGATCTCACCCTTGCGGATGCGCTTGCCATCGAACTCACTGTCGCGGGCAGCATAGGTGATCAGACCGGTGGAAACGCCGTCAGCAGCCTGCATCATAGCAACTGCGTTGTCGTTCACACTTGCGGAAGGATCGAAGCTCAACATTGCGCTGATGCCCATGGGTACAGTACGGGTTGGCAGGACGATGACCTTGCGGTCAGCCAGCTTCACAGCTTGCTCAGCAGCCATGATGATGTTCTTGTTGTTGGGCAGAACGAAAACAGTCTTAGCGGGTACGCTCTGGACAGCAGCCAGAATGTCCTCGGTAGCGGGGTTCATAGTTTGACCGCCGGAAACCACAGCGTCAACAGCCAGATCTGTGAAGACAGCTTTCAAACCTTCACCAGCAGCAACAGCAACAAAGCCATAGTCACGGGTGGGATCGACCGCTGCATAGATGAACTCGCTTGCGACTTCATCCTTGCGCTGCTGCTCGGCCTCAGCCTGCTTTTCCAGACCCTTGCCCTGCTTCTGGCGAGCTAAGAACTGTTCATGCATATTCTCGATCTTGAAGTTGGTCAGGTAACCGTGCTTCAGAGCCTCGGAGACAATCATGCCAGGGTCAGCGGTGTGAACGTGCAGGTTAATGACATCGTCGTCCTCAATGCAAACAACGCTGTCACCGTTAGACTCCGCGAAAGCACGCAGCTTAGCAGCACTAGCATTCTCGTTTTTGTTGACCAGGAACTGGGTGCAGTAACCGTTCTGGATGTCCTCAACCTTCATCAGGTCATCGGTGTAAACACCCTTGCCTGCATTTTCAGTGGACAGCTTTGCCTTGGAACCGGTGTTCTCCAGGCTCTCGATCACAGCTTCACCGTGGAAGACCTGCTGCATACCTTCAAAAATGACCATCAGCCCCTGACCACCAGCGTCTACAACGCCGGCCTTTTTCAGGACGGGCAGTAGTTCAGGGGTGGCTTCCAGAGCTTTCTGACCTTCGGTGATGACCAAATCCCACAACTCGACCTCGTCGGTCAGCTCGCTTGCGCTGGCAGCTTCGCTTGCCAGACGTGCAACGGTCAGGATGGTACCTTCGGTGGGCTTCATAACAGCCTTGTATGCGCCCTCGACACCCTTTGCCAGAGCATCACGCAGGTCATCGGCAGAAGCCTCGGTCTTGTCCTTCAGTGCCTTGGAGAAGCCGCGGAACAGCAGGCTGGTGATAACACCAGAGTTGCCGCGCGCGCCGCGCAGCATTGCACTTGCAGCAGTCTTAGCAGCTTCACCTACGGTGCAGTCGTCGTCCAAAGCAGCCAACTCTCGGCTGGCTGCACCGACGGTCATGCCCATGTTCGTACCGGTGTCGCCGTCCGGCACAGGGAAAACGTTCAGCTCGTCAACACGAGAGCGCTGGTTATTGATGTTGTTGGCGCCGGAGATAATGGCGTCGCGCAGGATTTTGCCAGTAATCATAGTTTGTTTACACCTCGGGCCCGCTAGGGCAGTTATCTTTGAATAGTTCGTTTATTCGATGATGTCGTCCACGCAGACTTCTACACGCGCAACTTTCAGGCCGGTAGCCTGCTCAACCTCATCGCGTACACGGTGGCTGATACTTTGTGCAGCGCTGGATACGTTTACACCGTAGCTGACAGCAATATGCAAAGTAATGTACAGCATATTGTCATGTGCAGTAACCTGAACGCCTTTTTCCGGAAAATCATCGCCCAGAACAAGCGTCATAACAGAATCTTTCACACTGCCGGTGGACATACCTGCAACACCAAAGCAGTTCTTTGCGGCTTCGCCAACCAACGCAGAAAAATACTCGCTGGAGAAGCTTACTTTGCCCAGAGGGAAATACGTTGTAATCATAGTTCGTCTCGCTCCTTTACGGTTTTCTCACTCGCTGATCAGAGGGCAGATGCGGCAGTCTGAAAAGCGATACCTTCGCCAATAGGGAAGATGTGGGTATTCTGCGGTGGCAGAATACCTGCAAAGGCGGTTCCCAACGATTGGGACGGCCAAAATCCTGCATTTATGCAAAAGATTATATATGGTCCATATTATTATACACTTTTCTTTTGCCGATGTATAGTTCAAATTCACTTTATTCAGTGAAATCCAGTATATCAGAATAAAAAACGGTTTTAAAACCGTTGCATTTTGAAACAGGCGCACGTTACATTGGCGAAGTGTATAGGAAAAGGGAAGGTGAATTTCTGCTCTTTTTGCAAAAACGTCATGAATGTTTCATAGAGAAATGATATAATAGAAACAATGAGAGGGCATTGAGAATATTTTGCAGTGCCCACCCTTACAATGTAACAGATTAAAAAGTGTACTTGTGCGAAAGGTACGCTGTATATGGATGGAGGAGCAACATGAACATACTGTTCTTTCTCTCGCCTAAGCAGGATCTCATGTATGTATACGATGATTTTACCCTGCGCCAAACATTGGAGAAATGGGAGAACAATCGCTATGCATCAATTCCGGTATTGAGCCGTAATGGTGAGTACAAGGGTACCCTGACGGAAGGTGATATTCTGTGGGGGATCAAAAATATGCATGATCTGGATATGGATCAGGCAGAAACCGTGCCGATTTCCCATTTCCCGCATAAGCGGGATTATAAAGCGGTTCGCGTAACGACTACAATGGAGCAGCTTTTGGAAGCGGCCAGCAGCCAGAACTTTGTACCCGTTGTGGATGACAGAAATATTTTTATTGGTATCGTACGCCGTCAGGCAATCATTGAATACTTAATGAAACATGTTTGCACTGGCGATACAAAGCCGCCCGTGCCGAAAAAGAAAACAGAGCCTGTGAAAGAGAACAGCGCAAGCTAATAGTCCTGATTATAGTACTAAGTCTTCTGTATACTATGAATTGTAAAACATGGTAGGTAAGGAGGCTTTTACGATGATGGAGTATGATTTTCGCAATGTGAATGGTCATGTGGAGGTTTACACTGGCGGTAAATTTTTGTTTTCCGCGGACTCCACACGAGAAGCCATGGCAGAGCTTGGCGCATAACCCGAACGGGAATTTATAAAAAAGAGAAAGCCGCAGCCGGATGAACAGGCTGCGGCTTTTTGCTGCAAAACTTATTTTTCGTAGAACAGCATATCACTGTAACTGGGCAAAGGCCAGTAATCCGCATCGCACAGTACTTCGGCTGCATCTGCCTCAGTACGCAGCGTTTCCATAGCGGGAATCACGTTCTCGCAAACATAATTTGCCTTTTCGCCACAGGTCTCGTAGTGGACTTCGTCATCCAGCGCATTCTGCAACGCGTCAATGGCATCGCTCATGCCGTCGGCATGCTCGGACAACTGGGTCAGAACCTTGCTTTCTGCACGGCAAGGCAGGGCGCTGCAAACACTTTTCTTGGAGTGGATGCTTTCAGCCAGTGCCGTGGTATAACGTACAACGGCAGGCAATAGCTGCTTACGTGCCATTTCCAGCATGGTGCGTGCTTCAATGTTCAACACCTTGACATAGTGTTCCATTTCTACGTCATAACGGCTCTTCATTTCCGTCAGAGTCAGGACGCCAAATTCTTCCATCAAAGCCACATTCTTGGGCGCAATCAAAGCAGGCAATGCCATAGGTGTGGTCTTGTTATTGGGCAGGCCACGGCGTGCTGCTTCTACTTCCCATTCGTGGGAATAGCCATTGCCGTTGAAGATAATACGGCGGTGGTCATGGATCGTACGCTGCACCAGTGCAATAACGGCAGCGTGGAAATCCTTTGCGTTTTCCAGTTCGTCGGCAAAGCCTTTCAGCTCCTTAGCCACAGCGGTGTTCAAAATGGTGTTGGCGTCACTCAAGTTCTGGGCAGAGCCGGGCATACGGAACTCGAACTTGTTACCGGTAAAGGCAAAAGGAGAAGTACGGTTGCGGTCGGTGGTATCCTTGCTGATTTTTGGCAGAACATCAACGCCCAAGTCCATCTTCATCTTTACGGGACCTGCATAAGGGGAGTTGGATGCAATCGCATCAATAACAGCTTCCAGCTCTTCGCCGACAAACAGGCTGATAATGGCTGGGGGTGCTTCCGCAGCGCCCAGACGATGGTCGTTGCCGGGGGTGGCGACAGCAGTACGCAGCAGGTCTGCATATTCGTCCACGGCCTGAACCACAGCAGACAAAAATACCAGGAACTGCAGATTTTCGGTAGGTGTCTTGCCGGGGTCCAGCAGATTTTCGCCCTTGATACTCAAGGACCAGTTGTTGTGCTTGCCGCTGCCGTTTACGCCACGGAACGGCTTTTCGTGCTGCAAGCAGACCAGACCGTGACGCTGCGCAACCTTTTTCATCAGCTCCATGGTCAGCAAGTTGTGGTCGATGGCGACGTTAGCGGTATCAAAAATAGGAGCAAGCTCGTGCTGGCAGGGTGCGCCCTCGTTATGCTCGGTCTTTGCGGGAACACCCAGACGCCACAGCTCCTGATCCAAGTCTTTCATAAATTCCGCCACAACGGGACGGATGACGCCAAAATAATGTTCTTCCAGCTCCTGACCCTTAGAAGGTTCAGCACCGAACAGCGTACGTCCGGTCAGAATCAGGTCTTTACGAGCAAGATAATCTTCCTGACGAATGAGGAAGTATTCCTGTTCAGGACCGACTGTAACGGTAACGTAATCCACATCCTTACCGAACAGTTTCAAAATGCGGCAAGCCTGATAAGAAAGTGCCGTCATACTGCGCAGCAGAGGGGTCTTTTTATCCAGTGCTTCGCCAGTGAAGCTACAAAACGCTGTAGGGATGCACAGCACATCATCCTTCACGAAAGCGTAGCTGGTGGGGTCCCATGCGGTATAACCGCGTGCTTCGCAGGTAGCGCGCAAACCACCGGAGGGAAAGCTGGATGCATCCGGCTCGCCCTTGATTAGTTCTTTGCCGGAGAATTCCATGATAGCGGTGCCATCTTTCTGCGGGGAAACGAAGCCGTCGTGCTTTTCGCTGGTAATGCCGGTCAAAGGCTGGAACCAGTGA
Source organism: Faecalibacterium sp. (assembly GCA_029264955.1). Classification (GTDB taxonomy): domain Bacteria; phylum Bacillota; class Clostridia; order Oscillospirales; family Ruminococcaceae; genus Faecalibacterium. Next base: position 12,792 of record JARHYC010000023.1, on the reverse strand, counting down.
GTATAGTGAGTTGCACCCAGCTCCATAGCCCAGCGTTTCATCACGCTAGCTACAACATTTGCCACTTCGATGTCCAACGGTTTGCCATTGTGCAAGGTTGCCTTCAGGCTTTCGTAAGTTGCGCTGGGCAGACGCTCTTTCATAACGTGCTCGTTAAAGACTTTGCTGCCGTAGATTTCCATGATGTTTGCTGCCATATTCTTCTCCTATCCAATCGCCGCAAGCCATGATATATGCTCTGGTATCCATTATAGGGGAAAGCCGTCGAAAAAGAAATTGACGTTTCCTATGAAAGTAATCAGGTTCTCTGCTGCCTTTTTAGAAGAAAGAGGGAAGAAACTATTTTTGTCGATAATTCGCGATAAAAAGTAATACTTTTCTGGCGGAAAGGGTCGAAAAAGGGATGCTTGCGGGCGGAATCTGTGCTATACTGTATCTGCTGAAAAAGGAGGCAGAAAACATGGAAATCGAACGCAAATGGATGGTATCCGGCTGGCCGGAAGGCTGGACAGAAGCAAAACGCTTTTCGATGCGGCAGGGCTATGTGAGCCTGCGGCCCACGGTGCGCATTCGTGAGGAGGCTTTGTGCAGTGGGGAGACGCATTATGTTCTCTGCTTCAAAAGTGGGTCGGGGCTTTCCCGCGAGGAGTTGGAAACCGATATTGACGCAGCATTGTTCCGTGATATTGAACAGCGCATCATCCGCAAACCGCTGATTCCCAAGGAACGTCGGGATTATCCGCTGCCCGGCGGCTTGATACTGGAAGTGAACCATGTGGACGAAGGCCAGCCAACGGAGTTCTGGTATGCGGAGGTTGAATTTGACAATGAAGCACAGGCGCGCGCCTGGGACCCAGTGAAATACAATCTGGGGGAATATCTGGTGAATGATGTGACAGAGCAGCCTGGTCAAAGTATGGGCGCCTATTGGAAACAGACACGGCTGAAAGATTGATACGCAAAAACGGCGGCGGAGAACAGCTCCACCGCCGTTTTTTGCTAATCGGGAAGTGCCGCATAAAACGAAATTTGCGGCACAAACTGCCAGTGAGTCCCTTATGACATTGCATGGAAAATAGTTGCCCCCGTGCGGGAAATATGATAAAATTTAGAATACAGAATTTTTGCAAATAGAGAGAGGTGGCAGTATGGCCAGAGACTATAGTGCAGATGTGCGGCGACAGAAACGACTCGAGCGCAAGCTGAAAGGATATCTTAGCTTTGCAGGCTGTGTAGTAGCGATTCTGTTGGTGTCGTGGGTCATCACAAAAGTCATTGATTATAATAAAAAACCGGACCCGGTGGAGCTGCCGCAGCAGGAAACTGGTGTGGTGACTGAGATTTTGGCACCGCTGCCTATGCAGGAGAATGGCGATGATGGTTTGGTACAGGCGGAGTTCGGTCCCGTCAAGCAGGAAGGCTCCTTTACGCTGACAGCTTGGGATGCCAAGACGATGCGTCTGCCCCAGCGTGGTCAGGTAAATCTGGAATATTTCTCGGATGCAGCATTCGTGGGCGATAGCTTGACCACCGGCTTTATTGATTACAAGACCAACTTGGGCGGTGCAATCATTTGCGCTTACCGCGGTATCGGTCCGGATTCCATCGTAAAGCGCAGTGCGCTGAACCATTCGGAGCGCGGCGCAGAAGTGCCGCTGACGGTACTGGCTGCAAAAAAGCCGGGTAAGATTTATGTGCTGCTGGGCTCCAACAGCTTGACGATCCAAGGCAATGAAGACAGCTTCCTGGCTTATTACGGCCAGATGCTGGATGAACTGAAAAAGACGATGCAGCCCGGCGGAACCATTTATGTACAGAGCATTCCGCCAGTACGCCCTGGCGTAACAGAAATTAAGCCAGGTCTGGAAAAGGGACGCATTCAGGCCGTCAACGAACGTCTGGCCGCTTTGGCCGAAGAAAAGGGCTGCGTTTATATTGATTTGTGGGAAGTGCTTGCCGACGAAAATGGTGATTTGCGTGCAGAATGTGCAGCACCGGACGGCATCCATTTGACCGCAGGCAATGGCTATGGTGCTTGGGCAGATTATCTGCGTAAGCACACCCGCTATAATGCAAGCAACCCTTGGACACCGGGTACAGCTTTCTATGTGGAAGAAAAACCCGAGGAAAAAACTGCCCCGGAATCCGAACCTGCAGCAGATGCAGCACCTGAGGGTAAACCCGCAGAATAAGAATAAAGCAAAACGGCACAGGATCTGCTATGGGTCTTGTGCCGTTTTTTGTGATTTTCCACAGGCTTCATGAAATCGGTGAAAAGAAAAACCACTCCTGCGTGTCAGGAGTGGTTTTTGTGGGATTAAATGCCTTTTTTGTGCAGTATAAAGGAATAAATCATTGGCAGTGCTACCATGACAAGAATTACAGGCAAAAGCAGCCATGTAAACTGGAACAAACCGTTCAAAATCATAACAGCACCTGCCAGCATCCACAGACGAGATGCGAAACGGTGGGTGCGGTTCCAGTTCTCTTTGCTGTTCAGCGTCCAAGGCAGGCGAATGCCAACGGTGTAGTTCTGGTGATTCTTGGGCATGTAGTTGCCCAAAAACAGAAAAGAAAAGCCAATCAGCACATAAGTCAGGCTGGCAATATTCACGGGAACACCCAGCGCCAGCGCATAGACGCTACCATTGACCACACAGGACAAAACTGGGATGATCCAGAACACCAGTGTCAGCATTTTTTTGCCAATATTCTGTTTTTTCGGGTCGTTTAGAGTAGCAACAATGCAAATCAAGTGGACACCTGCAAGCAACAGCGGCAAACCAAACACCGCAAAGGCTTTACTGGACCAGCCGTCAGGGGTGCCATTCATGGAAAAGTGTGTTGCAAGCTGTTCCGGCAACTGATTCCACAGCAGTAGGCCAACCGCAATCGGCAGCAGGGTGACGAAAAAGGTCACCAAAATTGTTTTTTTATATTTCTCCATGGTTCTCGGAATCTCCCTTCAGATCAGATAGCCACATCATGACTTCTTCAATCACAGATGTATTCAGCTCATAGTTGATGAAATTCTTGTACTTGGTTTCCGTCACCAAATCCGCCTTTTTCAAAATGCTCAAATGATAGGAAATCGTTGCGCCGGTCATATCAAAGTGACTGCCAATTTCGCCGGCGGTCATGGTTCCGTCACGCAGCAGCATCAGAATTTGGCGCCGAACGGGATCGGAAAGCGCCTTAAAAGTCTCTGCAAAACCCAACTGGTTACCTCCTTTTGCAAGATACGGAATCAATTTAGATAGTTTTCTAAATTGTCTGGCATTAGTATAGTACGGCAGGGAGCCAAAGTCAAGAACTATTTAGAGAAAAATCTAAATACTGTTCGGTAATGTTTCCATAACAAAAAAGCGGCTCCCGCATTACCGGGAGCCGCTTGCAAAGCAAGACGATTCTTACTTGTTCTTCTTGGAGTTTGCCTTCATGCGCAGGTCGTGGGGCAGAATCTGCTTACGGATACGCAGGCTCTTGGGGGTAACCTCCAGAAGCTCGTCAGGAGCCAGGAATTCCAGGCAGCCTTCCAGGCTGAAGGGGCTGATGGGAACCAAACGCAGAGCGTCGTCGGAACCGGAAGCACGGGTGTTGCTCAGGTGCTTGGTTTTGCAGACGTTCACGTCGATATCCTCGCCGCTTGCGGTGTAGCCGATGACCATGCCTTCGTAAACCTTTTCACCTGCACCAATCAGCAGAGTACCACGAGCCTGTGCATTGAACAGACCGTAGGTGACGCTCTCGCCGGTCTCGAAGCTAATCAGAGAACCAGTGCTGCGGGTGGGGATCATGCCGGCCCAGACTTCGTAACCATCAAAAATGGTGTTGATGATGCCTTCGCCGTGGGTATCGGTCATGAAGGTGTTGCGGTAGCCAAACAGACCGCGGCTGGGCATACGGAACTCCAGACGGGTACGGGTAGCACCCAGAGGCTCCATCTGCTGCAGCAGAGCCTTGCGCTGACCCAGCTCGGTCATAACAGCACCCTGATACTGGGTAGGAACGTCGATCACAACACGCTCCATAGGCTCGTAGGTCTTGCCGTCGATAACCTTGGTCAGAACGTGCGGGGGAGAAACCTGCAGCTCGTAACCTTCACGGCGCATAGTTTCAATCAGAATGGACAGGTGCATTTCACCACGGCCCATGACACGGAAGCTATCGGTGGTTGCAGAGTCCTCAACGCGCAGTGCGACGTCCTTCAGCAGTTCCTTGTGCAGGCGGTCACGAATCTGGCGGCTGGTGACATACTTGCCTTCGCGGCCGGCCAGAGGGCTGTCATTAACAGCGAAAGTCATTTCAACGGTAGGCTCGTTGATTTTGACAAAAGGCAGAGCTTCTACGTTGGAGGGGCTGCACAGGGTGTTGCCAATGTTGATATCGGGCAGACCGGAGAATGCAACAATGTCACCTGCGGAAATGCTATCGCAGGGAACACGGCCGTTTGCCTGGAAGTCATACAGCTTGGTCAGGCGGCCGCGCATTTTCAGATCGTTGTCATGCCAGTCGCAAACGACAACTTCGTCGCCGACCTTAGCAACACCGTTGGTGATACGGCCAATGCCGATACGACCAACGAAATCGTTGTAGTCCACGCTGGAGCACAGCATCTGGAACGGAGCTTCCGGGTCACCTTCGGGCGGCTGAATGGTGTTCAGAATGGTCTCGTACATGGGGGTCAGGTCGGTGCCGGGCACATCGGGGTCCAGGCTTGCGGTGCCTTCACGGCCGCAGCAGAACAGCATAGGGCAATCCAGCTGCTCGTCGGTAGCGCCCAAGTCCATCAGCAGGTACAGGACCTCGTCGATAACTTCCTTGATGCGTGCATCGGGACGGTCGATTTTGTTGATTGCCACAATCAGGCCCAGGTTCTGCTGCAGAGCCTTCTGCAGGACAAAACGGGTCTGGGGCATGCAGCCTTCTGCAGCGTCAACCAGCAGCAGAACGCCGTTGACCATCTTCAAAACGCGTTCGACCTCACCGCCAAAGTCGGCGTGGCCCGGGGTATCAACAATGTTGATTTTGACACCTTTGTAGTTGCAGGAACAGTTCTTGGCAAGAATGGTAATGCCGCGTTCCCGTTCGATGTCGCCGCTGTCCATCACACGGTCTGCCACAGCCTGGTTATCGCGGAATGCACCGCTCTGACGCAGCAGGGCATCTACCAGGGTGGTTTTGCCGTGGTCAACGTGGGCGATAATGGCGATATTGCGCAAATCGTTACGAACCATAGAAAAAACCTCTTTCACTTACTTGGTTTCGGTTGTCGTCTTTCAGGGGTCCGAAGCAACTTTTAACGATGCTTCGGTAACCTATATAGTATAAGACGACAAAAGGGGCTTGTCAAGAATGACCAAAAGAAAAACTGTTCTTTCGGCGTTTTGCATGGAGGAAATGGGTGAAATTGTGATGTTCTGCAAGGGCAGAATTGTGCTATTATTATACTATCCATAAGAATAAAACATCTGCACATAAAAGAATACGTTTTGAGGAGGCAAAGTCCATGAAGCTGACATTTTTGGGAGCCACCCATGAAGTAACCGGAAGCTGTACCCTGCTTACAGCAGCAGGCAAATGTATTTTGATTGATTGTGGTATGGAACAAGGCAAGGACGTTTACGAAAACGCACCGCTGCCCATTGCTGCAGGCAGTGTAGATATGGTATTGCTGACACACGCACACATTGACCATACCGGCTGTGTACCAATGCTGGTGAAAAACGGTTTCTCTGGTCCTATTTATGCAACGGCAGCAACTACGGATTTGTGCGAAATCATGCTGCGGGATTCTGCGCACATTCAAGAATCCGAAGCGGAATGGCAGAACCGCAAAAACAAGCGTGCCGGTCGCCCAGAGATCGAACCCATTTATGGTCTGAACGACGCAGAAGAAGCGTTGAAGCTGTTTGTGCCGCAGCCGTATAACAAGAAAATTGAGTTGGCACCGGATATTCAGGTGCGCTTTACCGATGTGGGACATCTGCTTGGTTCAGCAAGCATTGAAATTTGGGTCACAGAGGACGGTCAAACTGAGAAAATTGTCTTTTCCGGAGATATTGGCAACATGGATCAGCCGATCCTGAAAGATCCCAATTATGTAAAAGGTGCCGACTATGTGGTGATGGAATCCACCTATGGGGATCGCTTGCATGACGCAAGACCCGACTATGTGGCGGAGCTGGTAGAGATTCTGCAAACCACCTTTGATCGGGGCGGCAATCTGGTAATTCCCAGCTTTGCTGTGGGCCGTACCCAGGAAATCTTGTATTTCCTGCGGGAAATCAAAGAGAAAAATCTGGTGCATGGGCACGGGAACTTCCCCGTTTATGTGGACAGCCCTATGGCAATCGAAGCAACAAAGGTGTTCACCGAGAATATGTACGAATGCTTTGATGAAGAAGCCATGGAACTGGTGCAGCAGGGAATCAACCCCGTTGCAGTGCCGGGCTTGCGCCTTGCCGTTACGGTGGAAGAATCCCGTTTGATCAATACAGATATCACCCCCAAGGTAATTATTTCGGCCAGCGGTATGTGCGAAGCCGGTCGTATTCGACACCATTTGAAGCATAATCTGTGGCGTCCGGAATGTACAATTTTGTTTGTGGGCTATCAGGCTGCGGGTTCGTTGGGTCGCCGTCTGTTGGACGGTGTGCCGGCAGTAAAGCTCTTTGGGGAAGAAATAGATGTGTGCGCGCACATTACCCAAATGAGCGGTATGTCCGGCCACGCAGATCAGGCGGGCTTGGTGCGTTGGGTGGATGAGTTGGAAGCACAACCCAAACAAATTTTTGTGATTCACGGTGAGGATGAAGTGACGGACTTCTTTGCCAATCTCTTGGCAGAAAAGGGATACACTGCGACAGCACCCTATAATGGGGCGGTTTGGGATATTGCTGTAAATGAATGTCTGGAGAAAGGAAGCCAGATTCCTGTTCGAAAGAAGGAGAACTCCAATGCAACCCGTGCACAGGCGGTGTACCATCGTCTGGTACAGGCAGGCCGTCGCCTGATGGAGGTCATCCATCGAAATCAGGGCGGTACCAATAAGGATCTAGCGCGTTTTGCCGATCAGATTCAGTCCTTGTGCGATAAGTGGGACCGTTGATGCAATAGAAAGCAGCACACTTTCGAACAAAATAAAAAAGCGCCGGCTTTTCGTAAGCTGGCGCTTTTTTTGCTGCAAAATCAAAGGGTGAAATGAATATCCCGACCAGTGGGCTGATACTGAGTGCACTTAATGCCGCAAGCTTTGAACAGAAGGCGGGTAGCCTGGCTGGCATCACTGTTGGGGTATTTGTCTTCCAGATACACGACCTCACGAATACCGCTCTGGATAATTGCCTTTGCGCATTCGTTACAGGGAGCCATCGTGACATAAATGCGGGAACCGCGCAGGCTGTTGTGAGGGCTGTTCAAAATCGCATTCAGCTCGGCATGGCAAACGTACATATACTTGGTTTTCAGCGGTGCACCCTCACGGCCCCAAGGCATTTCATCATCGTTACAACCGATAGGCATACCATTGTAACCCAAAGAAAGAATTTTATTTTCGGGGCTGACGATGCAGGCGCCTACCTGACTGTTGGGATCTTTGGAACGCATGGCGGTCAGGCGTGCAATGCCCATAAAATATTCGTCCCAGTTGATATAGTCCTGACGTTTCAAGAGAATTCCTCCTTCTCTGTAAAGGAAATGTGGATAATTAAGGTTTATTATAATGGAATTGAGTGAAAAAGGGTAGGGGGATGCTGTGAAAAAATTCGAACAACGCAAACTGCACAAAACAGGATTACAAAGTTTGTGAAAAGGAAAATGAACATTGTATTTAGTTTTGTGTTTAATTGTGGTATTATCTTTGTATGAAATGCCACAAAACGGAGGAGAGCCGTTCGGGCGGAAAGAGGGAAATTACCGATGAAATACGCAAGTAATACGATCCGTAACATTTTGGTTGCGGGCCACGCGGGTTGTGGTAAGACAACCCTGACAGAGGCATTGCTGTACAAGGCAGGCAGTTTGGAGCGTATGGGCCGTGTTGAGGACGGCACCACTGTTTCAGATTTTGACCCTGAGGAAGAAAAGCGGCGTGCAAGCCTGTCCACTTCCGTAGTCCCCGTGGAATATGATGGTATTAAGTTCAATCTGATTGATGCGCCGGGCCTGTTCGATTTCGAAGCCGGTAATTACGAGGGCATCATGGCGGCTGACAGCGTGCTGATTTGCGTGTCTGGTCGCAGCGGCGTTACGGTGGGGGCAGAAAAGGCATTCCATCTGGCACGGAAGAATCAAAAGTCGACGATGGTGTTTGTCACCAAGACCGACTTGGAAAATGCCGACTACTTCAAGATCCTGGAGGATATGAAGATCAAGTTCGGCTCCAGTGTGTGTCCCTGTGTTGTACCCACAAAACTGGATGACGGCACCGTATGTTACATTAACCTGTTTAGCCAGAAGGCATTCAAGTATGAAAACGGCGAGCAGATTCAGGTGGATTTGCCTGATATCGGTCACCGCTTCCAGGGCTTGATCGAAGCTATGAGCGAAGCAATCGCAGAGACCGATGATACTCTGATGGAAAAATTCTTTGGCGGCGAAGCCTTCACAACCGAAGAGATTGTAACCGGTATGCGCAACGGCGTTAAAACCGGTCAGATTACTCCGATTCTGTGCGGCAGCGCTGTGAATATGCAGGCATTGGATATGCTTCTGTTCAATATGCGCAAGCTGCTGCCCAGCCCCAGCTTTGATGTGGTGACGGCTGAAACACCCGAAGGCGATTTGGTGGAAGTCAAGTGTGAGGAAAGCGACCCCACCGCAGCTTATGTATTCAAGACCGTCGCAGATCCGTTTGTGGGTAAACTAAGCTACTTCCGTGTTTTGAGCGGCAAACTGGTACCCGGTCAGACACTGGTCAATGCACGCACTGGCGAAAGCGAAAAAATCGGCAAGACCCTGTCGATCTGTGGCAAGAAGCAGACCGAAGTGGACGAAATCGGCGCGGGTGATATCGGCGCAGTGGCAAAGTTGAGTACTGCCCGTACCGGCGATACTTTGTGCAGTGCTTCCCGTGTGGTTTGCCTGCCTAAGGCAGATTTCCCCAAGCCCAGTATGTTCCGCGCCATCGTGGTGAACAAGAAGGGCGACGAAGGCAAGGTTGGCGGTGCATTGGCTCGCCTGATGGAAGAAGACCCAACTTTGTCTTATGCAACGGATAAAGAAACCAAACAGCAGATTATCGGCGGTTTGGGTGAGCAGCATCTGGATGTGGTATTGTCCAAGCTGAAGAATAAGTTTGGCGTGGAAATCAGTCTGGAAGTGCCGCGTATCGCCTATCGTGAGTCCATCCGTAAGCCTTGCCAGAAGCAGGGACGTCATAAGAAACAGACTGGCGGTCATGGTCAGTTCGGCGATGTCATCATGAACTTTGAGCCTTGCGAGGGCGATGATATCCTCTTTGAGGAAAAGGTGTTCGGCGGCAGTGTGCCTAAAAATTTCTTCCCGGCAGTCGAAAAGGGTATCCGTATGGCAGCCGAAAAGGGCGTGCTGGCAGGCTATCCGGTCGTTGGCATGAAGGCTACGCTGCTGGATGGCAGCTACCACCCGGTAGATAGCTCGGAAATGGCATTTATCATGGCAGCAAAGCTAGCATATAAGGCAGCTCTACCGGAGGCTGGTCCGGTACTGCTGGAGCCGATCCACACGCTGAAGGCTCATGTGCCGAATGAGAATACGGGCGATATTATGGGCGATGTGACCAAGCGTCGTGGTCGTGTTTTGGGCATTGAGTCGGATGAGGATGGCTTGCAGACTGTCATTGCGGAAGTGCCTCTGGCAGAGTTGCAGGACTTTACGACCTTTGTTCGCCAGATGACGCAGGGGCGCGGCTGGTTTGAAACCGAGTTTACTCGCTATGAAATTGTACCCTCGAATCTGGTTCCTACCATTGTGGATGAGGCAAAACGTCATGGCAATTTGAATGAGGAAAGCGAAGACTGATTTTCTCTATTATAAATAGGTATATTTTCGGCCCTGTCGGCATTCCCTCTGCCGGCGGGGCATTTTTGTGGAAGTGAGGGCGAAAGGAAAAAGATTTGGCGCAGCACCGGTTTTTTCATTGACAGAATGACTTTTCATGACTATAATGTATAAGTCTGCTATAAGACGTAATAGAATCTTTTCAAAAAGGAGATTTTTGCATAATGGCGAAAGAGATCGTGATGTCCGCTGCAGGCCTGAAGGCTGTACAGGAAGAACTGGAGTATCTGAAAACTGTCCGTCGTAAAGAGCTGGCAGAAGAAATTAAGGAAGCACGCAGTCATGGCGACCTGTCTGAGAACAGCGAATATGATGAAGCAAAGAACACCCAGGGCTTGGTGGAAAACCGCATCAGCGAGCTGGAGACCATGCTGAAAAATGTGCGTGTGATCGATGAAACTGAGCTGAGCATGGATAATGTGGCTGTAGGCACCCGTGTGACCATCCAGGATGAGGATGGCGATATGGAAACCTATGATATCGTTGGCCGAACCGAAGCTGATCCCTTCGAAAACAAGATCAGTGACGAAAGCCCCGTGGGCGCAGCTCTGATGGGTAAGGCTGTTGGCGATGCAGCCGAGGCAACCCTGCCCAATGGTGCCGTCGTTGTTTACAAAGTGCTGAAGATCGAGCACAGCAAGTAAGTGCGCAGCAGGTGCCCGAACCAAAATCGCGGCACCTGTTTTTTTATAGCCCCCATGCAGGGCAAACCAAGGAGGTACAAAACATGGAGCAGAACCAGAACAAGGCAAAGCCTGCACAGAACAGCTTGAGCGAGAGCGAACAGGTGAAGGTTCGCCGTCAGAAGCTGGCCGATTTGCGTGACGCAGGCAATGACCCCTACACCATTACTAAGTTTGATCAGAACGCATTCTCTGAAGATCTGAAAAAAGAATTTGCAGATCTGGAGGCAGAAGGCGAAAGCGGAAAGATCGTCCGTGTTGCTGGCCGCATGATGTCCAAACGCGTAATGGGCAAGGCAAGCTTTGCACACCTGCGCGATGCACAGGGCGATTTACAGCTGTTTGTTCGCCGGGATCTGCTGGGCGATGAGCCGTATGCAGCTTTCAAGAAGCTGGATATGGGCGACGTGATCGGCGTGGAAGGCGAAGTTTACCGTACCAAGGCTGGTGAGCTGAGCGTGCGTGCAACTTCTGTCACCCTGCTGGCTAAGAGCCTGCGTCCTCTGCCCGAAAAGTTCCATGGCTTGACCGATACCGAGATGCGTTATCGTCAGCGCTATGTTGACCTGATTGCAAACCCGGAGGTCAAGAATACCTTCGTCAAGCGCAGCCAGATCATGAAGGAGATTCGTGCATATTTGGATGAGAAGGGCTTTTTGGAAGTGGATACTCCCATCCTGACCCCCTTTGAAATCGGCGCAAGTGCACGCCCCTTCCTGACCCATCACAACACGCTGGATATGGATATGGTCCTGCGTATCGAGACCGAGCTGTATCTGAAGCGTCTGATCGTTGGCGGCATGGATCGTGTGTACGAGGTTGGCCGTATTTTCCGTAACGAAGGTATGGACCCCAAGCATAACCCGGAGTTTACCAGCATCGAGCTGTACCAGGCATTTACCGATTTCCACGGCATGATGGATCTGGTCGAAGAGATGATGAAGCGCGTCGCTCAGAAGGTCTGCGGCAGCTTGGTGATTCCTTACCAGGGCAAGGAAATCGATCTGGGTCACTGGGAGCGCCTGACCATGGTAGAAGCTGTCAAGAAGTATGCCGGCGTTGACTACTATGATTGGAAGACCAACGCTGATGCAATCGCCAGCGCAAAGGCACATAATGTGGATCTGCCTGAGGTTGCTACCAAGGGTGCTATTCTGGCAGAGTTCTTCGACGCTTTCGTTGAAGAAAATCTGATTCAGCCCACCTTTATTTATGATTATCCCGTCGAAATTAGCCCCCTGGCAAAGCGTAAGCCGGACGAGCCTGAATTTACCGAGCGTTTTGAGTACTTCATCAACGCTACTGAGTTCGGCAACGCCTTCAGTGAGCTGAACGATCCTATCGACCAGCGTGAGCGCTTTGAGCGTCAGGTTGCTGAGCGTAAGGCACAGGAACCGGGCTGCAAAGCACAGGTCGATTACGATTACATTAACGCTCTGGAGTACGGTATGGCGCCCACCGGTGGTCTGGGCTTTGGCGTTGATCGTCTGGTTATGCTGCTGACCGACAGTGCATCCATCCGCGATGTCCTGCTGTTCCCCACAATGAAACCCTTGGATGATGTAAAAAAGAAAAATGGTGTAAGCGATTCTGCTCCTGAAGCCGTTTGCGAAAATGAAGATTGCACATCGGCAGCCGTTGCTTCTTCCATTGTTGCTCCGAAAAATGCAGAGGCTTCCTTTGATCTCTCCAAGGTAAAGGTTGAGCCTTTGTTTGAAGAAATGGTGGATTTTGAAACCTTCCAGAAGTCCGATTTCCGTGCCGTAAAGTGCAAGGAATGCGTGGCTGTGAAGAAGTCCAAGAAGCTCTTAAAGTTCGTTTTGGACGATGGAAGTGGTGTAGATCGTGTTATTTTAAGCGGTATTCATGATTATTATGAGCCGGAAGATCTGGTTGGCAAGACTCTGCTTGCTATCACTAACCTGCCTCCTCGCAAGATGATGGGCATTGATAGCTGTGGTATGTTGATTTCTGCTATCCACGAAGTGGACGGTCAGGAAGGCCTGAATCTGATTCAGCTGGACGAGCATATCCCTGCTGGTGCAAAGATGTATTGATGTACCGTTTT
>JARHYC010000011.1 GCA_029264955.1 Faecalibacterium sp. | reverse complement strand
TTTCCCTGTATTGTATCCACAAGGAAACTATGTTACAATGTTTGGCAGATACCATACAATCTTGATGCGTGTGCTATCTGCTGTATACACGCTGCGTTTGTATCGTTTCTTCCTGCTGTCGATTGCAATCGGTAGCAGTTATTTTTTATCTTTACACTGTGAAAGGAGCACTTCCGCTATGAAAATCGCAGTATTCGGAAGCGGCAGCTGGGGCACTGCTCTGGCAATGCTGCTTTTAGAAAATGGTCATACAGTCACCTTGTGGTCTTATAAAGAAGAGCAGGCGCAGCAAATGCGTCAAATGCACGAGAATCCGCTTTTGCCCGGCGTCACTTTACCGGAAAATCTGCAAATCACCAGTGATTTGCACTGCGCGATTGGCTGTGGTGTCATCGTTCTTGCTACACCGTCCTTTGCGGTTCGTTCTACCGCACATCAGCTGGCAGATATTCTGGATGAGGGTGCTATTCTGGTATCCGTATCCAAAGGCATCGAGAAAGACACATCCCTCACCATGACGCAAATCATCGCGCAGGAAGTGGGCGATGCACATCCTGTAGTCGCACTGTCTGGTCCTTCTCATGCAGAAGAAGTTGCGCGGAAAATTCCTACGGCAGTAGTTTCCGCTTCGAAAAGTCAACAAGCCGCTGAAACAGTACAAGATTTGTTTATGAATGCGCATTTCCGTGTCTATGCCTCCGATGACATTCTGGGTGTAGAGCTTTCCGCAGCATTTAAGAACATCATTGCTTTGTGTGCCGGCTGCTGTGACGGTCTGGGCTTTGGTGATAATACCAAGGCAGCGTTGATCACCCGTGGCCTGAGCGAAATCGCTCGTCTGGGCGAAGCACTGGGCGGTCGTAAAGAAACCTTTGCCGGTTTGACCGGTGTCGGTGATTTGATTGTCACCTGTACTTCCATGCATTCTCGTAACCGTCGCTGTGGCATTCTGATTGGTCAAGGTATGAAGCCCGCCCAGGCCGTGCAGGAAATCGGCGCTGTCGTTGAGGGCTACTATGCTGCCGCCAACGCCAAAATTCTTGCTGACAAAACCGGTGTGGAAATGCCGATTTTGCAGGCAGCTTACTGCGTCCTGTATCAGGATGCTGACCCCCGCCAGATGATTCTGAACCTGATGACCCGTGCTAAAAAGCACGAAATCGAAGAAAGTTGGATTTAAGTTTCATTCTTTTGAAAATTCTTCGGAAAAGCCTTGACAGTTCTCTGATTTCGCGATATACTAATTAAGCTCAGTTGAGCAAAGCAAATATATCGCGGGGTAGAGCAGCTTGGTAGCTCGTCGGGCTCATAACCCGGAGGTCGCAGGTTCAAATCCTGTCCCCGCAACCACCAAACAGATCATCTTACGATGGTCTGTTTTTCTTTTGCCTCTATTCTTTGTAAAAGACTTACAAACTTTTTTCCTTTTCCGGGAATCTCCCCTATTTGTAAAGTTAAAGTTGAGTTTTGTCGTTTTTTTTGCTACAATGAATAGCGCTTAAAAATAAACAGGACGTATCTGCGCAAAACATTCGTTTTCTCTTAGCGCAGCGAATGTCGCAGAAAAAGAAAGGTAGATTATTGTGCCAATTGTTGTTGTAGGCAATGTTTTTGTAGACATTAAGGGTTTCCCCGATAATAAATATATCCCCGCTGGCCGGAACTCCGGCAATGTAGAAACCGTACATGGCGGTGTAGGCCGCAATGTAGCAGAAGATATTGCTAATATTGAGCTGCGCCCCCGTTTTGTCAGCATGGTCGATGATACTGCGCAGGGTGCTGAAATCGTCGAAAAACTCAATAACCACAAGGTTGACACACGTTATGTTGTTTCCGCCCCGAACGGCATGGGCAAATGGCTGGCAGTGTTCGACAACACAGGCGACATCGTCGCTTCGATTTCCAACCGCCCCAACATGGACCCTATGGTCAAACTGCTGGAAGAGCATGGCGATGAGATTTTCGCGGATGCTGACAGCGTGATCGTAGAAATTGACATGGACAAAGACGTTATCAAACAGGTATTCAAGTACGCTGAAAAATACCAAAAACGTATCTATGCTGTTGTTGCCAACATGAGCATCGCTTCGCAGCGCAGAGATTTCTTCCATTCCATCGACTGCTTTGTCTGCAACGAGCAGGAGGCTGGTATCCTTTTCGTAGAAGATTTCTCTGGTCTGACCCCTGAAGCGCTTTCGGAGCGTCTGTCTCAAAAGGTTATCAGCGCAAGGATTCCATCCATGATCGTTACCATGGGTAGCCACGGTGCTGTCTATGCGGATATGAATGGTAACAAAGGTATCCATCCTGCCAACAAAGTAGAGGTGCAGGATACTACTGGTGCGGGTGATGCATTCTGCGCAGGCGCAGCAGCTGGTCTGACCTATGGCAAGAGCCTGAAGGAAGCTGTAGCAATCGGCACGACCCTTGCCTCCTCTGTTTTGAGTCTGTCTGAAAACGTCTGTCCTCGTTTCCTGCCCAGTGAACTGGGTATTGAGGTAACTATCGCAGACTAAGCAACTCCAACCACATAAGCTTCACTGCGAACCATACTAAAATGCCCCCTTTCACGCCGTGCTTTTCGTGCTGTATTGGGGGCTTTCTCTATGGAAAAAGGTCTTTTCATCGCTTGACGATACTGTTTTACGCTATCTGCGGTGGTACGCTTTTCCATCTGCTGACAGGAGAATTTTCATGGTACGATATTTCAATTCCAACGATAAATGCAAACCATTGGTTACCGATGATCTCAGCGAGTTTCTAAATCAACTATCCTTTCATGTGAATGGTGTTGGCACTTGGAAACGTGAAAAAAAGACAGTTGCTAATTATACCATTAACGACGTAGAATTCATCTTCTACACATCCGGTGAAAGCACCACCACTATTCTGGGCACTGACCACACCTGCCATACCAACGACTTTATGGTCTTACAGCCGATGCAGCTGTACACCTCAAAAAGCGCCGACAACATAAAAACAGAATATCAATTCATCCACTTTGAGGTGCAACCCATTCGCTATTTACAGCCATTTCTGAACTACTTTCAATCCGCTGTCACCCATGTACAGCACCCCGAGCGGGTACTAGCCATCTTCCAGCTGATTCA
This sequence comes from Faecalibacterium sp., assembly GCA_029264955.1. Taxonomy (GTDB): domain Bacteria; phylum Bacillota; class Clostridia; order Oscillospirales; family Ruminococcaceae; genus Faecalibacterium. The sequence goes on along the minus strand of JARHYC010000011.1, from coordinate 110,436 downwards.
ACAAGAATTAAAAGCAATGAAACCAGGTTATGTCAGCAATATCAACGCACTGATTAAGATGCTCTCGGTGGAAGTGATTCGCGGTCAGGATACTAATCAAGCACCTAAGGGGACTGCGGCTCCCGCCAGTTCTGTCACAGAACTATTTGTAGACCAGTGTATCGCGTACATCAGCAACAACCTGAAAGGCGATTGTTCTGTGCAGACGCTCAGCCGACACTTTTCTGTGTCCAGTAATTACATCTACAAAGCATTCATGAAGGTGCTCAACGAATCCCCCAGCCGATATGTCACTCGAATGCGAATGTTCCGTGCAAAATCGCTGTTGCTGACGGATTTGCTCACCATTGAGGAAGTCGCCGAAGAAGTGGGATATCCTTCGCTGGCGCACTTTTCCAAAGTATTCAAAGAGAATCTTCATTGCAGTCCCAGCGAATTCCGAAAACAAAATCAAATATAAAAAAATCCCCGAACTGCGAACTGTTCGGGGATTTTTTATTATTCTTCTGTATCGCGCAGATTACTTAGCTGCCTGCTTCAGGCACTCAGCAACTGCGTCCATGATGCGACCGCTGGTCAGGGTTGCGCCTGTATAAGCGTCAACATCGACAGAGTTTTCTGATACGATGGTAGTGGGAATATTGTCCAGAGCGCCCTTTGCAACCGCCTCGGTCTCGTGCTGTTCCACGATTTCCACATTTGCAATCTTGCCCTCTGCAACGGTGGTCTTAACCGTCAGATCACCGTCCTGGCCCTTCACGGTAGCGGTGTACTCGCCATCGTTCAGCTCAGTGCTCATGTCGAAACGCACAGCCTTTTCCGGAGCGGTTTCTTCGGTCTTGCCTGCGGGAGAGGGGCGCTTTTCGTTGCCCAGGATGTAGTCAGCAGCACTTTCACCTGCGATACGGCCCCAGGTCAGCGCGTTAGAAATGGTAAAGCCCATGTAAGCGGAGTTTGCAGAGGCTTCGCCAGCAACGTACAGACCTTCGATGATGGAACCGTCTGCACGGATGACTTCTGCCCACTCATTACGAGCAACACCACCGTAGGTGATAATCTCGCAGGGAACAACTGCAACAGCAATGTAGGGAGCCTTCAGCTCAGTCAGCCCCTGGTCGGGAGTGCGCTTGAACTGTGCATCGAAACCATCCTTAACAGCCTTGTTGTAGCTGGTAACGGTCTCGTTCAGAGCAGCTGCATCCACACCGATCTTCTCAGCCAGTTCATCAACGGTATCAGCCTTGATAAACTCCATCTCCGAAGCGCGAGGCGTCTTGTTCTCGGTAATGGTTGCTTCGTCGGAGATTGCCCAAACGTAGCCAGTGCCGTCCTTATGCATCTGATCAAAAATGGGGCGGTTCAGATTCTGGGACATATAACCCTGGTCACGCTCGTTCATGAAACGCTTGCCATCGGCGCCAACAAATACCAGGTTGGAGCTCTTGCTGATCAGACCGGAAACGTTAGCACTGCCGGAAGTACCGTTGTGCTCAGACATGATCTCGTAATCCTTTAGAACTGCCATCAGGTGATCCGTGTGGGTCAGGGCAGCACCAATGTTGCTTGCCATAACCAGGCCGTCGCCGGTGCAGGAACCAAAGCCGATGCCGTATGTACCCTTGTATTCGGGATCCAGACGAGCGGTCAGTTCGGGGTTGTTTGCATAGCCGCCGGTAGCAATCATGATTGCCTTAGCGCCAATGGTTTTTTCGCCGTCCTTTGTGTTGCACTTAACAGCAACAGCCTTGCCAGTCTCATCGGTGATGATCTGGGTAGCCGTGGTTTCCGTCATCACTTCGATGCCAGCCTTGTCCAGAGCAGCCTGGAAGGGTGCGCGCATACCTTCGCCAGCACCATCTACAACGTGCATCATTTCCAGAGGACCGTAGCCAACCAGAACATCGTCCTTGAAAGGCATTTCCAAGCGATCAACCAGCCAGTCGATGGTCTGACCGCAGCGGCCGACGGTGATCTTTGCCAGATCCGGGTCCAGACGGTAGCTTGCGTTGCGCATCAGGTTTGCGTACATTTCGTCGAAGTTGGTAGGAACGGAAGGCTCCGCCTTCTGAACCTTGGAATCAAAGCCAGCAATCATACCCTGAGAAATAAAGGTCGTGCCGCCGATCTGACCCAGCTTCTCAACGATCAGGACATTCTCAACACCCTTATCGCTTGCTTCGATAGCCGCTGCCAGACCTGCGCCGCCGCCACCGATTACCAGAAAGTCAACTTCCTTATCATACTTACTAGATGTGTTTTCTGCATTTGCATCTGTGCTATTGGAAGATGCACCGCAGCCGGTGATCATCGTTAGCATCAGTGTCAGAACCAATGCCAAGCTTACAAACTTTTTCATACTTTGCCTCCTTTGTAGCAGTGGCATTATGATAACATTTTATCAACTGTCTGTCTTGCAGTTTTCGTTCAGCAATTTGTCGATTTCGATACAGTTGCGGTATATTTAATGTTTTTTGTTTATATCGATACGAAACTTAGATATATTCCCCCTTTTCATTTCTCCTTTCCATAAAACAGGAGGCGCCTATCCCACAATTGGATAGGCGCCCCCTGTCAGATCAATTATTTACATCATTGGGCTGACAAGACGCAATACATCGTCAACCAGCCGTCCCCAGAACGTATCTCTGCATTCCCGCAAATGCACACGATGACTCTGGTGCTCATACACATCCAAAAAATCCTTTTTGATATCCTGCAGAATGCTTCCGCCCTGGAACAATACGCCATCCTCAAAATGCAGATACAAACTACGATAGTCTAGATTGACGGTGCCAACCATACCAATGCAATCATCGCTCAAAATACCTTTTGCGTGCAAAAAGCCCGGTGTATAGGTGTAAATCTTGACTCCCGCCCGCATCAATGGTAAAAAATACGACCTCGTTAGCCGATACACCATTGGTTTATCGGGAATACCCGGTACTGCGATTCGCACGTCCACGCCACGTTTCGCCGCAAGATTTAACGCCACAATCATTTCATGGTCGATAATCAAGTAAGGCGTAAAAATATAAACATAATCGACTGCCTGTGCCAAAATGTCCAGATATAGTCCTTCTGCTAGCTGTTCGTCATCCAGTGGGCTTTCCCCAAAGGGCTGTACGATGCCATCTCCCTTCGGCAGTTTTTCGCCGTACTGCTTGGGATGGAATGAATGAAAGCTATCATCCACTGGGTCAAATGCATTCCAAGTCTGCAAAAACAGCACTGTCAGGTTCCATACTGCTTCGCCTTCCAGCCGAACTGCGGTATCCTTCCAATAACCAAAACGATGTTTTTGATTGATATACTCATCTGCTATATTGATTCCGCCCGTATATCCAACGATACCATCCACCACAGTAATTTTTCGGTGATCACGATGATTCATTACGATGGCCAATAGGGGCTGTGCCGGATTAAACGGAATACAGCGGATTCCGTTTAATCTTAATTGCTGTGCCAGATGTTTTGGTGCCCCCCACGCACTGCCTACATCATCATAAATCACACGTACTTCGACGCCCTGAGCAGCCTTGCGCTTCAAAATATCAAAAACTTTCTGCCACAGTTCCCCCTCTGAAATAATAAAATATTCCAGAAAGATAAAATGCTTTGCATTTTCCAAATCCTCCAGCATTGCTGCAAAGGCTTCCTCTCCAGTTGGATAATATTGGCTCTTCGTATTTTCTGCCGCAGGACTGGGACCATAGTGAGATAAATATTGGCTTAACGCGCGCCGACGTGGCGGAATCTTTTCAACAACACAGTCTGGCTGTGCCAATGCCGCTAAATGTTTTTGTTGTACCGACTCCATTCGTTGACGCATTTCTCGGCTGGGTCGTTTATCACCAAAGAGCAAATACAACGCACCGCCCAACAGTGGTAGCATACAACACAGCAAAAGCCATGCAATTTTGTATGCAGGGTTCAGTTCTTTCCGAATCAGGTAGAGAACCATCATTGCACTAAGCAAATTCAAGCCGATCTGAACTGCCGTCTGATATTCTGCTAAGCCGAAAAACAATACACACAGACACACCAGCTGTAAAATAACCATTACAGCCACCATGCAAATCCGATTGGTCAAAATATGATACAGCTTTTTCACGAAATCCCTCCCCGCTGCTGAGTTTTCCTTAGTATACCATAAATCGCTATTTACAGGCAGCCAAAATTGTCACTTGCCCGACCATTTTTACGAAAAAAAGAAACCCCCGATGTGACTTTTCCGCATCACACCGGGGATTCTTTCTCTTGTACCGAACATATGGCTTTTCCAGTTTGGAATCACCATTTCATTATATGCAAAGCAGTTGCTTTATAAGGCACAAACGCGATACAGACTTATGCCAGCCTACTTGCGAACCATGCAATCAAATCAATTAAAAGCACACCCGCACCACAAACATAAATTACTTTTTTCATCTTGCCATCCGATTTGGTTGCTTCATCCATCTTGTCAGCAAGCACGATACATATTCCGACCAAAAGCAAAAGAATTACATTCAAATTCATACGGAATACCTCCCTCGTGTAGGAATCGTCTGTATCTTTATCTTAGCGGTTCTTGTACATTTCCTCGTAATACTTCTGGTAGCTGCCGCTGGTCACGTTGTTCATCCATTCCTCGTGTGCCAGATACCAGTCAATGGTCTTGACGATACCCACTTCAAACGGAGTTTCCGGATACCAGCCCAGATCGTTCTTGATCTTGGTGGGGTCAATACCGTAACGGCGGTCATGACCCAGACGGTCTGCAACATGATGAATCAGTTCCTCGTTGATGCCCTCATCCTTCAGGCGGTCATGCAGCTGGCTAATGATGGTCTTGACGATGAAGATATTGGGGCGCTCGTTGTGTCCGCCAACATTGTAAGCCTCACCGATTTTACCGCCGTTGATAACCATATCAATGGCTTTGCAGTGATCCTCCACATACAGCCAATCACGAATCTGCATACCGTCACCATATACCGGCAGCTGCTTGTGCTTCTTTACATTGTTGATCATCAGCGGAATCAGCTTCTCCGGGAACTGGTAGGGGCCGTAGTTATTGGAGCATCGGGTGATGTTGATGGGCATACCGTAAGTATCGTGGAATGCCTTTACAAACATATCCGCGCTTGCCTTACTGCTGGAATAAGGGCTGTGAGGGTCCAGCGGCGTAGTTTCCATAAAGTAGCCATCAGAACCCAGCGTACCGTATACCTCGTCGGTAGAAACCTGCAGGTACTTCTTGCCCTCTTTCCAAGTCTTTGTATCAGCGTCATACCATGCTTCTTTTGCGCGCTGCAACAGGTTTACCGTGCCCATTACGTTGGACTGGACAAAGATTTCCGGGTTTGTAATGCTGCGATCCACATGGCTCTCGGCTGCAAAGTTGACAACATAGTCGAAATCGTACTTTGCAAACAGCTGGGACACCAGCTCCTTATCGCAGATGTCTCCCTGCACAAAGACATGGCGGGGGTCACCCTCAACGTCCTTCAGGTTTTCCAGATTTCCAGCATAGGTCAGCTTGTCCAGGTTGACCAACAGGATGTCATCGTACTTGTTCAGCATATAGTACACGAAGTTGGAACCGATAAAACCGGCGCAGCCCGTGATCAGATAAGTCTTTTTCATACAGCTTCCCCTTTACTTGATTTCTTTCATTCCGTTTTCGCCGTCCCAGTTTTCAAAGAAAACAGCCAGCGCTTCTTTCCAGTCACGCACATGGTTGCCCACAGTGCAGCGGAGCATCCGATTATCCAGAGCACTCCATGCCGGGCGATCTGCGGATTCCGGGTGCTTTGCCTTATACTCTGCGCTGGTGCAGGGAGCAACAGTAGCATCCACGCCAGACAGACGAATGATCTCACTGGCGAAATCGTACCAAGAGCAGACCCCCTCGCCGGTACAGTGATACAAACCATACTCGTGCGTCACACACAGCTGCAGGATTTCGTGTGCCAGGTCTACCGCATTGGTGGGATTGCCCAGCTGGTCGTTTACGACCTCCAGCTTGCCAAACTTCTTGCCTGCATTGACAATCGTCTTAACAAAATTCTTGCCGTAGTAGCTGTACAGCCATGCCGTGCGCACGATAAAGTGACGGTGGCAGAACAGCTCCACATATTTTTCGCCCATCAGCTTGGTGCTGCCGTATGCACTGATAGGGCTGGTCATGGTAGCTTCGTCCTGCGGGATACCGCCATTTTCACGACCAGAGAATACATAGTCGGTAGATACATGGACCAGGCGTGCGCCTGCTTTTTCTGCTGCCTGTGCCAGGTTGCGGGGGCCAATGGCATTTGCCTTAAATGCGGTATCGTGATTCGTCTCACAGCCATCTACATTGGTGAACGCTGCACAGTTGATAATCACATCCGGACGCTGGCGACGCACAAACTCATTGGTTTCCTCGTAATTGCTGATATCCAATTCCGGCAAGTCTACGGCAATCACCGTAGCGTTGCGCAATTTTTCCGGGATTGGGCCAATTTCACTGTACCCCTGCCACAGCTGTTTCTGCAGCTCTGTGCCCAGCTGTCCCTTACAGCCCGTAATCAAAACTTTCATAGTAAACCTCGCTTAGTAGCGCAGCTTGTTATCTGCTACGTTCTTCAGATGCTGACCATACGGAGACTTGCCATACCGCTGTGCGGATTCCAGCAATTTATCCCGTGTGATCCAGCCATATTTATAACCAATTTCTTCCGGTGCGCTGATCTTGATACCCTGACGCTTTTCTACCATTTGGACAAAGTCAGCAGCTTCCACCAGACTATCCATCGTACCGGTATCCAGCCATGCGAAACCACGGCCCAGCAACTGTACGTCCAAATCACCCTGCTTCAAATACATTTCATTCAGCGTGGTAATTTCCAGCTCACCGCGTGCGCTGGGTTTGACTTTCTTTGCCATCTCCACAACCTTTTTGTTGTAGAAGTACAGACCGGTAACTGCATAATTGCTCTTGGGGTGTTCGGGCTTTTCTTCCACGCTCAGAACCTTGCCATTCTTGTCGAACTCCACAACGCCAAAGCGCTCAGGGTCCTGCACATAGTATCCGAACACGGTGCAGCGATCATTCTTTTCGGCATTTTCTTTTGCAGTCTTCAAAATGCGGGAGAAGCCAGCTCCATAGAAAATATTATCGCCCAGAACCATTGCGCAGCTATCGTCACCGATAAAGTCTTCCCCCAGCAGAAAAGCCTGTGCAAGACCGTCCGGAGAGGGCTGAACTTTATACTGCAGATGCACGCCAAACTGGCTGCCATCACCCAGCAGTGCCTCAAATCGAGGGGTATCTGTCGGGGTAGAAATGATCAGAATATCCTGAATGCCTGCCAACATCAGCGTGGACAACGGATAATAGATCATCGGTTTGTCATAGACGGGCAGCAGCTGTTTGCTGGTGACCATCGTCAAAGGATACAGTCGTGTGCCGGCACCGCCAGCCAAAATAATACCTTTCATATTGCGCACTCCTTATTTTATGTGGGATAAGTTGTGCAGCTTTCTCAAAGCGGAGCTGCGTCCGCTGTATACAAAATCAGAGCCGGAAGCCCCACTTGGAAAAATAGCGCAGCATACTCTTCATCTGCATCTTAAAGTGGGCACTATCCGTATGCGGAGCACGATGCCAGGCGTGAATCGCCGTAAACTGCGGCAACAAATAAACATCGCCTTCTTGCCGCGCCTTCTGGGTCAAATCCGCATCTTCTACATACATAAAGTAACCTTCGTCAAATCCACCGATTTTTTTCATCACATCGGTGCGCAGCATCGCAAAACTGCCTGTGCAGAATTCTATCTTTGTGGGCTTAGACAGATCGGCCTCCGCCATCACATATCGGTCATTGAAACGTTTCAAAAAGCCCAGCTGAGGCAGCTGACGGTACACAAGTGCCAGCGCACTGCACTTTTGCAGCGGCAGGATCTGCTCTTTTCCGTCTGGAAAATTCAGACCGGGACGCGCCATAACAGCCTGTGGATTTGCTTCCATCCAATCTGCCATGTCACTCAGCACATCACCTTTCACCAAAATATCTGGGTTCAAAATAAAGTGATAATCGCTGTGCAACTCTGGCAGCACCAGGTTGTGTCCGCCGCCAAAGCCCTTATTTTCCGGACTGCAAATCAGGCGCACCACCTGGTTTTGTTTGCAGGAAATCGTACCGTCTGCCAGAGCAGCCCTCAAGGTATCGCCCGCATGATCCGGGCTAGCATTATCGACCAAATACAAGGTCAATGCATATTTTTGGGTATGACGCAAAACAGAAGCCGCTGCAGCCAGCGCCTCCTCTGCACCATTATATACCACGATTGTAGCGCTTAGTGTAGGCATAACTCCTCCATGATGAATGGTTACATTTTATTTTACTATTTTTCCCGGTATAAATCAACTGTAACCATCTTTCCTGCATATCCGGTAAAACGGTATAGCAGCTTTTTCTCTGTTTTGGATATGCTCGAATATAAAACAAAAAGAGGCCTATCTTTCGATAGACCTCTAATTGGTCGGAGCAGCGGGATTTGAACCCACGGCCTCCTCGTCCCGAACGAGGCGCGCTACCAACTGCGCTATGCCCCGAAAAAAATTGCCGCGGCAGCTATCAGCTGCTGCGGCAGGTAGTGGTTGGGGATGAGAGAATCGAACTCCCACTGGCGGAGTCAGAGTCCGCTGCACTACCATTATGCGAATCCCCATTGGATCTTTGTCTTTGGGCTCGTGTCCCGCCGACGTTGATTATTATACTCACCCTGACTTCTTTTGTCAACATATTTTTTAAAGTTTTTTTTATTTCAGTTCAGTTTGACATTTACACACAAAATTTTTTCACTATACACACAATATATTATGTATATAATATGTTGTGTGGCTGTTTTTTATTTTTTCGCCAATGTAAGCATTGCTCTTTTCTCATGTCTGTCTTTCAACATTTCGTAAACGCTTAAAATGCTTGTTTTCAAAATTTGTTATCTTTGATATCTTTCCGTAAAGAAAACCGGCATCTGGGAACAATCCCAGACACCGGTTTTCTTTACTTGAGAAATCGTTGATTAGTATTTTTCAAAATATTCGAACTTCTGCTCCGCAAAAGGCTCGTGCACTTTATCCTTTGCGCTCAATTTTACCTCGCAGCCGCAGTCAGGCCACTGTACATTGACGGTAGGATCATTATACGGAATGCCGCCTTCGCTGGTGGGATCATACACGTCGGTGCACTTGTAGCAGAACTCCGCAATGTCGCTCAACACCAGAAAACCGTGCGCAAAGCCTTCCGGAATATAGAACATCTTCTTGTTTTCGGCACTCAGCGTAACGCCGATCCACTTGCCATAGGTTGCACTACCAGGGCGGCAGTCAACTGCAACGTCAAAGACTTCACCCTTGGTTACGCGAACCAACTTGCCCTGCGTGTGATTTTTCTGGAAATGCAGACCACGCAGCACGCCTCGGCTGGAGCGACTCTCATTGTCCTGCACAAACTCTTTGTCGATACCAACTGCTACAAACTGATCCTTCTGGTAGGTTTCCATAAAATAACCACGATTATCACCGAACACCTGCGGCTCAATGATTTTCACACCGGGGATCTCGGTTTCGATAAAATTGAACTTACCCATTTTTTCTCCTTAATTCTGCAAAGCTTTCCGCGCTGCTTCCAGTGCCGCCTCAATGACTTTGTCCATATCGTAATACTTATACTCGCCCAGGCGGCCGCCAAAGATCACATTTTTCTCTTCTTCAGTCAGCGCCTTATACTGCGCATACAGTGCACTGTTGCGGTCATCGTTCACCGGATAGTACGGTTCATCTCCCTTGCTCCACTCTGCGCTGTATTCGCGGCTGATGACAGTCTTAGGCTGTGTGCCGAACTCAAAGTGCTTATGCTCAATAATTCGCGTATAGGGCGTTTCTGCATCAGTGTAGTTCACAACAGCATTGCCCTGATAGTTTTCCGTATCCAGGGTTTCGGTTTCAAAACGAACGCTGCGATATTCCAGCACGCCCAGTTTATAATCAAAGTACGCATCTACTGGACCGGTATACACTACGGTATCCGCCATAGCATCCCACTTTGCTTTCTCGCTCAGATACTCACAGCCCAGACGAACCTCGGTACCTTCCAGCATCTTTTCTACCATTGCGGTATAGCCTCCAACCGGGATGCCCTGATACAACGCATTGAAGTAGTTGTTATCATAGGTAAACCGAACCGGCAGGCGTTTGATGATAAAACTGGGCAGTTCCTTGCAGGGACGTCCCCACTGCTTTTCTGTATAGCCGTTGATGAGCTTTTCATAGATGTCGGTACCGACCAGACTGATTGCCTGCTCTTCCAGATTTTTCGGTTCGGTAATGCCCGCAGCGGCACGCTGTTCTTCAATTTTCGCCTGTGCCTGTGCAGGGGTAATTACACCCCACATCTTATTAAATGTATTCATATTAAAAGGCAGATTATAAATCTCTCCCTTGTAATTAGCTACCGGGCTGTTTGTATACCGATTGAATACCGCAAACGCATTCACATAATCCCACACCTGTTGATTATTGGTATGGAAAATATGTGCGCCATACTGATGCACCTGGATGCTTTCGACTTCATGGGTATAAATATTGCCGGCAATATGTTCTCGCCGATCAATCACCAGGCAGGTTTTGCCTGCTTTTTTCGCCTCGTGGGCAAATACCGCACCGTACAGACCCGCACCTACAATCAGGTAATCGTACTGTTTTTTCATAAATTCCTCATTTTCCACAACACAATCAGATTTTGCTGATTCGGCTGTTGATGAAGCTGACGATTCGACTTGCGCAATCTGCGATTGCGCTGGTATCCTCGCCTTCTACCATAACACGAATCTTGGGCTCTGTACCCGATACACGCACCAGAACTCGGCCCATACCCATCAGCTTTTGCTGTTCGTTTTCAATAAAGCCGGCAATCATTTCATCGCTCTTATAGAACGCCTTCTGCTTTGCCGATGCCTTTACATTGATCAGCACCTGCGGGAACTGCTTGTATACCTCGTTCAGCTCACTCATCTTCTTGCCGCTTTCAGCCAAAACACGCAGCAGCTTACCACCGGTCAGCTCGCCATCACCAGTAGTCGCATTGTGCGCCAGAATCACATGTCCGCTCTGCTCGCCACCAATCATGTAACCATTCTCGCGCATATTCTCCAGCACATAACGGTCACCGACAGCGGTACGCTCAGTGCGAATGCCCTGCTTTTCCATAAACTTCATAAAGCCCAAATTGGACATAACGGTCACCACAGCAGTGTCGCCTTCCAACTGATTCTTCATTTTCATGTCCATGCTCAGCAGCGCAATAATCTTGTCGCCGTCGATTTCGTTACCCTTTTCATCACAAGCCAAGCAGCGGTCTGCGTCGCCATCAAATGCAACACCACAGTCAAAACCACCATCCAGCACCGCCTTTGCCAGGTTATCCATATGGGTACTGCCCACACCACGGTTGATATTGGTGCCGTCCGGAGAGACGCCAATAAAGGTGCATTCTGCACCCAAGCGAGGGAACAACTGCTGTGCCACAGCGGTACTTGCACCGTTTGCGCAGTCAATGCAGACACGCAGACCCTTCAGGCTGCCGCCGATTGCCTGATATAGATGATCCACATAGTCACGCACACCATCATTACGAACCGAAACACTGCCCACTTCGGCGCCGGTTGCCAGGCGGATGCCCTTGCAATCATTGTCGATGTATTCTTCAATTTCCAGTTCTACTTCATCCGGCAGTTTGTAACCAGTACCTGCAAAAATCTTGATGCCGTTGAACTCCATCGGGTTGTGGGATGCAGAAATTACAATGCCCGCATCCGCCTCGTACTTGCCAACCAGATATGCCACAGCGGGAGTAGGAATCACACCCAGCAGCTCAACGTCCGCCCCCACACTGCACAGACCTGCCGTCAAGGCCGCCTCCAACATACTGCCAGAAATGCGAGTGTCGCGACCAATCAGGATACGCGGCTTATGTCCGGAGTTGTTTGTCAGCACTGCTGCTGCACCGCGACCAATCTTCATTGCCAATTCGCAGCCAAGATCCTCATCGGCGATTCCGCGCACACCATCGGTTCCGAAATATTTACCCATAGCATTATCCTCCTAAAATATAAAGTCAATTTGACTCTGTCGTTTTTTGGTTTTTCCCATTATACGACTTTCGCAGGGGTTTTTCCATTGTTATTATGTTTCTTGCTATGTTTTTTATAATTTTTCACAAAAGGCTTTTCCACCAGCCAAGTCAGCAAAATCGCCGCAGCCAGTGATGCTGCCCAGTAAAACAAATTGCTTTTCGCACTCCAAGCCACATCGCCCATTTGATTCGGTGGCAGCTCCCCTTGCCAAGCAGGCAGGTGAAATACATATTTCAGCCAGACAACCAGCATTTGGTGCCACAGATAGAAATTATAGCTGATCATCGACAAAAAGCTCCACACACCCGCACATGGGAGCGGCAGGCCCAATGAAAACAGTACCAAAACCATTGCCATGCAAAAGACCAATGGTGTACGGTATTCAAGCTGCCATAACTGGTACTCCGGTGCTTGATTTAACCTTAACAGCAAGCGGCTGACGCACCAAAGTGCGCCGAAACCCAAAACTGTACATATTGTACGGCAAAACCAGTTTTGCATCCACTTACTGTGCCCTAATGCCGCGAACAAAAGTGCGCCCCACATCCCCAATGCCAATGTACTGGAAAAGGCTGGAAGCTGATTGAATCGCATACTATAATCGTTTGTTCCATACATCGGCATAACGTGCCACCGCCAAACTGCCTGCGCAGCAAACATTGCTGTGCCCGTCCACACAGGTGCGTGAGTCATCGCTTTTGCCAACAGCGGAAACAGGATATAGAACCCCACCAAAATGGTAAGGGTCCAAGTTGCACCGTTCAGGTTGGTGTACAGATAAGATTCCGGAAACAATGTCTGTGTCATGGTCAGATGCGTCACTACATCTTTCCAGTGCAGGGTTTGCCACCCCTTCCAGCAAATGGTCATTCCCATTGCAGCAAGGATATTTACATAATAAGATGGCAAAATGCGAATCGCTCGTTTTTTATAAAATTCCAGCGGAGCAATGTTTGAAAACGGCTTGCCCTGCACACGTGCATTCGCATACGGCAAGAACAAACAAAATGCACTCAGCATAATCATGCCATCTACCCATGCTGCACCACTGCGCGCCAGATAGGTAAACCCGCCTGCACTCTGCCAGGTTTGCTGCCAGATGTGGAACCAACCAACCATACCAATCGCCAACACACGGAATGCATTTGCTGCGACAGGTCGTGTCAGTTCTGTTTCCGTAAATTTTGCGCTTGGCAACTTTACAGTACCCATTCGCCGTTTTCAAAAATCTGAATGGTACGGCCATCACGCGTCAGACCGGTGATATTTGTATCTTCTGCGCCAACCATCACGTCCTCATGAATATCGGAGTGATTCATACCATGTGCCAGCAGTTCTTCCTGGCTCATTTCTTTGCCGCCCTTGCAGGTGCTGGGATAGCTGTCACCAAAGGCAATATGGCAGGCTGCATTCTCATCGAACAGTGTATTGTAGAACAACAGACCGCTGCGGTTGATGGGGCTGGAAGCAGGCACCAGTGCAACTTCACCGATACTGCGTGCGCCTTCGTCGCTGTCCAACAGCTCGCCCAGCAGTTCTGCATTTTCTTCTGCACCGTATTCCACCACACGGCCATCCTTGAATGTCACATGGAAGCCCTTAATCAGCTGACCATTGTAAGCATAAGGCTTGGTGCCATAAACAATGCCATTCACCTTGTCCTTATGCGGTGCTGTAAAGACTTCCTCCGTGGGGATGTTGGGCAAAAATTCGGTACCCTTTTCGTTCAGGCTGACTGCGCTTTCCCACACAGCATCCTCTGCCAGACCAACCGTCAGATCCGTACCATTTGCGCTGGTCATGTGAACAGACGCAAAATCATATGCGTTCATCTTGTTCTTCAGGTCGGTCAGGTGATCCAGATGTGCTTTCCATTCGGCAACGGGGTCACCGTCGGTCACACGGCACACCTTGAAGATGGCATCCCACAGCTTTTCCATGGCAACTTCTACAGGCTCACCAGGGAACACAATCTTCGCCCAACTCTCACTGGGCATCGCAGCGATGCACCACTGAATCTTATCATTCATGGTATATACGCGCCAAGGCTTCAGCACAGCACGGCGTGCCATACCGACACGGTTGATTTTTGCAGCATCCAGACCATTGTAAATTTCCGGATCATCTGCCAGCAGATGCAATACGCATGCACCACCTTCACTCTCGGCAAAATCCAGATAGCTGCGCAGCACATACGGCTTTACATCGCACAGCGCTTCTTCGCTGCCCATTTCCATACGGATACGGCTGCAAACTTCATCCGCCCAATCTACACGCACATCTCGGGCGCCAGCCGCAAAAGCAGACTTCACACACAGGCGAGTCAGCGGCGCAGTTTCCAGGTTTGCATTGATGATCAGCGTCTGACCCGGCTGAACATTTACGCCCACACGGACAATGAAATCTGCGTATTTTTCAAGCAATTCATGATTCATAGTAGTTTCTCCTTTATTTGTTTGTAATTACTTTCCCTTTAATCTATGCATCTATGGGAAAGTATAGCGCAAAGCCCTGCTGTTGTCTATCTTTCTCCCGAACGAGAGTTTCTATTTTCTTTTTTACACGTTCCTGTACTTGATTCTATATCGGTTTCGCTGTACAATTTTATAATAAGGCGTTTTCTGCGCCTTTTCTTAATTTTTGTTGATTTTCGGGGCTGTTGTCCCAATCACGGAAGGATTTTTCTATGCCCAACATTATCGAAATCGCCGACTTTTCTGCTCCAGAGCTGGATTTGTTCGCTCGATTGACCGAAGTGCAGCTGCGCAACAAAAAAGAGCCGGAAAAAGGCATCTTTATTGCGGAAAGTACCAAGGTCATTGGTACCGCACTGGATGCAGGATATGAGCCGCTGGCCTTTCTCATGGAGCGCAAGCACATCGATGGCAATGCCAAAGACCTGTTGGCTCGCTGCGGAGATGTTCCGGTTTACACCGCAGAAAATGAAGTGCTTGCACAGCTGACCGGCTATGCCCTTACCCGCGGCGTATTGTGCGCCATGCGTCGTCCCAAACCGCTGACGGTTGACCAAGTATGCGCCGGCGCAAAACGCATCTGTGTTTTGGAAGGCATCGTAGACTCCACCAACATAGGTGCCATCTTCCGCTCTGCTGCGGCGCTGGGTATGGACGGTGTGCTTTTGACTCCTACCTGCTGTGATCCACTGTACCGCCGGGCAGTGCGTGTCAGCATGGGCACGGTATTTCAGATTCCCTGGGCACGCATTGGTGATACCCCGGCTGACTGGCCCACACAGGGTTTGGCACAGCTGAATCAGTACGGTTTCAAAACTGCCGCACTTGCTTTGAGTAACACAGCGGTCAGTATTGAAGACCCTGGCCTGCAGGCAGAAAACAAACTGGCGGTCATTTTGGGTACCGAAGGGGATGGTTTATCCGCACACACGATTGCCGGATGCGATTATACCGTTTGTATCCCCATGTACCACAAGGTCGATTCGCTGAATGTTGCTGCCGCCAGCGCCGTAGCCTTCTGGCAGCTACGTGCCAAATAAGCAAAAAACCGCTTTTTTCCGATTCGTCCTATCAATTTTCTGACAGAAAGGATTCGTATGAAAATGGAATGGAACAGCTGCCTGCGTATTGGCAGCACTGTTGTGATCACATATCTTGTCATTCATTATTGGCAGTCCGTCGCCGGTCTGGCGCGCGTTGCGCTTGGCGCTGCTATCCCACTGCTGCTAGGCTGTGTGATTGCTTATATCCTGAATATCCCCATGACCTTTTTCGAGAAGAAACTCTCTTTTTCCAAATGTCCCAAACTAAAGCGTCCTATCTGCATGATTCTTGCGTTTGCCAGCATCCTGCTGGTCTTTGCACTGGTATCCGGTATGGTTTTCCCGGAACTTGCCTCATGTATCAAATTGCTACTTGAACGACTTCCCGCAGCGTTAAACAAGGTGTTTATCTGGTTGGAAACCAATTTCAACTGGGAGATCACACCAGAGCTGCTACCTTATAACTGGAGCCCCACCGATTGGGAAAGTCTGATTTCAAAGGCCGGCAACTGGCTGCTTACCGGGATTGGCGGCACTATGACTTCTCTGGTCGGCGCTGTCAGCAGCACATTTTCCGCAGTTGTTACTATGGTACTGTCACTGGTATTCGCCATTTACCTGCTGGCTGGCAAAGACTGGCTGAAGCAGCAGCTTAGCACACTGATTCATGTTTATCTGGGCGACAAAGTCCTGCACAGGATTTCTTATATTTTTGCAACTGCAAATGACACCTTCCACAGCTTTGTAGTCGGTCAGTGTTTGGAAGCCGTCGTACTGGGTGTACTGTGTATGGTTGGTATGTGGATCTTCCGCTTGCCGTACGCTTCCATGATTGGCACTCTGGTAGGTTTCACCGCACTGATTCCCATTGCAGGCGCTTACATCGGTGCCTCTGTGGGCGCACTGATGATTTTAACCGTCTCCCCTGTGAAAGCTATCTTTTTTATCATTTTCCTGTGTGTTCTGCAGCAGCTGGAAGGTAACTTGATCTATCCCCGTGTGGTCGGCAGTTCTATCGGCTTGCCGGGTCTGTGGGTCATGGCTGCTGTTACGGTGGGCGGTGGTATTTTGGGCATCGTCGGTATGCTGTTGGGTGTTCCCCTTGCTGCTACCATTTATAAACTCGTCGGCGCAGATGTTTCCCGTCGACAGCAAAAACAAACGCTGTCTGCACAGCCCTCTGACCCAGAACTCGCTGACGCACCGGCGGAATAATTCAATAAAATCAGAAAGCACGGTCACTCCCAAGTGTTCCGTGCTTTCTTTTGCATTACATATTGATTTCATCCAGTAGCTTTTCCAGCGCAGTCGCAAATCTTTTATTATCATCTTCTGTGCGGCGCGGCGGGCCCTTCAAATGATGTCTTGCGTTTGCCCTGCGTGCCTTCTTTGCCAAGTGTCTTTCCATTAGTAATCGGTCAATATTATCATCGGTATATCGCATTCCGCTCTGATGCAATCCGTATGCGCCTTTGGCAAGTGTCATAGCCGCCAAACCATAATCCTGCGTAATCACCACATCACCCGCTTTGCAAACTGCTGTCAGCGCAAAATCCACTGCGTCTGCACCCGCATCAATGCTGCGCACTACTGCATAATCGGACTGAAGAACATGGCTGGTATCGCAAAACAAAGTCACAGGAATATTTCGTTTCTGCGATAGCTGCTCCACAATGTGTACGACCGGGCAGGCATCCGCATCCACCAGAATCTGCATGATATTCCCCTCCTTTTCAGGAGTATTGTATCACAGAGACAGCGGCACAGACCATGTATATCTGTGCTATACTGTAAAGTATTTTCTACACTTCTTTCTCCGCAGGAGGTTTTTCCATGATAAAAAAGAAAGGTACGCCTAAGCCGCACCCCTATCTGCATAGTATTTTTGCTGCAATCACCGCACTCTTTTTGATTGCCGCTTTCTTGACACAGCCGCTTCTGGACGCTAATGCAACTGTGTTTGATACCTTCCTTACGTCTGTTCACAGCAGCGCTACTGAATCACAAAAGGCGCAGACCAATGCACAGGCTCAGCAACTTGCCTTACAGGCAGAATCGGAAGGTGTTGTCCTGCTCCATAATCCAGAGCATGTTTTGCCTTTATCCGATACCGTCCACACTGTGAATGTGTTCGGCTGGGCTGCGACACAATGGCTGGGTGGCGGTTCGGGTTCCGGTGGTGTAGCTACGATCGAAACCGATTTTCTTGCCGCACTGGAACAAAACGGTATTACCTATAACCAGCAGCTGATTGAAATGTACCGTGCATTTCAGCCCAAACGGGAGTTTGCGTTTACGCTGCGGAGTTTTCCAGAGGAATCCTGCCGTCTATACGAACCTAGTATTGCGGATAAACGCTACTATACAGAAGCCTTACTGGAACAAGCAAAAGCATTTTCAGATACAGCCATTCTTGTTATTGGTCGGCCCGCCGGGGAAAGCAATGACTGCACGCAGGTACAATATAAAAGAACTGAATCCGATGGTCCCATTGTAGTGGATGAAAGCCGCACTTATCTGGATTTGTCTGTGGAAGAAGAGGCCTTGCTTGCGTATCTGGGACAAACCTACCAGCAGGTAATCGTCATTTTAAACACCGCCAATGCTATGGCGCTTGGACCAATCGAAACCACCCCCGGTGTAGACGCCTGTCTGCTTGCAGGCTATACTGGCCAAACCGCCGCAGCAGTTCTGCCAGATATTCTGTGGGGGAAATCTTCACCCAGTGGACGTACCGCAGATACCTTCGCCTATAATTTTGCCTCCGCCGCCAGTTATGCCAACTCCGGCCAAAACGGTGTTGGTGCTTATACCAACACTGAGGGCATGTATCCCATGGGCAGCATCTGCACCAACCTAAGTCTTCCACTTCCATACAAGCAGGTTTCCTATGTGGATTATGCCGAATCCATTTATGTGGGCTATCAATGGTACGAAACCGCTGATGCCGAGGGTGTTTGGGATGCTGTACAAACACCGTACGGCCACGGCTATTCCGGCGTGGTCCAGTATCCTTTTGGCTACGGACTCAGCTACACCGATTTTTCCTGGGAGGTTTTGGACGCCCCAACAGATGGGCAGTGCATCAGCCCGGAGCAGGAACTAACCTTCCGTGTTAAAGTCACAAATACCGGATCACATCCCGGCAAAGAAGTCGTCCAGCTATATGGTACTGCGCCTTACTATCCCGGCGGTATTGAAAAATCCGCAGTAGAGCTGGTAGATTTCGCCAAAACACAAACGCTTGCTCCCGGCGAAAGCGAGATTTTAACCCTATCCTGTCGTCTTCCTGACATGGCAAGTTATGATGCACTGGATGCAAACCGCAACGCTTTTTGCGGTTATGAACTGGATGCTGGTTTATACAAGTTTTCTCTGCGGCATGATGCGCACAACATTGCATTCACTTTCGACTATTCGCTTGCCAAGGCAGCACAATATCCCAATGATCCCACTACTGGCCGCGCCGTCACAAACAAATTTACCGGTACATCTGCCATGGACGGAATGAGTCTGGACGGCAGCGACACCGAGCAAAATATTCGCTGGCTGAGCCGTGCGGATTTTGTTGGAACCTTTCCGACGCAAAATATTGCCACACGCCCCATGCACACCAAGCTCCGGAAAAACAATCGGTATACCCGTGCTATGGCGCAAGCCTGGGTGCAGCAACCAATCGAAACGCCACCAGCTTACCCGACGGGTGACTACACCATTGAGAAAAACGGTTTACTCACACCTCTGGGCTGGGCTTTGGGTGAAGATTATGACCACCCTCAGTGGGAACCACTCCTGCACCAGATTCCGCAAAAAGAAATGGAGCTTCTGGTGTTTCACGGATACAGCCAGACGGCACCTTTGCCCAGCATCGGCAAGCCATTGACCAACGATGGGGATGGACCTTCCCAAATCGGCAGTTATTCCCCACAGCGCGGTTACGGAACCGGATTCCCCTGTGCAAATACCCTCGCCCAAAGCTGGAACACGGACCTTGCGCAGCAAATTGGGCGTTCTATCGGCCAACAAGCGGCACAGCTGGGTTATAGCGGATGGTATGCTCCTGCGGCAAACCTACACCGCACACCCTTTGGCGGCCGCAACTATGAATACTATTCGGAAGATAGCCTGCTTTCCGGCAGAATGTGCGGTAGTACCGTTTCCGGCAGTATGGAAGCCGGCACCTACTGCTTTGTAAAACATCTGATTTGCAACGATCAGGAATCCCACATCTACCGAGATGGCATCTACACTTGGATGCCCGAGCAAACTTTGCGGGAGCGTTATCTGGAGCCGTTTCGTATTCTGGTAACAGAATACGGCGGCACTGGTTTGATGACCGCCTATAACCGGATTGGCGGTGTATGGTCTGGTGGCAGTACCGCTCTGCTCACCGGAATTCTGCGGGACGAATGGAACTTTCACGGTGCTGTCATTACGGATTACAGTGACCATCGCTCCTATATGAATGGCAACCAAGCATTACGCGCCGGTGGTGACCTTTGGATGGATGGCACCCCAGCAGAGTTTGTTCGTTTTGAACAGAAATCCCCAGCCTATCTGGCGGCACTGCGTCGTGCGACAAAAAACATCCTCTACCAGTATCTGTACGTCCGCGTTGTGAATCGAGACTACGTTACCACTTCCGGTGATACAGCGATACTACACCCCACACTCTACCGAAGCCCATCACTTTTTCTTCCGGCGTTTTCTTGTGCTGCATGGATACTGTTTTGCTTTTTTATACAGCAGCTGTTTGCTGCTGTGCTGGCTTTTCGCATTGTGAAAGCAAACCAAAACAAATGCAAATAACTGACTAAAGTTCGTTAAAAATCGCGTGTTTACTTTTATCTTTTCCCGTAGTAAAATGTGAACTTGTGAGTTTTTATTCTTCTATCTTTGTCATTGCGGAGGCGTTATGCTAGAATCTACAACCAAGCAGAATCCCATCCTGACCGGAAATATTGCCGGTCAGCTGATGCAGCTGTTCTTCCCCATCTTTTTGGGCACCTTGTTCCAGCAACTGTATAACACCGTCGACACCCTGATCGTCGGCAACTATGTAGGCACCGATGCGCTGGCTGCTGTTGGTGCTACCGGTCCTTTCGTAGCATTGCTGCTGGGCTTTTTTGTAGGTCTGTGCAGTGGCGCCAGCATCCTGATTTCTCAAAACTACGGTGCAGGAGATTTCAAATCTGTTGACCGTCAGGTGCATACTGCACTCGCACTTTCTTTGGTTGGCGGTGCCGTGCTGACAGTTATGGGCCTGTTCTCCAGTGAAATCGTTATGGTTTGGATGCAGACCCCTGCCGATGTTGTACCCGACGCAGCACTGTACCTGCGCATTTATTTTATCGGCATGATCCCGCAGCTGATTTATAACACAGGAACCGGTATCTTGCGTGCTGTTGGCGACACCAAGCGTCCGCTATATATTCTGATTATTGCTTCTCTAGTCAACATTGTATTGGACTTTTTACTGGTTGCTATCATTCCGATGGGTGTTGCCGGCGCAGCGATTGCCACTGTCATCAGTCAGGTAGCCAGCGCAATCTGCGTCATGTTCTGCCTGGTGAAAACCAAGAATATGCCTTGGCAGCTGAAACTGGCCAAAATGAAGATGGACCCGATCGTCCTGCGCAAGATTTTTGCGATTGGTTTGCCCGCAGCCGCCCAGGCTTCGCTGTTCAATGTCAGCAATATCGTTATTCAAAGCTGCATCAATGGTTTCGGTACCATCGTGATTGCTGCCTGGAGCGTTTACAGCAAGGTCGATTTGCTCTACTGGATGACCCTTAGCTCCATGGGACTTGCCATCACTACCTTTGCCGGTCAGAATTTTGGTGCACAGAAATTTGACCGTGTGAAGAAGGGCACCAACATCTGTCTGCTTATCACATCAATTGGCACCGTCATTGTATGTGCCATTATGTACCCCGCCAGCGAATTTTTGTTCCGCCTGTTCAGTCAGGATCCCTCCGTTATTGCCAAGGGTGTGGAAATGATGCACCTGCTGGTTCCCGCCTATGTAGCCTATGTGGCAATTGAAGTTCTTTCCGGTACACTGCGCGGCTGCGGCGACGTAAAAATCCCCACACTCATCACTGTCTTTGTGGTATGTCTGCTGCGTCTGGCATGGATTATCTTTGTTGTGCCGCTGCGCCACGAATTGAGTACTGTAACCTTCAGCTATCCTTTGACCTGGACTTTAGCTTCGATCCTGTTCTTGATTTACTATTTCCGTGGTAAATGGCTGGAGCGCTGCAAATCTCAAATGTAATCATAAAAAGCCCCGACCTATCGGTCGGGGCTTTTCTTGTATCCTATCACTGTAACAGCGCTTTTTTCAGTCGTTCCGCTGCAATGCAGGTCTTTTCTTTTTCTCCAAATGCAGTCAACCGAAAATATCCCTCACCGCAGGGTCCAAAGCCTGCTCCCGGCGTGCCTGCAATTCCACAATGTTCTATCAGCCAGTCAAAAAATTGCCAACTCCCCATTCCGCCGGGGCATTTCAGCCAAAGATACGGGCTGTTTTTCCCTCCACAATACCAAATACCTGCGGCATCCAGCGCTTCGCCCAGTACCGCCGCATTGGTACGGTAATATTCCAAATCCATCTGAATTTGTTTTTGTCCCAGCGGGCTCAGCGCTGCTTGCGCACCACGCTGCACAATATATGCCACACCATTGCTTTTCGTCTGCTGTCTACGGCGCCACGTCGCATTCAAGTTCATATTCTCCCGCTCCAGGCTATGCGGTATGACTGTATAACCGCAGCGAGTTCCCGTAAAGCCAGCCCGCTTGGAAAACGAGCCAATTTCAATGGCGCAACGTTCAGCACCGTTTACCTGATAAATGCTTCGTGCCAAGTCTGGTTCTGACAAAAAGCATCGATAGGCAGCATCATACAAAATAATGGCATCGTTTTCTAATGCGTATTCCACCCACGCCAACAACTGCTTTGTCGTATAGGCAGCTCCTGTTGGGTTATTGGGGCTGCAAATGTAAATCAAATCTACGTGTTCTTCCGGATTCGGCATAGGCAAAAAATTATTTTCCGCATTTGCCTGTGCGTAAAGGATGCGCCGTCCATCCAGTATATTGTCATCCACATAGACTGGATACACCGGGTCAGGTACCAGCACGGTATTGTCTGCACAGAACAGTTCCAGCAGATGCGCTAAATCGCTTTTTGCACCATCGCTGATGAAGATTTCATTTACATCCACTTTCACACCAAACTGCATATATTTATCCTGTATGGCACAGCGCAAAAAGTGATAGCCTTCCGCAGGCCCGTATCCACGAAATCCTGCTTTGGTTCCCATTTCCGCAGCAGCATCCTGCATGGCTTTTACCACACATGGCGCCAACGGACGACAACCCTCGCCAATGCTGAGCCGAATGATTTCACGTCCCGGATTGCTTTCCACATACGCGCGCACTCTGCGATCTACCTCTGCAAACAGATAGTTTTTCCCCAGTGCGTCGAAGTGATGGTTCATTTTCATGCCGAGACGCTCGTCCCTCCTCTCGTTACTGTTCTACAGTACCTTCAAATACGATTTTTGCCGGACCCGTCATCCATACGGTATGATCCGGCATCACACGGATCGTAAGCATTCCACCTAAAAGTTCTACCTGAACGTCTGTATCCAGCTGACAGATTCCCTGTTCTACCATAGCAGCAACTGCTGCACAGGTACCTGTACCGCAAGCCCAGGTTTCTCCGCTACCACGCTCCCATACACGCATTTTCAAGTGAGTGTCATCCACCAGCTGGATAAACTCCGTATTTACCTGCTGGGGAAATGCCGGATGCCTTTCAAAATTCGGGCCGATTTTCTCCAGCGGCAAATGTGCCACTTCCGGGACGATGGTCACGCAATGCGGGTTGCCCATACTCACACAGCTAATCTGCCAGTATGCATCCTGCACGGTCAGCGGAACATTCACCAATGGGCCTTCTCCCAATCCAACTGCCGGCAAATCTGCCGCCATGGTACTGTATTTTCCCATATCTACCTGCCAGACACCTGCTTCTTTATAAAAAAGAACTTTACGCCCGGCGCGGGTATCAATTTGCAAAGGTGAGATTTCCGCCAGCGCAGGTTCATGCGTGTGCAGCCACTGCGCCACGCATCGAATCCCGTTTCCGCACATATTACCTTCGCTGCCATCCGCATTAAACATCCGCATCGTGGCGTGTGCGCCTTCGGTTTCCGGCGCGCAAATACAGATGATACCGTCTGCCCCCACCGCTAGATGCCGGGGACACAAATCTTGACACAGTACGGCAATGTTTTCCGGTACACCGGACTTGCGACAATCCAAGTAGATATAATCGTTTCCACAGCCCTGCATTTTAGTGAATTTCAACTTCAAAACCCCCGCCTCCTTCGTTTTGCCTTATCACTATATTATAGGCAGGCGCTATTTGTATGACAAGTCTGTAAAATTATTCGCAATGCACCTCAAACAAGGCTTGACAAGCCCGCCCGCATGGGATATAAACAATAGGAAAGAACTTGTGTCTGCACAAATTCTATTCTCAACCAAGAAATTGATTTTACAGCAAAATATAAGGAGATCATCACATGAACGTATTTGAAACGATTCGCAACATTCTGGCCGATCAGCTGAGCATCGACCCTGAGAGCTTGACTATGGAAACCGATATGCTGAATGACTTGGATGCCGACAGCCTGGACGTGGTGGATGTTGTCATGAGTCTGGAGGACGAGTTCGGCATCGAGATTCCCGACGAAGCCATCGAGGGTATGCGTCTGGTTGGCGATCTGGTCAAGTACGTCGAGGACAACGCTGAAATCGAGGAGTAAGATTCTCCCCTTGCAGTGAAAGCTCCCGGTTTGGCGGGAGCTTTCGTTTTCTTTGGCAAAAGCGGCACAGGGCTGCTTTTTAATTCAGGTTCGTACGGAACGCCCCACGTTTGGCGTACGGCCTTAGGAGGAATTGTATAAAATGGCAAAAGACAATCAGAAGCTGGTTAAAGCAATCACCAGCCAGGAAGAAAACTTTACCCAGTGGTATACCGATATCTGCACCAAGGCAGAGCTGATCGAGTATTCCAGCGTAAAGGGCTTTGTAATCCTGCGCCCTTACGGTCAGGCAATCTGGGAGAACATCCAGCACATCCTGGACGGTCAGTTTAAGGCTACCGGCCACGAAAACGTGGCTATGCCTGTACTGATTCCCGAAAGCCTGCTGAAAAAGGAAGGCGAGCTGGTCAACGGCTTCGCACCTGAAGTAGCATGGGTCACCGCTGGCGGCAGCGAACCGCTGGAAGAGCGTCTGGCTGTGCGCCCCACCAGCGAGACCATGTTCTGCGATCACTGGAGCCACGTTCTGCACAGCTATCGTGAGCTGCCTATGAAGTACAACCAGTGGTGCAGTGTTCTGCGCTGGGAAAAGACCACCCGCCCATTCCTGCGTAGCCGCGAGTTCTGGTGGAACGAGGGTCACACCATCCACGAAACCAGCGCAGAGGCTGAGGCTGAAACCCAGATGATTCTGGACATCTATGCAGATTTCTGTGAAAAAGATCTGTGCATCCCTGTACTGAAAGGCCGCAAGACCGATAAGGAAAAGTTTGCCGGCGCAGAAGCTACCTACACCATCGAAGCGATGATGAAGGATGGCAAGAGCTTGCAGAGCGGTACCAGCCACTACTTCGGCGACAAGTTCAGCCGTGCATACGACGTTACCTTCCAGGGTCGTGACAACAAGCTGCAGTATCCGTTCCAGACCAGCTGGGGTGTTTCCACCCGTCTGGTTGGCGCAATCATCATGACCCACGGTGACGACAGCGGTCTGATCCTTCCCCCCGCAATCGCACCCTTCCAGCTGGTTGTTGTGCCCATCGCAGCACACAAGCCCGGCGTCAGCGAAAAGGCTGCCGAGCTGGCACAGCGCCTGTCCAAGGTTGTGCGTGTCAAGCTTGATGATAGCGACAACTCTCCCGGCTGGAAGTTCAGCCAGTGGGAGATGAAGGGCGTACCTCTGCGTCTGGAAATCGGCCCCAAGGACATCGAAAAGAATCAGTGTGTTCTGGTGCGCCGTGATACCCGCGAAAAGATTTTCGTCAGCTTGGACGAGTTGGAAACTGCTGTTCCTGCTCTGCTGGACCAGCTGGCAAAGGACCTGTACGAAAAGGCTCTGGAGAACCGCCAGAACCGCACCTGGTCTGCAACTACCTTCGACGAAGTGAAGGAGTTGGCTGCTACTCACACTGGTTTCATCAAGACCATGTGGTGCGGCGACCTGGAATGCGAAATGAAGATGAAGGAAGAAGCTGGCTTGTCCAGCCGCTGCATGCCCTTCGATCAGGAGCCTTTGAGCGATGTTTGCCCCTGCTGTGGCAGGCCCGCTAAGAAGATGGTCGTCTGGGGCGTTGCTTACTAAGCCAATCACTTCATCCTATTCTGTTTTTTCAGATAGCATTCCAATGTATAAATGTCCTACTCATTGAAGCACAGTTCCTTATTTAGAAATACACTTTTCACAAATTAATTACCAAAACTCTATTATTTTACCGGATTGTTTTTTTCATTATTGTGATATAGTAAAAAACGAAATATCGTCCATTTTTTAATCTATTGCTGTGGCGGTGATTCCAATGGGTTCATTCAGCTTGTCCAAATATCTTTTTTTCAACTATTGGACGTATCTTCATGAAAAAGTTAATTGCACTACTTCTCGCTGTATGTTTCTCCGGAGTCGTTTCACTTCCAGCCTTTGCAGTTACTTCCGATGATGCTCCTGAAGAAGAGTTTGCTACCGTAGAACTTGTGGAAACCTTTGATATCTCCGAGAAGCAAGTTTCCCTTGATCCCGAACTGTATGCGAGTGTCGCTTGATTATTGAAAGGAACTCAGGATCTAACTACTGCCAGAAGGACCACCTTGTGGAGTTCTGACTCCTCAAAGTATGGTTCCATCAGTTGCCATAACAATGGCGATACTGATTCTGGTCAAGGCGCTGTCCGTTTTATCATTAATGGAAAGATTCAGGATGTTGCCGCTGGACAGGGTGCGACTTTTAGGGTTACTTCTGGCAGACGTGTTGTTATCCGTGCACAAGCATTGTGGTATGACGGAACCTATGATCTTGAAGTAGTCGCTGCTAAATGATAATCCACTTATAATTACCATCACATAATTCAAAAAATGATTGTGCACTAAATTTGGGGTGCACAATCATTTTTTATATTTTACAGAATGTACTATATGATTTCTTTTATTTTAGGTATTGGGGTTGGATTATTACTGGAAAACTCCGTAAGAATTTTTTCAGCCTTGTCTAATCCCTGATTCCAAAGAGATTGAAATGACCCGATTCTGTTGATTGGTGCCCAATAATAAAAAAGAGTTGCAGATTAAATATGCAACTCTTTTTTACCTTTTTCCAATATCTTTTTCTACCAAATCCTGGATGAAACTGACCGCTGTGATTCCGTATCTACTGAATCTCGACAACTCTCTATCATCTGAGGTGACATTTGAGCAAGCTGCAGCCTTTGCGCCTGATCTGTCAGCACCCCTATTCTCTCGGCCTGTTCCCAGTTGCGCTGCTGTTCCTCAGATAATTTCTCTTGCAAATTTTCTATAAAGTTTCCACAAAAAATCCCGTTGCAGTGTAATACTGCAACGGGATTTTTTACTTTACTTAGTCCAGACCGGTAATATCTCGAATTACCTTTCCCGCCAGCAGCAAACCAGCTGTACCCGGTACAAAGCTGATGCTGCCCGGTGCATGGCGGCCGGTGCCTTCGGTATCCGGCACAAAGCACTTGCGCGCAGGTTCTGTGGAATACACCACCTGTACGTCAGTCAGTCCACGCTTGCGGCACTCCACACGCATGACTTTTGCCAAGGGGCAACCGCTGGTTTGATCCAGCGTGGTCAGCGTCAATAGCTCCGGATGGATTTTATTGCCGGTTCCCATGCTGCAAATCACAGGCACATTGGCCGCCTTTGCACGAGCAATCAGCTCCAGCTTAGCCGATACCGTATCAATGGCATCTACTACATAATCTGCACCGGAAAAATCAATGGCGTCCGCTGTATCCGGACCATAGAACAGCTGAATCGTTTCCACAACACAATCGGGATTGATTTCTGCAATGCGGCGCGCTGCTACTTCTACTTTCGGCTGACCAATCGTAGACGTCAGTGCCAGCAGCTGGCGGTTTCGGTTGGAGTCCGATACCACGTCCGCATCGACCAAAGTCAGTTTACCGACACCTGCACGCGCCAGCGCCTCTGTGGTATAACCACCGACGCCGCCGATGCCAAAAACAATTATATGGGCCGCCTTCAAACGGTCAACAGCCTCGTTGCCTACCAAAAGGCGGGTACGTTCATCAAATGCCATAGGGGGCTCCTCTCTTCATCGAGCGAAGTTGATATTCAAAATTGTGGTATCGCTTGCACCGGGTTCCAACACGGCAGCGGCAGGATGCTCGCTCAGTTCCATACTTCCGCCCTCTGCACCAGGTAGAGTGCGCCAAGGTTCGATACATACAAAGCGTACTTTTTCAGTCAGCGCACTCCAAAGCAGCACATAAGGGAACCCTGTAATTTCACAGCTGATATGGCGGCCAGTATCTTTTTCATAGATTCCTACCACGCTGCTGTTCAGGCCTGTCAGGCACAGGCTGTCATTTACAAAGAAATCATCCGTCAGCTGCATTTTTTCGATGCCAGTGCCCAGAATACTGCACTTACCACTCGCCAGACCACGAGGCATGGTATCAATCAGAATGGGATTCTCCATCTTGTCAAAGCAGAACTCATAATCTTCTGTCGTGTGATTTGCATCAAACGGAATGGAAAATGCCGGGTGGAATCCCAAACCAAAGGGCATCTTTTCATTGCTCTTGTTTGTAACTGTCACGCGCAGCTGAACCTTCTGATCCATCAACTGATAGGTAACGGTCAGAACAAAATCAAAAGGATACTTGGCTTTAGTTTCCTCATTACTGCACAGCTCAAACGTCATCGTGTGGCCTTCTGCTTGGAGCAGTTTGTACTCCATCTTGCGTGCAAAGCCATGGCGGCAACCGGGATACTGCTTGCCCCGATAGGTAAAGCCATCGGCATAGTTGCCTGCCCAAGGGAACAAAATCGGTGCATGACCTGCCCACGCCTGCGGATCTCCGCACCAGATCATTTCTTCCCCCTGCTTATTTTTTACACTGACCATTTCTGCGCCAAGCGTATCCGCCTTCAGGGTCAAGAACTCATTTTGAATGGTTGCCTGCATCGTTTTTTCCTCCTGTCCGATTCAACCGAAATCGTTTCAAATCTGCATTCTTTTCATGTGTTTCAGTATACCACAAAGGGGCTGCAATGTCATGAATTTTCGCTGCGGTTCCATTTTTCGGACAGCATTGTAGAAAATACAACATAAGTATGACCTTTATAAAAAGTATTGACTTTATATTTCACCCATGCTAGACTCTTGCTTGTAATTTCATATTGACAAGCGAAGTTTCTGGGAAAATGGCAATTCTGTCTGCCGACGGAGTAAAACTCTCAGGCGCCCTTATGGGCAAGGACCAGAAGCGGATTGTGGCTCTGGAGAATCTCTTTTGAGTACCGAAGGTGCAAAGCGTGTATACGCTGAATCTCTCAGGTAAAAGGACAGAGTAGACTACAGCCCCCCTTTTTTTATTTGGGGGTGTTTGTGTCTGTTGAGAGCCGATTGTATCATTTGATGCACTCGGCTCAATTTATTTTCCACAGACTGCTTTCCAAGATAGCTTGCCCCGTTTTTTGCTCATGTAAAAAGAAAGGCTGTATCATGGAAGAATTTCTGACCCAACTGGAAGTATTTTTGACACAGATCGTAAACGCTGTAAACGACGTTTTATGGAACAAGCAGCTTCTGCTTTTGTTCCTGCTGCTTGGTACCGGTATCTACTTTACCATCCGCACCAATTTTGTTCAGGTGCGCAAATTCGGTGAAGGCTTCCGCCGCTTGTTCGGCAACATCAATCTGCACGGTGACAAAGCAGGTAAAGAGGGTATGAGTTCGTTTCAGGCTCTGACTACCGCAATTGCCGCACAGGTCGGTACTGGCAACATTACCGGCTGTGCAACGGCACTGTGTGCCGGTGGTCCCGGTGCAATTTTCTGGATGTGGGTTTCTGCATTCTTCGGCATGGCCACCATTTACGGTGAAGCCGTTTTAGCACAGATCAGCCGTACAACAGATAAGTCCGGCCATGTGACTGGTGGTCCGATCTATTATATTCGCGCTGCATTCAAGGGTCGTCTGGGCAAATTCCTTGCCGGATTTTTCTCCGTCGCCATCATCCTTGCACTGGGTCTGATGGGTAACATGGTACAGGCAAACTCCATTGGCGTCGCTTTTGAAAACGCATTCCACATCCCCAAGCTGGTTACCGGCGTACTGGTTGCTGCGATTGCCGCATTTATTTTCTTGGGCGGTGTAAAGCGTATCGCATCCTTTACCGAAAAACTGGTCCCCATCATGGCTTGCTTTTACATTTTTGGCTGCGTCGTCCTGCTGATTCTGAATCTGCCTGTACTGCCCGCAGCCATCCGCTCTATTTTTGTTGGTGCATTCCAACCCCAGGCGGTTCTGGGCGGTGCGGTTGGTCTGGGCGTAAAGGAGGCAATGCGTTATGGTGTTGCGCGCGGTTTGTTCTCTAATGAAGCCGGTATGGGTTCTACCCCCCACGCACACGCACTGGCTAAGGTAGAAAAGCCGCAGGATCAGGGCGTCATTGCTATGATGGGTGTGTTCATCGATACTTTTGTTGTTCTGACTTTGACCGCATTGGTTATCCTAACCAGTGGTCTGTGCCAGCCCGGTGTGGAAGGCGCATTGGACGGTACTGCCTTGGCGCAGGCTGCTTTCTGCCAGACCTTTGGTCAGTTGGGTAATATCTTTTTGGCAATCTGTATGCTGTTCTTTGCCTTCTCCACAATTATCGGCTGGTACTTCTTTGGTGAAACCAACGTGAAGGCACTCTTCCACGATAGCAGGACTGCACATCACATTTATGCTGTACTGGTCGTTGCCTGCATTGTTCTGGGCTCTGTGCAAAAGGTCAGCCTGGTATGGAACGCAAGCGATATGTTCAATGGTCTGATGGTCATTCCTAACCTACTGGCGGTACTGTTCTTAGGCCGTGTTGTATTCAAGGCTGCACACGGTGATTCTGTATCCGCAAACGATTTAGAGTAATTTCATGCTCTTCTATATCAAAAAAAGCCGGGGCGTTTCACTGAACGCCTCGGCTTTTTCTCTACCCAATCATTATGCGCGGTTCTTACGCCACTCCAGATAGGAGTCATAATCCCCCTGATAATCCAGACAGCCTTCCGGCGTCAGCTCAATGATACGGTTTGCAACCGTCTGTACAAACTGATGGTCGTGGCTGGCGAAAATAACATTACTCTTAAAGCTGGCAATACCTTCGTTGACCGCAGAAATGCTCTCCAAATCCAGATGGTTTGTGGGCTGGTCCAATAGCAGCACATTTGCTTTGCCCATCATCATACGGCTGAGCATACAACGTACTTTTTCACCACCGGACAGCACCTTGACCTTCTTGTACACTTCATCGCCGCTGAACAGCATCCGGCCCAGGAAGCCACGCAGGAAAGTCTCTGTGGGTTCCGGTGCATACTGGCGCAGCCACTCAACCAGATTTAGGTCCACGTCATTGAAGTATTCGCTGTTATCCTTAGGAAAGTAGCTCTGGCTGGTAGAAACACCCCAGCGGAAGCTGCCAGAATCCGGCTCCATTTCGCCCATCAGAATCTGGAACAGTGCAGTCTGACCCGCTTCGTTATCTCCGACCAGCGCGACCTTTTCTTCACGGTTCAGAATAAAAGAAACATTGTTCAGCACCTTCACACCGTTGATGGTCTTAGTCAGGCCGTCAACCATTAGGATATCCTTGCCCGGTTCACGCTCCATCTCAAAGCCCACAAAGGGGTAGCGACGGCTGGATGCAGGCATATCCTCCAGCTGCAGGCTGTCCAGAATCTTCTTACGGCTGGTAGCCTGCTTACTCTTGGACTTGTTTGCAGAGAAACGCTGGATAAAGTTCTGCAGTTCGCGAATCTTATCTTCACGCTTCTTGTTCTGCTGCTTGACAAGGCGCTGCATCAAACGGCTGGACTCGTACCAGAAGTCGTAGTTACCGGCATACAGCTTCACCTGATTGTAGTCGATATCCACAGTGTGGGTACAAACTTCATTCAGGAAGTAGCGGTCATGACTGACCACAATCAGTGTACCGGGGAAATCCAGCAGGAACTCCTCCAGCCACTGAATGCTATCCAAATCCAGATAGTTCGTAGGCTCGTCCAGCAGAACGATGTCCGGATTACCGAACAAAGCCTGTGCCAGCAGAACCTTCACTTTATCACGACCATCCAAATCGCTCATCTGCAGGTAGTGTTTTTCGGTAGTAAGGCCCAGGCCATTCAGCAGCATTGCAGCGTCAGCTTCTGCTTCCCAGCCGCCCAGTTCGGCAAATTCTGCTTCCAGATCGCCGGCTCGCACGCCGTCTTCCTCGGTAAAGGGCTCTTTCGCATACAGCTCATCCTTTTCCACCATAATGTCATACAAATGGCGGTTACCCATAATAACCGTAGTCATTACCGGATACGCATCATACTTAAAGTGATCCTGCTCCAGAATACTCATCCGCTTGCCCTTATCCAGCGTTACTGTACCACTAGTGGGTTCCAACTGACCGGACAAAATTTTCAGCAGGGTGGATTTACCAGCACCGTTTGCGCCAATTACGCCGTAGCAGTTGCCTGGTGTGAATTTCAAATCCACATGCTTAAACAGAGCAGTTCCATCAAATTCAAGGCTTACGTCTTGGACAGTTAACATATTATACCGTTCTCCTATGTCTATCGTTTGCTTGTACACATTGTTATATAGTATCATGGGCTTCCCGGATTTTCAAGCGATTTTGCGTGCAAAATCCGTTCTTCTATTCTGTTGTACAGGAATCGATCACTGCTGACACTGTTTCCGGTAAGCCGTCGGCGTTACTCCCATGCTCTTTTTGAAAATTTTGGTAAAGTAGTTTACATCCAGTACGCCCACGCTCTCGGCAATATCCGCTACACTATCATCGGTATTTCGCAAGCGGCGCGCTGCACGCTCCACACGGCGGGTATTGATATAATCGGTCAAGGTCTGCCCGGTTTCCTGTTTGAACAGATACGACAAATAGCTGGGGCTGATATAGCACATACCGGCTAACATTTTCAACGAAAAGGCATTGTTTAAGTTCAAATTGATATAATTCATTACCTTTTGCACCAGAGGCGAATACCGCTTCAAGGAATACTGCTGCACATATACGCAATATTCCCGCAGCATTTCCAATGCAATTTCTTTGCTCTGGCTGGCATCTGCTATATTTTCAATGCGAATCGCATAACGCCCCGATATTTCATCAATATAATAGGGATGAACTGCGCTGCGCTGAATCGCCTTGCGCAAAAGCACATTCAAAATTACCAGCAGCATTTTAATATCCTGCAGCGGTGTCGCAAAACGACTTTCCATACGGAACTGTACCAACTGCTCAAACGCAGCTAATGCACTGCCCACGTCCCCCCGCTCTACTGCATCCATCACAGCATTTTCTGCTGCATAGCGACGTTCCAGCATAGCCGCCGGCAATTCTTTTTCAAACATAGGCTCCTGGAAACAACGCATATCTGGTTCAAATACCAATGGTTTAAATGATTTGCTCTGCACCATCTCCACCATTTTCCCATCATTTGCTAGGGTCAGCAAACCATTTAGGATCACGCAGAGCACATCCCCGCTCAGTCGGCAGATTCCATTATAAAACTGCTCAATGGCTTTGTCGCTCTCCTCCCCCAGATATCGGCGGCACCATTCCACACTGCGTGCACTGCGCTCCTGTCCAATCCAAGGCCCCAATATATATGCTGTATTTTCTTCATCCGGTAGGGTAAACACAGCATATTTCAATTCAAAAATATCCTCTGCTAAAATCAGCGTCTGCGGAGATGCTTCCTTCAGCATCTGATGCCCCATTTCTTCCCAGTCCAACTGGGGATCTAATGACTGACGCAGACCATAATCAAAGTTCTTCAGATCCGTAAAAGGCGCCGCCACCTTTGTCAACTGCAAATTATGTGCAGCCGATAGGGTCTTCAATACTTGTAAGAATTCTACCTGCATCCTTTTCACCTCATTCTCGCCCGTGGATTTTCTATTCTTTAGTTTACCATAAACGTGTTTTTCCGACAATGAACTTGACATCCGGGGCAATTGCATATTCTTTTTATTTTAACACAGAATATCCTTGCTTTTTACTATTGTTTCGTTGGGATTTATGTTATGCTTATGGTAAGTACATTTTGTAATTCGTAAAAGGAGATTTTTTCACTATGACCCCTTTTGATTCCTTTGTAAAAACCAAAGATTTTTTAGTCTGCGTAGATTCTGATGGCTGCGCCATGGACACTATGGATATCAAGCACTTCCGCTGCTTTGGTCCCTGCATGGTAGACGAATGGCGTTTAGATGCCTGGCGTACACCGATTCTGAATCGCTGGAATGCGATGAACCTGTACCAGATGACGCGTGGAATCAACCGCTTCAAAGGTCTGGCTATGGCGCTGGCGGAAATCCACCAGCAGTATACCCCCATTGCCGGCCTAGATGCACTGGAACACTGGGTAGAAACCACCAAAGCCCTGTCCAACGACGCACTGAGCGAAGCAATCGAACAGTCGAATGACGAAACCACTCGCACTGTGCTGACCAAGGCACTGCACTGGTCTCAGGCAGTCAACGCCAGTATCAACACACTGCCCGAAAGCGAAAAGAAACCTTTCGGCGGTGCAAAGGAGGGCCTTGCCGCAGCTGCCAAGGTAGCAAATGTGGCAATCGTTTCCAGCGCAAACCGGGACGCTGTTATGGATGAGTGGCAGGCAAACGGCCTGCTGGAACACGTTGATATTGTTCTGGCACAGGATTGCGGCAGCAAGGCACACTGTATCGCCAAGCTGCTGGAGCAGGGTTATGCGCCCGATCATGTTCTGATGGTTGGTGACGCACCTGGCGACCGGGATGCTGCTGCCAAGAATGACGTATATTTCTACCCCATTCAGGTCCGCAAGGAGCAGGAAAGCTGGGATGCACTGGAATCCGACGCACTGGTCCCGCTGATCAACGGCACCTACGGCGAATGGGAACCGAAACACATTGCTGCCTTTGTTGCTAACTTGGGCGGCTGATCCAATTCCATAAAAAGGGTCTGCCTGCAACTGCCAGGCAGACCTTTTCTTTTGTTATACGGTTACTGTTCCGTGCCGGATGTCTGTCCTGTCTGCCGATCCGCCATATACAGATTCATCAGATGCGCGGCGCTCCCTTCCAGTGCAGTCTTTGCGGCTATCAGATTCTGCATTTCTGTTTCATTCATACGGTCTGGCTTATCCTTACGGATGCAGCGGCGCAGATTACCCAAATCCGACTTAACTCGGTTGGCTTCTTCCTTGTCCAGCTCTTTCTTATGCTTGGATAGTGCCTGATCCACGGCGTAAGACAGCATCTCTGCCTGATTGTGCAGTTCCATGCGTTGCTTACGCTGGGCATCTTCTGCCTCATAGGCTGCGGCATCTGCCATAGCACGCTGCACATCTGCTTCGGACAAATTCGTGCTGCCGGTGATCGTGATTTCCTGCTGGCGGCCGGTTGCCATATCCTTTGCCGAAACCTTGACCACACCGTTTACGTCAATATCAAATGTGACTTCGATTTGCGGCTTATCCACAAAACCGCCGCGCAGACCGCCCAACTTAAATTTACCCAGGCTCTTATTATCCCGGGCAAAGTGGCGCTCCCCCTGCAAAACATTGATTTCTACGCTGGTCTGCAATGCACGCGCGGTCGTAAAAATCTGGCTTTTCCGGGTAGGAATCATGCTGTTACGCTGAATCAGCGGGGTAGCCACACCGCCCAAAGTTTCAATCGACAGGGTCAGCGGGGTAACATCCATCAAAACCAGCCCCTGCGCGGCCTGACCGGTTGCACCTTCCAGCTTACCACCGCCCTGCAACAAGCCGCCCTGTACCGCAGCCCCCATGGCAACACATTCATCCGGATTCAAACCACGGCTGGGCTCTACCCCCAGAATCTCTTTTACCTTGCGGCTGACCGCAGGCATACGGGTGGAACCGCCTACCAGCAACACACGATTCAGCTGGCTAGGCGAAATACCCGCATCTGTCAACGCAACCTGTACCGGCCGGCTGGTGCGGTCTAACAAATCGCCGGTCATCATCTCGAACTGTGCCCGCGTCAAGCTCACATCCAAATGATGGGGTCCTGCATGATCTACTGCGATAAACGGCAGATTGATTTGGGTAGAAATCGCAGCGGAAAGTTCTTTCTTTGCTTTTTCTGCTTCTTCTTTCAAGCGTCCCATTGCCGCCGGGTCTTTCCGCAGGTCAATGCGGTCACTTTTCAAAAACTCCTGCACCAGATAATTCACGATGCGCTCATCAAAATCATCACCACCCAGTTGGGTATCGCCACCGGTGGCGAGAACGGTGAAGGTGCCGTCCTCGATTTCAATGATGGAAACGTCAAAGGTACCGCCGCCCAAATCATACACAAGAACTTTCTGTGCAGCTTCATTTTCCAATCCATATGCCACAGCGGCTGCAGTTGGCTCGTTGATAATGCGCATCACATTCAAACCGGCAATACGACCTGCATCCTGTGTAGCCTTACGCTGACTGTCATCAAAATACGCCGGAACGGTAATAACCGCATCTGTGACCGATTCACCCAAATACATCTCGGCATCCTTGCGCAGCTTCTGCAAAATCATCGCACTGATGGTCTGTGGGTTCAAATCCTTGCCATCCATACGAACCTGATAATTGGTACCCATATGGCGCTTAATGCTGCTGATGGTACGTCCTGTATTGGTAGCCAGCTGGCGCTTTGCCGCACTGCCTACCAGACGCTCGCCATCCTTTGTAAATGCCAGCACACTAGGGGTGGTACGCTCGCCCTCCGCATTGGGGATAACCACCGGTTTTCCTGCTTCTACAACGGCAACGCAGGAGTTTGTTGTGCCGAAATCGATTCCAATAACTTTACCCATACCTTCACACTCCATCATACTAAAACAACTCTGCTTTCAGCATACCACAGGGCTGTGGATAAAAGCTTGCAAATATATGAACGAACTATGGCTCTTTCTGCAAAGTTTACTTTTTCTTTGCGATCATACCATATCAGGCAAGGTTTTCCCTCCATTGGTTTTATGGTATGATAATAAAATGATTTTACGCCTTGTAACAAAAGGAGGTCACACGCTTGCGGTATTTATTACAAAGTCTGCGCCGATATAAAAAAGAAAGTATTCTTGCTCCCCTGTTCAAAATGCTGGAAGCTCTCTTGGACTTGATGGTCCCGCTGGTGATGGCAAATATCATCAATCGCGGTATTACCGCCGGGAATATTCGTTTTATTCTCTTGCAGTGCGGGCTTCTGGTTTTGCTGGCAGTGGTTGGCACCAGCTGCAGCCTAACGGCTCAGTATTTTGCGGCAAAAGCGGCTGTTGGCTGCTCGGCCGATTTGCGGCGGCAGCTATTCGCCAAAGTGCAATCTTTGGACGCTGCCCAAATGGATGCAGTCGGAACCAGCACACTCATCACGCGCCTGACCAGTGACATCAATCAGATACAAAATGGCGTGAATATGTTTCTGCGGCTGTTCTTGCGCAGTCCCTTTATTGTATTCGGCGCCTTGATTTTTTCCTTTGTAATCAGCCCGAAGGCAGGCGGTATTTTTACCATCATCGTTCTGGTTTTGTTTGTGATTGTGTTCGGGTTGATGGTATGGACTTCGCCCCGCTACAGAAAGGTTCAGGCAAAGCTGGACACCGTGCTTTCCATTACACGGGAAAACCTGACTGGTGTGCGTGTGGTGCGTGCCTTTGACCAGCAGGACGCTGAAATCAAGCGTTTTGCCGATGCAAACCGCATGCTGACCACTGCACAGCTGCGGGTTGGACGCATTTCTGCGATGCTGAATCCCCTGACCTTCCTTGTCATCAATCTGGGAGTAATTGCCATACTGCAAACCGGAGCATCACAGGTCAACGGCGGCCTTTTGTTAAGCGGTGATGTAATAGCACTCATGAACTACCTGAGCCAGATTCTGGTGGAACTGGTCAAGATGGCAAACACTATTGTTCTCATTAGCAAAGCATCCGCCTGTATGGGGCGTG
Source organism: Faecalibacterium sp. (assembly GCA_029264955.1). GTDB lineage: Bacteria > Bacillota > Clostridia > Oscillospirales > Ruminococcaceae > Faecalibacterium. The sequence continues at coordinate 72,448 of JARHYC010000011.1, read as the reverse complement.
TTTCTGCTGTGCTGGATACCCAAGAAGGTATGACATTTCCCGCTACAAGCGCACCGAAAAATGCTTCTGCGCCTGCAGTACAATTTGACCATGTAAGCCTGACCTATCCGAATGCAGGCGAAAAGAGTCTGGATGATATTTCCTTTACTGCACTGCGTGGACAGACCATCGGTGTGATTGGTGGTACCGGAAGCGGCAAATCCAGTCTGGTAAAGCTCCTCAGCCGTATGTATGACGCAACTGCGGGCGACATACAGCTCATGGGCAATTCTATTTCCCGCTGGTCACAAACCGATTTACGTCACATGGTCGGTGTTGTCCCGCAGAATGCACAGCTATTTTCCGGCACAGTGCGAACGAATCTTTTATGGGGCAACGCCGATGCGGATGACGCCGACCTTTGGTCCGCACTGGAAACTGCACAGGCTGCTGAATTTGTGCAGCGAGCGCCCCTTGGGCTGGATTCTCTTGTAGAACAAGGCGGTCGCAATCTTTCCGGCGGACAACGTCAGCGGCTTACTCTGGCACGCGCGTTAGTTGGAAATCCCGATATTTTGTTGTTAGACGACTGTGCCAGTGCGCTGGATTTTGCCACCGATGCGGCACTGCGTAAAGCTCTTGCCCAGTTGCCGAATAATATGACAATTTTTATCATCTCTCAGCGCACCGCCAGCCTACAGCACGCTGATCAAATTCTTGTGCTGGATGATGGTGCCCTCGTGGGCTGTAATACACACACCGCTTTGCTGAAAACCTGTCCTGTGTATCAGGAAATCTACCAAAGCCAGTTTCAGGGAGGAGAGATGCATCCATGAAAAAATCGGTTTTGACTGCGCTTGGCACACCGGAAAGTCGGCAAATACTACGGCGTGTCTTGCATGGTGTACGCCCTTATTTCTTTTTTCTTATAACAGGTTTTGTCTGTGCTGCTGTAAGTGCAGCAGTACAGCTGTTAATTCCCATCTGGTGCGGCAATGCCATTGACCAAATGATTGGTGCCGGACAGGTTAACTTTGCCGGCATTGCACAAATCGTCACTGCGATTCTCGCTGGTATTGGCGTTGCTGCGCTGGCACAGTGGCTGTTAGCAGTATGCAGCAACCGAATTTCTTTCTGCGTTTCCCGTGATTTGCGCAATGCTGCCATGCATAAATTGCAGACACTTCCCTTGTCTTATCTGGACAGCCACCCCACTGGTGATCTGGTCAGTCGTATGGTCGCAGATGTAGACACATTTACGGACGGACTTTTGATGGGGTTCACCCAGCTGTTCAGCGGTATTTGCATCATCTTAGGCACTCTGCTGTTTATGCTGCATCTGAATGGCACAATCACGCTGGTTGTTGTGATTCTCACGCCGCTGAGCCTTTTTGTCGCGAACTTTCTGACAAAACACACCTACCGCTATTTTGGCAAACAAACCCAAGCACGCGGCGCACAAACCGCCTTTATCAATGAGATGATTGAAGGGCAATCTGTTGTCAAGAGCTTTGGGCGGGAACTTGCTTCGCTCACTGAATTTGACACCCTGAATGAAGCGCTTCAGGACGCCAGTATGAAAGCGGTGTTCTTCTCCAGTTTGACCAACCCTTGCACCCGCTTTGTGAACAGTATCATCTATGCCGCCGTCGGTCTAATTGGTGCGTTATATGCGGTTTCAGGTGCAATTACCGTTGGTGGGCTGAGCGTCTTTCTCAGCTACGCCAGCCAATACGCAAAACCGTTCAATGAAATTTCCAGCGTTTTGACAGAACTGCAAAACGCACTTGCTTGTGCTGCACGTGTCTATCAACTGCTGGACGAAACGGACCAGCCTGCCGACCCGAAAAATGCCCCTGTTTTAATGCCGGACGGGCATATCCGTTTGGATCACGTTTCTTTCCGTTATACACCGCACCGACCGCTGATTCAGGATTTCTGCCTGGATGTAGCGCCCGGTCAACGCGTGGCAATCGTTGGTCCTACCGGCTGCGGCAAAACTACCTTAATCAATTTGCTGATGCGCTTCTATGATGTGGATCGTGGCAGCATTCAGGTCTCTGGGCAGGACATTCGCAACGTAACACGCGCCAGCTTACGCCGCAGCTACGGCATGGTTTTGCAGGACACTTGGCTGAAAGCCGGTACGATTCGTGAAAACATCGCATACGGCTGCCCCGATGCTACACTGGAAGAAGTGATTGCGGCAGCAAAAGCAGCTCACGCCCACAGCTTTATTAAGCGACTGCCGCAAGGCTATGATACCGTTATTGCGGAGGATGGCAGCAATATCAGCAAGGGGCAAAAACAGCTTCTGTGTATTGCGCGTGTGATGCTGCGACTGCCGCCCATGCTGATATTGGACGAAGCCACCAGCTCCATCGACACCCGCACCGAAATCCGCATCCAGAAAGCCTTTGAAAAAATGATGCACGGACGCACCAGCTTTATTGTTGCCCACCGATTATCTACCATACAGCAGGCGGATATGATTCTTGTGATGCAAAATGGTCAGATTGTAGAACAGGGTACGCATGAAAAACTTTTGGCACAAAACGGATTTTATGCTACACTATATCAAAGCCAATTTGAAGGCACCGACGCCAACGGAATCCATTAGGAGGAAAAATTATGATTTACGATACCATTGAAAACCTGAGCCAGTACAAGGGCATGTCCAAGAACGTGGACATTGCAATCCGCTATATTTTGAACCACGAACTGTCTGAGCTGCCCCTTGGCAAAACCGTGATCGACGACAAGGTCTTTGTCAACGTGACCGACGCTGCAACCACCCCCGGCGAAAAGGCACAATTCGAGATGCACCAGAACACCATCGACCTGCAGCTGGTGCTGGAGGGCACTGAACTGTTTGAAGTTGCTTTTGGCGAAACTAAAATCACTAAGGCATACGAATCCACTACCGATTCCTGCCTGCTGGACGCAGAAACCAGCGGTGCCGGTATGCTGTGCCCGGGTCGTTTTGTACTGTTTCAGGCAATGGAGCCCCACAAGCCTTCCATCAAGGCACAGGGCTGCGATAAGACCAAGAAGCTGGTCTTTAAGATCAAGAACGATCTGGAGTAACTCCCATAATAAAAAGGCGTACCGAAAGATTTCGGTACGCCTTTTACTTATGTTCTGTAACCGTTACCAAACTTGGTAACACACCTGATTAAATCAGAGAAGCTGCGTCATCATCAACAATCAGGGTGAAGTCCGGGTGCATTTGCAGGATGGAAGCGGGAACTTCGGGAGTGACAGGACCAAAGAATGCCTTCTTGATGATCTCTGCCTTGTCCTTGCCGCTTGCCAGCAGCAGAACCTTGCGAGCGTTCATGATCGTGCCAACACCCATAGTGTAAGCCTGGCGAGGTACATCATCCTTAGATGCGAAGAAGCGCTTGTTTGCCTCGATGGTCTCCTCAGTCAGATCCACGCAGTGGGTACCAATGGGGAAGTGATCAGCAGGCTCATTGAAGCCGATGTGACCATCGTGACCAATGCCCAGCAGCTGCAGGTCAATGCCACCAACGCTCTTGATCATCTCATCGTACTCGGTGCAGGCTGCGTTTGCATCCGGGTTCTCACCGTTGGGAACGTGGACAGCGTCGGGGCGGACGTTCACATGGTTGAACAGGTTGTCATGCATGAAGTACCAGTAGCTCTGGTCGTTCGTGCGGGGCAGGCCGCGGTACTCGTCCAGGTTGACAGTAGTCAGCTCGGAGAAGTCCAGATCGCCCTTCTTGTACCAGTCCTCGATCAGGCTCTTGTAAGTACCAACCGGGGTGCCGCCAGTTGCCAGACCCAAAACGCAGTCGGGCTTTGCAACGATCTGAGCTGCGATCACATTTGCAGCCTTGCGGGACAGTTCTGCATAATCCTTTGCACGGATGATTCTCATAATTGCTTCCTCCTAATTATCATGCGTATTTGAATGCGCATTCGGCGCACGGTATCATACATTTCTATTTTAGCTTGTTTTATCGCATTTGTACAGATGTAATCCTATATTTCTGGCTTTTCTGTGTACTGTAGAGTTTCCAGCAAGGACAGAATTTCCTCTTTTTTTGCCAACTCTGCCGAACAAGCGGTTGCACCGCCTGCCGCACTGCCCAGCCTTAAAGCCATATCGTAGCTTTCGCCGTTGTACAGTGCCGCCAAAAAACCTGCGACCATGCTGTCCCCTGCTCCAACTGTATTCACGGGTTTTCCACCAACTGCCGGGGTTCGGTGAACATTTCCGGTTTCGTCCAGCAAAAGCGCACCATCTGCACCCAGACTGACCAGCACATTCCGCGCACCGCGTTTTTGCAGTTCTGCTGCTGCGTCCACAATGGCTGCATCATCCTGCAACGGATGTCCGCACAGTTCTGCCAGTTCACTTTTATTGGGTTTGATGAGCAGCGGATGGCAGTTCAATGTATCCAAAAGTGCCTGACCTGTGGTATCCACAACGCAATCCACACCGCGCACAGTCAAAGGCGCCATCAAACGGCAATAAATATCTGTTGGCATACCCGCCGGGATACTTCCTGCCAGAACCAAAACGTCACCTGCTTTCAGTGCTTTCAGCTTTTGTGCCAGCTGTTCCAGCGCCTGCTGCGAAATTTCGGGACCTACACCATTGATTTCGGTTTCCTGCGTGCCTTTTAATTTTACGTTGATACGGGTCTGTCCATGCGTCAGTTGAATCATGTCCTGTTTCAGACCTTTTTCTGCCAACATCGCCGTCAGCCATTCGCCGGTCTGTCCTGCCGCAAACCCCAGCGCCACACTTGGTACATCCAATTCTTTCAAAACAAGCGATACATTGATTCCCTTACCGCCGCACTGCAGCGGCAAACCAGCCGCACGATTGGTTTCACCAATTTCCAATGGCGCGGAAAGTTGCATCACATAATCCAGCGCCGGATTCAAAGTAATCGTATAAATCACAGCTTTTCCCCCATTCCAACTTACTGGGTTCAGTATAACAAAAAATGTCCGCATCGGGAACTGGTAACACCCGATGCGGACAAAAGAGGAAACGCTTTCATTTGGAGATTTGCGTATAAGGAGAGATTTTGTATATAAGAGATTGCGTATATCTCAGGGGAACCAATAGAATTTAGTGACTGCCGCAGCCGTGTTCATCACAAGCGTGGCAATGCTCTTCCAGCTTACCCACAATAGGCTCCGGATCTACACCGTTGCGACGATAATAATCTGCCAAAGCAGCCTTGATTGCTTGTTCTGCCAAAACAGAGCAGTGAATCTTAACCGGTGGCAACCCCTCCAGTGCTTCAACAACTGCCTTGTTGGTCAGCTTCAGCGCTTCTTCCACGGTCTTACCCTTAATCAAAGTGGTAGCCATACTGCTCGTTGCGATTGCCGCACCACAGCCGAAAGTCTTGAACTTCACATCGGTAATGACGTTGTCTTCAATCTGCAGGCTCATGCGCATGATGTCGCCGCACTTGGGGTTGCCGACTTCACCTACACCGCTGGGATTCTCCAACTCGCCTACATTGCGAGGATTCATAAAGTGATCCATCACCTTTTCACTATACATACCGGCCATATTATGCCTCACCTTCTCCGCCAAAATCGCGGACCTTATTTTCATCCTGCAGCCACATACAGCTCATAGAGCGGCGCAGGGGAATAATTTCTTCCAAAATATCGCACAGGTGCTGAACCTGTTCCATGGTATTCTGCTTGCCGAAGCTGAAACGCATCGAGCAGTGACCGACTTCTTCCGGCAAACCCAGCGACATCAGCACATGGCTGGTATCTAAGCTGTCGGAGTTGCAAGCACTGCCTGTAGACGCACAGATATTGTGCATATCTAAATCTAACAGAATCGTTTCGCCTTCCAACCCCAGGAAGCTGATGTTTACATTACCGGGCAAACGATTTTCCCAACTGCCGTTCAGGCGGGTTTCCGGGATGGTATCCAGAATGCGGCGAATGGTGTAGTCACGCAGTTCTTTCTGGTGTGCCATCTTTTCCGGCAGCGATGCTACTGCACGCTCCAGCGCCAGTGCCATGCCTGCAATACCTGCCAGATTTTCGGTGCCGGCACGACGGCGGTTCTCCTGTCCGCCGCCATCAATCAAGTTGGGCAGCACAACACCACGGCGGCAATACAACGCACCCACACCCTTGGGACCATTAAACTTATGGCCGCTCAGGGATAGCAGATCCACACCCAATTCCTTTACATCAACCGGGATAGCGCCTACCGCCTGCACTGCATCGGTATGCATCCAAACACCCTTCTCTTTGCAGATCGCAGCAATCTCACGAATGGGCTGGATGGTGCCAATCTCATTGTTTGCCATCATCACAGATACCAGCGCGGTATCGGTACGAATCGCAGCATCCACATCCTCCGGGCGAATAAATCCATCCTCTGTAGGAAGGATGTAAGTCACTTCAAAGCCCTGCTTTTCCAATGCTTTCATGCTGTTCAGAATTGCGTGATGTTCAAAAGCAGTGGTAATCAGGTGTTTCTTACCTTTACGGGCACCAGCCATTGCAGCACCCTTTACTGCCCAGTTATCTGCTTCACTGCCGCAGGAGGTAAAGAAAATTTCATTAGCCTCCGCATTCAAGGCCTTTGCCATACGGCTGCGCGCCGTATCCAGCACTTCTTTTGCTTCATATCCCAGACTGTAATGTCCACTGGGATTTCCGTAGGTATTAGCAAGTACATCTGCCATAAGCGCTACCGCCTGACTATCACAAGGCGTCGTAGCTGCATTATCAAAATAAATTAAATCGTTTATCATATCCGTGCCTTTCTCTCGGGGATATCATAGTAATTTGCAGGGATTTATCCTGCGGCACTATATTATACCTTTTTGCTATGAATTGCAATACCCTTTTTGAAAAAATTTTTGATGCGCACAAAATTCCGTCATAAAACCCACTATACTCTGATATTTCTACTGGAAAAGTATGCATTTTTTGCTATAATGAATTATATCATTCTCTCGAAAGGAGACTTCTTTATGCGCTTTTCGACCAAGAGCCGCTATGCGTTGCGTCTCATGGAGGAGCTGGCTCGCCGCGGCCCGGAAGCCTGTGTATCCATTAAAGAAATCAGTGAAAGCCAATCGATCAGCTTAAAATATTTGGAACAGATTGTCACACCGCTTGCTCGTGCTGGTCTCGTTTCCAGTGAACGCGGCAGCCACGGCGGCTACCGCCTGACACGCGCCCCCAAGGACTATACCGCAGGTGACATCATCCGTGCAATTGAGGGGCCCACTGTGCCTGTTCCCTGCATGGAAGATGAAACCAATCAGTGTCCTCGCTGCGACAGCTGCTGCACACTGCGCTTCTGGAAAGGTCTGGACACTGTTATGAATCAGTATTTAGATAGTGTTTCTCTGGCCGATTTCATGAAAGACTGTGACCACTCTGACATTCCGGGCAAATGCCAACAAAAATAAAACAAAAAGCGACGTGACAAGCACGTCGCTTTTTGTTTTATTTTCCTGCCAGATCTTTGACTACATTATTCGCCCAGAAACCACTACGCAACATAGGTACTGCAGCAAAAAGCTTAATTGCATCTGCAAACTGTACTGCCGCATAAATTGCCACCATCGGCAACGTTGTGTACCGCGCCAGTACAAAGGAAATCGGCACCGATGCCACCCAAGTGAAACCACAGTCAAACAGGAATGTTACAATCGTTTTTCCACCCGATCGAATGGTAAAATATGCACCATGGATATACGCATGAATCGGCAAAGCCGTGCCTGCTACAATCAGCATTTGACATGCCAAATCTCTTACAGCCGGTTCCGTATTATACAGGTGCGGAATCCATGGTGCAGACATAACCAGCAAACCGCCAACCAAAAGATGCATTATCAGATTAAAGAACATCATCTTATTATTCGTGTCCTTTGCCAGCTGAATTTCGCCTGCGCCTAACTGCTGACCAACGCGAATGGCAATCGCACCACCCATCGCAAACATAACGACTGTAAACAACTGCCAGCAGGTTTGGGTAATATTGCTTGCGGCAACTGCAGTCAATCCACGTAGAGAGTAATTTTGATTTACAAATGTGGTGCCCGCACTCCACAGAATCTCATTCAAAAACAGAGGCAAACCTGTAATCGCAACTTTTTTACACAGATCCATAGGGATGTGTATACTCTTATACAAATCGTGAAAGAACGGGAATTTCGTTTCATTTTTGTGTGCATAAAGCATCAGAATGGACATCTCCACCCAGCGGGAAAGTACCGTTGCAAGCGCTGCACCAGCTGCCCCCATTTCCGGAAAACCAAAGTTTCCGAAAATAAGCAGATAGTTGCCTGTCAAATTCACCACAATTGCTACCACGCCAGCAATCATTGCGGTCATCGTATCCCCCGCTTCGCGCAGGGTACCGGAGTAGATCATAACCATCATAAATGGCGGAAAACCCCAGAGCAGAATTTTCAGGTATGCCACAGCGCTTTCCATCGTAAGCGCCATAGACGCTGCATCGTTGGCTGTCTCATGTAAAAACAGTCCAATCAGCTGTGGCCCAAAGGCAATCAATCCAAGGGTGAACGCAACTGTAATAACAACGCTGCAAACGAGTTTCAGACGCGTTGCGCTCCGCATTCCTTTGAAATCGCCGCTGCCATAAAACTGTGCACCAAAAATAGAAATGCCACTGTTCATGCCAAACAGCGTCATCATGTAAACAAAAAACAGCTGGTTAACAATGGCTACGCCACTCATCGGTGCCGTACCCAAGCTGCCCACCATTAAATTGTCTAACAGGTTTACCAAATTGGTAATTCCCTGCTGGACCATCATGGGGAAAATCAAAAGGAATAAGTCACGGTAAAAAGTACGGTCGCCTACATATCGTTTCCAAAATGTACGGTTCATATTGCTTCCTTTCTTTTTGTATTTTCGCATGAAGTATCATTTTATCTGATTTATCCGCATCATGCAAGTCTTTCCCGGAAAAAGGAAGCTCTTTTTACGATTTAAGCAACCATTATTTTTCTCCGTACCGCCTCTTATTTGGCTTTTTGTATTTTCCGACGACGGCATAGCACCACCGCGGCCCAGCCGCACAACCAGCCAATCCACATCCCAGCCGCAACATCAGTAGGAAAATGTACATACAGATACAATCTGGAAAGTGCCAGCAACGCAGAAAGTACTGCAACCGGTACAAACCATTTACTGCGGCAGAAATACAGCGCACCGCTTACTGCAAATGCCTGTGCCGTATGCCCGGACGGAAAAGACGCGGATCTGGGGCGTGGTACCAACTTGTCAGCCGCTAAATTGATGTCGCAGGGGCGCAGGCGGTCAACCAGTGGTTTGATACCTAGCGACACCACTAGTAATTCCACTCCGATTGCACATAAAACACAACAACCAACTTTACGGGTGGGTTTATACCAAAGCAACACTGCTGTCAGTAAAAACCAAGGGATACCCCAATCCCATAAAGATGAAAAAAACGGTACGATTACATCCAGCCACGGACCGCGCCAATTCGCCTGCATCCAATCCAAAACTGCAAACTCCCAGCCCATATATACCTCTTTCTTTGTTATAAGGACGAACCGACAAAACAGATTGTCAGATAAAACAAAAAACCTCTGCTGCAAAGCAGAGGTTTTTGGTGGGGTGCCTTGTGGGATTCGAACCCACGATCTCCAGAACCACAATCTGGCGCGTTAGACCGGCTACGCTAAAAGCACCATATACGCCCGAAGGGACTCGAACCCCCGGCCCACTGCTTAGAAGGCAGTTGCTCTATCCACCTGAGCTACGGGCGCACGAGGAATCGTCCCGCGTGGGACACGTTGCGAGTAGTATAATAACATAGCCCCCATATATTGTCAAGCGCTTTTTGAAATTTTATTTTGTTTTTTTCGATTTATTTTTATTTTCTGCTCATGCCGCCAACAATATAATGATTCAACGATATTTTATTCTTTTGTATCTTCTTTATAATAACATTCCCAGCAGACCAAATCCCAGACCAAACAGAAGCCCTGCTGTTACATCCCATGCAGAATGCACACCAGCCAAAACCCGTGTCACGCAAACACCCAATGCCAAAGCCAGCGCCAGCACCCCGCCTGTCGGGTAAAGGACTAGCCAGACCGCTGCAATCACGCCTGCAGACAATGCATGACGGCTGGGGCAGGATTGACCCTTAGTCCGTTTGGGAATCAATGGCTCGATCCCTTTTTCATAGGGCCGAGGCGCATTATACCAGCGGCGCAGCAGGCTGCCTGCCAGAAATATTACTGCTGGCACAAAAATTGCTCGCAACAGTTCTGCGTTGGTTCGGTCCGGCAGCAAAAATAAGCTTAGCAGTAAAATGCCATAGCTGGCTGCCGTAACCAGCGGTAAACCAGCGGTTGCGATTTTCAGCACGCGATATGCTGTGGGGCGTTGTTTGAACCATGTATAGATTTTTTGATATTCTTCGGGATTCATGGTTTCTCCTTAAAAGCAGGTATCCAGATAGTAATCCATATCAAACGGTTCCGGAACTGCATCCTTACGCAAATATAACGGATGATGGGGATGTCCCTTTTTGCTGATTTTACCGATATGCACCCAAGGCACATTCTTCTCACGGGTCAGCTCTACCATATCGCGCATCATATCCGGCAGATAGGGGCGTTTTTCTACCAGTGTGCCCCATGCAGCCCACATGGTCGGCTCCGTTTCGTTCAGCATTGCTTTCAGCCAACGCAGATTCTCTTTGTGCAACTCCATATCCGGTACTTTATCCATATCATTAGGATCTGTAGCACGCTGCGGATACACATTAAACATGATCCAGCTGTCAAAGCCATTGTTCTTCGCCAGACGTTCTACACTTTTCAAGGTAGGATCCAGCGCACCAGGCTGTGCTGTGCTGGGATTGATTCCAATACACACCAGCGGCTTCTTACCTGGGCGCCCCAGCACATAACGATACGGCATATACACATGCGGCTCATACAGCCACTGCTCCCCTGCGTATTCGCCAGCTTCCAAAGTCGGGATTATTTCCACTTCCATAGTATTGTTCCTTTCCGGATCTGTAAATCTTTTCAACTCTATCCTACCGAAAACGACAGATAAAATCAACTGCATCTCGCAGTCCGTGTATTTTTGTGCTAAACTGAGCATAGAATTATATTTTTGATAAGGAGGGATTTTTATGTCTTTGGCCGATGCCAAGCAGGAATATCAATCTGCCTTGCGCCAAGCGAAAAAGCAATATCGTGCCCGAGTCAATCAGGGCAAAAACCCATATTTGACCGTGCTGGATGATATTCTGGAAAACACACCGATTGCCACGCAGGAAAGTCTAGGGCTTGTCAGTATTCCAATGGAAAGTATTGCCGGAACCAAAACCGGTGGACGACACACCGCCTTTTCATCTGGTTTTCTCCCCTTACTGGAACTGAACACCGAATTTGCCACTAAATGGTGTACGCTGTATGAAGCCCACCTGAACGAGGGGATTCAGCAGCCCATCCGGGCGTATGAATTTTTAAACCGCTTTTATGTGCAGGAAGGCAACAAACGTGTTTCCGTGTTGAGCTACTGTCATGCAGCTTCTGTCAAAGCAGAAGTCATTCGCCTGATTCCTCCACTGACAGATTCTCCCGAAATTCGTATCTATTATGAATTTATGGCATTTTACCGCCTGTCCAAAATCAATTACCTGTACTTCTCCCGCGAAGGTTCTTTTATGCGGCTGCAAACCGTTGTCTGTAAAGGCGCACAGGAAACATGGACCAGCGACGACCGTGCAAACTTCTTCTATTTCTATACACTGTTCCATCGGGAATTTCTTGCACTGGGCGGTGCCGACTTGCAGTTGACCACAGGGGATGCGATTCTGGTCTATCTGAGTTTTCATCGCTATTCAGATGCCCTGCAGCAAACGCAGGTACAAATTCGAGACGACTTGCAAAAGCTCTGGAGTGAAATTGAAATTCTGGCACATCATAAAACGGTCGAGGTTTCTCTGGAACCCAGTCTTTCTCCCAAACCTGCCTCGCAGCCGCTGTTCCAGTCGTTCTTCCCTCGCCGTCAGCCCCGCCAGACCCCGCTGAATGTTGTATTTATTCAGGACCGCAGCCCGGAAGTCAGCGCATGGGCAGCCGGGCATCGTCTGGCAAAGGAATCCCTAGAGCAGGCATTTGAAGATCAAATCAATATCACATTTATTGAAAACGCCGAGTGCGGGCTGTATGACGAAGCGGAAATCGAAGCAGCCGCCCGCGGTGGTGCGGATGTGATTTTTGCGACAAGCAGCGAAATGATGCCCGCCTGCTTGAAAGTAGCTGCACGGCACCCACAAGTCAAAATCCTGAACTGTTCGCTGCTCCAGCCGCACCCGCTGGTGCGCACCTATTCCTGCCGTATCTACGAAGCCAAGTATTTGATGGGTATTCTGGCTGGTATGCTGACCCAAACCCCGCAGGTCGGCTACATTGCAAACTACCCGTTATACGGTGTGTGTTCCGCTGTAAACGCATTCGCACGTGGTCTGCAAGCTGTGCGTCCCGATGCCCGCGTTATCTTGCGTTGGCAATGTCAGCCGAACGGCAAACCGCTCGACTTTTCCGATCGGCCGGATATTACGGTATTTTCCGGTCGTGACCAGAAAGCCCCCCACCCCCGAAGCCAAGCTACCTACTATGGGCTGTGCCGTCGCCATGCGGATGGTTCACTGGAAGAAATCGCTTATCCCGTCTGGCACTGGGGCAACATTTATCAGCACATTATCCGCAGTATCCTGAACGGAGCCTGGGAAACGGATGGCGGTGATGGTTTCCACGGCATCAGCTACTGGTGGGGCATGAGTGCTGAGGCAGTAGAACTGCATCACACGGATGCCTTGCCTGACGTATCCCGGCATTTACTGGATCTAATCACTCGACACATTCGCAGCTGCGAGTATGATCCTTTCGTGGGACGTATCATTACCAATACCGGTCGTGTGGTAAAAACGGACAGCAATTCCTTTACTCCGGAAGAAATTATTCACATGAACTGGTTAAACGAAAACGTGGACGGTGCAATTCCCGTTCTGGATGATCCGCCGGCAGAACTGCGCGCTTTGCTTAAGCAGCAGGGCATTTATCCGGATTCTGCAAACACCCTGTAAAATAAAAACAACAGACGTTCTATCAGAAAGGAGCACGCCCCTTCATGAAAGTCATGGTACTTTCCGACGTTCCCTGTAAAGCTTTGTGGGACGCCAGCGACCCACACGCAAAGTTAAAAGATATCGATTTAATTTTATCCTGTGGCGATCTGCCCGCAGAATATCTGGAATATTTGGCTACCTTTACCGCTGCCCCTATCTTGTATGTACACGGAAACCACGACCGCAGCTATGATAAACACGCCCCCGGCGGCTGTACCTGCATTGAAGATACGATTTATACCTATCATGGATTGCGTATTCTTGGTCTGGGTGGTTCCATGCGATATAACCCCAATGTAACTCACCAATACACGGAAAAGGCTATGGGCTTTCGGGTAGGTAAATTGTGGCTCAAACTGTTGCACCACAAAGGATTTGATATTCTGTTGACCCACGCTCCAGCCCAAGGCATCAACGACGGCCCTGATTTACCGCACAAAGGTTTTTCCTGTTTTACCGTACTGTTGGAAAAATACAAACCCACCTGGTTCATCCACGGGCATATCCATATGCAGTACAATCCCAATTTGCCACGGATCTGTACCTACGGAAAAACAACCGTCATCAACGCATACGAGCGTTATATCTTCGACATTCCCGACCCTGCGAAAACTTAAATATAACGCGTTAAAGTTATTTTCAATTATTTCGTAAAGTTTTTTTCACAGAAATATCGCTTGAAATTCCTTTCAGTCAGCATATAATAATACTAGCAATCCAATTTGATTTGATTGGATTTTATTTGGAGGTTTTGATTATGAAACGTATTTTCACTGTATGTACAGCAGTTGCAATTCTTTTGAGCCTGAGCGCATGTGGTGCAAACGGAACTCCCGCCGATACTGGTGCTACCAATAATCCGGAAAGCCAAGTCAGCCCCGAAGGCCAGAACACCATGACCGGCACTTTGAGCGAAGTAAAGGATTCCATGTTTGTAATTACTCAGAGCAACGGTGATTCCTACGCATTTTCTTTTGAAGGGGATAAGCCTAAAGGCCTGGACAAACTTGCCGCCGGCGACACTGTGACCGTTACCTATACCGGTGAAGTTTCTCTCATTGATGCTTTCACCGGAACAGTTATTTCGGTCGAAGCCGCAAAGTAAAATCTTTCCATCCTTTCCAAAGAATCCTCTAAAGTAGATGATAAAAGTCTGTGGATTTATTTTAGGGGATTTTTGTATGCATTTCTATCTATATCACAATAAAAAGCACGATGCACTCCAAACTGGAATCGCACCGTGCTTTTTATTTTATTTCAGATTTTCCTGGATTTCTGTCGATTGTTCGTATCGGTACATCGTCCACACATTACCGCCCGGTACATCTGCGAAGTATCCCACCATAAGCCAGCTTGCAATCACAATAACCGCTACCGCCAAAAGGCTGATTCCTAATATCCATACGGAATATCCTTTCCGCTTTGGTGGCGTGTTCTGTGCCGTTTTCTGCCCCATCTCATTGGTTTGAACCCAAAGCACGCCAGCAGCCTGCTGACATCCCAACGCCGCACGGCGGAGCATATCAGCAATCCACAAAACCGGTCGCTGTCCTTCCCGTAATGCGTAAATCCAGCAACCGCTTTCATTGCCCACAACCAATGTGATGCAATGCTCTTCTGCATAGCAGGCTACTGCCCAGTCCGCACCTGTCAATCGACAGGCTGTACAAATGCGATCCTGCGCCGCCGCCAGCGGCAACGCAGAATTCCCCGCCGCATTGATTTTTTTGCCAATCTTTGCGTGGTCACAGCTGCACGCACCAAAGTCATAAACCGCACCCGCCTTTTCAATTCGGGAGAGTGGCTCATTCAGCAACTGACACACTTCTGTATCCGCTGCCACAAACAGCATTTTCTTTTTCTGCATCGCTTCAATCAGTGCAGCAAACAGAGTCTTATCGTCCGTACCATATAATGCGCCACCACAAGCCTGCTGCTCCAGCTCACAGCAGTGATCCAGCAGAATTTTCCCGGAAGAATTGCATTCTAACTGACTGGTCAGCAAAAGCAACGTTTCGTCGTTTTTCTCCCACACTTGGGCATCCACTTTGCCTGCCTGAACCAGTTCTTCGATTGCTTTCTGTCGTGCTCGTTTATCTTCTGCAAAAAAACGAAGCACTCGGGTTTCTTTCTGCTCCATGAATCTCCTTTTACTCCCGCAAGGCGGGGTCTCGCACCTGTGCATGGGTCCATCTTTCTCCGGGCATCGCAAGCCCTGCTGCGGCGCGGCGAATCATATCCAGTACCGCAGCGACCGCACGTTGCCGCACCGTCTGTCTGGTCGAATTGACCAGCTGCAAATGCTGCGTCCACACAGTATCACCCATTGCAAGTGCCACAAATACGGTACCGACTGGTCGCTCTGCATCCCCGCCGCCAGGACCTGCAATACCGGTGATACCTACTCCAATATCTGTGCCGGATGCTTCTTTTGCCCCCAAAGCCATCTGCGCCGCTACCGGTGCCGACACAACATTATATTGCGCAATCACCGCTGGATTTACTCCAATCATTTTTGCTTTTGCCTGTTCCCAGTAAGTCACATAGCCAAAACCAAAAATTTCGCTGGCACCCGGCACCTGTGTGATTTGCTCTGCCAGTAAACCACCTGTGCAGCTTTCCGCCGTCGCAAGTGTGAGCTTCTTTTCCCGCAAAAGACGCACAGCTGTCCACGCTGGGCCGGGCACATCCACATCATAAATGGCATCCCCCAGCACCGCATAAAACTTTTGTGCAAACTGTTCGCACATCACATGACCGACCTGGGTATTCTCGGCTCTAGCCGTAATGCGAATCTCACACTCACCACTTTTGCAGTAAATGGCAGCCGTAGGATTTTTATTTTGCATCAGATCTGCCACGGCCGCTTCAAGAATACTTTCTCCACCAAATACTCGGAGCGTAATCGAAACCAGTGTTTGATTCTGCTTTTTCGCCAAGGCGGGGCGTACAGCTTCTTCCCACATAGATTTCATTTCACGAGGCACACCAGGCATCAAAATCGCCTGTTTTATACCATCCACAAACCACGCACCGGGTGCAGTACCGTAAGGGTTCAGAATCTTATGTCCCTTGGTAGGTACCATCGCCTGTTTCCGGTTGTTGGGGGTTGCGTCTTCCCGAATCCGTGCAAAAAATGCAACGATTTTATCCCATTCTTCTGCATCAAAATGCAGGGTATCCCCGTAGCAGGCTGCCACGGTCTCTTTGGTCAAATCGTCTGCGGTAGGTCCCAGCCCACCGGTAAATACCAGCAGGTCTGCCCGCTCTTTGGCTTCATTTACCCACTGCGCCAATCGGTCAGGATTATCCCCGATGGTGCTCTGGCGCAGTACTGTAAAGCCTAAATCAGCCAGTTCCCGGCTGAGATATTGGGCATTGGTATTCACGATATTCCCCAAAAGCAGCTCAGTGCCTACCGAAATAATTTCCGCTGTCATGCAGTCGCCTTCTTTTTATACAAATTCGATTTCTTCGCCCAGACGAATGCGGATGCGCTCTGCCAGTTCTGCGGCTTCTGCCTCCAATTCAGCCAAACCGGGCATATTGGCTTCCGCTTCCAGAATCTCGCTCACTTCCGGGCGGATTTTCGGGTGCGGCGGAGTAAAGATCGTGCAGCAATCTTCATAAGGCAGGATACTGGTTTCGTAGGTCTGGATGTAACGGCTTGTTTCGATGATTTCCGTCTTATCCATGCCAATCAACGGACGCAGCACCGGCAAATCCTGTGCGCTGTCAGTACACTGCAAAGCCTTCAGCGTCTGGCTGGCAACCTGTGCCAGGCTCTCACCAGTAATCAGTGCATCTGCACCGGTACGCTTTGCAATCTGGTTGGCAATACGCATCATGCTACGACGCATCAGAACGGTGAACAACACGTCCGGTGCGTTATCGCGAATATACTCCTGAGGCTTGGTATACGGCACTACAAACAGGTTGCAGCCGCCGGTATACACGCTGATTTTGCTTGCCAGCGCCATAACTTTCAGCTTTGCACGGTCGCTGGTATACGGAGGCGAAGCAAAGTGAATATGATCCAGTGCCAGACCACGGCGTGCCATACGCCACGCTGCGACCGGGCTGTCGATACCGCCAGACAGCAGATTCAGTGCACGACCACTGGTACCAACCGGCAAACCGCATTCGCCGGGAATCTTGGGTCCATGGATGTATGCGCCGTAGTCGCGGATTTCCACACATACCTTGAACTGCGGCTTCTTCACATCTACACGCAGGTGCGGGTGCTTGCTTAGCAGGAACGCCCCCAGCTCACGCATCAGCTCTGGGCTCTGCATGGGGAAAGTCTTGTCTGCACGCTTTGCGTCTACTTTGAAGGTACGCACATCACGCAGTGCATCGCCCAGATACTCCTCAGCCACCTGACAGATGGTGTCAAAGTTCTTTTCGCAGACCACACTGCGGCTCAGCGCCGCCAGACCAAATACCTTACTAACGCGCTCGAACGCTTCGTCCATGTCGATGTCGTCCGACAAGGGCTCCATATAAAACGTCGATTGTGCGCAGTACACCTTGAACTCACCCAACGGTTTCAGGCGATAGCGCAGAATCTTCATCAGTGCTTCTTCAAAGGTGTGCTTGTTCAGACCCTTCAGGCTCATTTCGCCCTGATAACCCATCAAAACTTCTTTCATTGTATCCTCACTTTTATCGTAATCTCTGCAATACTTTCATGCCGTCTTCCAGACCGTTCAAAAAGGCGTCCACATCGTCCTCGGTGTTATCGCCGCAGAAGGACACGCGGATTGCCGTATTCACACGGCGGCTATCCAGACCCATTGCTTCCAGCGTATGGCTCTTAGCGCCCTTATCACACGCTGATCCAGTAGAAATATATATGCCGCTGGTAGAAAGATGATTCAGCATCGTCTGGCTGTTGATAACCATTTCGGAAAAGTTCAGCACTTCCGGCACAGCATCCGCCGGGCTGTTGATGATGATCTCTGGAAAGGCAGCCAACCCATCCCGCAGGCGCTGATTCAACGCACGAATATGCGCATTCCGTGCCTTCATATCAACGCTCAGGCGCTTTGCTGCTTCTGCCATGCCCATTGCATAGGGTAGATTTTCGGTACCGGGACGCTTTTCCCGCTCTTGCTCACCACCAATGTACGGAGGTGAAAAGGTCTGAAAATATTTCTCGTTCACATACAGTGCGCCGATGCCCTTGGGGGCATGGATTTTATGACCGCTAACCGTAAGCGTATCAATATTTTTCAGCTTAATAGGAATCCGCATCCAAGCCTGCACCGCATCCACATGGACAGCACAGCGACTGTTGATTTTCTTGACTTCTGCCGCCAGACGCTCTACATCGTTGCGGGCACCGGTCTCATTATTGACCAGCATACAGGAAACCAGAATGGTATTCTTGTTTACTTCAGCCAGCATCTTATCCACATTCAACGTGCCGTCCGCTTCCGGTGCCACAAATACAACATCATAGCCTTCTTCACGCAGGCGCTTGGCAGGTTTATCCACGCTGGCGTGTTCAAAGCCGGATACCACAATGCGCTTGCCGAAGGTTTTGCTGCGTACAGCACCCAGCATTGCCATATTATTACCTTCGCTGCCGCTGCCGGTGAAAAACAGCTCGCTGGACTTGCAACCCAATGTTTTTGCAATAGCGGAACGGGCACGGTTCAGCTCCATGCCGGTTTCTATGCCGGGAGAATATAAACTGGAAGGATTTGCCCAGTAGCGCAGCAAAGCGTCAGAGACCACCTGTGCCACCTCGGGTGCCACCATCGTTGTGGCTGCGTTATCCAGATAATGCAAATTAGGATCTTGTTTCATAAACTGCTCCGATTTTTATTTTTTGACGCTATTCAATCAGGATACAGTATACCACAAGCGCCCATACTGTCACAAGGAAAAGCTCACTGTAAAACGTCCAGTTTTCTGATTTTCTCAGTAAATCTGTGCAAGCACTGCTTTTGCCCGTTGACAGCCCACGCTGGCTATGCTACTATTTTGGTGTAGCTACCGCTTGCTGACGGATAATCGTGGTATACCACGGTGTAAGCGGAACAGCTTTTATGCCGACCGTCTGGGCAGCTTGCGTAGGAGTATGCAGGCTGCCTTTTTTATTTATTTCAGGCCGGTCGGTCTTATTTTGTCGTTTCACACCTCACCACCCATGGGAAAGGAAGATTTATTATGCTGACTGATATTGAAATCGCCCAGAACGCATCGATGCAGCCGATTACGCAGGTTGCTGAAAAGCTCGGTCTGACCGAAGACCGAATCATCCCCTACGGTCGTTATAAAGCTAAAATCGATCATCGTCTGCTGCACACCATGTCCCCCAAAGGTAAGATGATTCTGGTTACCGCAATCAGCCCCACGCCCGCCGGCGAAGGCAAAACCACTACCAGCGTCGGTCTGGCCGACGCACTGTGCAAGATGGGTAAGCAGGCTATGCTGTGCCTGCGCGAGCCTTCTCTGGGACCCGTGTTCGGTGTCAAGGGCGGCGCAGCTGGTGGCGGCTATGCACAGGTTGTTCCCATGGAGGATATCAATCTGCACTTCACCGGTGACCTGCACGCCATTGGTGCGGCAAACAACCTGCTGGCTGCCATGATCGACAACAGCATTCAACAGGGTAACCCGCTGAACATCGATCCTCGCCGCATCACTTGGAAACGCTGCATGGACATGAACGACCGTCAGCTGCGTTTCATTGTCGACGGCATGGGCGGCAAGGTAAACGGCACTCCCCGTGAGGATGGTTTCGACATTACGGTTGCCAGCGAAATCATGGCTATTTTCTGCCTGGCTACCAGCATCAGCGATTTGAAAGAACGCCTGAGCAAGATTGTCTGCGCTTACACCTATGACGGTCAGCCTGTTACTGCCGGTCAGATCGGCGCAGCTGGCGCAATGACCGCTCTGCTGAAAGACGCAATCGACCCCAACTTGGTGCAGACACTGGAAAACAACCCCGCTATCATCCACGGCGGTCCCTTTGCAAACATTGCACACGGCTGCAACAGCGTAATGGCTACCAAGCTGGGTCTAGCTCTGTCTGATTATGTCATCACCGAGGCTGGCTTCGGCGCTGATCTGGGTGCAGAAAAGTTCCTGGATATCAAGTGCCGCAAGGCTGATATTGCCCCTAGCGCTGTGGTTCTGGTTGCTACTATTCGCGCACTGAAGTGCCACGGTGGTGTTGCCAAGGCTGACCTGAACACCCCCAATCTGGACGCTGTAAAGAAGGGCATCGAAAATCTGGGCCGCCACATCGAGAACATGAAGGATCAGTTTGGTCTGCCTGTTGTGGTTGCCATCAACGCATTCCCCTCCGATACCGCTGAGGAGCAGGCATTCGTTGAGGATTACTGCCGTCAGATGGGTGTTCCCTGCGCACTGAGCGAAGTATTCGCTAAGGGTGGCGAGGGCGCATTGACGCTGGCAGAAGAAGTGCTGAAGGTCATGGAAGACCGTCCCATTCACTACACCTACGAGCTGGAGCAGCCCCTGACTGAAAAGATTGAGGCAATCGCCAAGAAGATTTATCGCGCAGACAGCGTAAACTACAGCGCAGCTGCTAAGAAGTCTCTGGATGAGATTACCGCTATGGGTTATGGTGATTTGCCCGTATGTATCGCAAAGACCCAGTACAGCTTCAGTGACAACGCTAAGCTGCTGGGCGCACCTACCGATTTCTCCATGGAAGTGCGTGAGGTTCGTTTGAGCGCAGGTGCTGGTTTTGTGGTGGTTATCTGCGGCAATATCATGACTATGCCAGGTCTGCCCAAAAAGCCCGCTGCTGTCAACATTGATGTAGACAACGACGGTCGCATCACTGGTCTGTTCTAATAGAAGCCTTGTCAATAGCAAAAGCCCACTGGCAATTCGCCAGCGGGCTTTTTATGATACAAATATAACTGGGACAATGCTGTGTAACGCGCTTACAGCATATAGAACATTGTCTTCACGCAGGGATATAGTAGCTGCCGCTGCCCAGCTCATACAGCGCACCCGGCGTGTATGCCGTATGGGTACGCAAGTATTCTACCCAAGCAGCATATCCCATAGGGTTCATATGAATACCATCACCGGCCGCGTATTCCTCGCGCAGGTTACCCTCGGCATCTGCCAACGGCTCCCACAGGTTGACGAAGTAGCAATCCTTTCTCAGTGCAAGTGCTGCCAATTCATCATTGATGCGCTGCAAACGCACGTTGTTCAAACCGGGTTTTTCTGCCGCAACACCCGGACGTACCGGCGTAATGGACTGCATATAAATCTTGATGCCGGGGCGAGTCTGTTTGATTAGATCAATCATTTGGTCGTAGTAAGCCAGGAACGACTGCTGTGTCGCTTCGCTGGCATTGGTCAAGGTATTTGTACCAAACAGAACATAAATTGCTTCCGGAGCCATTGCTGCCAATGCTTCCAGCGGAATCTCCTGTGTACCATCCAAACGCTTGCAAGTAGCACCATTGACCACTGCGTTAGGGCCAATACCTTTATACGCACAGTAAGACGCATTGGGCAAACCAGTCGTATACAGCTCCAGACCCTGCGTCAGGCTGTCCCCCATAAAGGTTACGCCATTATAATAACTGATTTCAATCCGACCGCAAGCTGGCTGACCCGCCAGACGGTAATCCATTGCAGTTGTCCCATCATTCTGACCCAAAACGGTATAATCCAAGGTGCGCTCTGTATATGCCACCGTATTCCAATTGGTATTTTCCGTTACCGCCTGCAACTGAAGGTTTTTACTTGTTGCTGCATCGGGGATATCCCCCGGTGTTGCGCTTTCGACCGCAGCATCTGAATTATCCGGCAGCTGAGCGGAATTTTCATTCTTATGAACCAAACCTAGACCGGATACAGCGAGCCAAATACTGCTGCCCACAACGCCCAGTGCCAAAACAACCACGCAACCCGCCAAAATACGTTTTTTCATGCGGCGCTGACGGGACTTTTTACGAAATTCCTGATAATCTGCCATAGTAGGATCTCCTTTATTCTCAAGCAGCAACAGAGCTGCAATTACTGAAATACTTTTATTAACCGGATTATAATAAAATCACACGCTGAAAATCTCATAGCGTTTATTAGTATAGCACAAACACGCGGCAGAGTGTACGGATTTTGCCGTATCTTCAAAATATTCATACATTTTTCCATTCCAGATTTCTGATTGTATGCAATTGCTTTTTATGATATACTGAAAAGAGTAAATTTGTATAATTGCAAGGAGGCATTGATATATGGCATACACACCGAAACTGACCTATAAGGGCAAGCCGCTGGTTCGTTGCGGCAATGAGATTTACTATGGCAACATGACAGATCCTTATATCCTGTATCTCCAGGAAATGACGACCAAGGTTGAAAACGGTCAGGAAATTGCCGATAAGATTCACCTGATTCTGCTTTCGACCGACACAAAAAAGCCTCTGGCTGAGCGCATTATGCGCCAGACCAATAAGGTTGGTCTGTTCAATGCACTGGACATTGGCAGCATCTGGCTGGAAAAAGCCATCGCAGGCACCGCAAACGCGTAACGAACAACAAAAAAGCCGTGAGCAATGCTCACGGCTTTTCTTTATATCAGAGATTACTGCTGGTCGGCATCCTCATCGACAACCTCGACCTGGATGGGCTCATGGCACTGGCCACAGTATACCTGCTGATTGAACAGAGTGTCCTCATCAACAATCACAGTAGCGCCACACTTGGGGCAGGTCAGCTCATACTCGATTTCAGCATCTTCGTAATCGCCGTCTTCCTCATCGTCCTCATACTCGTCGTCATCGTCATATTCGAAGTCATCGTCATCATCGCTGTACAGATCCTCTTCGATCTCATCCAGCTCTTCGCAGACAGCTTCCATTTCGCCATCCAAACCTTCGACAGACTCAGCCAGATCACCCAGCATATCGATAACAACCTTCAGAACTTTGTCCTGGCTGGAATCCGCCAGACCCAGACCATCGGCCAAACCCTTCAGGTATGCAGCTTTTTCAGTCAGATTCATAATTACGCTCCTTCCGGCAACGCCGGCATCTGAATAATATCAATCAAAAAAGGCCGGACTACGGGTATGCCGCAGTCCGGCCTTGCGGCAGGATAAAATTAGACGCGCTCCATATACTCGCCGGTGCGGGTATCGATGCGGATCTTGTCGCCCTCGTTGATGAACAGGGGCACGCGCAACTCAGCGCCAGTCTCCAGAGTAGCGGGCTTCAGGGTATTGGTAGCAGTATTGCCCTTGAAGCCAGGCTCGGTAGCGGTGACTTCCAACTCGACAAAGGTGGGGATTTCAACGCCGAAGACCTTGCCCTTGTAGGACATGATCTTGCACAGGTCGCCTTCCTTGCAGAACTTGAAGTTGTCGCCAACGTCGCTCTTGTTAACGGGCTCCTGCTCGTAGGTCTCGTTATCCATGAAGTAGTACAGATCGCCGTCCTCGTAGCTGTAGCTCATCTCACGACGGTCGATGGTTGCACGGGGGAACTTTGCAGTGGGGTTGTAGCTGGTTTCGACCACAGAACCAGTAATCACGTTCTTGGTCTTGGTACGGACGAAAGCTGCGCCCTTACCAGGCTTAACATGCTGGAACTCAACGACCTGAAGAACCTGGCCGTCCTGTTCAAAAGTTACACCGTTACGAAATTCGCCTGCAGAAATCATTCGGAATTCCTCCAATAAAGTTTGTATTTCAATATTCAATGCCTATGCATATCTGCTTTTATTTTACCCGAAACAACGGCATATTGCAAGGGTAGAAGCAAAAAAACACGCACAATAACCTAAAATTTGTCATTCCAGTGCCGCTTTATAGCAAGCTTGCATCCACTGTGCATCCTCTGCCTGGGTACCTGCACTTTCGCAAATTACCACAGGGGACAGTTTTCGCTCCGCAAACAACTCCATCAGCGGGGCAGGTTCTGGACCAAACTGGGTTTCCGCAAAGGTCCAGTGGCGTTTTTCTCCGCCATTTGTAAATTCAATGCGGGAAAAATGCACATGAAATTTTTTCGCACGATCATCGCCCAGTGCATCACTCATACGGTCCAGAATATCTGCATAGTCCTGTTTTGTTTGGATTCCGCCCAGCGTGCGGGCATTCAGATGTCCAAAGTCTATGCAGGGCGTAATACGTTTGTCCACACTGCACAGTGCCAACACCTCGTCCAGCGTTCCCAGCTGACCGATTTTACCCATAGTTTCTGGGCAGAGTATCAAATCGCCAAATCCTGCTGCATCGCAGGCTTCTACGGTGCGGCGCATGGTATCCACTGCTTTTTCCAGTGCAGCTTCTCTGCTTTGCTTTCCGCAGCTGCCAGAATGGAAAATCACACGCTTTCCGCCCAGCGCTTTCACCAGTGCGCAACTTTGCAAGATGTAGTCAATACTGTTCAGTCTCTTATCCTCTTCCATGCTAGACATACTGATATAATACGGGGCGTGTACGCTGAACAAAATATCCTTCGGCTGCGCCAATCGTGCCATTTTTTCGGCTTTATCCAAACCCAGCCGCACACCGCGACCACACTGATATTCAAAGGCCTTCAACCCCATGCGAGCCGTATATTCGGGCACATCCATGCTAGTCTTATATCCCATCACAGAAAAGCTGTCGCTTGTACCGGCAGTACCAAATCGAATGGTTTCGCTCACAGCGTTTTGCCCCCCTTCTGGTAATATTTCATCCAAAAACGCTTTTCCAACTTGCGTTTGAACTGCACATACTTATTCAGGTCTGGGCCGCGCGGAATCACAACCAGCGCAGGCACACCATACAACGCAGCAACCAGACGATCCGTAAACAGCTGGTCGCCCACCATCGCCATTTCGTTACGACGTACACCCACACGACGGCGAGCAATCGACATTCCAATAGGCAGCGGCTTTGCCGAGCGGGAAACCCACTGCAAGCCCAGCGACTCCGCAAAGGGTTTTACGCGCGGTTTTGCGCCGTTGGAAAGAATCGTCAGGGAGACCCCTGCTTCCCGCATAGTGTCCATCCACTGGGTCACCTCTGGCGGAACTATCAAGCTGCGATCATCAGCGATGGTATTATCCACGTCCAGAACCAGCGCACGGATTCCCTTGTGCGCTAAAAATTCCGGTGTAATGTGGGTAACATCTTGAAAAACATATTCTGGTGTAATCAGCATAGCAATCCTCCTTTTCAGGATTTTGTAAGCAGTATACTGTATTTTGTGATAAAAGAAAAGTGGGAGGACCCAAATGGATCCTCCCACGCTGGCTACGCTTTTTGCAAAGCCTTTGCAGACGCTATGTCAGTACAAATATTACTTGTACTTGCGCTTGCGGGCTGCTT
Source organism: Faecalibacterium sp. (assembly GCA_029264955.1). Classification (GTDB taxonomy): domain Bacteria; phylum Bacillota; class Clostridia; order Oscillospirales; family Ruminococcaceae; genus Faecalibacterium. Next base: position 46,955 of record JARHYC010000011.1, on the reverse strand, counting down.
CAGACTTCTTCTTGCGCTTGACAGAAGGCTTCTCGTAAGCTTCACGCTTACGGACCTCCGCCAGCACGCCGCTGCGAGCAGTGCTGCGCTTAAAGCGACGCAGTGCGCTTTCCAGCGATTCGCCCTCTTTAACACGAATTTCCGACATTTTATTCCCTCCCTTGAGGCAGGAATTTCGTTGTTACATGGTAATCAACGATGAATATTATACCGTGTCATCGCAGTTCTGTCAACACCTTTCCACGAAATGTTCACGGAATATTTCTATTTTTTGTCGGCAAATTTTGCTTTTTCTTTAGCCTTTCACTGCAATATTCACCAGCCGGCCCTTGACGTAAATTTCTTTAGCAACGGTCTTGCCTGCAATTGCCGCAGCAACTTCCGGCTCAGCCTTTGCTGCAGCGATTGCGTCAGCAGCTGCGATGTCTGCATCCACAGACAGGCGTGCCTTCACCTTGCCATTAACCTGCACGGCGATTTCAACGGTAGCTTCCTTGCACTTAGCCTCTTCATAAACAGGCCAGGGCGCAAATGCCAGCTGCTCTTCATGGCTGTGTCCCAGCTGCTCCCACATTTCCTCGGTCAGATGCGGGACAAACGGGTTCAGCAGCTTCAGCAGGGTTTCCATCTCAGCCTTGGTGGCCCCGCCCAAATCATACAGCTTGTTAACCAGAGTCATCAGCTGTGCGATTGCGGTGTTCATCTTCAGCGCTTCGATGTCCTCGTCCACCTTGCGGATGGTCTGGTGCATCAGGGTTTCTACCTCACGGCGGTATCCCTCGCCTGCAACGATCTTGTCGCCCAAGTTCCATACACGATCCAAAAAGCGCTTGCAGCCTGCGATTGCAGAGGTTTGCCAGGGTGCCGCCTGCTCAAAATCGCCCATGAACATCTCGTACAGACGCATGGTATCCGCGCCGTACTTCTCAACGATTTCGTCCGGGTTAACAACATTGCCCAGGCTCTTGGACATCTTGACAACCGGATGGGTAGACATTTCGCCATACTTTTCCTTCAGCCATGCCTTTGCGCCTTCTTCGCTGCCATGCTCAGCAATCAGCTTCTGCTGCTCTTCAGCAGACATATTGACAAAGCTGTGGGGGTTCAAGCCCAGAATCATGCCATGGCTAGTACGCTTTGCATAAGGTTCACGGTAAGGTACTGCGTGAATATCATACAGGAACTTGTGCCAGAAACGGCTGTACAGCAGGTGCAGGGTGGTATGCTCCATACCGCCGTTATACCAGTCGACAGGACCCCAGTACTTGACAGCTTCTTCGCTGACCAGTTCCTGATCGTTGTGCGGGTCCATATAGCGCAGGAAATACCAGGAAGAACCAGCCCACTGGGGCATGGTATCGGTCTCGCGCTTTGCTGCACCACCACAGCAGGGGCAAGTAGTGTTTACCCATTCGGTGTGACGAGCCAGCGGGCTTTCACCGCCCTCACCGGGCTCAAAGTCTTCGATTTCCGGCAGCTTCAGCGGCAGCTGATCTTCCGGGATGGGCTGCCATCCGCACTTCTCACAGTAAACCATGGGAATCGGCTCGCCCCAGTAACGCTGACGGCTGAACACCCAGTCACGCAGCTTAAAGTTCGTCTTGCTGCAACCAAGTTTGTTCTCTTCCAGCCATGCAATCATCTTAGCCTGTGCATCCTTAACGGACAGACCGGTCAGGAAACCAGAGTTGACCATGATACCGGTAGCAACATCAGTAAATGCTGCCTGATCCAAATCAGCAGGCTCATTGCCCTGAACGACCTCGATGATGGGCAGATCGAACTTTTTCGCAAACTCCCAGTCACGGGTATCGTGTGCAGGCACAGCCATGATTGCGCCGGTGCCATAAGTGGACAGAACGTAGTCGGAAATGAAAATAGGAATCTCTTTGTCGGTTGCCGGGTTTACCGCCGCAACGCCGTCCAGACGAACACCGGTCTTATTCTTATTCATCTCGGTACGCTCGAAGTCAGACTTGCGGGCAGCGGCTGCCTGATAAGCCTTGATTTCTTCTGCATTTGCCAGTTTACCTTCTTCCAGCCAGTTCTTGACCAGAGCGTGTTCCGGGCTCAGAACCATGTAGGTTGCACCAAACAGCGTATCACAGCGTGTGGTGTAAACGGTGATAGTCTCACCGGTAGTTGCAGTGAAATTGACCTCAGCACCGTAGCTGCGACCGATCCAGTTCTTCTGCTGTGCCGAAACACGATCGATGAAATTCACGTCGTCCAAATCGTCAATCAGACGGTCCGCATACTCGGTAATCTTCAGCATCCACTGGCTCTTAGTCTTATGAACAACAGGGCTGCCGCAACGCTCACATACACCGTTTACAACTTCTTCGTTTGCCAAAACGACCTTGCAGCCAGTGCAGTAGTTGACGTTCATTTCCTTCTTATAAGCCAAACCCTTTTTGAACATCTGAATGAAAATCCACTGAGTCCACTTGTAGTAATCGGGGTCGGTGGTATTCACCTCTCGGTCCCAGTCGAAAGACAGACCCAGGCTCTTCAGCTGAGACTTGAATCGTGCCACATTGTTTGCGGTAACGATTTCCGGGTGGATGTGGTTCTTCATTGCGAAGTTTTCGGTAGGCAGACCAAAAGCATCCCAGCCCATAGGATACAGAACGTTGTAGCCCTGCAGGCGGCGCTTACGCGCAACTACATCCAAAGCAGTGTAGCTACGGGGATGACCTACATGCAGACCAGCTGCAGAAGGATATGGGAACTCAACCAGTGCATAGAACTTGGGTTTGGAATGGTCGATCTCTGCATGGAAGGTTTTTTCCTTATCCCAGACAGACTGCCATTTTGCCTCAACGGCGCGGTAATCATACTTCATCTTTCTTCTCACTCCAACATTCGAATATATCTTTGAACCGGGTCAGGATTAGTCCTCGCCGGTGATCAAATCCGACAGGTCAACGGGTTCGCCGTCTGCCCACAGGTGCTCCAAATCGTAGAAATCACGGGTACCCGGAACAAATACATGCACGATTACGTTGCCGTAATCCAGCAGTACCCAGTTCTTGGAATCATAGCCTTCGCTGGAAAGCGGTGAAATCTCATAATTCTTCTGCATCTGGAATTCTACTTCGTCTGCCAGAGAAGCAGCGTGGGTGGTAGACGTACCGGATGCGATTACAAAGTAATCGGTCAGAACCGTAACATCTTCTACCTTCAGGACCTTTACGTCCTGTGCCTTGTTATCGTCCAGTACCTTTGCGATGGCAACCGCCATCTCACGGGAATCCAGATTCTTTTCCATACTTTCTCCTTTGATAAAAAGCAGTAAACAGGCTGCCTTAGCAGCCTGTACTGCGGTTTTCTATTTACTGTCCGGCGCCAGCTTCGTTTGCCTGATTATCCAGCTGACCCATAAATTGCACGTTGGCCGGTGTAGCTGTATCCTGATGCGGGTGAGAATCCATAAATTTCAGCTGATCGGCCGAAACTTCACCAGTATAGGTACGATAATACTGATTTAGCAAATCGGCAATTTCCTGTCTTGCCGGCACCAAAACGGAATGGCCCTTAAAGTTTTTCTCCGGTTTGGGCGCAAAAAGCGCACCACTATATACGGGGGTCTGTGCAACCATAATATCTGCCGAATCAATAGATAAGAAGCTATATGCCAGCGACACCAAATCCTTCGCCGGGATATTCGTTGTCACATAGTTCTGTACAACTGGCATCAGTTTGACAATGTCTTTCAAGGTTGCAGTACGCACACGCTGGAACAATGCTGCATAGAAATAGCGCTGAGTATTCAAACGGCCCAAGTCGCCATTTGCATAAGCATGACGCTGACGAACCAGATATTCCACAGTAGCACCGTCCAAATGGCGATAACCCTGTTTCAAAACGCTTCCCTTACCATCCTTAATATCCTGCGGTACATAAACATCCAGACCACCAAAATGGTCCACCATCTTAACCAGAGCCTCCATATCAATGGTAGCATAGTAGTCCACCGGAAGCTTATAGTTATTTGCAATCACATCTGCCAGTGCAGCAATACCTTCCTCATTGGAAAGTGCAATCGAGTTGATCTGTCCGTTAGATGCTTTGTAGGTCTTGCCTGTGGTATCGTCACAGGTAACCTTGAAATCTACCAGCGTGTTGCGGGGGATTTGCAGCATATTCATTTTGCCGTTTTTTAGATCATAGTTAACATACATGATCATATCGGTCATGCCGTCATTCGACTGCTTATCGCCGTACGTTCGGCCTTCTTCATAGTCGATACCGCAGAGCAAAATATTGACCACATCACCCTTGTATTCGGGAGCTGTTTGAATCTGTTCTTCCAGAGAATGGGCATCTTCCGGCGGTGCAATCGAACTTAAAATATGGTTTACATAACCCAGTACTGCACCAACACCAACACCCAGGATACAAACTACCACCAGCAGCGGCACCCACCAGCGCATCTTTTTTTTCTTCTTTTTGCGTTTTTGACCGTTGCCTGCGTTGTTGCTGTTGCGGTGAGCAGGCTGCTGCGGTGCAGAATGATTGTCGTTACGATTAATCCTGCGGGCATTTCCACTGTTCGTTGTACTGTGGTTGGTACGAATATGACGCTGTTCGCTCATTTGTCGTTTTCCCTTCTGTACGTTTTTTTAAATCCTCATATGCCGCAATAGACATCGGATCAACCGTTTTTCCGCCTTTTTTTACAAAAGAGATAGTATGGTCCAAAGCCTGCAGCATTGCCGTATCCAGATCTTTTTTGGCCAATGCACGCAATTGGTCTACACCTGGCCAATCACGCTCTGCACTGGTCATATCTGCCAGAAACAAAATCTTATCCAGTTTTGTCATGTTGGGACGTCCCGTTGTGTGACATTCCACCGCATCCAAAACCTCCTGATCCTGTACGCCCCACTGGGTGCGTGCCAAGATCTCTGCACAAATGCCATGCCATACTGGCTCGGGCCGCTGTGCAGGATTTTTTTTGATTATAGCATTATCCTGCAATATCTGCAACAACTGCTCTTTGGGCATTTCTTTTGCTGTATCGTGCAGCCAGGCCGCTAAAGCCGCTTTTTCCGGGCTTTCACCATAGATTTCAGCTAGCTCAACCGCCAAATTTTTCACATTTTCTGTGTGCTGATAACGCTTTGCACTCAATCTGCTTTTTGCCAAAGCTTGTGCTTGCGCTACTGTCAGCCCCATTTCTGACATGATCGATACAACCCCTCTCTGTTAATGATGCTTTGTACAATTTCCGGCAGCGCATCCGTACAATCTTCACCATTTTGCATCCCTGCCCGCAGCTGGCTGCTTGCCATTGGCAAAGCAGTTCCCTCTGCAAACAAAATGTGTGTCCCTGTTGGATCCAGCTGTTTTGCTTTTTTCCGCAAAGCAGCCTGGTCTGAACATTCTCGGCTGACCGCCACCAAGGTGCAATTCCGCAACAGGTGTTGCCAATGATGCCATGTGTCAAAACTCAACAGCATATCACTGCCCACCGCCATATACAACTGCGCACCAGGGTATTTTTCTGCCAGCATGGAAATTGTGGAGTCCGAATAATTCTTGATGCCGCGCTGTGCCTGCCCGATTTCCCAATCGCTGATTTCCAGTGTTGGAATATCTGCACTGCCTGCCAACGGTTCAAAACAGCCGCACATTTCCATACGAAGTGCCGCCGGGGTACCGAAACTGATTTTATGCGGCGGAACACCCGCCGGCATAATAATGACCCGATCCGGCTTTACCTTTGCCGCCGCCAACCTTAAATTATGCAGATGCCCGTTATGTGGTGGGTCAAAGGTACCGCCGTACAATAAAATTCTCATTTCAGCAGGTCTGCGTACTGGCTGTCTTTCTTCTTCTGACGGTACAGTACGAACTTGGAGCCGATGACCTGAACGCCATCTGCACCGCAGGCCTCGCACAGAATTTCACTTGCCTCGCGGGCAGTATACATACTGTTATTCAAAATCTTCAGCTTGATCAGCTCGCGTGCTGCCAGGCAGTCATCCACAGCCTGAATCACAGCTTCATCGATCTCACCTTTACCAATCTGGAATACGGGGTCCATTGTATTTGCCTTGCCACGCAAAGTTGCACGCTGTTTGCTTGTCAGCATAAATATTTTCCTTTCTCTTAAAACAAATCGTTTCTTTCTTATTGTATATGTTTTCCACCTATGAATCACTTCATGTGGAAAATCGCATTATTTCAAAAATTTCGGCATTTCCTGTGCCAGTTTTTCCATTGCTCTGCCACGATGGCTGACTGCGTCCTTTTCGTCCGGAGTCAGCTGTGCATAACTGCGCAGTTCGGTATTGGGTCGGGTCGTACCGTCCGATAGACCACACTGGCTTGGAATAAAAAGCGGATCATAACCGAAGCCGTAATCACCGGGAAGCGCTTTTTCTGCAATGCTGCCTGGGCATTCACCCGTACACAGCAAACTACGACCGTCCGGCAGCTGCATACAAACCACGGAAACAAACTTTGCACCGCGCGCTTCCGCAGGAACATTCTTCATATTTTCCAACAGTTTCACGTTGTTAGCTTCATCGTCACCGTGATGGCCACAGTAACGAGCGCTGAATACACCGGGCTCACCGCTCAGTGCATCCACACACAAACCGGAATCGTCTGCAATGGTGGGCAAGCCGGTTGCCGCACAAAAGGCTTCCGCTTTGATTTTTGCGTTTTCGGCAAAAGTCAGACCGGTTTCTTCTGGGTCGATTTCCACAGACAGCTCTTTCAGACTACGCACGGTGTGACCCTGTGCTTCCAGGATACGGCGAAGCTCTTTCAACTTGCCGGGATTATTGGTTGCTGCACAGATTTCCATGCTTCACTCCTCCTTACCCAGCAGACCTTCTGCAAATTCTTCTGCGGAGAAGGGAAGCAAATCTTCCATACCTTCGCCTACGCCTACAAAGCGCACCGGCAAGCCCAGCTTCTTCTTCACGGCAACCACACAGCCACCCTTGGCGGTGCCGTCCAGTTTGGTCAGGATAACACCGGTAGCGCCTGCGGCAGCAATAAACTCCTGTGCCTGACGAATGGCATTCTGCCCAGTGATAGCATCCAGAACCAGCAGGGTTTCCACGCTGGCATTTGGAGCAGCCTTTTTCACGCTGCGGCTGATTTTACCCAGCTCGTCCATCAGATTCTTCTTGTTGTGCAGACGACCTGCGGTATCGCAAATTACCAAATCATCGCCCTTTGCGGCAGCAGACTGCACCGCATCAAAAATGACAGCTGCCGGGTCGGCACCATCTGCACCACGGACGATGGGCACACCGATACGATCTGCCCAAATATCCAACTGCTCTCCTGCTGCTGCACGGAAGGTATCGCCTGCTGCCAGCAGTACACGCTTACCCTGCTCTTTATAATAGTTTGCCAGCTTAGCAATGGAAGTGGTTTTTCCTACGCCGTTCACACCGATGACCAAAATCACAGCGGGCTTGCCGGACAAATCCATCTCTGCATCGCAGGTCAGCTGCTCTGCAACCAGTTCTTTCAGTTCTGCCAAAGCCTGCGGACCAGTGCGCAAATGATTCTTTTTCACACGGTCACGCAGATCATCCACCAGCTGCATTGCCACATCGGCACCGGTATCTGCCAGAACCAGCTGTTCTTCCAGATCATCATACAGATCATCATCAATTTCACTGCCCAACAGTGTATTGGCGATATTGCCCCAGAAGCCCACACGACTCTTGGACAAACCGTCCTTGATTTTCTTTTTCTTACCGAAAAATCCCATCTTTTATTCTCCTTTCAATCAGGAAACCAGAGACGCGTCCACATGATCCAAATCCAGACGCAGCAGCTTGGATACACCATCCTCCTGCATTGTCACACCGTACAACACATCTGCTGCTTCCATTGTACCGCGGCGATGTGTAATTACAATGAACTGGGTTTTATCCGAAATGCGGCGCAGGTACTGTGCATAGCGTACCACGTTTGCATCGTCCAGTGCAGCCTCGATTTCGTCCAGAATACAAAATGGTGCCGGGTTCACAGCCAAAATGGCAAAGTAAATACTGATTGCCACCAAAGACTGTTCACCACCGGACAATGCACTCAGGTTCTTAATAACCTTGCCCGGAGGTGCGACTTGAATATCAATGCCAGCCTCCAGCACATCCGGCGCATCCTCCAGCGATAGCGAAGCATGACCGCCGCCGAACAGTTCCTTGAAAATGCGTTCGAAATTTTCGTTAATGGTATGGAAGTTCTCAGTAAAGATATTGCGCATTTCTGCGGAAAGCTCACTGATCATACGGGTCAGTTCTGCCTTGCTCTTTTCCACATCCTGCACCTGGGTATTCAGGATGTCGTATCGCTGACGCACTTCCTTATACTCTTCCACCGCACCCACGTTTACATGACCCAGATTTCGGATCTTGCTGCGCAGGTCTGCCACCTGCGCCCGCAGGACAGCCACGTTGTCAAATGGAACGCACAGCTTTTCGGCTTCGGATACAGATAGCTGATATTCATCCCACAGCTTGCTGATCGTCTGGTCGTACTCAGCTTCTGCCGCAGCTTTGCGTTCTGCAAGGCGTGCCATTTCCTGACTCATACGCTCACGCTCATCTGCGGTTTCCCGCGCACGCTGATTTGCCTTGGTTTCCGCTGCATCTTTTTCCAGACGAGTCTGGGTTGCAGCACGAATTGCAGTTTCTTTTTCCCGAATCAATGTATCCGATTCACTCTTTTCGGCACGAATATCTGCAATCTGCTGACGCAGGTTCTGGTTTGCCTGACGCAGTGCGTTGATGCTCTTTTCCAAATCTGCCTTGCGGTCCTTTGTTTCTGTATTTCGACCACGCAAGCCATCAATGGCCGTTCGATGTGCTTCAATATCTTTTTCTTTTTCCAGCTTTTTCAGACGCTTTTCGCTCAGCTCGTCTGCCATACGGCTGCGTGTCTGCAAAAAGCTGTCATCCCCTTCGCTGATACTGTCCAGCTCGGCGCTCAGCTTTGTGATGTCCTCTGTCAGACGCGCCTCTTCTTCTGTCTGGCTGGCGCTGGTCTGCTGATTTTCCGTAATCTGCTTTTCCAGCAGTTCAATTTCGCCGGACAGGATTTCCACTGCGCCCTTCAGTTGACTCAAATGCAGTTTCAGCTGGGCTTCTTCCGTTTCGGCGCGTACGATATCGTTGCCCAGCGTGATGATTTCACTCTCCGTAGCAACCAACTCTGCCTTCAGCGCATCGACCTGTGCTTTCCACTGGTCTGTATCCTCCTGCGCCTGCTGCTGTTTCTTCTGCAAAGCAGCAATCTTTGCTTTCAGTTCGTCAATCTCATGCTTGCGGGTAAACAGTCCAGCCGAACGAGCCATGCTGCCACCGGTAAAGCTACCGCCGGCGTTGACTACTTGGCCATCCACCGTGACAACTTTGTTATGATAACCCAGCTGACGTGCCACAACCGATGCTTCGTTGATGTCTTCCACTACAACGATGCGTCCCAGCAGATACTGCACTACCTTCTGATAGCGTGGTTCACAGCGAACCAAATCGCTTGCCAGCTGCGCTGTACCCATCAAATTACCGCGGAACGTACCGGGCTGAATGGTATCCAGCGGCAGGAATGTTGCACGGCCGCCATGCGTATCCCGCAGGAAAGCAATCGCAGCTTTTGCGGCAGACTCGCCCTCTACGACAACATTTTGCAACGCAGCACCCAATGCAGTTTCAATTGCCATCTCGTAGCCTTCTTCTACCGACAAAATGCTGGATACCGGGCCAACAATACCACGCAAACGGTGCGCTTCCGCTGCACGCATCACACTCTTAACCGACTGCTGGTAGCCGTCCATGTTTTTTTCCAAATCCCGCAGCACCTGAATGCGCTGTTCGGCTGCATCCATTTCACGGTCAATGCGCTGTTCGGCTTCGTCTGCATCTTCCAGACTTTTTTTGCGGGCTTCCAGCTTCATACGCACACCACTGCGTACATTTTCCAGCTGATCTTTTTCCGCTTTGATCTTTTGCAAATAAACAACGGTATCGTTGTAGTCCTCCTGCATGGTCTGCAAGTCCACCTGCTTTGTGCTGCGTTCTTCGCTTGCATGGGTCAAACGCTCCTGCGCGGTAACTGCGGCAGATTGTGCAGAAGCCGCTGCCACACGACAGGCGGTCTGCTGGTCTGTCATGCGTGCCAGCGTTGCTGTCAACGCACCTCTGCGCTCGCCGGATGCCAGATTCTCCTTTTGAATTTGTTCCAGCGTTTGCTCCGAGCGAGCAATCTCTGTATTCAGTGCTTCGATTTCCTTTTCGATGGTACGGATTGCTTCTTCGTGACGGCTGATTTCAATATGCAGATTTTCACGGCTTTCTTCACCGCGAGCGATTTCTTCTTCCAAATCATAAGCCGAGCGTGCATTGTGGGCAATGTCGTTTTCCAACACCGCAATACGGCTTGCGCTGCTGCCCATCTGCTCGGTGATGCTGCGGATATCCCCGTTCAGGCGCTCGATTTCCATTGTCAAGCGCTGCGCCTGGGTGCGGATCTCCTCAGCCTCTGCTTCTGCAGCACGGTTCGCCCCATCCAGACGATCGTAATCTGCCGCAGCGGTTTCATATTTATGCTGCTGGTCACGGACAGTTTCCTTTGCACGGCGTACACTGTCGACCCACAGGGTCACTTCCAAACCTTTGCGCTGCTCGCTCAGTTCCAGGAACTTCTGTGCTTTGGCGCTTTCTTTTTCCAGCGGTTCCACACGGCTTTCCAGTTCGCCCAGAATATCCCGCAGACGCTCCAGATTTTCTTCTGCCGAATGCAGCCGCCGTTCCGCTTCGTTGCGGCGGTAGCGGTACTTGGCAATACCGGAAGCTTCCTCAAAAATTTCACGGCGTTCGCTGCTCTTAGCGCCTACGATTTCGGCAATACGTCCCTGACCGATGACAGAATAGCCATCACGTCCCAAGCCCGTATCCAAAAGCAGCTCATACACATCCTTCAAACGGCAGTGCTGTCCGTTGATGCTGTATTCGCTGTCACCGCTGCGGTAGTATTTGCGGGCAATAGTCACCTCATCCGCATCCACATCCAGCATACGTTCCTGATTATCCAACGTTAGCTTTACACTGGCGAATCCCATTGCACCGCGCAGCTGGGTACCGCCAAAGATGACATCTTCCATTTTACCGGCACCGCGCAGCTGCTTGGAGCTGGTTTCGCCCAAAACCCAGCGGATTGCATCGGAAATATTACTTTTACCGGAGCCGTTTGGCCCCACAACGCCCGTGATGCCCTGACCTACGGTGATCTTGATTTTATCCGGAAAGCTCTTAAAGCCTTGGATTTCAAGTTCTTTCAGTACCATAACTTCCTCTTTATTATGCTTCCTGCACCAAACCCATCAGCTTCAGCGCTTCGCGGGCTGCGTGCTGTTCTGCTGCTTTCTTGCTGCGGCCCTCACCGATTGCCACGCGATTCGAATTCAAGTACACGCCAACCACAAAACGCTTGTCGTGGTCGGGGCCGGTTTCGCCCTCCAGCACATAACGCAGCTTTTCTTCCGGATTTGCCTGCACTACTTCCTGCAGACGGGTCTTATAATCGTCCTCAGCGTGCTTCCCCTCAGTAAGGAATCCCAGAATAAAGTTCTTTGCCACTTCCATGCCGCCGTCCAGATACAGGGCAGCGATCAGTGCTTCGAACGCATCCGATACCACGCTTGGGCGGGTACGACCACCACAGCGCTCTTCTCCTTTGCCCAAACGCAGGTAATCGCCCAGATGGATTTCTTGTGCAAACTGAAACAGTGCGTCCTCACTGACCAAGCTGGCGCGGGTACGGGTCAAATCGCCTTCCGGTCGATCAAATGCATGGAACAGGTAATCCGCACTTACCAGTTCCAGCACACTGTCGCCCAAAAACTCCAGCCGCTCGTTGTGCTTGACCGGGGTGCGGCTTTCGTTGGCGTAGCTGGTATGCGTCAGCGCCGTCAGCAGAAGTTCAGGATTTTTGAATTGGTATCCAACGATTTTTTCCAAAGGATGACTCATGTTTCGCTCCTCTTATTCCTTGTTCTCTGCGGTATTGGCTTCAGGGGTCTGCTCTTGACCGTTCTGCATTTCATCCAGTGCTGCCTGCATGGTGCCGCACAAATCATTTTCCACACAGATCTTTGCCTGACGAATCGCATTCTTGATCGCCTTGGCGCTGGAAGATCCGTGCGCCTTGATTACCGGGCACTTTGCGCCCAGCAGCGGTGCACCGCCAACTTCTTCCGAGTCCATCTTCTTTTTCAGGCTCATCAGATCTTTTTTCAGCAGTAGTGCGGCTACCATGCCGCCGGGGGTGCGTTTGAACGCATCCTTCAGCATACCGATAATCATTTTGCCCATGCCTTCACTCAGCTTCAGAATCACATTGCCGGTAAAGCCATCACAAACCACAACATCTGCCTTGCCCATCGGCACATCACGGGGTTCGATATTCCCCATAAAGTGAATGCCGGAGGTCTGGCGCAGCTGCTTGTTGGCTTCCTGATACAAAGCCGGACCCTTGGATTCCTCTGCGCCATTGTTCGCCAGACCAACGATAGGATCTGCCACCCCCTGCACCTTCTTCATGTAGCAAGTACCCATGACGCCGAAAGCTGCCAGCATTTCGGGGCGACACTCCGCATTTGCGCCGCAGTCCACCAGCAGATAATTCTTATCACGACTGGGTACGAGGCTCGCCAGTGCAGGGCGCTTGATGCCTTTCAATGTACGCAGAATCAGACTTGCGCCGACGTGCAAAGCACCCGTACTGCCCGCGGAAACGAATGCATCGCCATCGCCGTTTTTCAGCATATTCATGCCGACGACCATGGGAGAATCCTTCTTGCGGCGGATTGCCAGCGCAGGCTCATCGTGCATATCAATGTTTTCGCTGCAATGTATCAGCGTGATACCCTCCAGAGAAACATTCTTTTCCTGTGCCAAAGCACGCAGGGTGGGTTCATCGCCCAGACCTACAATTTCCACGCCGTATTCTTTCACAGCCTGTGCTGCACCTTCCAGCGGGGCGAGCGGAGCATTGTCGCCGCCCATCATATCCAACAGAATTTTCATTTTGCTTTACTCCCTTCCAATGGGATCAGCCGTTTTTCCGAGCTTTCTCCCAGGTTTCAAAACTGGCTACAGCGCGGTTTGCCACAGCCATATAACGCTCACGCTTGTCACGGGGGCGGTTTTCCAGCGGGGGCAGAATCCCCATATTGGCACCCATGGGCTGGAAATCCTTATTAGGGCTTGTGATATAACGCACCAATGCACCGCACATAGTATCATTTGGGGGCGCAGTCCAAGCCTTACCAGTCAGCTTAGCATACAAACTGCGTGCCGCCAACAGACCACAGGCTGCACTTTCCATATAACCTTCAAATCCGGTAATCTGTCCGGCGAAGAATACATTTGGGTGTTCTCGCAGATTCAGGCTGTCCATCAGCACCTGCGGACTGTTCAAAAATGTATTGCGGTGCATGACACCGTAACGCACGAACTCCGCATTTTCCAAGCCGGGAATCATAGAGAATACACGCTTCTGCTCGCCGAATTTCAAATTGGTCTGAAAACCCACAATATTGTATAGGGTGCGCTCCTGATTTTCCGCGCGCAACTGCACATTTGCCCAAGGGCGATGTCCAGTATTGGGGTCTTTCAACCCCACCGGGCGCAACGGGCCATAGCGCATGGTATCTGCACCACGGCCTGCCATAACCTCAATGGGCATACAGCCTTCATATACGGTCAGACCGCCGTCCTTTTTGCTTGCATCCGGCTGGTCGAAGTCGTGCAGGGGTGCACGCTCAGCATTGACCAGCTCTGCGTGGAACGCTTCATACTCTGCTTTATTAAAAGGGCAGTTCAGATAGTCCGCCTCGCCGCGGTCATAGCGGGAAGCTGCAAACACCTTGTCATAATTCAGGCTTTCTGCCGTAACAATGGGTGCCACTGCGTCATAGAAGTTCAGGCGCGCATCACCGGTCAGCTCGGCAATTGCATCTGCCAGCTTGCCGTCAGTCAGCGGTCCGGTTGCCACCAGAATAGGTGCATCCTCCGAGATGGATTCCACCGGTTCACGAATGACCGTGATGTTCGGTTCTGCCTCTACCATACGGGTCACTTCTGCACTGAACAAATCGCGGTCAACCGCCAGCGCGCCGCCAGCAGCCACGCGCGCGGTTTCTGCTGCGTCCAACAGACGGCTGCCCATCAAACGCATTTCTGCCTTGAGCAGACCGGATGCAGAGTCCAAACGTTCTGCCTTCAAGCTGTTGGAGCAAATCAGCTCCGCAAATCCCTCTGCGGTATGTGCGCAGGAAAAACGCACAGGCTTTTGCTCATACAGGGTGACCTGCACCCCCTGCGACGCCAGCCACAAAGCAGCTTCGCTGCCTGCCAGGCCAGCACCCAGAACTGTTACTTTATATTCACTCATTGATTGTTTCCGCCTTTCGGTACGGGCATTTCAAAGCCGCAGCCTTCCTTTGCGCAGTACAGCTTCTGTCCCTTGCGGAACAGGGTTGCGCCGCATTTCTCGCACTTGGTGGGCACAGGCTCATCCCATGTCATAAATTCACATTTGGGGTAATTTTCGCAGCCATAATAGATCCGGCCCTTTGCACTCTTACGCTGCAGCATTCGGCCTCCACAACGGGGGCACAAACCACCGGTATCCTTTACCAAACGCTTTGCATTGCGACAATCTGGAAAACCGGAGCAAGCCAGGAACTTACCGTATCGGCCGGTTTTGATTACCATCGGACGACCGCACAGCTCGCAGATTTCTCCGCTAGGTTCATCCGGCACTTTGATTTTCTTGCCTTCCATAGCTTTTTCCGCAGCCTGCAGGCTGGTATCAAATTTCTTATAGAACTCGTCTACGACCTCACGCCAGTTCTCACTGCCGCTTTCCACCTTATCCAGATTTTTCTCCATTTCAGCAGAGAAATCTACGTCCACAATATTGGGGAACTGCTCCAACATCAGGCTGTCTACTGTACGCCCCAGCAAGGTAGGCTTGAGTTTCTTTGCCTCACGCTCCACATAGCCACGATCAATGATGGTTGTAATAATAGGTGCATAAGTCGAAGGACGCCCAATACCGTTTTCTTCCAGCGCACGAATCAGACTTGCTTCGGTGTAACGTGCTGGCGGCTGGGTAAATTTCTGCTCACTCATCAGCTTTTCCAGTTTCAGTTCCTGACCCTCAGTCAAGGGCGGCAGTGCCGTTTCCTTCTTTTCCTTATCGTCCGTAGCTTCCTCGTACAGAACGGTAAAGCCATCGAATGTGACAGTAAAGCCGCTTGCACGGAAACGGTAATTACCTGCGGTGACCGTTACGCCAACCGTATCCATCTGGCAGTCTGCCATTTGGCTCGCCATAAAGCGGCTCCAAATCATGCGATACAGCTTTGCCGTATCGCCGCTGATGCTCTTGTCTACTTCATCTGGGGTCAGGCTGGGCACAGACGGGCGAATTGCTTCGTGCGCATCCTGTGCGTTGGCTGCGCCACGGGTTTTCCAAGTTCGCTTATAGTTGCACACATAGGCATCGCCGTAAGCTCCTGTGATATATTCCTTCGCAGCTGCCACAGCTTCGTCTGAAACGCGCAGACTATCGGTACGCATATAGGTAATCAAACCTGTAGTACCGTGTCCCGCAATTTCTACGCCTTCGTACAAGGTCTGTGCTGCACGCATGGTGCGGGTTGCGGTAAAGCCCAGACGTCGGCTGGCTTCCTGCTGTAAGGTACTGGTGATAAACGGCGGGGTCGGTGCCTTGGATCGCTTGCCCTTTTTCAGCTCAGATACCACATAATGTGCGCCCTGCAAACCTGCTTCGATTTCCCGTGCTTCGGCTTCGTTCTTCGGCTGTAGCTTAGTACCGTCCACATCGCTGTGCAGGCGTGCAGTAAATTTACTGCGTCCCGCAGACAGTGCGGCATCCACGTTCCAGTATTCTTCCGGCACAAAGGCTTCGATTTCCTTTTCCCGGTCATCAATCAAACGTACGGCTACGCTCTGCACACGGCCTGCAGACAGACCGCGGCGAATCTTGCGCCACAAGAACGGGCTGAGCTTATAACCAACCAGACGGTCCAGAACACGGCGTGCCTGCTGTGCATCCACCAAATCCTGATAGATGGCACGCGGATGGGACATTCCTTCCTTGACACCCTTCTTGGTGATTTCATCAAAGGTTACACGGTTGCTTTCGGTCGGGTCCAGACCCAGCACATTTGCCAAATGCCAGCTGATGGCTTCTCCCTCACGGTCCGGGTCAGTTGCGAGCAGAACACCGTCGGATTTTTTTGCCGCAGCCTTCAGCTCTTTGATCAGTTTCTGTTTTCCTTTGATATTGATATACTGGGGCTCATAATTATTTTCCACATCAATACCCAGCTTGGATGCCGGCAAATCCCGAATATGACCCATGCTGGCTGTGACGTTGTAATCCTTGCCCAGATATTTTCCGATAGTTTTTGCCTTTGCAGGCGACTCTACAATCACTAATTTTGCCATTTACCTTGTTCCTCTCTTTCCCATTGCGGTTCGAGGTCACTTCAAAATATATCGCTGCCCCGGCTGAGATAAAATCCAACCTGACAGTTCAAGACTCGTTAAGGCGACCAGCAGTGCCCCAATGGGCATACCGGTCTTTTCTGTCAGCTCTTCCAGTCCGACAGGGCGTGCACCCACATAGCCCAGCACTTTCCGTGCATTCGGGCTCAATTCCGGCTTCGGTGCATCGCAGGGAGCCGAGGTCTGTTTTTTCGCCTTGTGCTGCGCAAGACCCATCTGCTCCAAAATATCATTTGCTTCGGTAACCATATGTGCCTTACCGGATTTCAGTAGGGCATTGGTTCCAACGGAAAGCGGTGAATAAATGCTGCCGGGTACTGCATACACCGGTCTGCCATATCTCTGCGCATGATTCACGGTGCTCATGGTACCGCTGTGCTCTCGGGCTTCCAGCACGACCAGCACCATCGACAAAGCCGCGATGATGCGGTTGCGCTGCAAAAATGTCACCCGATAATCACAGTTTGCCCCAGGGGAATACTCGCTGATCACCGTACCGTTTTCTTCCATCTGTCCACGCAGTTCTGCGTTGGTTGAGGGATATGTTTTGTCAATAGGAACCCCCAGTACACCGATGGTCGGCGCACCGGCTTTGATGGCAGCCCGATGGCTGACACCATCCAGCCCATCTGCCAGACCACTGACAATGACAGCACCATTTTCTGCCAGCGCTGTTCCAATGTCCTGTGCCGCCGATACCCCATAGGGTGTGGGCTTGCGTGTGCCGACCATCCCCACCATGTAGCGAGTATTCAAATGACGCACATCTCCTGTGCAGTATAGCACCAGCGGCGGATCAGGAATACGGGATAGTGCCAGCGGATACTCTGCATCCTCGAACGTCAAAATTTGAATGCCGGCATCCTGACATTCTTCCCACAAAGGGATATAATCCGCCGGCGTGGTAGGCTGTTTTTTCCAGCGTTTCCACGCGGCAGAACCAATATTGTTCCGAAACTGCTCAGTATCACGGTCCTCCCACAAAGCAGCGGCAGAGCCATAGACATCCAGCAAAGGACCGGCATGACTGCTGCCCGGACCAATCAGATGCGCCATCCATAGCCAATACAATACCGGCTCATAGGCGGCTTCCGTCTCTGGCATGGAACCATATTCCGCTAGATACTCCAGCGGTGTGTCTGAGCCGGTCACAGTCCTGCTCCACGGAACTGCCACAACAGAACGCTGCCTGCAATTCCTGCGTTCAGACTTTCCACACGGTCTGTCATTGGAATACGCACTGCGCTGTTGCAGGCATCAATGGTTTCCTGCGTCAAGCCCTGACCTTCACTGCCAATCACAACGCATATGCCGTTCGGTTGCTCCGGAGATACTGCGCTCAGTGGCTGGGAATGATACAACGCTGCCGCCAGGCAAGCTACGCCCTTTTCCTGAAGCGCACCAATCACACCCACCAAATCGTCCGTTTCCAGAATGGGCATCCGTGCTGCAGCGCCCATAGATGCACGCAAAGTCTTGCCGCTCCAGGGAGATGCACAGCCCGCGCCCAAAATTACAGCATCGAAGCCAAAAGCAGCTGCGCTGCGCAACAGAGTGCCCACATTACCGGGGTCTTGTACACGCTCCAAAGCCAGATAGTGTCCGCCATTTTTCAGGATTTCCGCACCACAGCGGGGAATCTCAAACACGCCGAAAACGCCCTGGTTGGCCTGAACGCCCGCCAGCTTTTCCGCTACGTGCTCCTGAATGAGATAATGTTCGCCTGGCAGCGCCGCCAGCTCCGGCGCTTTTGCGAGAGCACGCTCGGTATAATATAATACCTTTAATAGGGTGCCCTTGGCAAGTTCCGGGCAGAGCTTTAAGCCCTCCGCCAGAAAAGCGTTTTCGCTTTGACGGAAGGCTGCACTGCTCGCCAACTTGCAGGCGTATTTAATTTTCGCATTGTCACGGCTGGTGATGATAGGGTTTTCCTGCATAGGTCCACCGGCCTTTCCAGGGCAATTTCAAAGTGAAATACCCCATAATACAAAAGTGACGCCCGCGTGTAGGCGGGCGTCGGCTTTGTTTTGTTTGGTTTTTACCGCCCAGCTTTAAATCAAGCGTTCTTGACGGAAGCGACCAGAGCCTCGAAGCTCTTGGGGTCGTTGATAGCCATCTCGCTCAGCATCTTGCGGTTCAGCTCGATGCCGGACTTCTTCAGGCCAGCCATGAAGGTGCTGTAGTTCATGCCCAGAGGACGAACTGCATTGTTGATGCGAGTGATCCACAGGTTGCGGAACTGACGCTTCTTCATGCGGCGGCCAGCCAGAGCGTAGTTGCCGCTCTTCATGACCTGCTGCTTAGCCATCTTAAAGTGCTTGCTCTTGGAGCCGTAGAAGCCCTTAGCCAGCTTCAGCATCTTCTTACGACGTTTGTGAGTCATGGTTGCGCCCTTAATACGTGCCATTGTTTTCTATCTCCTTTATGATTCAGGTAAAAGTCAAATTCGGTCTTTTGAAACGATGATTAGCCGTAGGGCAGCATACGCTTCACAGCAGCTGCGTTGGTAACATCAACGTAGCTGGGCTGACGGTAACCACGGGTAGTCTTGGTGGTCTTCTTGGTCAGGATGTGGCGGCGGTATGCGTGACCGCGCTTGATCTTGCCGTTCTTGGTCAGCTTAAAGCGCTTCTTTGCGCCGGACAGAGTCTTCAGTTTCATCTTAGCCATTTTGTGTGTCCTCCTAAAGTTTACTTGTTCGAACTGGGGCTAAACAGCATCGTCATGGTACGGCCTTCCATCAGGGGAGGCTTGTCGCACGAAGCGCCCGTCAGGGCCTGTGCAAAATTACGCATGACCTCGGCGCCCAGGGCAGTGTGTGCCATTTCACGACCGCGGAAACGAATGGATGCCTTCACTTTGTGTCCGCTGGCAATAAACTTTGCCGCCTGATTCACTTTCGTGTTGAAGTCATTGGTGTCGATGTTCAGAGAAAGACGAACTTCCTTGACTTCGATTACCTTCTGGTTCTTCTTGGCCTCTTTTTCCCTCTTCTGCTTTTCGAAACGGTACTTACCGTAGTCCAGGATCTTGCACACCGGGGGCGTTGCCTGCGGTGCGATTTTAACCAGGTCCAGGCCTGCTGCTTCAGCTGCAGCCAGCGCGTCACGAGTGGACATAATGCCCAGCTGAGCGCCATCTGCACCAATCACGCGAACCTCGCGGTCGCGGATGCCTTCATTGATCTCCGTCTCTTTGGATTTTCCTGCGGTAGCGATTGGAATACACCTCCATTAAACAATACTGAATGTGAATATAAAGCAAAACGCGGCCACCCATTCGGGCAGCCGCGCAGTATCTTCTCAGGACCGCACAAGGCGGAACCAGTCTGATAGCCCGTGGCATCTGTTTGCCAACAAGGCGAGCGCGGCTGACATATAGCCGATTGCTGCTTTCTTTACCCGACTAGTATACTCTCACCACAGTGTCCTGTCAAGCTTTTTTTGCTGTTACGCCAATTCTTTTTCTGATTTTTAGATTTCGATGAGTTTCCCCAGCGCAAAGGAATAAATTCCCTTATAGCTTACCTTTTTGGGTGCAAAGCGTTTTTCTATCGCAGCCGCATACAGTTCCAACTGGGCACTGTACGAAGCACGCAGCTGTGCCGGGTCTTTGCTGCGATCTGTCTTGTAATCCAAAAGCTCCAGGTGGTCGGGATATTCCAGCAAAATATCTGCAATACCCTGCACCATCACCACGGCTTCGCTGCCCGCTGGGCCATCCGGCAAACGGGATGCAGGCAGACCTGTGATGAAATCGTACTCTCGATACACCTTTTCCGCATTGCAAATGCGCCGGAAGGCTTCTCCCTGTGCAAAAGTACGCACTTTTGTCACATCCAATGCATCCGCGGTGTCTGGTGTCATCAAATGTGCTGCTAGCTGGCGATCTCGTTCGGATGCAATCGCCTGCACTAGTGCCTCCTCCCCCTTTGCTGCTGCGGTTTGCAGCAAAGCGAAATCTGCATGTTCCAAAAATGCGTGCAGTGCCGTGCCCATTTCAGCCGCAGTCATACCCGCAGCCGACATAAAGCCCGGACGCTCCAAAACAATATCATCCCGTTGATGCACCAAACTGGTCACGCTGACTTTTACCGGAATATTCACTTCGTTCTGGTCTGGGTACTCCCAGGCGAAGCTATCCAAAATGCGCTGCACCTGTTCATCATCCGGCGGCATCGTGGGCTCATCCGTATGATTGGTTTCATCCTCCGATTCCGGTTCGGGTGCTTCTTCCAGCAAAACAGTCATGGGACTGCCCGCAGGCTGAAGCGGTACCATAGCCGCAGCTTCGGTACCTGCTGCTTCAGAGGGAACACGCAGTACGCCCGCATCCGGATGCTGAAGCAATGCCGCCAGAATCCAATCCGAGAATCGGCTGGCATGATGCAGATATTCCTCGCCCATTCCTGCATTCAAACGCAATGCCGTTTTCTCAATGGCAGTTTCCGGCTTTTCCAGCGGAATGGTCATAAACAGCATGTCCTGCGCACGGGTCAGTGCTACATATAATAGGCGCATCTGCTCACTGCGGGTTTCCGCTTCTATGGTGCGGCGAATCTGGGTCTTTTGTACCGTGGGATATAAACCGCCGGGACCACGCAATGCCAAACCGAAGCCCTGATCCCGATGCAGCAGTACCGGGCGCTTGATATCATCCATATTAAAACGGTGCGCCAGGTCTACTACAAATACCGCAGGGAACTGCAGCCCCTTACTACCGTGAATCGTCATCAGCGACACACATCCCTGCTTGCCTTTACCGGAGGTTGCGCCTGTCAGACCGCGTGCCTTCTGGGTAGATTCAATAACACGAATCAAAGTGCCAAGACCGGCTGTACCTGCTTCCGATGCCCACGCGGCAAACCGGCGTACTTCTTCCCGACGGCGCACACCTTCCGCCCCAGCGCCCACAGCAGCCAGATAGCCTGTGCGCGCAAAAACTTCTTCCAGCAGACGGTCTACCGGCATACTGCGGGACAGGCCACGCAGGGTATCCAGTTTCTCATAGAAGGATCGGCACTTTTCTGCAAACACATCCTTGCAGCCCTCCTGTACTACAAATACCAGTGCACCATACAGACTGCACTTCTTTTTTGCGGCACGCAATTTCAGCAAATCATCATCCGTAAAGCCGAACAGCTCGCTGCGCATGGCTGCCGCCAGCTCAATATTACGCGCCGGATTATCAATGACACGCAGCAGTGCAATCAAAGGGCGCACCTGCGGTGCATCCAAAAGGTCTTCTGCTGTGGCTGCATAACTGGGAATCTGCATATTCTGCAGCGCCTGGATGTAGGCAGCAAAGTTGTTTCGAGTCGAAACCAGAATACAGCAATCCTCATACCGAATTGGGCGTGTACCATCCTTACAGCGCACCTGTGCCTTTTCTTCATTTACCAAGCGGTAAATACGCTGCGCCACCCATTCTGCTTCCGCCTCCGGGGATTGTGCCTGCAAAATAGCTGCTTCTACCTGTCCGCTATATTCACCAGGGGCGCCGCATACCAGACGCTGGCCATCACCATATACCACATCACCCAAATCAGCACGCATAACCTGCGTAAAGATAAAGTTGATGCCGTCAATCACTGCCGGAGCACTACGGAAGTTTGCATCCAGCGCAAGGCTGGCAGGTGCCCCCTGCTCTTGTTTGGGGCGGGGACGCGCACCACCCACCAACGGCGCATAAGACTGCTGTCGCTGTAAAAAGATGTGTGGTTCTGCCTGACGAAATCGGTAAATGCTCTGTTTCAAATCGCCAACAAAGAACAGATTATCTCCGCCGGGTGCTGCCAGACAGTTATACAGTGCATCCTGCAAAGCATTGGTGTCCTGATATTCGTCCACCATGACTGCATCAAAGGACGCACTGATTTGCTTGCACAAGGTTGTGCGGCAGCCTTTCGGGTCCTGCATCACAGCCATTGCCTTTCTCATAGGAAGAATCTTTCCATTTGCATCATGGATATCGGCCGGCTTTCGCAGCAGACGCAGAGCCAATTGCTCCATATCGCCAAAGTCCAGAATTTTTCGTTCCAGCTTCTTTGCATAATAGCGAGATGCAAAATTCCGTTCCGCCTGTGCCAGCGCTTCCAGCATGGGTAAAGCGGTTTCCCTGTCAAGCTCAATCTCCGCAAGGCTCGCCGGAATCCAGTCCAGCATATCTTCACACGCTTCCTCCGCCAAATCGCCCGCCAGCTTTACGGTTTCCTTGCGGTCACCATACAGGCGTTTGCGGGTACTACGCCCACCGGGACGCACTACCGACGCATCCCGATAGGGCGACAGCATGGCGTCCAAGCCATCCCAATCCTGCGCCTGCGCCAACTGTTCTGCCTGTTGGTAGAACAAAATACCGGATTCCAAATCCTCCTGAATCCAAATGAATTTCTCTTTTGCCTTCTCAGCAGCTTTTTCCTGTGCGGCAGCTGTCTTTTTACTGAGACGAGCCTCTTCCATCACTGCAATCATGTCTTCTTTGGAACAGGTCAACGCCTGCTGTAAGTTGACCAGCAATTTCTGGCATCGGTCCGCTACTGCCCGCAAGGTTTCTATAAACCCATCGCTTTCGGCAAAACCGTTGGGATGCCGCCAGCTTTCCAGATAGACTTCCAAGCACTGGTCCGGGTCAGGCAAAACCTGCAAAAAGAGATACAGCTGCCCAATTGCTTCACAAGCTGCCGCATCGCTGCGGCCACGACCGTACAAATCGGCAAAATCACAAAATGCCGGAACAGAAACCATTTCTTCCATGGTTTCCGCCATAGCAGCATCCCATAGTTCCTGCGCCTGGCCGGGGTCTGCGGGCTGAAATTCTGCCGGAATATCCAACTGGGCAAAGTGGCGGTGCAGCAAATCCATACAAAACGCATCCACCGTGCAAATAGACGCACGCTGCAACAACATCCGCTGACGGCGCAGCCTCGTATTGCCTGGGTCTTTTTTCACTTCTTCCGCCAAACGATTGCCGATGCGGGCACGCAGTTCGGCCGCCGCCGCATTGGTAAAGGTAACAATTAAAAGCCGATCTGCCTCCACCGGATGCTGCTCATCCAAAATCAATCCCACCGCGCGCTCGGTCAAAACAGCGGTTTTACCGCTTCCCGCTGCCGCACTTAACAGCAGCGCACCGCCGCGGTCTTCAATCGCAGCTTGCTGCGCCGGGGTCCATTTTGTTTCAGACATTTTTCTTCCCCTCCTGCTGCTTATTCTCTGTTTCAGCGCTTTCGCCTTCTGGTTCTGGAATCGGTTCACCAAACGGATCTTTCGGTGCATCCAGTTCCCGCTCATTAAAGCCCTTTTCGTGGCGGCAGATCAGCGAAAAGTCGCAGAACCGGCAACTGTCTCGATTGGAAGTACACAGCGGTTTTGCCTCGATTCTTCCCGCATACAGTTCTGTCGCCATATCCGTGACCAGCGTTTCCATGTGCTGACTAATACGTTCCAGCTTTGCGCCATCCGCCAAATACTTTTTCTTTCGAGGGTTAGGCTTTCCGTTCTGGAAATCAAAGGGCAAATATTGCCCCGTTTCTTCCGCATCCATAGCGTGATACACACGCGGCAAGTCATTGACTAGGCCATCCAGCTTGCAGATAGGAGCAGGTGCTGCGTTACGTTTTGTCTGTTCCGGGCTTGCGTCTGCCAGCAGATACAACACACCTGCCGGTTTCGCCCCAGTAAAGCAGCCGCTTTCATCTTTTGTGAGGGTAAACAAATACAAAAGCATCTGGCAATCCAGACCGCAGTACACTTCTTTCAAATCGAAGGATTTTGTGCCAGTTTTGTAGTCCACCACACGCACCCACTGTTGACCGTCCTCGTCAGTCCAAGTGTCGGTACGGTCCACCGTACCAATAATTTCCACTGTTTTGCCATTGGGCAGTTGATAAATCTGGGGCGGCAGACAACCTGTCCCCTTGCCAATGTCTAATTCGCAAGCTGCCGGAGCAAAACTGCCTTGACGCTCTTCATCCCGCAAGTAAACCAACAATCCAGACAAGCTGCGCTTCAAGCGACGAATCAAGTAGGCAAATCGTGCTGTCGAATCCGGCATATACAGCCGTACATATTCATCCGTCAGTCGGCTGGCAAGTTCTGCGCACTGTTCGTCCGTCATCTCCGGTAACGGGGCAGGTTTCCACTCTGAATATGGATTGGGCTGCGGGTCCAGCGCCATCTGCAAAACCCAGTGCATCAGGCTGCCGCTATGGTTTGGGGTCAGCTCCGCTTTCTGGCGGGGACGCAAGCCCAATACATATTGCAAGAAGTATCCATATCGACAACTGTAATACTTTTCCATCTGGCTGGGCGAAATACGCACTGCATTGCCCAGCATTTCTGCCATAGTATCCAAATCCAGAATCTCACAGGGTTTATCCTGTGCGGTACGGCGCATCGCTGCCAAAAGATCCGTTGTTTCGGGCTGCTTTTGTAAGGCAGCATACAGGTCAGCGGTTTCCTGATCATTGTTATTCCAAATACTGCCCAAATGGTCTAGCGCTGCTGCCGGAGTTGCTGCATAATCCAGCGGAACAAATGTGGGTTCTTTCAGTCCATTCGTGCGCAGCATTTCCAGCGCACCTGTCAAAGGCAGAGCCTGGCCTTCCGGCCAACTGAGCCACAAGCCTTTACTGGGCGCCGTCAAAGCCTTATAAAAACAAATCTGTTCACGCACTGCACGGTTTTCAAAGGAATCCGGCAAATCCACATTCTGTGCCATCAGCTGATCTCGATCCGTATGGGTCAAAAGTCCACGATCTCCGGGTGCCTGTGGAAATTCATTTTCTGCCAAGCCCAGCACAAACACATATGCCGGATCATCCAGACGCATTTTACCCGCCGAGGTAAAAATCACTGCATCCATCATCTGTGGAATATGCCCCAAATCAGAGCTGCGCAGCAGTAGCTGGAATAGTTCCGAATACTCGCTGCCATTCAGCACTTCGCCACCCAAAAGGTTGGTCATCTGGTTCAGCAGCTGCATCACGATGTTCCACTCACGCGCTGCTTCCTGTGCAGCAGGAATTCCCTCCCGTTGGCGCAGCTGATCTGCCAGCTGCTGCTGACATTCTTCTGCACCCAATTCTTTCAGGCACAAATACAATGCTTTGCTCAGTGCAGCAGCATCCGCATCCTTGGCACGAGTGCGCAGCTTTTCAATAATAGGCTGCAACCTCTGCCGTGCCTGTTCTGCCAGCTCTAAATCTTCTTTTTCTTCCTCTGTCACGCGCGTTGCTTCGCCAAATCCCTGCGGATTTCGATTAAATGGCTGCTGCCAATCTGCACGGCGGGGACTCCAAGTATAAACATAGTTATCCAGCGCACAAATCTGTCGTTCGGTCAGACTGCACAACCCTGTTTTTGCCAGAGCAGCCATATTTTCGTTGTAGTCAATACCACGAACCAATCCCAGCAATGCTTTTACTGCGCAAGCGGGTGCGCAAAACTCCGGTGTAGTAGCTTCATCGCAATACAGCGGAATCCCCGCCAAACGGAATTCGTACCGAATGGCTGCCTGATAATCCGGCGTATTGCGGCAAACTACTGCAATTTCCCGATAATGAGTGCCCGCCTGTACCAAATGCCGAATCGCTGCTGCTACTGCACGCACTTCATCGTCTCGGTCCGAAGCCGCATACAGGCGGATTTCCTCCGGGTTTGCCGGTATATCTTCGCCTTCGCCCTCTTGTTCCAGCCAGTGGGTCAACGCAGCCAAACCGGGTGCACCTGCATGGCGCAAATCTTCTGTCAAAACGGTTGGCTTTGCTACCGAAATCCCCGCACGGTTCGCCAGCTGCTTCAACCCCAATGCCATACGCCGGCCACCGGAAAGCAAACTCAAATCGCCTTCCCGTGCGGGCTGACCATCTGCGCACAGTGCAACCGTCACCTGCGGCGCAATGGACATGAGCATGGCCAGAAGCCGTTTTTTGGGCGCATTGAATGTGTCAAACTCGTCAATAAAGACTTCCCGATCCTGCAAAAACGCTGGCACGTTTCCCTCGGAAACTGCCGTTTCCAGCCGGTCTGCCGCGCGCGTCAACCGATCCGAAGGGTCCATACCCGTCTGCGCCAGCAATGCTTCATAGGTGCCGTAAATCAAAGCCAGTTCTTCCAGCTTTTCCCGGCCTGCACCGCACCCTGCCGAAAGCTCGGTCAGCTGAGCAGGAGAAATACCGGCACTCTTAAATTCATCAATCGTCTCGGCAGCCAGACTGCAAAATGCTGCACTGCGCCGATGGCGGCGATAATGGCGCACCTTTTCGCCCAGTTCAGTCATGGCACGGCGTACCAGCACCGCACGACCCGCATCGCTCAGCGTTGGCAGAGCCGAACCGCCGCAGGCAGACAAAATGCGCTCCGCTAGCGAGGTAAATGACAAACTCTCCACCATGCCGGAACCTGCATCGCCCAGTGTGTGATAAATTCGCCCTTCTGTGCTGGAAGTAAACTGTTCCGGCACCAGCAGGATACTTTTCTTTTTTTGTGCCGCCAGCGCTTCAATCTGCTGGTAAAGCAAGCTGGTTTTTCCTGTTCCTGCAGGACCAAGAATCAAATGCAGCATGATTTTGACCGCCTTTCCCTATGTAATATTGTAACATCCATCATATCATACTTTCTCTTTTTTCAGAATACCAAAATAGGCATCCCATAATTGGGATGCCTACTCCTCTTATGCAGTCTTACTCATTGTCACAATTATTACCTATCGTGGCATCAATACAGCGCTGCCCAGGTCTGCACGCCGATTATGCCATCCACAGACAGACCCCGATCCTGCTGAAAATCCCGTACTGCGTGTACAGTCTTGCTGCCCATAATGCCGTCCGTGCTCAGCTGATGACCATGCACATTCAGTCGCTCCTGTGCGCTCTTGACGGTTGCACCGCGGCTGCCATTTACCATATTGGTGCCGGGGTACTGCTCACTGGGTGCGACTTGTGCCGCGTAATGGTCATACAGTGCATTCCAGGTATTGGGACCAACTACGCCATCCATGGTCAGGCCAGTCACACACTGGAAACATTTCACAGCGTTCTGCGTCTTAGAGCCGAATTTTCCATCCACTGTCAGTTCCTTGATGCAGTTGTACTTGTTGCGTAGGCCGTTCAGCCAGATTTGAACCAGGGATACATCGGGTCCAGAGTTTCCCTTTCGATAGGTTGCGTAATATTCAGGTTTTGCCATTGTGCTATGCACCTCCTCATGCTCAGTCTATGCCGCAAGGGGGTACATCGTGTACTACTTTTTCTTTTTTATTTGTAATTTTTCCCACCACTCCACAAGAGCGAAGCGTACTTCAAAACCGCCGGCTGTCACAACTGTATTTTCCGATTTCTCCGCATAGGCCGCAGTTGCCGCGGAAAGACACAGTGCCGGATACAAACAGCACCACCAATTATGCCCGTTTCCTTCACCCAATGTAATACGCAGTGCGTCATAACTACCTGCCGGCAACGTCACACTGGGATAATGCGACGTGGTAAAATACCCGTTTTCCATTTCTGCTTTCACTGCCATAGGGCGACCTACCATGGATAAAACACGTCCCGCTGTATAGGTAATTTGCGGTAAGTTGCCTGCCAGAATTTCTTTTGCAGTCTCTTGGTTCGGTGCATTTTTGCATAGACGTGCCGTTTCCTGTAAAACAGCATCCCTCACTCGCAGTTTCAGGCTTTGATCTGCTACAGTATCGCTGGCTGCTACAATATGTAGCCGCAGGGTATCTGCTCTGACCTGATTGCATACGGCTGCAAACTGGTTTTGTCTGACTGTCCATACAAATGCCAGCACCAACCCCAATGCAAGACTGAGCCAACGAGAAAAATCCTCGTTTCTATCCATAAAAAAGCCCTCCTTTTTTTGAACAATCAAAGGATGGGCATTTTTTCCAAACTTATTCTCTTTTGGGATTAACCATCTACATAAGGTCCGTAAGGCAGCGGTGCCGTTACATAAACACGGCGATAGGTCTGACGCAGCTGTTCCGCCGCTTTGTTTGCATCTTTCAGAGAAGCATACAAACCAAAAACAGCCGCACCGCTGCCGGTCATCAATGCGGTCTTTGCACCGCTTTCCATCAATGCCTGTTTGATGGCAGGCGTATCTGGGCTGCTGCCCACAGCTTCCAATGCATTGCCTGCTGCGGCACAAACGCCGGCAAAATCACCTTTGCGCAAAGCGGCATCCAAACCAGATACATCCGGATGCCAAGGAGATTCCACTGCATCGAACGCCTTAAATGCCGCTGGGGTCGACACCCCCTGTTCCGGCATAATCACCACCATGCCACAGTCCGGCATCGGGGGCAATGCGCACAGTAGATTACCGATCCCTCGTACGCGGCAGGTACCTCCCATCAAAGCAAAGGGAACATCTGCACCCAAGGGCTCGCCCAACGCCAAAAGCTCACTCATCGACAGCTTGCGAGGCAGTATATCCGCATACAGCTCATTCAAACCAAACAGAACACCCGCTGCATCTGCACTTCCGCCGCCCATACCAGCCTGTACGGGGGTATTCTTTTCTACCGTAATGGATACGCCAGCATCCAGCCCCGTATAATGGAAAAATGCTCTCGCCGCCTTCAGTGCAATATTACTGTCGTCCGCGGGCAGATCACTGCCCGGCAAAGTCAAATACAAATCATCTGCTTTTTCCAACGTAATACGCTCACATAAAGTCAAAGCCTGCATGACCATATCCAAATCATGGTATCCATTGGGGAACACGCCGACCACATCCAGCGCAAGGTTCACCTTAGCAGGTGCCAAAACTGTCAGCTTTTCCATACCTACTCCTTTTTTCGATCCATCACAGCCGGAACAGCGCCAGCTGTTTGATATCAATGGCCTTTACCGGGCACATCTCGTGGCAACAAAAACAACGAATACAGTTTTTCGCATGAATCCGAGATTTCCCATTTTTCATCTCAATGGTGTGCTGGGGACAAATTTCTGCACACTTGCCGCAGCCGACACACAGCTTGCGATTCACCACAGGGTGGGGAGCAACCCATTTTTCTGCTTCTTGTGCCAGCGGCGCAAAACATTTTGGAATACGTCCACCATAGGCAAAATCCGTATTCGCACCGCCGCCGCTTACATAACTGGACGGCAGCTGCCATCCCTCGATGGGACGATACGCATCGGTATCGCCAATCAAATCCGCCGGGTTAAACCGAGATGCACACAATTTTCGCTCCTGTCCCGCTGCGAGATATGGTACCCGCATAGGGTCAAGTCCCATCAAGTCCGCACAGCAAAGATCCAGATTCAATAAATCCTCACTGCCCAAAATCATACCGACTTTACGGGCTGTACCACCAGCAGGACCATCCCCTTCCATGCCCATGACAGCATCCAAAACTGCCATGTCAGGGCGCACGGTTTCCAGCAAATCAATCAGCATATGACCAAAGCGATCTTTATCCGGGAAGCGCATATGCCATTCTGCTTTCTGCAAACCGGGAATTGTACCAAACATATTCTTACAAGCTGCTGTCATACCGGTCATCACGTGCGTTTTGAACTTGGGCAAATCAATAATAAAATCTGCATCCAAAACCGGCTGCAACAGCGTAAATTCCTGTACGACCCAACCGTTTTTTACACTGCGCACACCGCTTTCGCAAGCCGTGTAACACTCCACGCCTTCCTGCTCGCAGACATCCCACAAGCCAGACGCTTTATACACCGATTTGATCTGGGCGGGATTGTATACACCGCCAGAGGAATCCGCCACGACGATTTGCCTCGCACCACGCTTTTTGCAGGTACGAATTACACTGCGCAGAATTGCTGGATGCGTCGTCACTGATTCTTCGGGTGTATGTTTCGCCAGCAGATTGGGCTTCAATAAAACACGGCTTGCCGGACCAATGCGCTGCGCCGCCGGCAAGGATGTAAAAATCTTTTCCACGGCTGCGTCGCATATCTCCGTATCATAGGATGCCGCACGCAGCAGTACTACTGTTTTTTCCATGCTTATTCCGCCTTGCTTGCACCAGTACGCTCCTCAACAAAGGCACGCACACGCTTCATGGCTTCCTGCAAATGCTCTACCGAGTAAGCATAGCTGACACGGCAGTACCCCTCACCAGATGTGCCAAAGGCATCGCCGGGAACCAGTGCCACATGCTTTTCCTTCAGCAGCGTTTGGCAGAATTCCTGACTGGTCATTCCAAGCGACTTGATACATGGGAACACATAAAATGCGCCCTTCGGCTCAAAGCAGGTCAAACCAATATCGTTAAATGCCTTTACCAGATAGCGGCGGCGCTGATTATACTCTTCTCGCATCTGCTCAATTTCGCCATCGCAGTCCCGCATTGCCACGATTGCTGCGTACTGGCTGGTGGTGGGCGCACTCATAATCGCCAGCTGATGGATTTTGGTCATCAACTGGATTACCGGTTCCGGTCCGCAGGCATAGCCCAAACGCCAGCCTGTCATTGCATATGCCTTGGAAAATCCGTTCACTACAACCGTGCGCTCCGCCATCCCCGGAATGGATGCAATCGAGATATGTTTGCCGCCATAAGTCAGCTCCGCATAGATTTCATCACTCAGTACCATGATATCGGTACCACGCAGAACCTCTGCAATTTCCTCCAGATCCTGCTTTTCCAACACAGCACCCGTGGGGTTGTTGGGGAAAGGCAAAATCAGTAGTTTAGTGTTTGGGGTAATTGCCGCTTTCAAATCCGCAGCCTTCAGGCGGAAATCATCTTCCTGTCGGCAGGCTACCGGAACCGGCACACCGCCTACCAGCGTAGTAATCGGGTCATAGCAGACAAAGCTGGGTTCTGGAATGATGACTTCATCACCCGGAGATACCAGTGCACGAACACACAGGTCAATCGCTTCACTGCCGCCCACTGTCACCAAAATCTGATGAATCGGATCATATTGCAGGTTCATACGGCGTTCTAAATAGCGGCTGATCTGCACACGCAGCTCTTTCAGGCCTGCATTTGCGGTATAGCGGGTACGCCCCATTTCCAAACTCTCAATACCTGCATCGCGAACAACCCAAGGGGTCTTGAAATCAGGTTCGCCCACACCCAGACTGATGCACTCCGGCATTTCTGCTGCCAAATCAAAAAACTTGCGGATGCCCGAAGGACGCATTGCCACCGCACGGGGCGAAAACAGACGATCGTAATCTATCACAGTACGGTCAACTCTCTTTCATCGGTTTCTTCGCCGAGGAACATTTTTCCCTCGCGCTTGTAGGTGCGCAGCACAAAGTGAGTCGCAGTAGACAGCACATCGTCCAGCGGGCTGAGGCGCTTGGCCACAAACAGAGCAATTTCCTGGAAATTCTTCCCCTTGATCGTCAGCTGCAAATCATAGCCGCCGCTCATCAAAAGAACACTTTCTACTTCATCAAAGCGAGCAATCGTAGTCGCAATTTCATCGAATCCGCGCGACTTTTTGGGGCTTACGTGCAGTTCAATCACAGCTTCTACACGGTCAACGCCTGCTTTCTGCCAGTCAACCAGCGTTTTATAACCCTGAATCAAACCTTGGGCACGCGCCAAATCCATCATGGCAGAGACTTCCGCCTCCGATTTGCCCAACATGGCAGCGATATCTTCCAGCGACATACGCGCATTATTTTCCAGCAGCTTCAACAGCTCATCCATAAGTACACTCTCCTGTTCCCACACACGCAGAAATAAATTTTCCTCTGCGCATTTTTGTGTAATCGTTTCTATTATAGAAAAATAACCCTGCAAAGTAAACCGAAAAACAAAAAAAGCAGCTGTGTCACACCGCATCGCCGCTTTTGTGCATAAAATAAAATCAGCTGGATATTTTATCGCTCTGCGGGCATACTGTCTGCATGGAAGGAGGCATCTGCTTTGCAAGTTTTATACAAAATCTGTCTGGCTCTGCTGATTATCGGCGGCATCAACTGGGGTCTGATTGGACTGGTTCAGTTTGATTTGGTGGGTTGGCTCTTTGGTGGCAGTGCATCTCTGCTGTCCCGCATTATTTTTGGTATCGTGGGCGCAGCAGCATTGTGTGCAATCCCCTGCCTGTTTTCTTGCGGAAGCGAAAACAAGGAATAATTTTTTCACCTCACAATAAAAAAGACACGGCCATGGCCGTGTCTTTTTTATGTTTAGTCTTCGTCATCCTGATCGCGGTCTGCAAACAGATTTACTAACTTATTCCAGCGGGGTTTACTTTCTTGCTCTTCTTCTGCTGCTTCTTCCGGAGCCAGCCAACCAGACAAATCGATCTGCTGGGTGTGATCCGTATCCATGTTCTTATCCACAAATTCCTGCTCCGGCACATCCTTACCCGGAAATAGCACCTCCGAAGCAGCTTCCAGGTTCGGCGCATCCTGTTCCGGTGCATCCACAGATTCCGGCTGTTCTTCCATTTCCAGCTCTGCCCGTTCATTTTCAAGCTCTTCGCTTGCTTCCGGCGCTAGCACAGACAGGTTCAGCTTGCTGCACACACGCTCCATTGCGTTGCAGTCTTCCGGCAAATCCGTCAGACTCTCACCGTAGTGCGAGAACAACACCTTGCCCTCCCGACCGACTACCACCGTTAGCGGCAGCAGCTGCGCTGCGCCTTTTTCCATCTGATAGCCTTGCTTTTTGGCTTCTCGGAAAATACGCGCAGCTGCAAAAGACCATGCCATGCGGCTGTTAGTGGACTGCACGCCAAAATACTCATACAGCGCACCGGCTTCGTCGCAAATCAGCGGAAACGGATACGCTGTTTCCATCTTAGATGCAATATTTTCAGGGTTACTGCGTACCACACAAGCCAAACGACCACTGACCAAATTGGACAGACTGTCCATATACCGAGTCAGATATACGCGGCTGATTGGATGACCAAAGTTCGGCAGGAATACCAGGATCAGCGGCTGATCAGCATCACATAGCTCATAAAAATCTGCCTGGGCCTGCTCCGGCGTATCATAGGAAAAGCGGTCGATGACCGCACCGGTCAAATCCTTAGGTTTCATGGTATGTTCTCCCTTTTGATAACAAAAAAGACGACCCCGCCCGGTCGTCTGCGGCTAGACACAACCTACCCTTCTGGACAGGTGGGTACCCTGCCATCGGTATCACGCTTCCACATCGAGCCTCCATGGTGAACCATGGCGGGGTGGTCTGCATTTTCTCCGATGGACTTTCCGGGTTCCCTTTTAATGATTAGTAGGATCTCCACAAAGCCGCAACAAATCGAGCCGGGCAGGGTCGCTTTGGCATTTTAACGGCGAATTAGGACTGAATCTCGTACTCGTCACTCAGGAGCTTTTCAATCTCCTTGCCAACGGTATACAGTTCCTCGTCGTCCTCGACAACATCATAGTATTCGCCTTCTTCGTCGGTACCGACCTTCAAAATCACCAGCTGCTCATCGCCAGTAATCTTTTCGGGGTCTTCAACATATTCAACAACGCCCACATAGCGTGCATCGTTGAAATCCAGTGCAGCAATAATTTCGAACGTGATTTCATTGCCTTCGCCATCGTCCAAAGTCAGCAGCTCGGGGGCATCCATTTCTTCCATTTCTTCGTCCGGGGTCAAGTTCTTATTTTCTTCCATGACAAGCTCCCATAATCGCCGTATACGGGCGATCCTTTCCTGAATTTTCTGGCTATAGTGTAGCTTGTTTTTCTACTTTCGTCAAGGTGTGGGCGTCAGAAAATATATCTTTCTCACTCTCGTATCAATTTTGAAAATGTGGTATACTATCTTTATCTCACAGCTTCGTCTGTGAATCATTCGCGATACAATACAAAGATATGATAGGGAGTATCGAATTATGCATCGTAACTGGCGTATTTTTTTCTCGACTGCGCTGATAGTTGTGTTTACTGGGCTTATGCTGGTAGGCTGCGGCAGCAGCGTACCGGGTGCTGAAAAAGTCAAACGTCCTGCGGTAGAATCTTCCGAACTTCAGTTCACTACCCCAGCCGAGGGCGACACCATCGCTACCATTGAAACCACTATTGGAAAAATTCAGGTAGTTCTGTACACGGATAAAGCACCCCAGGCTTGTGATAACTTCATTGGTCTGGCAAAGCAGGGTTTTTATAACGAAACCGGCTTTGCCCGTCTAGAGCATGGCTTTGTTGTAGAGGGCGGTATCAACAGCGACGGTTTCACCTCCACCATTTGGAACGGTTCTGGTTTTGCGCCGGAATATACCGACAGCCTGCACCACTACTCCGGTGCACTGTGTGCCCCTGTGGATGAAAATGGGCAGTGCAGCGGCGCTTTCTATTTCATGCAGACTATGCCGGACAGCATAGATGACGCACTTGCCGCCCAGATGGGCGAAACCGGGTACCGCCAGGAAGTAATTGATACTTACAAGGCTGCCGGCGGTGCACCGTATCTGGATTTCACTGACACAGTATTCGGTCAGATCTATCAGGGTATGGACATTGTAGACACCATCGCACAGAGCGCAGAATCAGAAGAGCCTGTACGGATTGTCGGTGTAACGGTTTCCACTTACAGTAAGTAATTTCTGTATTTTCAAAAAATGCAATATTCCCCCGTGCTGCTGCGTATCTAGTATATACGAACAGCACGGGGATTCTTGTATCAAAAAGGAGTGTTTTCCATGCAGATGTTATTCAAACAACGTTTTTTCAGTTGGTTCGACAGTTACGATATTTACGATGAGCAAGGCACTACTTTATTTACGGTGGAGGGCCAGCTTTCCTGGGGACATCGTCTGCATATCCTGGATGCCTCCGGCGCACATATTGCCACCATCAAAGAGCAAGTATTCACCTTTTTGCCCCAATTTGACTTGTACATCGGCGAAACAAAAATCGGTACCATCACAAAAGAATTTTCTATGTTTAAGCCCCGCTTTCACATCGATTGCAATGGATGGTCTATTACCGGTGATTGGCTGGAGTGGGACTACACCATTCTGGATGCGTACGGCACGCCGATTGCAAGCATTGCCAAACAGTTGTACAATTTTTCTGACACTTATATCATCAATGTCCCAAATCCGGATAACGCTTTGGAGGCATTGATGGTTGTGCTTGCCATCGACGCAGAAAAGTGCAGCCGGAACTAAAACAACCTTTCTTTTACAACAAAAAGCACCGAGCTATTATTGCAGCTCGGTGCTTTTTTATTGCTGATTAGATTTCGCCAGGATGGTGCTTGCGCCAGGACATGTAGTTTTCCAGAATTACGCCAGCGGAAACCGAGTCCAGCACAGCCTTACGTTTTTTGCCAAAGGTACCATTTTCACTCAAAATACCGGCTGCGGTAATGGTAGTCTGGCGTTCGTCCCACATACGGACAGGTAAACCGGATTTTTCCTCAATCATACTGCCCAATTTACGACTTTTTTGCGCACGTGCACCTTCGGTGCCATCCATGTTTCGGGGTAGTCCCAAAACGATCATT
The DNA here is from genome assembly GCA_029264955.1 of Faecalibacterium sp. GTDB lineage: Bacteria > Bacillota > Clostridia > Oscillospirales > Ruminococcaceae > Faecalibacterium. Next base: position 10,962 of record JARHYC010000011.1, on the reverse strand, counting down.
TGAGCCCCTCGCTCCTGCGCTACAGCAACCACACGATCTGCTACCTTACCCATGCTGCGTTCTTCGATTTGCGGCGTAATGGGAGTCGCCAGCAGTTCGCTCATATCGCTGATTGCTAAACCGGTGCGGCTATCGCCGTAATCCACTGCCAAAATCTTCATTCTATACCTCCTGTCAGCCTACTCCGGGCTGTTGCTTTCTTTTTATAAAGAATAGCAGGCACAACCTATATCTGGCAAGTCTTTTCATAAAAAAGCCGACAGGTGAGGAAATCCCCAGCCTGTCGGCTTCTGATTTTTTATTCGCCTACCGGCTTGGTAGTAAAGGTGGTATAAGCCAGTTTTGCCTTGGAAACACCGCCCATGTGGGTTTCTTTTTCGCCTAAACGCATTACCTTCTTGGACTTTTCAGTAATCGGATTCCACTGAGGCAGACCTACGCCGTTCGGATTGCCTGTCTTTGCAAAGTTCGTCAGGTAGGTAGCCATCTGGTCGCTCAGCTCACGATCCTTGTCGGTGAAGGGGCGCCAGCCGCGATCCAGCGTACCAAACCAGTACCATAGGTCACTGGAATGCCAAGCGCCCTTATCGTCGCCGGGCAGCTGACGATCAAAGAACCAGCAGTAGCTAGGCTGTTTACCTTGATTTGCCTGCAGGGTACACCAGTTACGCGCCATACCAAACATGAACAGAGGCATCATGTCCTCGCTGGTTGCTCCCATCATGTAAGGAATATTCTTCTGCTTACCAGCCTCGGCAGCAGACATATTATCTGTAGCGAAGAATACGCCATCCATGCAGGGACCAGCTGCCATTGCAGCTCCCTTGACGCTGCCCTTTGCCGCGTCCATTGCCGCAAACAACTTTGCTGGTTCCAGCGCACGGAAAGAAGCCAAATCTTCGCAGCCTGCTTCCTGCATCACCTTCTGCCAGAACTCATATCGGCTTTCCGGTGTAGCGGACGTATTCATCATCTTATGCACACCGCCGCCACTGCTCATAACCGCCTTGTGGAACAGACCGTCCGTCAGGGGGCTCAGGCACAGTGCCTGTACACTCATTGCGCCTGCACTTTGACCCATAACAGTCACGTTGTTTGCGTCGCCGCCAAATGCAGCGATATTGGCCTGCACCCACTGTAGTGCAGTCATCTGATCATACAGACCATAGTTGCCGGTGTGACCTGCTTCTTCTGCCAGCTCGGGCAAACAAGCAAAGCCCATAACACCCAGGCGGTAGTTGATGGTAACTGCCACAACACCCTTGCTTGCCCATACAGGACCGTCAAAGTGTTTTTCGTGTCCGCAGCCTCCCGTGAAACCGCCACCATGAATGTACACAATAACCGGCAGCTTGCTGTCAGGGGTTGCATTCTCCGGAGTGAATACGTTCAGGAACAGGCAGTCCTCGCTGTAGGTGTAGGTTTCGCCCTTGCGAAACTCGTTATAGTAGAAGATTTTACCCAGGTTTTCTTCTTCATTATAGAACGCGCGGGGCTGATAGCTGCAGTTGCCGTACTGGGTAGCATCATACACGCCATCCCACGCCGTAACGAGCTTAGGATATTCCCAACGACCAGCAGTCGCAAAGCGAATGCCCTTGTATGCACTTACACCGGGCCACTGACAGGAAGTACCTTGAATCTGTCCACAAGGAGTATCGATAATCTTAGCCATAATTTACCTCGTATTCTTCACGCTATATTGGTTCAAATTCTAATTAACAGAAAAGCGGCGCACAGACGGCCACTGGCCGCGCCATGCGCCGCTGATACGGTTTAACTTTATGCTGTCAAAGAAACTGTCAGATTACTGAGCAGCCTTTGCCTCGCTCTTAGCAGCCTTGAATGCAGCCATCTTTGCACGCACTTCGGGAGTGATGTTCCAGACGAACTTGAATGCAGCCCAAGAGCCCAGAACGAAGACACCGGGCAGCAGCACGCACAGAGCCTTGATACCCATAATAGTGCCAGCGGACTGTGCCTGGCCAGCAGCTGCCAGACCAGCGTCGTAGCCAATCCAACCCAGCATCAGAACACCAGCAGAGTTGCCAACGGTCTGGCCGATACGGCGGGTCAGGTTAAATGCACCGTACATAGAACCTTCGGTGCGCTTACCGGTAACATACTCGTTGTAGTCGATGGTTTCGCCAACCAGACCCCACTGCATGTGCATGGAGATACCTGCAAATGCCATGGCCAGAGAGCTCCAAATAACGTGAACCAGAGGGCTGACAGTGGTAGTAGCATGTGCAACGAACAGACTAATGTACATTGCGCTGCCAATCAGCAGGCCGTAACGGATCAGGTTCTCCAAGCCCAGCTTCTTAGCCAGCTTAGGAGCAACCAGCAGAGTAATAATGTTCAGGGGCATTGCGATAACAGAAGACAGAGGCATCAGGCCAACATCGCCCAGAACGTCAACGAACATATAGGTGCCCAGAGTAGAACCAACATACTGCATAGTGCAGATGCAGACACCGTGCAGGCACAGTGCAACGAAGGGACGGTTCACACGGAAAACGTTCAGGATGTCAGTGAACTTGATGTTCTCGCTAACTTCCTCAGTTGCGGAAACGTTGCGCTCTTCCGTCATGAAATAGTGCATCAAGCACAGAACGAAACCGATTGCAGCGCAAACAGCAGAACCAACGGTGTAAGCCATGGGGTTCTCTTCGCCCATAAACTTCAGGAACATGGGGAAAATCATGAAGGGGAAGATATTGCCGATCAGAGAACCAAAGCCACGAGCAGAGGACAGTGCAGCACGCTCTTCGTCGGTATTTGCCATAGCGCTCAGCATGGAGCCCATGGGGATGTTGAACATGGTGTAGCAGCCCTCGTACAAAATCTTGCACAGGAACAGTACAATCAGCATTGCAGTGCCTTCAAAGAAAGTAGGCAATGTCCAGAACGCAACAGAAGTAATCGCCAGCAGCGGAGTAGCACGCAGCAGCCAAGGACGGAACTTGCCCTTCGGATTGGGGTGTTTTGCGTACCACTTATCCATCAAAGTACCCATCATGGGGTCATTGACAGCGTCCCAGATATTCCAGATCAACAGCAGAGTTGCCAACAGAACCGGATTGATCTTTAGGATGTTCATGTAGTATCGGGTAACGAATGCGCCCATCAGAGCAAAGGTCATACAACCGCCCATGTCGCCAAACGCGTAACCGATCTTATGCTTCATCGTCAGTTTCGAGTTTGCCATAAGAATTCTCCTTTTGTGTTTCTTGCGTTTCCTATCTTTTATTTTGAGTGTGCCCTCAAAACGTGTTGCATTTATAATAACAAATCGAATTCGCAAAAAGAATTGCAAAAACGGTCGAAAGTATTGCAATTCTGACATTTTTGTGGTATTTTCATATAAAATATTTAAGAATGGTAGATTTTGTATTATGGAAATGGCCGAAACAATGCGAAAAATCCAGGAGCTTTGTCCTGATTTATTGACCAGTGGTGCATCAAAAGAAGAGATTCTACGTCGTTTTCTAAAAGAAATGAAGTTAGAAGGAAACTTCTATCAAGAAATGGAAATGTCATCTCGCTTTGTGGATAGTCACCAAGATATCAGTAGTCCAACTGATATTATCGACATCCACAGCCATTCTTTTTATGAAGTTATGTACTGCCGCGAAGGCGATTTGCAATATTTACTCGGCAGCACGCGCTATCAGCTGCACCGGGGTGATATCATTTTTGTTCCGCCTGAAACTTCACACAGCCCGCTGTGCATGGAGGAACTGAAACATCCATATCACCGTTATGTCCTTTGGCTCAGTACCGAATTTATTGATCGGGCGCTTGCAAACAATCCAGACGCCTTGCCGGATTGCAACAAGCCTTTTCTACTGCGTACCGCTGGAACCCGCTGGGAATTTTTGCAGCAGCCTTTTCAGCGCGCCTGCATCGAAAGTGAAATGCGTTCTACTGGCTGGGAGCTAAGTCTGGGTTGCCTTGCATTGCAAATTCTGGTCATGCTGCAACGTGCCATAAACGATCACTTTCCTGCTCCTGCCGAAACACCGGAACTTCCAGATCGTTTACTGGCATATATTCAGGACCACCTGTCAGAAAAAATCACGTTGGAACGAACTGCCCGTGATTTTTTGGTGAGTGAAAGTACGATTCGTCAGGTATTTCAAAAGCGCTTAGGTATTAGTTTCTATCGCTGTGTGACCCAGTGTCGCCTTATTCGTGCAAAAAGCCTGATTCAGCAGGGCTTTTCTATGGATCAAATCAGTTTGATGGTTGGCTTTTCTGACTATTCCGCTTTTTATCGTGCATTCAAACAGAATTTTGGGATTCCTCCTACGGAGTATCGCCGCCTGATTTCCTCACATCGGCATTTTCCTCTGCCTTCTGATGCACCGCTTCCTTCGCCACTTGATATACAAAAAAACGATCCTGAAAAATAAGTATTTTCTCTCCGAATCCATTGCTTTTTTACCAAATATGCTTATATCACGATAGAAATCAGTTCTCCTATGCAGGTTCCTTTTCTATTTCAGTTTTCAGCGAAAAACACATCCTAGCGACTCGTAACAAGTTTTCTATTTTCTATACAGAAAGCGTGAGTTTATGAAACGAAATAAGAAACAGCTTCTCATCATGCACTATGTTATTTTTGCAATCGCCGTGATTCTATGGCTCGTGCAAATGCTGTCCCCAGACACATCCCTTGCCTTTGATTTTATCTTCTTAGGTTACCTGATATGCTGCACGATCTATCGCGCATACGAGCGGGAACAACCTGATGCCGTTGTCGTATCAAAGGCAGAACAGGGCATCGTCATTCTTATGATTGTATTGCTGCTGGGCAAATTGAGTTTCTTTTAATTGATTTCCTACTACTTCGTTAACCTAATACAAAATGAATAAAAAGAGCTTGACTGCGGTCAAGTTCTTTTTTCTTCTATTATGGTTCCAACACCAGTTCGCAGGTGCAATCTTCAAAGACACGACCAACTTCCTTGTTGATTTCCTCTGTCATGCGCTTCAACTCTTTTACCGACAAGGATTCGCCCGGAATCTTAAAATAGATTTCAACCCACATATGTCTGCCGGTTCGGGTTATATCAAAGAAAACCGGTTCAAAACTGCTCTCATTCAGGATACGGTTGCTGATTTCCTTGATTTGATTTACCGTCTCGGCATCCGGAGAGAACAAAAACAAGCTCTTCATGGTGCGCCAAAGCATCTGAATCATCTCCGGCAGCATCATCAACATAACGACAACCGCCACAATTTGGTCAAAATACGGCGAAATAAAGCGCAGTGGCGTTTTATCCAAAAATGCTGAACCGAAGAAGGCTGCCGATAAGCCCACACTATATGCAATATCGGTTTTCCAGCCTAACAGCTCTGCGTCTACCGTAGGAGAAGTGATTGCATGGTTCATTTTTTTCATAATGAAATAAATGACTACACTGACTAATCCCAACACCAACTGGAAAATCGAAATCCCTATTTCATCAACTCGATTACCACCATCCAGCGCTGACTGAATAACCTGTGCCGAAACCCCCAGCGTTACAGACAACATCATTACACTTTTGATAATGAGGAAGATGGATTCAATTTGAAAGTAACCATACGGATGCTTTTCCGACACTGGCTGATAAAACAGCGGTGTCAAAAACAAAATCAGTGCAATGAAAATCAATTCCGTTGCGTCATATACGGCGTCCATCAACACCGACTGGGAATGACTGCCGATGGCATACGCCAATTCCACAATCGCAAATATCAAACCTGCCACGAAAGACAACTTCAAAATTGCTTTTTCTCTTTTCTCTTTTACCATATAAAATTTTCTCCCCCCAACAGGCATTACAAAGCTCCTGTTTACTCTGCATAACGCCTGCCTAATACCCTCTTGTTCTGCTTTTCAACTTTCGATTCTACGATACCATTTCATTGTGTCATGGACAAGAGAAAAAACGAATAATCTACAACTTTTACAAAAGTTCTCATTACAGTTTCACGGCTCATTGCATTTACCAGTGTCATTTCCATTGCAGAAAGCTCCAATCCTGAAGGAACAAGATCAACGCCTTCTTCGGGATGGAGAATACCATCGAAGGGGTTATCCTTTGTTTCACTGATTACAGCAGTTAGTTTTGATGCCAGCGTGGTATCCAAATTCTCAGTATCACGCCAGCCGAGACAGGTAGTGAGATCCTCCCTGGGGTCTGCATCCACAAGCAGCACTCGCTTTCCCTGCATCGCAAGTCCTACACCCAAATTAACAGCAGTTGTAGTTTTACCTACTCCGCCTTTCTGATTGCAGATTGCAATCGTTTTACAGTTTGGCATCATTTCATAGTCTCCTTCCCGTGCCTTTAGTATAAGAAGGAAGCGGCTTACTTTGAAGTTTGCGATTCCAGTACTATTTGCCTCAAAACAGAAAAAGACCTTGAAAGGCAAAACGCCCCTCAAGGTCTGGTGATCTTTATCTGTTAAGGAAATCGGAATTTGAACTACTCGATTTTATCTACGATTATTAGATGCCGCAGAGCTTTAATGAAATTCTCCAAAACCGTTGATAACAAAGGTTTTTTCGCAAACAGCTCACCTTTTCCCTTTATACGGTTTCATCCCTGTTTATGCTTCCCTTGAAGGCCCATAAGGGCAAATGCAAGGGAAAGAAAATCCCATAAAAAGTTATAACAGAGTGTGGCAATCGCAGCCTATGGCATATGTGTGAATATATTATACTGGAGGATTTTAGAACGGACAAGTACAAATATGATGAAAGTAATGGCTTGTGGTACGAGCTGAAGGGAGACTATTATTTCCCTTGACTGACCCTGCAGGAGAGTGAAAGCAAGCCGATTGGACTCTGGGGACAGCAGCACAGGCGCTATTTGCAGGAGCACTGGAAGATCGTCTACACACAGTTGCTGACCAGCGGCAGGCTGAACAGCTATCTTGCCGAAATTGACCAGCAGGCCCAGGAACGAATGGGGGTCCTGGTAGAGCAGATGAAGCAGGCCCAGGGGATCCCCGAACAGCTCAAGGCAGAAAATGCTATGGAGTGGGTCGGAAGAAGGAATCACATCCGGGCGTGTGCCAGAGAGATTGTGAACGCAGAAATCATTTATAAATAACTATTTTAAGGGGAAATCTTTCGAGATTTCCCCTATTGAATAAGTATAAAAGTTTCCACTTTTCTATTGACAAACAGGTTTATAAGATGTAGACTAGCCGTAGTCTACAAGCAGTAGATTGAAATAAGGATCTGGAAAGAAGGTATCTTATGGGAGAAATGAAGCTGGCGCCGGTTGAGTCCCGCTTTGCGGATTTGATCTGGCAAAACGAACCGCTGCCCTCAAGTCAGCTCGTAAAGCTGGCAGAGAAAGCACTGGAATGGAAGAAATCTACCACATATACTGTGCTGAAACGGTTGTGTGAGCGAGGAATTTTCCAAAATGAAAGCGGTATGGTAGCCGCTTTGATTTCAAAGGAAGAATTTCAAAGCAAGCAAAGCGAGGAATTTGTAAATGAGACCTTCGGCGGTTCCCTTCCTGCTTTTTTGGCTTCATTTGGGTCCAGGAAAAAACTTTCAGAAAAGGAAATCACGCAGCTGGAGAGTATCATCCAGGATATGAGAGAGGGCTAAAATATGGAAAACTTGCTCGGCACTGTTTTATCTCTAAGCTATAGCGGTAGTCTGGCAATTTTGGCTGTACTGGCTGCCCGCTTGCTTCTAAAAAAGCAGCCTAAAATTTTATCCTATGCGTTGTGGGCTGTGGTTTTAGTTCGTCTGGTTTGCCCGGTATCTTTTTCTTCTCCTTATTATGGCGTGCCGCCTAAAAGCGCTGTACCGATTTTCTCATTCGCAGAGAATCCTACCGCAATCCATGCCGCCAGCCCAGGTGTAGTCCCTGCACAGCCCCAAATACAAGATACCTCCCTTTTTTCACCTATGTTTATCCTGAGTCTTATTTGGGCGCTGGGCGCAGCAGCTATGATTCTTTATGGACTGCTCTCCTATATAAAGCTGCAAAAGAAATTAGTGGGGGCAGTGCGGTTCAAAGAAAACATCTATCTGGTTGATTATCTGGAGACACCTTTTGTACTGGGTTTTGTACGGCCTAAAATTTATCTTCCCTCTGACATTGAGAGCAAAGAAGTACCCTATATTCTGGCACATGAACAGCACCATATCCGTCGATTGGACTATTTGGCAAAGCCTTTGGGCTTTTTGACCTTATCCCTGCACTGGTTTAATCCGTTGGTGTGGCTGGCTTTTCTGCTCTTTTGCAAAGATATGGAGATGAGCTGCGATGAAGCTGTGATTAAAAAGCTGGGGGAGAATGTGCGGGCAGACTATTCTGCGGCACTGCTATCTCTTGCTACGGGACGAAAACTTATTTCAGGAATACCATTGGCATTTGGTGAAGGAGATACAAAAGGGAGGATACAGAATATGAAAAACTGGAAAAGACCTGTGCTTTGGATTGTGATCATTGCAGTAGTCGGCTGCATATTGCTGGCAGCATTTTTGCTTACGGATAGAAAAGAAGATATTTCGCCAGAGCAGCCTGCCCAAAGCAGTCAGCAACTGTTGGACACTCTGGTGGACAGTATTCACTATGAGAATCAGAATATTGTCTTTACCATACCGGAAGAGGCAAAAAATCCAGAGGAATGGGTAATTTTGATTTCTGGACGGGCAGAATATCCTGATGGCATGTCCGTGAGCAAGCATTATCTGGAGGAAACCGTATGGGAATCGGGAAAAAATTACAGTGTGGATGTTAGTGATGCAGATTTGACAGAACTACATATGTATATTTCCTATCAGGAGACAGAGATAGATATTGACCTGATGGAGTATCTGCCCCGTGCAGAGTCCAACAGTGAGGACACGGTTTCTGCGGTACAAAGCGACAGTGAAATTATAGTGAAGCTTACCTTCCGGGATGCACCTGCTGCACAGCTTTCCTTTACACTACCCAAGGGCATTACTTTGGGAGAAGCGTTCGACGAGCCGGGCGACTCTGGATATCTTCTCAAGGACGAAAATGGAAATACAGTCGGCGATTTCTTCTTGATGGGGCTTGCAGCTGATTCGGAGGATTTGAAACAGGTAGACACCGGTGCAAATCAGTTGCCCATGCAGGTTTTTGCTGGTGCTGCACTGCCAAATCATGTGATGTATGAGGACTATCAAGTGCAAACTTCCACTGCAACTGGTGCGGCTGCAACTGCGCTTTTCTCCAGTCAGAACTTGGATCTAATGGATAAGTACGGTTCAGCTGCAGCGATCCCCTTTGACAACAGAAAGAATCTGGTATTGTATTACGACTACGAGAAACTACCGGTATTTCTGCAGATTGGCTTTGATGAAGCATCGATGTCCCAGTCTGACTGTGCAGAAATTGCAAAAAGTGTACAGGTCAAGAAGGGATAAAAGACGAATAGTAAAAGTAAAAATGAACTCTTATCGCCACCTGAATACTTCTAATAGTTGGATGTAGCAAAACTATACCACTATACCTATGTAAACCGTCGTGTATGGTACAAAACCGTACACGACGGTTTTGTGTCTAAGTTACCGCTCCCTGTCAAAGGACTTTTTCCGAGCGTGTTTTTGTTTGCCCTGCCGCTGAAGCCGCCGGAGTTTGCTCTGACACTTTCCTTTTCAGGAGGGCTGCCGATCTTGCCGGTCTGGCGTTCCCACTGGGCCAGGTCGTGGCGATACTGCTCCACAACGGCTTCCATCTGGCGGAAGGTCCTCATAAATGCCTGCACATCCGGGTAGCCTTCTGTTTTCAGAATCTCCAGGAACTGATCACACTGCTGTTTGAGTGATTCTTCTGTTTCTTCGATTTTGGTAGTAAGTGCTTTTCGTTCCTTTCCTTTGAACATTCCCTTGGTATCTGCCAGCTGCTGCTTCAGCTCCGGCAGTACCTTGTCCTGCAAGTGTTTGATTCCATTTGCTTTATTCTGCACCCGGATCATCAGATTCCGCATGGTGCGGAACTCGGTCATATCAATATCCAGGGTGGGCTTGGGCGGCACGGCCTGCTCACGGATCAACGCTTGCAGGAAGTCCTTCGCCTTGCCCACAATGCTGCGGAACCGATCTGGCAGCCAGCCCCATTTCTCGATGGAGATTTTCACGGTGTCCAGGATCTCCGTTTCTTTGATTTCGATGATCTTCTCCTCGGAGACGCCGGTGACCAGCGCCACATCTGCCATGCGGTTCCACTCCTGCCTTGCCATATTGTCGGCTTTGATTTCGGCTTGCTTGGGATTGTTTTGGCCGATTTTCTTTCTGGAAGATAGACGCCGTTGGGGTCGAGCCCCTTGAGGTGCTGGGCGGGATCTGACAGGCGACTGTTGATCAGATCGGTGCAGATTTCCTTGGCTTCCTGCAAGAATGGCTCGCTCTTGTAGCGGTCATCCTTGCTGGAAAACATATGGCTTTCGTAAATTTCTCCCTTCTTGAATACCTTGACTGATCTGCTTTTGGCGCTGTCCTGCCATTCGTGACCGCAATCGGCTTTCCACCACACCAGTTTGTTTGAGCCATAAGTAATTTGATCCGGTGTCAGTGGCAAGTTCTTTTCCGACCATTCCGATACAAGCTCCGGATGAACGCTCTGTAAACTGTTGCTCATAGCATATCCACTCCTTTCTCTCCATTTACCTTCATTATATTGATAAACATTAGGTTGGTGTAGTTTGCGATTTTCTAAAAAATGATAATAAAACAAAGAAACTCCTGAAAAGCAACAGCTTCTCAGGAGTTTCTTAAAACACTAAAATATGCGATTTTTTTGCTTCTGCATCATTTTGGGCACCATTTGGTGTAACATTGGTGTATGATGTAGATTTTTAGCTGATTCTCAAAATGAAGTACATCTCTCTTTTAGAGGAAAACGGTACATCAATACATCTTTGCACCAGCAGGGATATGCTCGTCCAGCTGAATCAGATTCAGGCCTT
>JARHYC010000035.1 GCA_029264955.1 Faecalibacterium sp. | reverse complement strand
TTGAACTGGTTTTGGGCGAAAGAAGTGCGCCCGCGGCAGAGACACCGGAACAGCAGACACCCCCGACACAGAACTAAACAGAAAAAATAAAAAAGCGGTGCGATTTAAAGTCGCACCGCTTTTTTGTCAGAAATTTCTGTATGGATACCCAATATTTGTGGGATGGAAAGTTCGGCTGTGTCAGTTGTGCAGAGTAGACAATAAGAGGGCATTTCTGTATAATGAAGCTGTGTCGTTAAAATTTGTCGTTATATAAAGGATGGAGTCGTGCATGGCGTTTAATTCGCTTTCGTTTTTGATATTTTTCCCCATTGCTGTAGTGGGGTATTACCTGATTCCGGAAAAGCTGCGCAATCTGTGGCTGCTGGTGCTTTCCTATTATTTTTATATGTGTTGGAATGCATCTTACGCACTGTTAATTCTGTTTTCGACGATATCCACATATCTGTGCGCCGGGTTAATTTCCAAAATCAAAAAGCCGCGCGGACGCAAATTGGCGTTGGGACTCAATATCGGCGTGAATCTGGGTATTTTGTTTCTGTTCAAATACTACGAGATGTTTGTGCAGCTTCTGGCGAATATTTTGGAGCCGATTGGTATTGTATTTGTGCCGGCAAAGTTATCGTTGCTGCTGCCGGTAGGTATCAGCTTTTATACCTTTCAGGCACTGGGATATTCCATCGATGTGTATCGCGGCACGATTCAGCATGAAAAGAGTTTCCTAAACTATGCGCTGTTTGTCAGCTTTTTCCCACAGCTGGTTGCTGGTCCTATCGAACGGTCCGAGCGGCTGCTGCCCCAGTTCCACGAGAAGCACCCGTACCGCTATGAGAACGTAGCGGAAGGTCTGCGTATTATGCTGCTGGGCTTCTTCAAAAAGGTCGTGATTGCGGATAATGCTGCTATCGCAGTGGATCGCATGTATACCTATCTGGATGTGTTCCCCGGTCCGGTGCTGATTTTCGGCATTGTTCTGTTTGCAATGCAGCTGTACTGCGATTTCAGCGGCTATTCGGATATTGCGGTGGGTGCAGCCAAGGTAATGGGTTTTGATTTGATGAGAAATTTCGATCATCCGTATTTTTCTCGCTCTATTTCGGAGTTTTGGAACCGATGGCATATCAGTCTTTCCACCTGGTTCAAAGATTATTTGTACATCCCACTGGGCGGAAACCGTCGCAGTACAGTGCGCACATATTGCAATCTGATGATCGTATTCTTGGTTAGCGGTCTTTGGCACGGTGCAGCATGGACCTATGTGGCTTGGGGTGCGATGCACGGTGCGATGCAGGTAATTGGTCGCATGACAAAGAAAACCCGTGTAAAATTGCTGCATGCGATGCACGTTCCTACCGATACCGCATGGTATGGGTTCTTCCAGCAGGCGGTTGTGTTTGCGCTGGTCTGTGCCAGCTATGTATTCTTCCGTTCAAGTAATTTTACGCAGGTAGGTTATATCTTTACCCATTGGTTCCGTGGTTGGGGCATTTTTGCGCATCCGATGCAGGCAATCGGCAGTTTTATCAGCTTGGCAGATTCCGTTCGTATTACAGCGATTGTGATTCTTTCCGTTGCAGCGCTGTGGCTGCTGGAGTGTTACGAACGTAAGCGCAAGCAGCCCTTTGATCAGATAGTAGCCGAATTAAGCTTGCCGGTGCAGTGGTGTATTTATTACGGAATGCTGTTTGCAATCGCATTGTTTGGTGCGTTTGGGCGGTCTTCGTTCATTTATTTTCAGTTTTAAGGGGGACAAACAAGCGTGAAACAGCTTTTGCGTTTGATTTCGCTGCTGCTGGCATTTCTGCTGGTGGTATTTTCAATCAACTTTATCGCAGATCCTGCCAACATCATGAATCAGACCTACGAGCAGAAGTTGGTGGATATTCTGGTTTCCGGCAAAAATGCAGCCAATGTAGAAAACATGGAGGATCGCCGTTTCTTGCAGCTGTACAGCGAAGCGCGTACCCAGCCCATTGATACGCTGGTTCTAGGTTCCTCCCGTACGATGCAGATTTCCCCTGCGGTGACAGGAGATGAAAATACATTAGCAGCCAGCGTAACCGGTTCTGATCTGCGGGATGTGATCAATAGTTATTTCCTGTTTGAGGAGAGGGGATTTGCTCCGGATACAGTGGTGCTATCGCTGGAAATGTGGTATTTGTCCGAAGGTAATTTGGATAACCGCGCCCACACAGAACAGTATAATCACTTTTGTGATAAGGTCGGATTGGAGCCGATTCGTACCGGTTCGGTGCGGATGAGCCAAATCAAGAACTTTTTTTCGTTCAGTTATTTCCAGTCCAGCGTGCAATATCTCATCAAAAATAAGCTGAAAAAGCCGCTGCCGGTTGCCATCGAAGACCGCTGGGCAGAAACACCGGTCAAGCGTGTAGATGGTACATATGGCTATGAACGTAAGCTCCGTGAGCAATCACAACAAGTAGTGGATCAGAGCGCAGCGGATAAACAAATCGCAGATAATATCGCAGTCAATTTCAGCGGCATTTCTACAGAGTTGTTTGAGCAACTGGATGCTTTTGTGGGGTATTTGCAGCAAAAGGGTATTACAGTTCGACTGCTGCTTTCGCCGCTGCATCCGGATTATTATCACTATATGCAGAGCCGACCGGATGTTTACGCGCAGGCATTTGAGTCGGAGCGGATGTATCGGCAGTTGGCTGAAAAATATAATATTCCGCTGTATGGCAGCTTTGACCCGGATGTTTTGGGCGTGACCAATGGGGATTTTTACGATGCAATTCACCCGAAAGAAGAAGCATTGATGCGGTACTATGATATGCAGGTGGGCGGAGCAGCGCAGTAATTGAAAACAATACAAAATGAGCGGCAGGAAGTTCCTGCCGCTCATTTTATTGAAATCAGAAGTAGATTTTGCTCATATCTTGAATCAGTGTGCAAATTTGATCGCGCACAGTTTCCGGACCGAGAATGGTTACATATGGCGAAAGTCCACACACCCAGCCTAAAAATTGAGGGCTGACTGCTATTGGAACAGTTACATGGAAATGGGCACCATCTTCTTCAGGAATCAACATAATTCCAGTACCAAAGCGGTCAATGATGGTGCCTGCCATATGATTGGCACAGCGCAGCGTGACTTGCTGTTCATCACTGCTGGCGTACATATTGAATCGCTTTTTGATGTAAGCCGCCAAATCAAAATCCGCATACAATTTTTTGCCGGCGCGGGGATGGTTCAAAACTTTGACCTTCTGCATTCGGTCTACTCGATAATGGCGGATGTTGGCAGGTTGTGCGTAGTCCTGGTAAGCAATCAGATAATAGTTGTCATTTTCCCACGCAAGTGCCCAAGGACTGACTTTGTACAGAGAACCCTCTCGCCGCGGATGCTTTTTGCCGTCGGGCTGCCACTCCCAATATTGGAAGGACACCATTTTGTCGGAAGCAATCGCCTGATGCAGGGCATCAACTGCGTAATAAGAGGTTTCGTTCTCGCTTTTGGCACGCCCGGAAACAAAGACCTGACGCTGCAAGGCGCTGGCTTGATAGCTGCTGGCAAGGCCCTCCAATTTGTGAATCAGTTCGCGACTCTTTTTCCGGGTAATAAATCGGCTGGACTGAACAGCATCTACCAGAATTTTCAACTCTGCCAGCTCAAAGCTGCGGCTGGCAAGGTAATAGCCGCCACCCCGACCACGCTGCTGCTCGATATCATAACCGGCATCCTGTAAAGCGGCGATGTCGGTGTAGATACTTTTGCGTTCAGCAGGGATACCGGCGCCGTTCAGCGCATCCACCAGCTCCGGTACGGTCAGCATATGCTGGTCGTCGGTTTTTTGCTCAAATACTTGCAGCAGTGCGAGAATCTTTGCTTTTTGACCTTCCTGGCGGGACATGAGAAAACCTCCTTGTAGAATAGGCTGGCCGAAAACGATTTAGGCGTGAACCATTACACTGGCCCCCAGCCGTGCCAAGTCATTCCAGAATGTAGGCCAGCTCTTTTTGACGGCCTCGGCATTATCGATGCGGACAGGGCATTCTGCGGAAAGCGCTAGCACAGCAAGGCTCATCGCAATGCGGTGGTCGTTATGACTGTTCAGCAGTTCAGCCGGCGCTGTGATGGGACCTCCGGTAATGGTGACGGTGTCCGGGTATGTCACTAGCTTTACCCCGAACTTTGCCAGTTCGGTTTCCATCGCAGCGATGCGGTCGCTTTCTTTCAGCCGCAGTCGGTCAGTGTGGCGTAAAACAGTAGTGCCCTCGGCAAGCGCCCCTAAAACCATTAGGATGGGACCTAAATCGGGGCAGTCGGCAATGTCGATTTCTGTGCCGTGTAATTTGCTCTTGGCAAAGCTGATTTTATCGGCGCGTGTGGCAAAATTGCCGCGGCACTGCTGCAGAATCCGCAGCAAAACGGTGTCGCCCTGCAAGCTGTCGGCACGCAGACCGGATACCGTTACATTGCCGTATGCCATGCCCAGCATTGCCGGGTAGGCTGCCTGGCTATAATCGCCTTCGACGGTATAATCACGAGGCAGATATTGCTGTCCGCCCGGAATAAACAGGGTGTTTTCGCCCTGCCAGATACTCACAACACCAAAGTGTGCCTGCATACTGCGGGTCAGCTCCACATAGCTGCGGCTTTCAAAGGGCGGCTGGATGTGAATCGTGCTGGGCTCGTCCAGCAAAGGCAGCGCAAATAAAAGGCCGCTGATGAACTGGCTGGATACATTGCCCGGCAAGGTGTATTCACCGGGAGTCAGAGAGCCGTACAACTCGATTTCCTCGGTAGTCTGCGTAAATTCGCAGCCGTGTTCGGGCAGCAAATCCGCATAAACGCTCTGCGGGCGCTGCAGCAAACGACCACGCCCTGTAAAACGCACTTTTTGCCCGGTCAGGCTGAGAATGGGAATGAGAAAGCGCAGTGTGCTGGCGCTTTCTCCGCAGTTAATGGGGCGCACCAGTGTAGAAAAACGAGAAGGTGCAGTAATGGTGACGGAATCCGGCTCCAAAGCCAGTGCGCAGCCAAGCTGCCGTACCGCAGCGAGAGTAACGATAACATCCTGGCTGAAATCTAGGTGGCTGATATGGCAGCTGCCGCCGGAAAGTGCGGCGCAAAGAATTGCCCGATGTGCCATGCTTTTGCTGGGCGGTGCTGCCAGCAAACCGTGGATATTGCCGGGGCGAAGTGTGACCTGCATAGGGATAGCTCCTTTCCTGGAGAAAAATCGCTGTTTGGCGGCGTCAGACCGCTGCCAAAGGTGGAAATGTGTAACATTCGGAAATAATCAGCTGGTAAGGTGAGCGCCGGGCTGGGCGTCCAGACGCAGAAATCCGGCCAGATAGGCCGCGGCGTGCACATAGCCCTGGATGCCCTCGCCCACAAAGCGAGCCTGGCAGCCTAGCGCAGTGAAATCCTGCTTGCGGAAGGGTTCCTGTTCGGTGTTGTCCTGCAAAACAACTTCGACTGCTGGCACGCCAGCCAAGCGCAGTGCGTCCAGGATAGCGACACTGGACTGAGCATAACCGCCGGAATTGATGATGATGCCATCTGCACGACCTTGTACGCTTTGAATCTCGTCGATCAGGTCGCCTTCATGGTTGGATTGATAATATTCAGTTTCAATGCCCAACTGCAAGCAGCACTGGTACACAAAGTCTACCATCTGGTTATAATCCAGTGTGGCGGTGTGATTCTTTTCGGTGAATTCCGTCATATTCAGATTGGGTCCATTGATTACAACAAATCGCATAGATATCCGCCTTCGTTTATAGAATAGGTGCGTCGGTACAAAGCCACTGGGAGCCATGCCAGGCGCAAATCAAATCACATACAGCGACAGCCGCAGCACAGGTTTGTACAATTGCAGCTCGGGGCGCGATACATGGGTCGTGCCGCCCCTGAAGCTGCAACTCCGCATTGCCGCCATCAGGCCAGGAGATGGTTTGCTGTGGTTTGAAAATACTGGGCGTCGGTTTGATTGCCGTGCGGAACAAAATGGGCATTCCGTTGGAAATACCGCCATTGATGCCGCCATTGTGATTGGTGTAAAAAACAGCATGGTCGTTTTCCCAGCGTAATGGGTCATTTGCCTGGCTGCCCAGCAGATCGGCAAAGGCAAAACCTGAACCAAATTCGATTCCCTTAACGGCGGGAATCGACAAAGCCATGTGAGCAAGTGCGCTTTCTACGCTGTCAAAGAATGGTTCGCCTACACCGGCAGGCAGACCAAGAATGGCAGTTTCCAAGATACCCCCGGTACTGTCCCCCTCTGCACCTGCCTTGCGGATTTCGCTTTGCATGGAAGCTTCGACAGATGTATCAATGAGCGGGAAGCCAACACACCGCTGAACTTTTTGCATTTGCTGCGCCAACTGCTGAGGCGCAGCGCCGGCAAAGGGCGTATCGGCGATGCCGGCACAGCGGTACAGGTGGGTCGCAATGGAAATGCCCTTTGCCTGCAATGCGGAAAGGCAAATTGCTCCGGCGGCGGTTAATCCGGCTGTGATTCTGCCAGAAAAATGCCCACCACCCCGCGCATCCTGCCAGCCGTGATATTTGGCGTAAGCGGTGTAATCCGCATGCCCCGGGCGTAGCAACTGGGCTGTTTTTTCATAGTCGCCGGAGCGAGTATTTTGATTTTGAATTTCTAGTGTAATGGGGGTTCCAGTGGTGTGCCCATGATAGACACCGGATAAAATGTGGACAACGTCCGCTTCGGTACGCGCAGTGGAAAGACCGTCGCCACGCGCACGGCGTTTGTCCATGCATAAGGCAAGAAAGGGTTCTTCTACCGGAAGCCCAGCAGGCAGGCCATCCAGCACAGCCCCCACAGCAGGACCATGACTTTCGCCGAAAATGGTCAGGCAGACGTTATTGCCAAACGTATTTTTCACAGGATGGCACCTCCTTTCTCATGTATACAGACAGTTATTTGTTATATACGAGATCCCGCAGGTCGCTTTCGCTGACAGCATCTACACGCCAACAGCCCAGACCGGGTACGCGAATCACGGTAAATTGACCCTGCTGTGGTGCATGCAGACGAAGCATCTCAGATAGAACCGCTTCTTTATCGTAAGCACAGCGGGTCGGCAACCCCAGCCGACGCATGGTGGCGCGGGTACGCTTTTGCAGAGCGTTGTTTTCAATCATGGGCAGTATGCCCAACGCAACACATTCGCCGTGATATAGTCCGGTTGTACGCCGACCCCAGTTGCCTTTGACTGCTTCGATGGCATCCCCCAATGTATGACCAAATTGCAATGCACAGCTAATGCCCGGCTGGGAGCGTTCCTGCTCGGCCAGACCCTTGCGGATGGTCAGGCAGCGCAGCAAGATGGATTCGATATCGGCATCCACATCTCCATGTTCTAACAGGTCAAACAGTGCAGGGTCGAAGCACAAGGCCTGCTTAAGCGCTTCGGCTAGGCCATTGATGTAGTGGCGGCGGGGTAATGTGGCGAGGGTATCAGGGTCAACCAATACCAGCTTGGGTCGATAAACCGCACCTGCAACATTGCGCGTGTGACCCAAATTAACAGAAACGGTACCACCAATGGTGCGGTTTACCATGGCAAGGGTGGTGGTGGGGCAGTTCACAAAGTCGATTCCCTGCAAATACAGCGAAGCTGCGACACCGGCCAGATTGCCGACCATACCACCGCCCACCGCGACAACCAGATCCTGTTTACTCATGCCGAAATCCAGCATTTGCTGCAGGATATGTTCTAAAGTAGAGAGTGATTTGCTGCTTTCGCCTTGCTTTACGGTAAGGATGCGATATTCGCGGCACTGATCAGCAATTTGTTGAGCGTATTGTACTGGTACACCGGCATCTGTGATGACGACAACTTTGCGCCCCATATGAATAAACTGATATGCGTTTTGCAGGCAGCCACGCTTTAAGATCACGTCATAGCTGTGTACACCACTGTGAACATCCAGATTAACCGTAAATTTCATGGAAAATCATCCCTTTCTTAACAGTGATAAACAGCCAGAATCCGCACCGTCTGGCAGAGATTGCGCAAAGCGGAAACTAAAGTTTCAGCCTGCTGCAAAGAACCGGCCAACTCGGCATAAAAATAATAACAAGACGTCATACCCGGCCGAGGGTGGCTCTGGATCGTATCCATATCAAAGCCCCATTTTCCGATTTCTTCGATTACAGGAGCCAGCTTGCCGACCTGCTGGTCCAGAGTGAAAATCAGGCTGAAATGGTTGCCATCCGTAGGGCAACGAGAGGTCAGCACCAGAAATTTAATGGAACTGTTGCCGTTGGGACGAATATCCTGGGCGAGCTCGGTCAGACCACATTTTTCTGCATCCAGCGGGGTAGCCAGCGCAGCGATGCTATGGTCGTTGCTTTGTGCTACCATCTGGGCAGCCTGGGTGTCACTGGTAGCGGGAATCGCCGCCAGATTCAGATTATTTAAGAAAATTTGGTTTTGGCGAATCGTTTGTGGATGGCAGTATACCGTATGTAAATCCCACAGGTTGCTGCCGGGCAGGGCAAGCAGGCTGTGCGTAATGGGCATTTTATAAAAAGACTGGATATAAACCGTATGATGAAAGCACAAATCCATAATTTCCACAGCTTCCAGCGGAGATCCCTCCTCTACCGGAACAAGACCCGCACTGACCTCGCCGCTGGCAACAGCAGCAAACACATCCTTGCGTGTTGCGTATTGCTGTGGAATCCCGTGTGGAAACAGCTTTTTCAGTGCGATACAGGCGTAAGGGGCAATCAGCTCAGGATAGCCAATGTGATCGTGCCCCAGACGCTGCGCCTGAAATTGGCGGGAAATGGTTATGGTATGACGTAGGTAGTCGGCATAAAAAGGTGCATACTCCGAGTTTTGAATTCGCTTCAGATTCTTTTGGACTACGAGTTCTTCCCGTGTGGGGTCCAAAATGGGCTTGCCGTTTTTCTGTTTGTAATCGGCAACGATTTTTACTGCGTCCATACGCTTTTCAAATAGCGATGCCATTTGTCGGTCAATGTCATCAATGGTCTGGCGTGCTTGTTCCAGCGGATTCATGGGTAGGCTCCTTTCCATGTGTTTCTGTTTTAACTATACCATAAATAGGATGATGTGACAACGAAGGAAAGCCTGCAAAAAAAGGAAAAGCGACCCACAAAATTTGGCGGGACGCTTTGAAAATTATTGCTTTTTATGAAATAAAGTTTCCAATGTGCGGGGTTTGGTATAGTACCGAGAATAAGGGTTATCCATTTGCGGTGGAGCAGCAGACGGCTGCGGTTGAACAATCGAAGATCGAATGACGCGGCGCACCGCGGCAGACTGTTTTTTAGCAGGGCGGAAACGCATGGGTTTTGCTCCTCTCACAGACAGTTTTTTGTATTTTACAGTGTAGCATGATTCCTAAAAAAAAGGAAGCATATCTGGCGGAAAAACGCTTGCCAAAATGATTGGTAAAAGGTATAGTAAAGGCAAACGAAAAAGCGGAGCGGAGCAGAGCAGGATGGAGCAGAAACGAACGATTACCCTGTATGGTGCAGATCGGTTTTCCCGAGGGGCACTGGACAATGTGACATTGCAGGACGGAGCCATCATTCTAGACGACGTGGGTGGACAGCATGTGCTATATGGCTGTTATACCAGCCCGGAGTTTTCGCTGCCGCCATTTTGCAGCCTGAATGTAAGTTGGAACGCACATACCCCGGTGGGTACCGTTGTAGAAGCGCAGTGTCGTGTTTGGGCTGGAGGGAAATGGTCTGGCTGGAAGAGTTTTGGTAAATGGAGTCCTGACTATCCCCGGTGCAGTGTGCGGGATGCCGATACGACCAGCGATGACCAAATGATATTTATTGCAGGAGATACCGTTACCATTGCGGTGGCGGGGGGTGCGACAGCACTGCAGATGCGTGTTTTTCTATATACGGACAAAGAAGAAATTACCCCCAGTGTACGGCTTTTGGCAGCATCGGTACGCCCCATACAATGGAACCGGAAAAATGGTAAACCGTTGAATCGAAAAGTTTACCTGCCGGAGTATAATATCCGCACCCATGACCCCAGCTTTGGCTCTAGTATGGATTTGCCACTGGAATTGGCTGCGTTGATGAATCAGTACGGAAATGATGTTCTGCCGGAAGAAATTGCCTATATTATGGCGGATGGCGCAACGGCGGATTGCCACAATGCAGCCTACGCTGCCGCAGCCGCTGGCTGTATGGGCAGCGAATGCTATCAGGCGTGGATGGATGTGCAAGAGTTGCGCAGCGAGGTTCGGCAGGGAAATGCCCTTGCGGTGGAGTTGGATGGTGCATTGGTTCGGGAAAACAATCCGGTTTGGATGGGTTTGCGTGGTTTTGGATATGACGAAGCCGTTTGTGCAGATTATGTGCTGCTGAATGACCCGTTTGCCCCGCGCGGGGCGGTAGCCCGCACGATGGATGTGGAAGAATTCAACCGCAGAGCGACCGGGCGTGTACTGGTTTTGCATGCGGGCTCCCGCGAGACAGAATGTGATCGTCCATTGCGGTTCACTTGCAGCCTGAAACCTGGTGCGGAAGCCCGTACCTGGGATTTTGTATTTCACGGGGATCCGCTGCCTTTGCCAGAGGATTTTGCCGGGTGGCTGGCGGCTTCGCCCCGGGGTGGTCCGGCGAGCGCGACAACCGCAGCACGGAAATTTTTTCGAATCGAACGCACCGAGGATGGCGGAATTCGATTGCCGCAGACCATGTGCCAGCCTGGTTTGCGTTATACAATTTTTGCGGTAGACGTAAACGGGATTCTCCGTGTAGCGGAGTTGCAGCTTGCAAATTAATGGTATAAGTAAATCCAATTCAGGGAAAATACAGCGGAGGCGAAAGCCTCCATTGTGTAGGATAGAAAGGAGTAACATCTATGAAACGTTGTATTGTTACCATTGGACGTGAATTTTGCACAGGCGGCCAGGAAGTGGCTCAGCGCGTAGCGCAGGAGCTGGGTGTCAAGCTGTATGATAAGGAATTGATTACACTGGCGGCGAAAAAGTCCGGTCTGTCTGAAGAAGCGATCGCTGCAAGTGAAAAGCAGCACACCCACAGCCTGCTGTACAATATGTACACCATCGGTAACGAACTGCCGTTAGCAGATCAGGTGTTCATCCTGGAGTCCCGCATCATTAAGGAATTGGCGAAAGAAGGTCCTTGCGTTGTGCTGGGCCGCAGCGCTGACTATGTGTTGCGTGAGCGGGATAATGTGCTGCGTGTATTTATGTATGCACCCATGGAGTATCGCAGACAGTATGCGCTGCGCGGTCGTGTGGAGCAGGCACAGAACATTTCTGATAAAGAGCTGGAAGAACGCATCCGCAAGGAAGACAAAAAGCGTGCACAGTACTATAACTATTACACCCAGAACCGCTGGGGCGACGCGCATAACTATGACCTCACCTTGAATGCAGCACTGGGCGAGGATACTTGTGTTCAGTTGATTCTGGATGCGGTGCGCGCAAAGGAAAAGGGCCTGTAACCGTTGTAACGGAAGGGCGAATCTATTATAATTGTATTGCGCCCTGTGGGAGTCCTGCAGGGCGTTTTTGCAGTGTTCGAATAGATGCTGATGGTAAAAAGTAAGACGAGGGAAGTATGGAAGAAAAAAACGAGAATATAATGGGTACGATGCCAGTGGCACCTTTGCTGATCAAGTTGAGTGTGCCGATGATGGTATCGATGTTGATTCAGGCACTGTATAACGTGGTAGACAGTGTGTTTGTTTCCCGTGTCAGCGAAGCAGCACTGACCAGCGTTTCGCTGGCGTTTGCATTACAAAACATGATGATTGCCGTAGCAGTCGGTACTGGTGTTGGTGTTAATGCGATGCTGAGTAAATCCCTGGGCGAAAAAGATGTCCATAGCGCCAATCGTGCCGCAGATAACGGAATTTTTCTGGCGCTTTGCAGCTGGCTGGTATTTTTGCTCATTGGGTTATTTTTGCTGCCGCTGTATTTCGGAACCCAGACTAATGATCCGGTAATTTATCAGGGCGGTATAGAGTATATGTTCATCTGCTGTGTATTTGGACCGGGTTTGTTCCTGTCCTGTATGTTTGAGAAAATCCTAGGTTCTACCGGACGTACGCAGTATGCCATGATTTGTCAGGCTGCGGGTGCCATTACGAATATGATTCTGGACCCCATTTTCATTTTCGGCTATTGTGGCGAAGCGTTGTCCGGTGTGCGCGGTGCAGCAATCGCAACCGTTATCGGTCAGATGGTGGGCGCGTTGCTAGGCGTATACCTTTGCCTGTGCAAAACGCCGGAGTTGCAGATTACGTTGAAGCATTTCCGACCGAATCTGAACGCAATTTCCCGTATTTATGCAGTCGGTGCACCCAGCATTGCCATGCAGTGCGTGGGCAGCGTAATGGTATATGGTTTTAACAAGATTTTAATGGGCTTTTCTGCTACAGCTGTGGCTGTGTTTGGTATTTACTTCAAACTGCAGAGCTTCTCCTTTATGCCGGTGTTTGGTCTGAACAATGGTATGGTGCCAATCGTCAGCTACAACTATGGTGCACGCAAGCCCCGCCGTGTGATTCAAACCGTTTACTGGTCCATGGGTATCGCCATCTTTATTTTGACGATGGGTCTGGTATCCTTCCAGTTGATTCCGGACAAGCTGCTGCTTCTGTTTGATGCAAGCGAGCAGATGTTGGGCATTGGTATAGTTGCACTGCGCACCATTTCCTGGAGTTTCCCATTGGCGGCTATTGCGATTGTGTTCTGCTCGGTATATCAGGCACTGGGCCGGGGTATGTATAGCTTGTATATGTCTTTGGGTCGCCAGATTTTAGTGTTGCTGCCGATGGGCTGGCTGCTGTCCAGGACCGGACATCTGGAATTGGTTTGGTGGTCATTCCCCATTGCAGAAGCCGCAGGCGTAGCGGTGGGTCTGCTGTGCCTTGGCATTGTTTGGAAACAGATTTTGCATCCTCTGCTGGAAGAAGAAAACCGTAAAAGCAATCGAAACAACAATGTGTGCTGATTGAGAAAGAAGGTTCCCCATGAAAAATCTAAAGTGGAATATGATCCTGCTGAGTGCTTTGTATGTCGTCTTGGGTCTGGTGCTGCTGTTCTGGCCGGAAATGGTTCTGGGTGCCATTTGCATCCTGATTGGCGGTTTGGTGGCGGGTACCGGTGTGTTCCAGCTAGTGCGCTTCTTTGTGGCGCGGGAGCGGCTGTTTTTTGCGCCGCTGACGCTGCTTACCGGATTGATCAGTCTGGGACTGGGTTTGTTCTTGCTACTGCGCTCAGACGTTATTCTGACGGCTCTGCCGTTGGTATTTGGCCTGTTTGTGGTGTTTGACAGTGTGGTGCGATTGCAAAATGCGTGGGAGCTGCGCCGTGTTGGTATTTCCAGCTGGAAGGGTATCTTCGGTATGGGGATGATCAGCGTTGTGCTGGGGTTGGTCGTGCTGTTCAATCCCTTTGCTACGGTGCAGGCGTTGGTCATGGGTATCGGTGTTATTCTGATTGTTGAAGGATTTATGAACCTGCTGAGCATGGGTTACACTGCTTTTGTTATTGGAAAATGCCAACAAGCAACCACAGAGATTTTGTCTGATCTGAAGGACCTGACCAACTTTGATTCGATGGCTGACAGTAATGTAACGCTGGAAGGTACCGCGCGTGAGCTGGACCCTGACGACGAATCCAAATACGATTAAATTGACGCAAAACGCCCCGACATTTTGTCGGGGCGTTTTGATTTCAATCCGTAAAGGCATCGGGGTCCATGGCACGGTAAAAAGCAAAAGCTTGCGCAACCAATTCCTCGGTGATCTCCAGTTCTTCGGCAATTTCAGCAACAGTACGCCCTTTGCGCAGAAAATCCCGCAGTTGGGGCAGGGGACAAAGCTCTTGGATCAAAGCCCGATCTACACGCGCTTCACTGCGGCGGCGCTCCTGTGGGGGACAATCCTGTTTGTAAAAAGCGGCAAGCCGAAAATGCTGCTTTTCGTGCTCCAGTACGGTGCGCTTTTCTCTGCTGTCGGCAAGCTGCCCCAGCATTACAAAGCCATCCGGCGAGGAAACTGCTTTACGGTGCAGTGGTGGATAACCTACCACCTGCACGCCCATATCAGCCAACTCCTGTTCCGTTTTCTCGATTCTTGTCATTTTTCTTCAACTCGGCCTTTACCCGCATAAAGGCAATGAGATCCTGTTTGTCGTCTTCGTCCAGATAATCCTTAACTTCGCCATAAAACGCAATCAAATCGTCCGGTGCAGGCGTTACCGTGTGCGCGCCGCCGGTCAGTTCATCGGCAGATACCCCCAGCGCATCCGCAAGGCTGAGGGCAGTTTCGATGCTAACGGTTTTTTTGCGCCCGTTTTTCAAATCGCTTAAAATGCCGGGACTGATCCCAGCACGTTTACAGGCTGCAGTGACGCTGATGCCACGGTCGGCACAAAGGCGTGCTACCGTATCGTATAGCATGGACATGGTGAAGGCTCCTCTCGATTTTGGAAAAATACTTGACAAAGTACTTGAGCGAGTATAAAATGCAAATAAAAGACGGAAGCAATAGGTTTCTAAGAAATATTATATACTTGATTAGGAACTGAGTCAAGAAGATTCTGCTTGTCCCTTATGGAGGATAACAAATCAAGAGTACCGAAATCTGTACAGAAAAGAGGAGGTCCCGTGTGAAAACAGAAGAGAGTAAAGATTTATTGTGTGAGTATCGGTGTATTTTGCAAAAAGCGCATCAAGCGGAGGATCGCCTAGGAGAGTATGTGCAGGCAATCGAAGAGTTCGGGTTGGAAAGCCTGGATACAGCGAATACGCCAGTGCAGTGCAGAGATGGGCTTTTATCCCCAGCTGAGATTTTGCGCCGTGCCGGTACGTTGGCAGACCAGCTGGAACAGTTGATGCAGCAGGCGGCGACTGCGCGAGACAGTGTATTGACCCATATTTTGCAGCAAAGCACAGACCTTGCAGAGTATCGGAAGCTACGGGAAACTTATGTCGACAGCGTGGACGCTGCGGTGTAATTCTGCTATACTGAGAAAAAGCAAGCAGGGAGGGAATATCATGGAAGACTACACGGAAAAAGAACGACTGGAAGCAAAAATCACATCGCTGGAAAGTGCGCTTGCACATCAGACAGAGCTGCTGGAGCGACAGGAACAGCGTGAAAAAAAGCGCCGTATTTGGTTTGTTATCAAGTCCGTTATTCTTATAGCAGCATTGGCGGTTCTGATACCGCGTGGTGTAGCGTTTGTACAAGAGGCAGAGGCATTTGCGGAGCAGACGGAAAGCCAGATTGCTGCAATTCAAGAGGAAACAACGGCTTTTCTGGAAGACGCCGATGAAAAGCTGGAAACGGCATCTGAAGTGATGGAATCCCTGAAAACCATCATTACACCGCTGGAAGAGTTTGCCGCAAAGTGGCAGACATTTTGGCGATAAGGCAAAAGCCAAAGAATCCCTTTTGCGGGCAGCAGAGAAAATGATATAGAAAAAAGCGCACTGCAGAAAAC
>JARHYC010000026.1 GCA_029264955.1 Faecalibacterium sp. | reverse complement strand
CCATGACCACGAGCATGAGCATCATCTCGATCAGGATGAAGAGTGCCACTGCCATGACCACGAGCATGAGCACCATCACGAACATGATGAAGAGTGCCACTGCCATGACCACGAGCATGAGCACCATCACGATCATGATGAAGAGTGCCACTGCCACGACCACGAGCATGAGCATCATCACGAGCATCATCACGAGCATGATGAACACTGCACCTGCGGTTGCCATGACCACCATCATCACCATGCAGATGAAGTGTTCACCAGCTGGGGTGTAGAAACCGCTAAGAAGTACAGCGAAGCGGACCTGCGTGCGGCATTGGACGCACTGGACAGCGGCAAGTACGGCACCATTCTGCGCAGCAAGGGCATCGTAGACGGCCCCGATGGCTGGCTGGAGTTTGACTTTGTTCCCGGTGAAGCAGAAATCCGTCACCGCAGTCCCGACGTGACAGGCAAGTTGGTTGTCATCGGCTCTCAGCTGGATGAAAACGGCGTAGCTGCTCTGTTTGGCGTATAAGCATAAAAGGAGATACACCATGGCAAAAGAACTTCCGGTTTACCTGTTTGTCGGCTTTTTGGAGTCCGGCAAGACCAGCTTTATTCAGGAAACATTTGAAGACCCCCAGTTCGATTCCGGCGACAAAACCCTGCTGCTGGTTTGCGAAGAGGGTGAAGTAGAATATGACGAGAGCAAGTTTGCTTTCCCTGGCACCACCGTCGCTGTGCTGGAGGATAAGAGTGAACTGAACCCGGAAAATCTGGCTCGTCTGGCAAAAGAATCTGACGCGGGCCGTGTCGTTATTGAGTACAACGGTATGTGGCTGATGAACGATTTGGCACAGGCTATGCCAGAAAACTGGATTGTATATCAGGTCATCGCAACTGCTGACGGCAAGACAGCGCTGACACACGCACGTGACAGCGCAATGCGCAGCCTGATGCTGGATAAGCTGGCAGGCAGCGAGCTGATTGTGTTCAACCGTGCCGAGGCTGTTAACAGCGAAGCAGATCATCTGGAACTGCATCAGTTGGTTCGTCAGGCGTCCCGCAGCTGCGATATTGCTTATGAATTTGCAGATGGCTCTGTGGCTTACGACGATATTCCTGACCCACTGCCGTTCGACATTGATGCACCGGTGATTGAAGTCGGAGACAAGGACTTCGGCATTTGGTATATGGATTGCCAGGACGAGCCTGCAAAGTATGACGGGAAGACCGTACGATATCTGGCACAGGTATGCCATTCTGATCTGGCTGGTCCCAACTCCTTTGTGCCGGGTCGCTTTGCAATGACCTGCTGTGTACAGGATATCGAGTTCGTTGGCTTCCCCTGCGAGTATGACAAGGCAAAAACCCTCAAGCAGCGTGACTGGATTCGCATTACTGCAAAGATCCAGCACAAGTTCCACAAAATCTATGGGGAAAAGGGCGTTGTGCTGAAGGCGCTTTCCGTCGAGCCAGCAGAAAAGCCGGAAGACGTGGAGGATTATGTAACCTTCTATTGATGAAGGACCAAACGGAAAGGAGTCTGTTATCATGCAGAATTTGATCTGGAAAATTGCCGGTACAGTAGCAGCAGTTGCTGCTGCCGGTGCCGCAGTTGTTTTTGTGGATAAGCTGATGCAGAAACAGCAGGACAAAATCGACGAGATGATTCGTACTGCTCCCGAAACCGACCTGGAACAAGCGCCGCAGCAGGAACAGGAAAAGCCTGTTTATTGCGCTGTACCGGAACCAGTGGGCGAGGATCGTCCCAACCCAAACCCGGTTATGGCAAAGCCCATCGAAACGCCTCGCACGGAAGATGGCAAAATCGATGTGAGCAAGCTGTGTGACCCGGCAGACTTCTGCGACTGGGACGATCTGGGCTGCCAGTCCTGACTGAAAATAAGACAAAAAGAAGGCCTCGACAATTTTGTCGAGGCCTTCTTTTTGATGCAGCAGCGGCATTCCTCACTGCTGCAGAGGGGTATCAAAGATTTGGATACGCCGGCAGATTACAAAGCAGAATAGCCGAAGCTGTTCACCAGTGCATCAATATGTTCCCCCTTCTTGCACCAGGGGCAATCCTTTGCTTCATAGCTGATATAGCCGGGCAGGTCACTGGGATTGAAAATCGAAGTGATGGGAAATCCTGCAAACTCGTCCATAGTGGAGTAAATGGAGGACAGACCAGCAACGGTACCGCCGTAGTAATTGACTGCCTGAATAGCAGATTGGATGGTGTAACCAGTGGTGACGGTTGCAGCCAGAATCAAAACGTGTTTGCCACTGATGGTGGGGGAGATATTATCTCGGAAAATAATCTGGCTGCCGGAGGTGTATTCCGGAGTAACAACATAAATGGTTTGGTGGGCGTTCAGGTTGGTAAAACCGCTCTTGGTCAGCTCGCTTGCCAAGCAGGTGCCGATGACTTGCGTACCGTCCAGACACAAAACCGTGTCGACGATGGTATTGCTGCGGTAAGCGGCAACCAGCTCCTGTGCAACGGCCTGTGCTTCAGATAGGCGGGCTTTCTGTGTGGTCACATCAATGTAGTAGTTGATGTGGCTGTGGTTGGTAGCAAAATGTCCCTGTGCGACGCGCAGACAGAGATTGCCTTTTTTCGTAGGAAGCTTAACCATGTTCATTCTCATACGATGCTACACCCCTTTATGTCTTTTGTGAACAAACGTTCTTATGCCTATTATTGTAGCTGGAAAAAGCGCGTGCGGCAAGGAACAAAGCTAACAAAAAAGCGCCGTTTGTTTTGAAACAAACGGCGCTTTTTTATCGACTTGATGAAAGATTTCTCCGAAAATTGTGCAACTGTACCTGTGCGATTCCAACTGCATCCAAAAAGGAGAAATTACTTTGCGTACTCGGTAGCACGGCTTTCACGGATTACGCTGACCTTGATTTGGCCGGGGTAGTCCAGCGTGTCCTCAATCTTCTTGGCAATGGCACGAGCCAGCAGAATGACCTGATCGTCCCCGATTTTGTCGGGCTGGACCATGATGCGGACTTCACGGCCTGCCTGGACAGCAAATGCCTGCTCAACGCCTTCGAAGCTGGAAGAAATCTCTTCCAGATTTTCCAAGCGCTTGATATAGTTCTCCACGTTTTCACGGCGTGCGCCGGGGCGTGCGGCGCTGATGGCGTCCGCAGCCTGTACGATGAATGCCAGCGGAGTCTTGGGCTCTACGTCGCCGTGGTGTGCCTCAACAGCATGGATTACAGCAGGATTTTCCTTGTACTTGCGGCAGATATCTACGCCGATTTGCACATGGCTACCCTCGATTTCGTGGTCCAGCGCCTTGCCGATGTCGTGCAGCAAGCCAGCACGGCGTGCCTGCGTTACATTCAGACCCAACTCGCCAGCCAGCAAACCGGAAATCCAAGCAACTTCCATAGAGTGATTCAGTGCATTCTGACCAAAGCTGGTACGGTACTTCAAACGACCGATCAGCTTGACCAAATCGGGGTGCAGACCGTGGATACCTAATTCCATAACAGCCTTGTCGCCCTCGCGCTTCATCTGCATTTCCAGCTCGCGGCGGCACTTCTCCACCGTTTCCTCGATGCGAGCGGGATGGATACGGCCATCGGCAATCAGACGCTCCAGCGTCATGCGAGCAACCTCGCGGCGGGTCTGGTCGAAGCTAGACAAGGTAATGGCTTCCGGGGTATCGTCGATGATCAGATCTACGCCGGTTGCGGTTTCCAGAGCACGAATGTTACGGCCTTCGCGACCGATGATACGCCCCTTCATTTCATCGCTGGGCAGGGAAACAACAGAAACGGTGGTTTCACTGGAGTGGTCAGCAGCACAACGGCTGATTGCCTGACCAATCAACTGCTTTGCGATGGCGTCGCATTCATCCTTCATGTTGGTTTCATAAGCGGCGACACGGATTGCCTTTTCGTGGTGCAGTTCTTCGTCTACGCGGTGCAGCAGCAGTTCCTTTGCATCTTCCTGAGACAGGCCAGCCAGAGTTTCCAGCTTTTCATTCTCGCGGATCTTGATCTGCTCCAGCTCGTCCAGGCGGGCGTCAACCAGTGCAGTGCGCTGCTTCAAATCTTCTTCTTTCTTTTCCAGAGCCTCGACTTTTTTGTCTAGGGTGGTTTCCTTCTGGTCGATGCGGTTTTCCTGGCGAGACAGCTCTGCGCGGCGCTCTTTGATTTCTTTGTCGGCTTCAGCTTTCAGCTTGTAGACTTCGTCCTTCGCTTCGACAATCGCTTCCTTGCGCTTTTGGTCAGCGGTACGGATGGCGTCGTTTACGATGCGCTTTGCTTCGTCATCAGCGTGTGCGATGGTTTCAATCGCATCGCGCTGTTTGTTCTGGAATACCGTATAAAGCACAACGGCACCAACTGCAAAAGAAGCAATTGCAATCAGAACGACAGCCCAAATGGGAATCGTCATGGTGGGGGTTCACTCTCCTTGTTATTAGAATAATAGAGGAGATGCTTCCGCAGCAATACGGCGTCAACAAAGTGTAATATTTATAAGCTATAATTACAAAAGGGATAACAAAATAGGGAAGAAATCCCACGTTTGATTAATATTCGGATTTATATCTTATAAACAGGCCAATGCCCGAATGTTAATGCCTGAAAAAAACTGCTTCTGCATCTTATATGCTATTGTTAATAGTAAAAGAAAGGGAACGGAATGTCAAGAATAATCTTGACATTCGGATAGATATGGACTATCATGAACCATAAAGACACCCGGTTACAAAAGGGGTCTTTCCCATATCCCGCAAAAGCGTCGATGCGGACAACGCCGCTGAAATGCACTGTATCAGAGAGAACCGCCGCGGTTAACCGTGTGATGCAAGCGGTTTGACAGTGAATCAGTTGGATACCACCGCAGAGCGCAGAGGTGAACCTCTGCCGGGGCTGGCCCGTTAAAGCCGGAACGAGTGGGCAGCTGCTGTATGTATGTTGCAATTCGGGTGGAACCGTGGAACATTTGATTTTACAAATGCTTCATCCCGTGTAAGTGTTTAGACGGGGTGGGGCATTTTTCTTTTATATCCGCCATTTTGGCGGGAAGGGAGTATGACAATGATTAACGTAAATCTGAAAGGCGAAGTCAAGCAGTTCGAAGCCGGTATCTCGGTCGCAGAACTGACCAAAACCATCAGCATGGGCCTGTACCGCAATGCAACCAGCGCAAAGGTGAACGGCGAGGTTGTGGACCTGCGCACCGAGCTGAACGAAGATTGCTCTGTTGAAATTCTGACCTTCGACGATGAAGCAGGCAAGCACGCTTACTGGCACACCGCAAGCCACATCCTGGCACAGGCTGTTCAGCACCTGTTCCCGGGTACCCACTTCGGCATTGGACCTGCACTGGAAAATGGCTTCTACTATGATATGAAGTATACTCGTGCTTTTGGTCCCGATGACTTTGCAGCCATCGAAGCTGAGATGAAGAAAATCGTCAAGGCCGATCTGCCCATCGAGAAAAAGCACATCACGGTCGAAGAAGGCCGTGAGATCTTTGCAGATCAGCCCTACAAGCTGGAGCTGCTGGAAGAGTACGCGGCTAAGGGCTGGGATCTGACTGTCTATACGCAGGGCGACTTTACCGACCTGTGCGCTGGTCCTCACCTGATGAGTACCGGCGGCATGAAGGGAATCAAGCTGACCCAGGCTACCGCAGCTTACTGGCGCGGCAATGCAGAGAACGATACGCTGACCCGCGTTTACGGCATCACCTTCCCCAAGGCAAGCATGATGGATGAGTACTTCAAGCAGCTGGAGGAGCTGCGCAGCCGTGACCACAACAAGATCGGCCGTGAGCTGGAGTACTTTACCACTGTTGAAACCATCGGTCAGGGTCTGCCTGTTCTGCTGCCCAACGGCAGCCGCGTTATCCAGCTGCTGCAGCGTTGGATCGAAGATACCGAGCAGGCTCGAGGCTATCTGCTGACCAAGACCCCCTTGATGGCAAAGCGCGAATTCTACAAGATTTCCGGCCACTGGGATCACTACCTGGATGGTATGTTCATCCTGGGCGATCCGTACGATGAGGACAAGGAGTGCTTTGCACTGCGTCCCATGACCTGTCCGTTCCAGTATCAGGTTTTCTTGAACCGTAAGCGCAGCTATCGTGACCTGCCCATGCGTTTGGGTGAAACCTCTACGCTGTTCCGTAATGAGGACTCCGGCGAGATGCACGGTCTGACTCGTGTCCGTCAGTTCACCATTTCTGAAGGGCACCTGGTTGTTCGCCCTGACCAGCTGGAGGATGAGTTCCGTCAGTGCTTCGAGCTGACCCAGTACACCTTGAAGACTTTGGGTTTGGATCAGGATGTCACCTACCGCTTCAGCCAGTGGGATCCCGCAAACCCGGGCAACAAATACGAGGGTACTGCAGACCAGTGGGAAGCTGCACAGGCCTCTATGGGCAAGATTCTGGATCATCTGGGTGTCAAGTATGAAGTCGGTATTGACGAAGCGGCTTTCTACGGTCCCAAGCTGGACATTCAGCTGAAGAACGTCTACGGCAAGGAAGACACCCTGATTACCATTCAGATCGATATGCTGCTGGCAAAGCGCTTTGATATGTACTACACCGGTGAGGATGGACAGCCCCACCTGCCCTACATCATCCACCGTACCAGCGTAGGTTGCTACGAGCGTACTCTGGCTGCTCTGTTGGAGAAGTACGCAGGCGCTCTGCCCACTTGGCTGATGCCTACGCAGGTTGTGGTTGTGCCTATCACCGAGCGTACCCACGAGTATGCTGCTGAAATCAACCAGAAGCTGCTGGATGCAGGCATCCGCAGCATGGTGGACGCGCGCAGTGAAAAGATGCAGTACAAGCTGCGTGAAGCTAAGCTGAAAAAGACCCCCTACATCTTGGTCGTTGGCGACAAGGAGATGGAGGCTGGCTCTGTGGCTGTCAATGCTCGTAGCGAAGCAAAGGGCGGAGTGAAGAGCTTGGATGACTTCATGGCACAGATCCTGATGGACGTTGCTACCAAGGTCATTGACTGACTTTTTATAAAATAATACACACAGAAGGCAGCGTTCCGCTATTTGGTGGGGCGCTGCCTTTTCTGTATCAGATGCATTGAAATTGGATAAAATATGGAAAAACACTTGCAACCGACTGGGAAATATGATACACTTACTGAGCGGTTCATAAACCGCAGGATTTGTGCCTGTAGCTCAGTTGGTAGAGCATCTGACTTTTAATCAGAGGGCCTGGGATTCGAGTTCCCACAGGCGCACCAAAAAACGCCCACACGGTAACGTGTGGGCGTTTTCTGTTTTTGTAAGAATCGCTGTTCAAGGATATCGCAATGCGCTATATTGGCAGTAGTATAGTCATAGCTTAGAAAGGAGTGCGAGGAACTTTGGCGATTTTGCTATATGTCGGTTTGATGGCATTGATGTTTTATGTCCTGTATGGCGTTGTGAAGATAGCAGTTCGGGATGGCATCAACGAATCGAAGCTTTGCGAGCGGGATAATGACAAACGCTGAACCGAATACAAAAAGGCAGGCAGAAGCACTTCAAAAGCTTCTGCCTGCCTTTTTGATTTATGAGATAGTATGCTGTTTGTGAAAAAAAGAGGGAACGCTTAGTCTTTTTTTGGTTTGTCCTGTGTCAAATGGGATACCAGTTTATCAAAGCTCTCCTCGCTCAGGTCATGTTCGATTTTGCAGGCATCCTCAGCGGCCACATCCGGATCCACACCCAGTTGAATAAACATATTGGTCAGCACCTGGTGACGGTTGTAAATGCGCTGTGCAATAGCACGCCCCTTTTCCAGCAATTTGATCTGTCCGCTGGGTTCCATTTCGATGTAAGCATCATTGCGCAGCAGCTTCATAGCACGGCAGACGCTGGGCTTGGAAAACCCCATTTCCGCTGCAATATCAACTGAGCGTACGGAGCCGTTGCGTTCCTCTAATTTCAAAATAGTCTCCAGATAATCCTCTGCGGATTCGTGGATTTTCATACAGTCAGCTCCTCCCTTTCAGGTAAGTAATATTGCATATAGGGTAACATATTATAAAATATTTGACAAGTCAGGTCACGTCTTTTCCAGCAGTGTATGGATCGTGATAGGGTATCATAGAAAACGGATGTGGGTCGCTTTTCTTTGGATAAAAACTATCAGTGCGTTGCTCTCCAAGCTGTTTCCGTTAACTCAAAAAATGCCTGTTCGAATCCATCATATCGCAAATGGTCGGGTAATGGCTTCTCTACAAAGCCCAATCGTTTATACAAAGAAATCGCCTTTGTATTTTTAGGGTCGGGATCTACCCATGCCGCAGTTGCGCCATGCTGAAAAGCTTCTTCGAGCGCATAGGAAAGACCTTGCGCTGCAATGCCTTTGCCTCGTGCAAAAGGAAACAGCTTAATATCCATAGATGCATAGTTATTGTGGTCTGCGTCGATTTTATAAAAAGACTCGCCACAGTAAACATCTCCGTCAAAAATGCAGTAATGATTTGTATAAGGCCTGGATTTCTCAATCCACGCATATCATGCATCCATATCCGCATCGGATTTGTGCAAGCCGTCCGGAAAGCCAACAAATTTCATTACGGTTCCATTTCCCCATAAGGCCTGGATATGAGGAATATCTGATTTTAACGTTTCTCGAATCGTAATCATGAAATTTTCTCCTTTGCGCAGTTGAATTAAGGATATTGCAGACAGAAACAAAATACAGTTGTTTAACAGGGTGTTGTTATGCCTTCAAAATATAAGAAATTGGCAGCACTCGGAAATGCGAATGCTGCCAACGCGGTTTTACGATCTACGCCTAAGAATGACGGTGATTTTGGCTTGATAGTAGGAAAAATCAGTTTTGCTTTGTGTTATTTTTTACCTTTCCCAGTTGCTTTACAGGGATAGCAGGAGCAGCTTTCAATTCAAACCAGAAAGTACTTCCCTTGCCAACTGTGGACTCTACGCCGAAGCGGGCCTTGTGTTGTTGTAAAATTGCCTTAGTAATAGAAAGCCCCAACCCAGTACCCTGACGGCCTGCATTGCTGCGGCAGCGGTAGTATCGGTCAAACAAATATGGCAGTTCCGAAGCGGGAATGCCAAGCCCGTGGTCCTCAATTTCGACCCGAATGCCGGAATCTTCCCGCTGGGCGCGCAGAATGAAAATGCCATCTTCGCCTAGGTGGTGGGTAGCGTTACCCATTAGGTTGTGCAGTACACGCTCAATCATGGCGGGGTCGGCCATAACATCCAGCGTGTCATCTTCGGGCAGTTCCAAAAGCAGCTGCCACTGATTTTGCTGGCACATAGCCGTGTAGCGGTCAGCAACCTCCTCGCACAGCTGGCACAGGCTGAAACGCATCATATCACATTTTTCAGCGCCGGAAGAAACCTTGCTCAGCTCCAGGACACTGTTTACCAGTGCAGTCAAGCGGTCGCTTTCCCGAATGATGATGTTCAGCTGTCCGTCTCGGCGGGTACGGTCATCACCGGTCAGGTCGCGCACAGTTTCCGCATATCCCTTGATAATCGTCAGTGGGGTACGCAGGTCATGAGATACATTTGCAAGGATGTCTCGCTGTAATTGTGCGCTCTGCTGCACCTGACCTGCCATGTTGTTAAAGTCGCGGCACAACTGTCCAAATTCGTCCTGGCGCGCATCGGGCACAGCGATGCGAACAGCATAGTCACCGCGTGCCATCTGATTGGCGGCGTTGGACAACTGTGTCAGCGGGCGGGTAACGTGGCGGCTGAACAGCCATGCGATTGCCAGCGCAGGCAGGATCAGCATGATTGCAATACCGGGCAAAAGAAGCCCCAGTACCTTGCTGGCTTCATTGACCTGAGCAAGGCCGGTGGAAATTAAAATGCAGTATTGCCCGTCTTTGGTGGTGCGCCCCACAACCATCTGGCGGCTGCCACTGGTGGTTTCAGTAATATGGTACAAAGTACCCTGCTCAAAACATAGATTGCGCATCCGCATGACAAGCGCATTGTCGCGGTCGGTAGTGGAAGCGTTGTGACCGAAAACGTTGGTGCTGGAACCATGCAGCAGACAGGGATAGAGGTTTTCACTGTACATCACACTGCGCAGGGTTGTATCCGAAATATCCACACAGCAGTTGGTCAATACCAAAGAGCCATCGGCCAGAGATTTGTTCATTTCTGCCCAGAACTCGGCATTGACGGTCAAGCCGGAAATATCCCGGCGGGATAATTCCACACCGTTTTCCAACGCTTCATCCATGCGAGAAACCGTCTGATCCAGACGGCGCACCAGCATATCCCGAATAAAACGGTTGTAGCGGGGCTGCAAAAGATTCGCGGAAAGAATCCACACCAGCAACAGAATCGCAACAGCCATACCCAGCAATAGTATCAGTATCTGGGTACGAATGCGTATCCGATGGGGTTTATCAGACGCGCCTTTCTGAATCGAAGTGCGCGAAGAAAAGTCTTTCATTAGCAATCACTTTCTTTTATCGGGGTCGAATTTGTAGCCCACACCCCAAACGGTGACAATATAATCACGGCAGCTGCCAAGGTGGCTGCGCAGCATTTTTACATGGGTATCTACTGTGCGATCCTCGCCGAAGTAATCGTAATTCCATACTTTTTGCAGAATTTTTTCGCGGCTGAGGGCAATGCCTTTATTGGTTGCCAAAAATACCAACAAGTCAAATTCTTTCGGGGTCAGGCTGACTTCGTTGCCTTCTACCAGAACGGTGTGGCTGGCGGTATCAATCATCAAATCACCAAAGCTCATACGTTCCGCATCCTGCTCGGGGCGGGGCATCGTACGGTTCAATACGGCTTTGATACGGGCAACCAGCTCGCGGGGGGAGAAAGGCTTGACCACGTAGTCGTCAGCGCCGCCTTCCAGACCGGCTAGTTTATCGTATTCTTCGCCTCGGGCAGTCAAAATAATGACCGGAGTCGTGATTTTGCGGTTGCGCATTTCCCGCAAACAGGTCAGACCGTCCATAAAAGGCATCATAACATCCAGCAATACCAGGTCAAAGCTGCCAGTGGATAACATAGCCAGCGCAGCGCTGCCGTCCGTGGCTTCTTCACAGGAGAAACCGGCAAACTGAACGTGCTCTCGAATCAATTCGCGAATCAACGGTTCGTCGTCGACGATCAAAATTTTAGCCATAAGGAAATTCCTCCATTTGGAATAGTATACTCTTATTTTAGCATAACATCTTTTAATGAAGATTTGATGAAAAGTCGGGAATTATACAATGGATTCTACCATGATTTTTCATTCGGTGCAAAAGAAAAGTGCTAAAGCCGGAGTGATGCGCATACGCTGTATCAAAATGCGGCGGCGTGGGTATTGCCCGCTGCCTGGCAGCAAAATAGGGGGCTATAGACTATGTTCATGCTTACGATTCAAAAAGCAAGCCTGAAAAAGGTGGGGGCGGTGGCGCTGTGCGGCGTAGTATTAGTGGCAGCAGCTGCGGCAGGGAAGCTGGTGGGCAAAAATACCCATAAAGCAGTGGCAGCCAGTGCCAGCATTACCTCCACACAGGACATCCAAACCTATTTTCTTGGGTTTGGGCTGGAGACAGATCCTACCGATGTTACGGCAGATAAGGTCAAAGTACCGCGAAAGTGGGATGACAGCTTTGCGGCGTTCAATAAAATCGTATCCCAGAGTGGGCAGGATCTGACTGAGTGCAAAGGTAAAACCGTAGAAAAGTGGCTGACAGCAATTCCGTCTCTGGGAACAGGCGGACAGAGTGTATATGGCGTTTTACTGGTACGCAATCAGAAGGTAGTGGGCGCGTATCTGCTGGAAAAACCCTCCGGCAATGTAAGCGGCTTGTCGGATGTAGTGCAGACCATGGCAGAGGAAGAAGCGAAAACAGAAAGTGAAACGGCAGCACAGCCGGAAGATGAAGCTCCAGTCGGACTAGATACGGAGGTTGTCGCAGGGGTGGATGGATTCCCAGTGGACTGAAGAGACATATTTTGAAAGAGCGATGCGCAAGCATCGCTCTTTTGCGGAATTGCTGTGAAAATGACCGTTTTTTTAGAGAAAAATATGGCTGGAAAATTGGAGTGGGAATGTTTATAATAAGGGCAGAGAGAAAAGCCGGTCATCCGGTATTGTGAAAGGATGTTAGAATCATGCAGCAGTGTTCCTATATCATTCGGGATGAATATGGTATGCACGCCCGCCCCGCTGGTCAGTTGGTGCGGCTTGCAAGTGCTTATGAGTGTACCGTAACAGTACAGCACGAGGATCGCAGCTGTACCTTAAAAACGCCGATGCATTTGATGGCACTGGGCATTATGCAGGGAGATAACATTACGATCCAGGCGGAAGGTAACGATGAAAGCGCATGCATCACCGCCGTGCAAAAGTTTCTGGAGGAAAATGTTTAACAGATCCTGAATGCCAGCAAGCCCCCCGGCAGCCGGTCAGGCTGTTGGGGGGCTTTTTGTAAAAAAGAAAGAGAAAGGAACGACTATGTGTAAATGCCAAGGAATCAGTGTGATGGCGGGCGTAGCAATCGGTCCGCTTCACTTTTATCAACGTCCGGCGCGCCGTTATGTGATGCCGCCTTGTACCGATCCCGAAGCGGAGCTGGAGCGCATGGAAGCCGCACGCAAACAGGCGATTGCGCAGCAGAGCGTTTTATATGAAAAGGCACTGGAAGAAGCCGGTGCAGAAATCGCAGCAGTATTTGAAGTACATGCACTAATGCTGGACGACCGGGAATTTGTGGAAGCAATCCGGGAAAATATTCTCGCGAACCATATGCATGCAGAGTATGCGGTGCGGTGTGCAGCCCATGCAATGGTAGACCGGTTTGCGGATGTGGAGGATGAATATATCCGTGCCCGCGTGGATGATATTATGGATATGGCGCGCGGTGTGATTTACCTCTTGCAGGGCGGCGTAGAAGAAACCGCATGGGAGGAACCTGCTATCGTTGTAGCAGATGAACTTTCGCCATCGGAAACGGTGCGTATGGATAAAAAGAAAGTTCTCGGGTTTGTGACTCGGCTGGGCAGTGCGATTAGCCATACCTCGATTTTGGCGCGCAGCATGGATCTACCCGCGCTGGTTGGTACAAAAGATACTAACCCCGAGTGGGAGGGGCATGTGGCCATTCTGGATGGGTTACAGGGAGAATTGATTGTAGATCCGGATGTGGATACCTTAATTAAATATCGCCAGATTCAGCAGGAAATTGCGCATCGCAAGAAACTACTGAGGCGTTTGAAAGGTCGCCCCAATGAAACCTTGGACGGACACCGGGTGGAAGTTTGGGCGAGTGTTGGCAAACGGGAAGATTTGGAAAGTGCAAAGGAAAATGATGCGGGCGGTATTGGTCAGGTACAGTCGGACTATCTCTATGTAGGGCAGTCGGTTACACCGGATGAGGAAAGCCAGTTCAAGTTTTATAAAGAACTGGTGCAGGCTATGCCACATGGCCCGGTACAGATTTCTACTGTAGATTGGGGTGCTACCAATCCGCTGCAGGATTTCAGCACGCCTTGCCAAAAAGAAACAAACCTATTTTATCGGGGCATTCGCCGTTCGCTGACCAATGCAGATGAATTTTGCGTCCAGGTTCGTGCCATGCTGCGCGCGGCAGCACTAGGTGATGTACGGTTGATTCTGCCGGTTGTAACCAATGTGCAGGAAGTGCAGCGTGCCAAAGAGCTGATAGAAAGATGCCGAGAGGAAATGATACAGAAGGGGGTCGCGGTTGGTACGTTACAGATTGGTATCCTGATCGAAACGCCAGCAGCTGTCTGGATTGCAGATGAGCTGGCGGAAGAGGTGGATTTCTTCCTGATTGGAACCAACGATTTGACACAGTACATTTGTATTCTGGACCGAAGGAATATGGAAGATATTCCGTATGCGGATTTATATCACCCAGCGGTCATGCGTGCGATTGATCAAACTATTAAAGCGGGCCATCGTCATGGAATTCCGGTTGGTATTGCTGGCGCATTATGCGAAGATCCTGCGATGGCGGAGAAATTTCTGCGTATGGGTGTTGACAGCTTTACGGTACCGCCTGCGGTAGTTTTGCCGCTCCGAAACTGCATTTGCCATTTGGATTTGCGGGAACCTGCAAGCGAAATGCCGAGCGGGAATCTTTAATGCCGGAAAATCGGATTTGACAGAAAAACATTACAAAAAGGGCACGATACATTTGTATCGTGCCCTTTGAATTTTATTTCATCGAAATGTTTCAATCAGGCTTCTTTATCCTCTGCGGTTTCTGTACGCAGAGAAAGCCGAACTTCCAAAACACGGCGCTGTGCAGCTCTTGTTACAATGCCGTCATAATTGCCCCAATGGAAAGTGTCGCCAACCTTAGGCAGTCGACCCAGCTTTTCCTGAACCAAACCGCTGACAGTGACAGAGTCGTTTTCGTCAGGCTCTCCAATGGAAAGGTCTTCTTCTACATCTTCAATGCTGGCATCACCAGAAATCAGATAAGTTCCGTCGGACTGAGAACGAACCTGCACGACAGCATCGTCGTGTTCATCCCAGATTTCACCAACTAACTCTTCCAGAATGTCCTCCAGCGTGATAATACCGGAAGTTCCACCATATTCGTCCACAACGATTGCCAGATGCTGCTTGTTTTCGCGCAGGGTGCGGAGCAAATGAGAAATTTGAGTAGATTTAGTCGTGTAAGTTACAGGAGATACCAACTTGTCCATTTCAATCACACCGGAACGCAGCGCAGTAAAGTAATCTTTCTCGTGCAGCACACCAATCACATTGTCGATGGTGTCGTGATAAACAGGCAAGCGGGAATATCCGTTCTCAGCAAAAATTTCGCCCAGTTCAATGACACTGATGTCGTCCGGAACGGCAACCACATCCACACGGGGGGTCAGCACATCCTGCACTTCTACATCATCAAATTCGATAGCACTGCGAATCAACTCGCTCTCCTGATCTGTCAGGGCACCATCCTTTTCTGCTTCGCTGACCATCGTAACCAGTTCGCCTTCCGTAATGGCGTCATTTTCTTCACTGTGGAAGAATTTGCGCAGCAACTTTTTCCAAGCGCCGAACGCCGCATTCAGCGGGCGGAACAGGAAAATCAGAATCTGCAAAATCGGTGCAAAGGCAAAGGCAAAGGTTTCTGGCATTTCTTTGGCCAAGCTCTTGGGGCTGATTTCACCAAAAATCAAGATGACAATGGTCAAAACAACTGTAGATACCGTGGGACCATAGGTGTTGCCCAGCCACCCGGCAAAAAATACCGTTGCTAACGAGGATGCACCGATGTTAACAATGTTGTTGCCAATCAGAATCGTACTTAGCAGACTGTCGTATTGCTCGGCAATTCGCAGCACTCGCGCCGCGCGGGCATCACCGGCATCGGCGCGGCTTTTCAATCGAATCGGATTTATCGATGAGAATGCGGTTTCAGATGCGGAAAAGAATGCGGATAAGATCACCAGGATCACAAGCGGGATAAGTATCGTAATACTGCCATCTCCCATGGGGAAAAATCAACCTCAACTTTCATTTCATATAAATAGAATAATACGGTGCCGTGTACCTAAAAAGGAATCAGCACCCCGATAATAGAACCCATCATATCATAATGTGCCCCACTTCGCAAGTGAAATGGGGCACACAGAACATTAAATAAATGTGAACACGCAAAATTTACAGAGGGATCATCGCAGAATCAAGGAGCCGTCTTGTACATCCAATGTCAGGGTATCACCCTCCACATATTGACCAGACAGAATCGCTTTTGCGGCCATGGTTTCCACATGGCTTTGGATGAAACGCTTGATGGGGCGTGCACCGTAAACGCTGTCGTAAGCACTGTCGATGATAAAGTCGCCGGCGGCGGGGGTTACGTTTAGGCTCAGATGTTTGTTCTCCGACATACGCTTGCGTAGGTCATCCAGCTGCAAGTCTACAATTTTGCGGACTTCTTCCTTGGTCAGGCTCTTGTAGTAGACGATCTCATCCAATCGGTTCAAAAATTCCGGGCGGAACTTGGACTTCAGCAGCTGATCGATGGCATCCGTGGCGCTCTTGCTCAAATCATTGGAGCCAGAAGCACGGCGGTTTTCCAGATCGTTCAGAATGATGTCACTGCCCAGATTAGAAGTCAGGATAATGACAGTGTTCTTAAAATCTACTGTGCGGCCCTGACTGTCGGTGATACGACCATCGTCCAATACCTGCAACAGAATATTGAACACATCCGGGTGTGCTTTCTCCACTTCGTCGAACAATACGACGCTGTAAGGCTTGCGGCGTACCGCCTCGGTCAGTTGACCGCCTTCTTCATAACCGACGTATCCCGGAGGCGCTCCAATCAGGCGGCTGACACTGAATTTCTCCATATATTCTGTCATGTCGATACGCACCATGTTGCGTTCGTCATCAAACAGATTTTGTGCCAACGCCTTTGCCAGTTCAGTCTTACCAACGCCCGTGGGGCCCAGGAACAGGAAACTGCCGATGGGGCGGTTCGGATTTGCGATACCGGCACGGCTGCGCAGGATAGCGTCGCTGACCTTAGCAACGGCCTCGTCCTGACCAATCACACGCTGATGCAGCACGTCTTCCAAATGCAGCAGCTTTTCCCGTTCGCCTTCGACCAGCTTCGCAACCGGAATTCCGGTCCAGCGGGCAACAATACGAGCGATTTCTTCGTCAGTTACGGTGTCGCGCAGCAGGGTGTTGTTGTCCTTGCGCTGTGCGGCGGCAGCTTCTTCGGTTTCCAGCTGGTGCTGCAGCTCTGGCAGGCGACCATATTTCAGTTCGGCTGCCTTATTCAAATCATATTCACGCTGTGCCTTTTCGATGTCAGCATTGACCTGCTCGATTTGCTCACGCAAGGACTGTACCTTGTTGATGTTTTGCTTTTCGTTTTCCCAGCGGGCCTTCATTGCCTTGAATTTGTCCTGATTTTCTGCAAGTTCTTTCTCCAGCTCAGCCAGACGGCTCTGACTCAAAGCGTCGGTTTCCTTCTTCAGGCTGACCTGCTCAATTTGCATCTGGGTGATCTTCCGCGCCAAATCGTCCATTTCGCTGGGCATGGAATCCATTTCGGTTTTAATCATAGCGCAGGCTTCATCCACCAGGTCGATGGCCTTATCCGGTAGGAAACGGTCAGAGATATAGCGGTTAGACAGCGTAGCGGCAGCAATCAATGCAGCATCGTGAATCTTTACGCCGTGGAACACTTCGTAGCGTTCTTTCAAACCACGCAGAATAGAAATGGTATCTTCTACCGTAGGTTCGTCTACGGTGACAGGCTGGAAACGGCGCTCCAAAGCAGGGTCTTTTTCAATATACTGGCGGTATTCGTCCAGCGTGGTTGCACCGATGCAGTGCAGCTCACCACGGGCCAGCATGGGCTTCAAAATGTTGCCGGCATCCATGGCACCGTCGGTTTTGCCGGCGCCCACAATGGTATGCAGCTCATCAATAAACAGCAAGGTGCGGCCCTCGCTCTTTTTCACTTCGGTCAGAACACTCTTCAGACGCTCTTCGAATTCGCCGCGGTATTTTGCGCCGGCAACCAGTGCGCCCATATCCAGGCTAAACACGGTGCGGTCTTTCAGGTTTTCGGGTACGTCGCCGCGTACAATACGCTGTGCCAGACCTTCCGCAATTGCGGTTTTGCCAACACCCGGCTCACCAATCAGGCAAGGGTTGTTTTTGGTCTTACGGCTCAGGATACGAATGACATTGCGGATTTCCTGATCACGACCGATTACAGGGTCCAGCTTTTGTTTGCGTGCCAGATCGGTCAAAT
Organism: Faecalibacterium sp.; assembly: GCA_029264955.1. Classification (GTDB taxonomy): domain Bacteria; phylum Bacillota; class Clostridia; order Oscillospirales; family Ruminococcaceae; genus Faecalibacterium. The sequence goes on along the minus strand of JARHYC010000026.1, from coordinate 66,109 downwards.
CCTGACCGTATTTTTTCAGCGCGTCGTAGGTGCTTTCCGGGTCGTCACTGGTGACGCGCTGATTGCCACGCACGTTGGTCAGCTGGCTGAGGAAGGCATCCTTAGTAATGCCGAAGGTTTTGAACAACTGTTTTACCGTGTCGTCGGCCTCCTGCAATAGACCCAGCATCACATGCTCAACGCTGACATACTCATCCTGCATATTTTGTGCAGCAGATTCAGCAGCCAGCATGGCTTTGTCGGCGGCTGGGGAAATGTAAATTTTGTCAGGGTCGCGGCCGGAACCGGATACCTGGGGCAGTGCACTCAGTTTTTCATTGCAGGCACTGACGAAAGCGGAAGGGTCAGTACCCAAGTGCTGCAACAGCTGCGGAATCAAGCCATCATCCTGCGACACCAGGGCGGAAAGAATATGCGTTTGTTCCAACACTTGATGCTGATAGGTTACGGCCAGTTTTTGGGCGGCCTGCAGAGCTTCCAGAGTTTTGCGGGTGTAACGATTTGCGTTCATATAATGCGGCCTCCTTTATTTCGTTTGTTAGAAAGCAAAGATTCGTTGCAAGTGCCAAATCGTTTTGCGGTGAAATTGCTTTTGTTGCACTTCACCTAAAAGTGCTATAAAACAGTGTCTTTCGACGTTTTTTGGTGTACCATATTAGCACTCTAACGGTTCGACTGCTAATATGGTACATCTACTGAGAGAGAAAGTCAAGAGGCAGAGAAAAAGTTCACAGAAAGATAAAAAATTGAGGAAAGAAAACGGAACAACGAAAAAAATCCCCGACACATAAAGTGCCGGGGATTTGCAGAATGCTTGTTGAAACGCTTAGGACTCAGAAACCTTCAGACCATCGGTCAGCAGTTTGATGACCTGACGGTTCAGTGCAAACTGGTTGACATAGGGCTGGCCATAGCTTTCCACATACTCCTCGTATTCGGCAGCAGCGGCAGTATCCAGCGTCAAACCAGCGTCCTCAGCCAGAGCCTGGAATACCAGCTGGGTCTGTGCAGCGTGAACAATGGTTTGTTCGTTGTAAGCCAGCAGCTCGTCAATGGATGCAAAGCCGCGTTCCTGCACAAACTGTTCCAGAGAGACGTTTTCCAGCTCAGCGTACTGATTGATAGAACTCAGATAGCGGCAAACCATGTAGTCCAGCACAGATTCGGGTACCGTTTCGCCAAAGGTGGAATTTTTAACTACAGACTCAACAACGAAGCCTTCCTTCAGGGAGTCCTGCAGGGTGCTGGAAACGTAGTTCTTCAGCTGCTCCACGGTGGAAACATCATATTCGGAATCCTTCAGGTTTTCCTTGACCCACGCATCGGTCAGCTCCCAGCCGTAGGAGATGTGGTTTACAGTGATTGCGAACACAGCCTCGGCGCCGGCCATCTTGATCGGGTTGCCGGCACCATCGGTAGAATCCCGGTAATCATCCGGGAAGGTAACCGTAATATCAAAATGGTCACCAACCTTGTGGCCAACGATACCTTCCTCAAAACCGGGAATGAAAGTGCCGCTGCCCAGCACGATGTTGCTGCCCATGCCGTTGGTATTACCGCCGACAAATTCCACACCGTCCACACTGCCGACATAGTCCACATTGACGGTGTCGCCGTTAGCTGCGGGTGCATATTGACCTACAAGGGAATCCAAAGCCCACTGAAGCTGCTCATCAGTGGGGGCGATATCTGCTTTGGTGGCAGCCATCGTCTTATAATCTTCCGGCAGAGTAACATAATCCAGTGCGCGCACACCTGCGAACATACCGTTTTCGTCGATGCCCTGGCTGTCGGTGTAATTTGCGTAGTCATACTGGGATGCCTCTTTGAAGGTGTCAGAAGACATCACGTTTTCCGGAGAGGGCGAGGGCGTAGCTTCTGCTTCAGAAGAAGAGTTCGAGGATGCGCCGCAAGCGGTGCAAAGCAGCATCAGACTCATAGCTGCACACATCAGTTTCAGTTTCAAGGGGAGAACCTCCTGTTTTTTATTGTGGCTTCATATTCGTGTTAGGAAAAGACCAAACTGAATTTTATTATACGCCCATAGCGTGTAAAAAGAAAGATAAAGTTGGAAATTGATACAGAAGTTTCACGGGAAACCCGTATGAATATGCACAGGAAACACAGGGCAGAGTAAAAGAAAAAGCACAGCAGAAAATTTGCTGTGCTTTTGATGCGTGGAATCAGTTTTGCACCATGTGGTTTGCAAAGCCGCTGGACTGCTGGGTGGTACCATCGGTCAGGCACCAGAAAGCTTCTACATTGTCCAAGCTTTCCACCAAAGCCAGACCATCTTCCGGTGTCATGCAAAACAAACCGGTAGACAGGCAGTCTGCCAGACCGGAATCCGATGTGATAACAGTGACGCTGTTGCAGTTTCGTGCAGGCTGCAGGGTGTCAGGGTCAATCAGATGATGATAGCGCACGCCCTCGGCATCGGTGAAATAACGCTGGTAGTCGCCGCTGGTAACCATGGCCCCGTTGTCTTTTAGGTTGACGGCAGCCAGCGTTTTGCCGGTGTTACCCATTGCTTCAGGGTCCCAGGGATTTTCTACACCACCCGTCCAGAAACGTCCGTCCGGTTTTGTACCAATGGAACGCAGGTTGCCGCCCACGCTGATCAGTGCGCTGGTCAGACCACGTTCCTCAGCAGCGCGTGCGGTCATCTCGCAGGCGTAACCCTTACCGCAGCTGCCCACATCCAGACGCAGATTGGGGTCTGCAAAGTAGACGGTACCAGCCTCTGCATCAATAATCAGATCGTCGATATTGGTAAACGCGGACGCTTCGTCCAGCAAGGCCTGCTCCGGCGGGATACCGATGCCATCCACAGCAGCTTCACGAGCATCATGCCACAGAACCAGCACACTGCCCATGGCGATATTAGTCTGCCCTTGTGTGACCTTGTACTGCTCTTTGGCTTCCAACAGCATATCCAGAATGCGCGGGTCCACTTTTACAGGCCCCTGTGCAGCTGTGCGGTTGACAGTAGCCAGATTCACCATGCCTTCGTATTCATTATAGATATCGAACAGCTGGTGGTACTGCATCAAATCCTCGTGCAGCGCTTCCATCTGTGCGTCAAAGGTTTCCTGACTGTCAGAATAGGCGATCACGGTGGTGACGGTGTCGAAAACATCGTAAAAAGCAGCCGTATAGCGCTGCATCTGGTTTGTATCTTCCTGCGGCTTGGAGCTATCAGCGCAGCCGGACAGTACGCCGAGCATCAGTGCACAGGCGGCAAGTAAAGAAATAATCTTTTTCATAAGTATCCTTTCCATAAAAAAAGCCCCGGCGGTGAACCGGGGCGGGGTCACTTTCCTGCGTATAGTTTACTCAAAAAAGGAAAGCAGCGCAAGCATCATCGTGCGGTGCGTGCGCGGGGCGCAGCGCTGCTGTCGGGTGCTGCACTGGGATTGGCAGATGCGTTGGGCATCATAGAAGCGTCGGGTTTGGCATCTGAGGTCTGCTCGGGCCAGGGAGAGGGCTCGGCAGAATGTGTGGGCGTAGGCGAAGGGCGGGGGGTGGAGCTTGGTGTCTTGCTTTCACCCCAGCAGCCACTGAACGCCAGCGCCATGACAGAAGCAAGAATCAGGCTAAACAGAGTCTTTTTCATAAGATGAGGTTCTCCTTTCACAGTGAACAGCACCCAAACGGGTGCTATGTAAAAGGAAAGCTTGCTAAAATTTTACGGTTGTTTTTGTGCAGCTTGATAGGCTGCGTGTTCTTCAGCCAGATGCTCCAGCAGATATGCAAAGCTCCAACGTTGGTTGGAAGGTGTTGCAACTGCTTTCAGTGGAGCGTACACCTCCATCTGGCGGCAAAGACCAAGCAAGTGGTCGATCTGCTGGTTGGTAAAGTTTGCCATCAGCATAGCGGGGGTAGCAGCAGGTACAGCAGACGGTGCGGCATTCCGCCCCGGTTCGCCTAAGAGCTGAGCTACCGTGCAGCCGATATCTTCTGGGCCTACGACAACAACGCGCATCTTGAAGGCATCTGCGATGCCATCCAGCTTACCACGGTCACCTGTGTTCAGATTCCAAGTCAGCAGCGTAGGTATGCCAGAAAACTGGTTGCGGGCAATATGTGCTTTCATAAGTGTATCCCTTTCCCGGCGGAATATACCGCCGCGGTAAAATCATCTCTTGTATTATACCCATTTTTTACGCATTTCGCCACACTTAGGCACAAGAAATCTCTTCGGTGCGGCATTCCTTTTTCCAGAAGATGGTGCTACAATAAACACAGCAATGATATAAAGGAGTCAAACATATGGGCAAACAGGCAAAAACCAATGCGATGCGGTATCTGGAAAAATGTAAGGTTGCGTATACTGCGCATGAATATCCCCACGAGGATGGTGTAGCGGTTGATGGCGTAACTGTGGCGCACAGTTTGAACGAGGATGTGGCAGAAGTGTTCAAGACGTTGGTGACACAGGGCGCAGACCGGAATTATTATGTGTTTGTCATCCCTGTGGCAGAAGAGCTGGATCTGAAGGCTGCTGCCCGTTCCGTCAAACAGAAAAGTGTAGCCATGATTCCGGTGGCGGAAATCAATAAAGTAACAGGTTATATCCGTGGGGGCTGTAGCCCGGTAGGCATGAAAAAGCAGTTCGTCACAGTATTTGATAGCAGCGCACTGGAACAGGAAAAAATGTATGTTTCCGGCGGTCGTATTGGAACGCAGGTATGCTGCGCACCCAAGGATTTGATTGCTGCGGCGCGCGCAACTACATTTGATTTGATTTTTCATCGTGCAGATTGACGGAGAAGTATGACTTATGGACGTTTGTTGTGGTGAATATTGACAAAAAGAACAAATGGCCTTTGCACAGAAAGGACACTTGGCTGAAAATGGTTCCAAGCCCTTTGCAAAACGCAAAAATTGACGTAAAATTGAAGCGAATTGGTAAATGGCTATGGAGGAAAAGGGATGCAGAGTAAGGGTTTTAACACGGAACGCTATGTGTTTTACACCGCTGATAAAGGCATCGCTGCACCTTTCTGCGCCATTTCACAAAGAAAATAAGCCAAAGGCCGTGGTACAGGTGTACCACAGCCTTTTTTGTTTGAAAGAGGAGGAACCGCAATGATTCGTAAAGTAGCAGTTATCATGGGCTCTGACAGTGACTGGCCGGTTGTGAAAGGTGCCTGCGCACAGCTGAAAGCGTTGGATATCCCGTTTGAGGCACATATCCTCAGCGCACACCGTACTCCGGCTGCTGCGGCAGAGTTTGCCAAGAATGCCAAGAAAAATGGTTTCGGCGTGATTCTGTGCGCTGCCGGAATGGCAGCACATCTGGCTGGTGCATTTGCTGCAAACACCACCCTGCCGGTAATTGGCATCCCCATGAAGGGCGGCGCAATGGACGGTCTGGATGCATTGCTGGCTACGGTGCAGATGCCCAGCGGTATCCCGGTGGCAACCGTTGCACTGAATGGTGCAAAGAACGCTGCATGGCTGGCTGCGGAAATCCTGGCTCTGGGTGATGAAGTATTGGATGCAAAGCTGGAAGCTGCCCGCAAGGATATGGAAAATCAGATTGCAGAAAAAGAAGCTAAGCTGCAGGTGGAAGCCGCAGCACTTTAATACGAATCAACACAAACGGAACGGTAAAGGAGACAGCATCATGGAAAAGAGTTATTCTGCAAGCTACGCCGCAGCTGGCGTTGATATCACCGCTGGTTACGAAGGCGTTCGCTTGATGAAAAAGCACGTTGCCCGTACCATGATCCCCGGTGTGGTTTCGGACATCGGCGGCTTTGGCGGCCTGTTCACCCCTGACATCACCGGCATGCAGGAGCCTACGCTGGTTTCCGGCACGGACGGTGTCGGCACCAAGCAGCGTATCGCACAGCTGATGGACAAGCATGATACCGTTGGTATCGACTGTGTCGCAATGTGTGTCAACGACATTGTCTGCTGCGGCGCAAAGCCCATCCTGTTCCTGGATTACATTGCAATCGGCAAGAACGAGCCGGAAAAGGTTGCAACGCTGGTTTCCGGTGTTGCTGAAGGCTGTGTTCAGTCTGGCTGCGCTCTGATCGGCGGCGAAACCGCTGAGCATCCCGGTACTATGGCTCCCGATGATTACGATTTGGCTGGTTTTGCGGTTGGTATCGTGGACAAGGCGAAGGTTCTGGATCAGAACAAAATGAAGCCCGGCGATGTGATTCTGGCTCTGCCTTCCAGTGGTGTACACTCCAATGGATTCTCCCTGGTGCGTAAGGTATTCGACGTGGAGAACGCAGACCTGAACAAGTACTATGATGAGCTGGGCATGACCTTGGGCGAAGCTTTGCTGACGCCCACTGTCATTTACGTTAAACCGGTTCTGGCTGCTCTGGAAGCCGCCGAAGTACATGGTATCAGCCACATTACCGGCGGCGGATTCTATGAGAATCTGCCCCGCTGCATCCCCGATGGTCTGTGCGCGAAGATCAAGCGCGAGGATATCCGCGTGCTGCCCATCTTCGACCTGATCCAGAAGGCTGGTAACATTCCGGAGCGTGATATGTTCAATACCTTTAATATGGGCGTTGGCATGGCTATGATCGTCAGCCCCGAAACTGTAGAAGCGGCTAAGGCAGCTCTGGCAGAAAACGGCATCCAGGCTTATGAGCTGGGCCACATCGTGGAAGGCGAAGAGAAGGTGGAGCTGTGCTAAACATCGCAGTTTTGGTTTCCGGCGGCGGCACGAATTTGCAGGCTATCTTAGATAGTCAGACACGGGGTGAAAACCCCAACGGCCGTGTAACGCTGGTTGTGGCATCCAAGCCCGGCGTTTATGCACTGGAGCGTGCAGCAGCAGCTGATGTGGAAAGTATTGTGGTTTCCCGCAAGGATTATGCGGACAGCGAGAGCTTCGATCAGGCACTGCTGGACACCCTGAAAAGCCATCAGATCGATCTGGTGGTTCTGGCGGGTTTCCTGTCTGTGCTGGGGCGATCGGTTGTGGCAGCATATCCCAACCGCATTTTGAACGTACATCCTGCACTGATCCCCAGCTTCTGCGGCCCTGGTATGTATGGTCTGCGCCCCCATCAGGCAGCGCTGGCACGCGGCTGCAAGGTGACTGGTGCAACGGTACATTTTGTCAATGAAGAGTGCGACGGCGGGCCCATCGTTTTGCAGAAGGCGGTAGAAATTCAGCCCGGCGATACCCCCGAAACGCTGCAGAAGCGTGTGATGGAGCAGGCTGAGTGGAAGATTTTGCCCCAGGCAATCCGTATGGTGTGCGACGGCGAAATCTGATTTCGATACACAATCGCGTGTGCATAGTGAATAAAGGTGGAATAAACATGGAAAAAATCGATCTGTGCCAGTATCTGGCCAATAACGAATATCCCGGCCGCGGCATTGCAATCGCAATGGCGCCGGACGCAAAGCAGGTTTTCATTGGCTACTGGATTATGGGCCGCAGCGAAAACAGTCGTAACCGCGTGTTTGAGCCGGTGCCCGAGCGCGGCGGCATTGAAACCAAGGCTGCTGACCCGGCTAAGCTGGAAGACCCCAGCCTGATTATCTACAACCCGGTACTGACTCTGGGTAAGACCCACATCGTCACCAATGGCGACCAGACCGATACCATTTACGATCTGATGAGCCGTGGTAAGAGCTTTGAACAGGCCCTGCGCACCCGCACCTTTGAGCCGGACGCACCCAACTACACCCCGCGTATTTCCGGTATTGTGTTTGAGGATGGCAGCTACCGTATGAGCATTTTGAAGTCTGCTGACGGCAACGGTGACAGTGTCCAGCGTTACTTCTTTGATTATGGTCAGCCGGTTGCTGGCGAGGGTCATTTCATCAGCACCTACAAGTGCAACGGCAACCCGATTCCCAGCTTTGAGGGCGAACCTCTGCGTTTTGCCTGCCCCAAGACCATCGGCGAGTTTGCTAACGGTATCTGGCAGAGCTTGAACGAGGAAAACAAGGTCAGCTTCTTTGCGCGTGTGATCGATCTGGAAACCGGCGAAAGCGGTGACATGATTTATAATAAGTACGATGCCGTGGACAGCGATCTGGAAGATCCTGAAGAGCCCGCTCTGCTGCCCGAGGAAATGGAATAAAACGTACTGTGCGATAGAAAGGAAGTTATCTCCATGAATGAATTGGCACTGAAATATGGCTGTAACCCGAACCAGAAGCCTTCTCGTATTTATATGGAAGACGGCAGCGACCTGCCGGTTACCGTATTAAACGGCAAGCCTGGTTATATCAACTTCCTGGATGCACTGAACAGTATCCAGCTGGTAACCGAGCTGAAGCACGCTTGCGGCAAAACCGCAGCAGCTTCTTTCAAGCACGTTTCTCCGGCTGGCGCTGCTTTGGGCCTGCCCCTGACCGAGGTGGAGCGCAAAATGTATCACATTGCTCCGGATGCAGAGCTGTCTGAGCTGGCCTGTGCATATGCACGCGCTCGCGGTGCGGACCGTATGTCCAGCTTCGGCGACTGGATCGCTCTGAGCGATGTGTGCGATGTGCCCACCGCAAAGCTGATTCAGCACGAAGTTTCTGACGGCATCATCGCTCCCGGTTATGAGCCGGAAGCTCTGGCTATCTTGTCCAGCAAAAAGAAGGGCAACTACAACGTGGTGCAGATCGACCCGAGCTACAAGCCCGCTGCCATCGAGCGCAAGCAGGTTTACGGCATTACCTTTGAACAGGGCCGTAACGAGCTGGATATCAACGCTGACACCATGCTGAACAACATCGTGACCGAGAATAAGGCCATGACCGAGGACCAGAAGCGTGATCTGATTATCAGCCTGATTACGCTGAAGTACACCCAGTCCAACAGCGTCTGCTATGTACAGAATGGCCAGACCATCGGCGTTGGTGCTGGTCAGCAGAGCCGCGTACATTGTACCCGCCTGGCAGGTCAGAAGGCGGACAACTGGCAGCTGCGCCACATGGAAAAGGTGCTGAACCTGCCTTTCCGTGATGATGTTGCAAAGCCCAACCGCGACAATGCAATCGACGTTTACATCGGCGATACGCCCGAAGATGTTATCGGTGATGATGTTTGGGCAGAAACCTTTACCCGGCAGCCTGAGCCGTTGACCGCAGAAGAAAAGAAGGCATACCTGTCCAAGGTTACCGGTGTGGCGCTGGGCAGTGATGCATTCTTCCCCTTTGGTGACAACATTGAGCGCGCACGTCGTTCCGGCGTTACGGTGATCGTACAGCCCGGCGGTTCCATTCGTGACCAGCAGGTGATTGACACCTGCAACAAGTATGGCATCGCCATGGCTTTCTGTGGAATTCGACTGTTCCACCACTAATTCTTTAGAAAAATGAGGACTTGATTCTATGCCCGCTTCGCAGCCTACAAAAAAGCAGCTACCCCGTCTGCCGCTGATTTGCGGCAGTATCACCGCAAGTCTTTTGATTGCAGCATTGGTATTGTACACCCGCTGTGGTGGAAGTGCTTTGTCTGCGATATGGGTTTGGTTGGCGGCTGTACTGGCTGTGTATGGTCCCGGCAGTGCGCTGCGTGTTTTGCTTTGCAAAGATGCTCCTGAAACCATTCATCCAGTATTGGATGTGGTCTTTGGCGGTGCAGCGTTTGCGTTGGTCACTTTGCTGGCCAGTATGACTGAGCTGCACCTGCTTTTGTGGATGTGGGTGATTGCAGGCTGGGTGCTTTGGCTGGTGCAGCGCCACAAAGGTGAACACCCGCTGAAATGCCCGAATCAGGAAATCTGGGTTTTAGCCGTAATCGGGGCGGTTTATGTTTTGCTGAACGCCCTGTGGGCGATTCGATATATGCACCCATCAATTGTCACGGTGGCACGTCCCAGTCAGGATTTCTTCTGGAATCTGGGCAACACCGAAAGCCTTCTGGCGGGGTTCCCTATGGCGGATTTACGCGTGAACGGCGTAACGGTCAGTTATCACTTTCTGACTGAACTGTGGGGCGCAGGTCTGTGTATGCTGACCCGTATGCCGGCTTATGATGTGGTAGGCTTTTACGGCTATGCACCCATTGTGGCGGCAATGATTTTGTGCCTGTACAGTCTGGGCAAAGCCCTGTGGAGCGAAAATGCTTCGATTCGTCCCTTGCTGCTGGCAAGCCTGCCTCTATGGCTTGGATGCGCCAGCTTGTGGAAGGTAATGGCGAACGGTACCGGTCGTTTTGGTAACGTGATGGCGTTGTATGTGGTTTCCAACATCAACGGCCAGGCAACTGCCTTTGTGATGCTGGCTGCATTTTTTGCTGTCTTTGCCGTTTTGGAGCAAAGCAGCTGGAATGCACCGTCTGGGTTATGGGCGGCTGCGGTGGCAGTCTTTTACCTGCTGGTGTTCGCCAAGAGTCCGCAGGCTGCTATCCTGGCACTGGCACTGCTCTGTGCCTTTCTCGTGCGTGCGATTACCGGAACCCGCACCAAACGGCGTGCTTCCGCTGGAATGATTCGGTTTTTCTTTTTGGTTCCGGTGGGCTTTTGGCTGGTGTATGTGCTATGCTTTTCGGCAGGTGCTGACTCCAGTATGTCCTTCTCCCTGACGGGTACTTTGAATCTGTATTTCTTCGCCAGCATTTTGCAGGCGCTGCGAATTCGCTTCGCCGGTTTGTGGATGGTGTTTCTGCCGGTACTTTGGTTGGTACAATCGTTGCTGGCGGCACCCGCAGTATTCTGCGTGTGGGTTGTAGTTGCTGTGCAGGATTTGTTCCATCTGGGCAAAGTGAGCGCACAGCGCCTGACTTGGCACGCCTGCATTGTGGGCGGTCTGGCCGCGTTTTTCTGGTTTGACCATTATTCTTCCAGCCAGTTATACTTCTTCGTTCTGGCTTTGTTCTGTCTGGGGCTGGTCTTGTTGGACCGCCTGCCGGAACTGTGGTACAAATTATCGGCTTGCCGCGGTACCGTTACGGCTTGGCTGGCACGGATGGCAAAAGTCGGATGTGCGTTGCTACTGGCAGTTGGTTGTGCAACGAACCTGCTGCTTTGTGTGTGGCTGGTGCGCACCGCACCAAGTCAGCTGGCAGGTGGTTTGCCGGACGAACGGTATTATCCGCTGACCGCACAGGAAGAAGAAGCCTGTGTCTGGCTGTCAGAAAACATGGAAGAAGATACCTTGTTTGCCACCAATCGGATGCACACGGGTACTGCACTGGAGGGATTATCCAATGTGTACACCGGACTTTCTGGTCGGCAGGCTTATTGTGAGAGCTTTAAGTATGCCGTCTCCAATATGGGCGATAACGCCGGCGATGTGATGACACGCTACGACCAGATGTGCCGTCTTTTTGCGCCGGATACCACCAAAGAAGAGGTAAAAGAAATTTGTCGGGAAACCGGCGTGACCTATCTCGTGTATCATGCGCTTTCTGCGGGCAGTGATGCACAGTTTGCCTGTTTCGAACAGGTCTATCAATCGGATGTCATCTCTATTTACAAAGTAGCGTAAAGGAGTGCTGAAAAAACATGAAAATCCTTGTTGTAGGTGGCGGCGGCCGTGAGCACGCCATCATCAAAGCCTTGAAAAAAAGTCCTGACTGCACCGAGATCTGGTGCGCACCGGGCAACGGCGGTATCGCTTGCGACGCAATCTGCAAAGATATCAAAGCCACTGATGTAGAAGCAATGGTGGCTTTTGCCGCAGAAGAAAAGTTTGATTATGTAGTCGTTGCACAGGACGACCCGCTGGCGCTGGGCATGGTGGACGAACTGGCAAAGGTTGGCATTCCGGCGTTTGGTCCGGACAAGGCTGCTGCCCGGATCGAAGCATCCAAGGTGTTCTCCAAGAATCTGATGCAGAAATACGGCATCCCTACCGCAGGCTATGCAGTGTTTGATGATCCGTCCAGTGTCATGGATTATATCCGCAGCCAAGGAAAGTACCCGGTTGTCATCAAGGCGGACGGTCTGGCACTGGGCAAGGGCGTTCTCATTTGTGAGAATGAAGCCGAAGCGGAAGCTGGCGTGCGTGAAATCATGCTGGACAAGAAGTTCGGCGCATCCGGCAACAACGTGGTCGTGGAAGAATTTTTGACTGGCCCCGAAGTTTCCGTTCTGGCATTTACCGACGGCAAGACCTTGAAGCCGATGGTTTCCAGCATGGACCACAAGCGTGCAGGTGACAACGATACCGGTCTGAATACAGGTGGCATGGGTACAGTTGCACCGAACCCCTACTACACTCCCGCTATGGCAGAGCGCTGCATGGAAGAAATCTTCCTGCCCACTATCCGTGCGATGCAGGCAGAAGGCTGCCCCTTCCACGGCTGCCTGTACTTTGGCTTGATGCTGACCCCGGACGGCCCCAAGGTGATTGAGTACAACTGCCGTTTTGGTGACCCGGAAACGCAGGTTGTTCTGCCGCTGCTGGAAAGCGATTTGCTGAAAATCATGCGCGCTACTACGGATGAAACCCTGGCAGATGTAGAGGTCAGGTTCTCCGCCGGCGCAGCTGCCTGTGTAATTCTGGCTTCCGGCGGATACCCGGTTGCCTACGAAAAGAACAAGGAAATCAGCGGTCTGGAAAATGGTCAGCTAGCACAGCCCCTGGATGGCGTAACCGTGTATCATTCCGGTACCGCCCAGAAGGAAGGCAAGCTGGTTACCGCTGGCGGTCGTGTGTTGGGTGTGAGCGCAACGGCAGAAGATCTGCCCGCTGCACTGAAAAAGGCATACGAAGCCTGCGAAACCATTCACTTTGAAAAAATGCACAAGCGTACCGACATCGGCGCCCGTGCCCTGAAGGCACTGGAAGCCCAAAACGTATAAACACGGAGGAGATGTGCGATTATGGTGTATCGTATTTATGTGGAAAAGAAACCCGGCTTTGACGGCGAAGCAAAAGGTCTGCAGGAAGAACTCATCAGCCTGCTGGGCATTGAGCATCTGACCAGCCTGCGCCTGCTGAACCGCTATGATGTGGAGGGTATCTCCTCTGAGCTGTTCACTCAGTGCAGCACCACCGTGTTCAGCGAGCCGCCGGTGGATTTCATTTACAGCCAGATTCCGGCACAGGACGGCGTGGCATTTGCTGTGGAATATTTGCCTGGTCAGTTTGATCAGCGCGCAGACTCCGCTTCTGAGTGCATTCAGCTCATCAGCCAGGGCGACCGCCCGCTGGTGCGTTCTGCACGCGTTTACCTGCTGGAAGGCGCGCTGACAGACGAGGAACTGGCGGCCATCAAGAAGTATGTCATCAACCCTGTGGAAGCACGTGAAGCAAGCCTGGAAGAAAAGGCAACCCTGAAGATGGAATATGCAGTACCCACCGAGGTTGCTGTGCTGGGCGGCTTCAATGAGTTGGATGCAGAAGGTCTGAGCAAGTTCCGCCGCGAGCAAGGGCTGGCTATGGACGATGGCGACATCGCATTCTGCCAGAAGTACTTCCGCGAAGAGCAGCGTGACCCCACCATTACCGAAATCAAGATGATCGACACCTACTGGTCCGATCACTGCCGCCACACCACCTTCGGTACGATCCTGGATGATGTGCAGATCGACGACGAAGTTGTGCAGGCTGCTTTTGAGCGTTACATGGCTCTGCGCACCGAGCTGGGCCGCGAGAACAAGCCCCGCTGCATGATGGATATGGGCACTATCGGTGCAAAGGCGCTGAAGGCACGCGGCATCCTGAAGAATCTGGATGAGTCCGAGGAAATCAATGCCTGCACTGTCAAGATCAAGTGCGACGTAGACGGCGAAGACCAGGATTGGCTGTTCCTGTTCAAGAACGAAACCCACAACCACCCCACCGAAATCGAGCCCTTCGGCGGTGCAGCTACCTGCATCGGCGGTGCAATCCGAGACCCCCTGTCCGGCCGCAGCTATGTGTATCAGGCAATGCGTGTGACGGGCGCAGGTGATCCGCTGGTTCCTGTTTCCGAGACTTTGGAGGGCAAGCTGCCCCAGCGCAAGTTGGTTACCACTGCGGCTGCTGGTTACTCCAGCTACGGCAACCAGATCGGTCTGGCTACTGGTCAGGTCAATGAGCTGTATCACCCCGGCTATGTGGCAAAGCGCATGGAAATCGGCGCTGTTGTTGGTGCTACCCCAGCTGACCACGTCCGCCGTGAGTGCCCCGCACCCGGTGATGTGATTGTTCTGTTGGGCGGCCGTACCGGTCGTGATGGCATCGGTGGTGCAACTGGTTCTTCCAAGGCACACAAGCTGGAGAGTCTGGAAACCTGCGGTGCAGAAGTGCAGAAGGGCAACGCTCCTGTCGAGCGCAAGCTGCAGCGTCTGTTCCGCCGCAAAGATGCCTGCGAAATGATCAAGCGCTGCAACGATTTCGGTGCAGGCGGTGTTTCCGTTGCAATCGGTGAGCTGGCAGATGGTCTGCACATTGATCTGAACAAGGTCACCAAGAAGTATGACGGTCTGGATGGCACCGAGCTGGCAATTTCCGAAAGCCAGGAGCGTATGGCTGTTGCACTGGCTCCCGAGGATGTAGATGCTTTCATCGCTATCGCACACGAAGAAAACCTGGAGGCTACCCCGGTGGCAAATGTTACCGAGCAGGCTCGTCTGGTTATGGACTGGAACGGCAAGTCCATCGTCAATATCAGCCGTGAATTTCTGAACTCCAACGGTGCAGAAAAGCACCAGAATGTCCATGTTCTGCGCGGCACCACTTGGCAGCCCCAGTGGGCAGGCGAAAGCTTTGGCGAAAAGATGAACAACATGGTCAGCGATCTGAATGTTTGCAGCCAGAAGGGCCTGTCTGAGCGGTTCGACTCCACCATCGGTGCAGCTACCGTGTTGATGCCCTTCGGCGGTGAGCGTCAGCTGACCCCTGAAATGTCCATGGTTGCAAAGCTGCCGGTTGATGGAGAAACCACTACCTGCAGCGGCATGGCATGGGGCTTCAATCCGTATCTGATGAGCGCAGATCAGTACCGCGGCGCACTGATCAGCGTTGTGGAAAGTGTTACCAAGCTGGTAGCATCTGGCTTCCGCTATGAGGACGCTTACCTGACCTTCCAGGAATACTTTGAGCGTCTGAATGATACCCCCGAGCGCTGGGGCAAGCCTCTGGCAGCTCTGCTGGGTGCGCTGGACGCACAGATTGGTCTGGGCGTTGGCTCCATCGGCGGCAAGGATAGTATGTCCGGCAGCTTTGAAGGTCTGGATGTCCCCCCCACGCTGGTCAGCTTTGCTACCGCTGTGGGCAAGACCCAGTATGTGACCACCGCTGCATTCCAGCACAAGGGCAGCACCGTTTGCTTGTTCAGCCCTGACTATGCAGATGGTCTGGTGCCGGATCTGGAAAGCCAGAAGAAGGTCTATGAGACCATCGAAAAGCTGATTCGTGACGGCGTAGTTTGTTCTGTATCCAGCGTTGGCTTTGGCGGCATTGCAGAAGCTCTGTTCAAGATGGGGCTGGGCAACCAGATTGGTTTCACAGCAGATACAAGCGTCGAGATGGAAGAACTGTTCCGCCCGATGTACGGCAGCTTTGTTGTAGAACTGGCTGACGGTATCAGCATGGGTCGTGTTCTGGGTAAGACCGCTGAGAGCTACACCTTCACCGCTTGCGGCGAAGAGCTGGACAGCGCTGCTCTGCAGGAGCTGTGGGAAAGCAAGCTGGAGCCTGTGTTCCCGTACCGCAAGCAGGGCGCTACCGTGCAGAAGCTAAACGGCGCACTGGATGCACCGGCTGCGCCTCACATCGGTATCGCAAAGCCCAAGGTCATCATCCCGGTATTCCCCGGCACCAACTGCGAATACGACACAGCTCGCGCTTACCGCCGTGCCGGTGCTGACGCAAAGATTCTGGTTGTCAACAACCTGACTCCAGCAGCTGTTGCAGAGAGCTGCGAAGCGCTGGTCAAGGCAATCGACGAAAGCCAGATTGTGATGCTGCCCGGTGGGTTCTCCGGCGGCGACGAGCCGGACGGCAGTGCAAAGTTCATCGCAAGCTTCTTCCGCAATCCCGCAGTTACCGAAGCAGTTCGCCGCCTGCTGCAGCAGCGTGACGGTTTGATGATGGGTATCTGTAATGGTTTCCAGGCACTGATTAAGCTGGGCCTGGTTCCTTACGGTGATATCCGCCCCATCACGGAGGATGACGCAACTCTGACCTTTAATACCATCGGTCGCCACCAGAGTATGCTGGTTCGCACCCGTATTGCATCCAACGGCAGCCCCTGGTTGTCCAAGTGTGAGCTGGGCGAGGAGCACACCGTTGCAATTAGCCACGGCGAGGGCCGCTTTGTGGCAAACGATGAGCTGCTGGCTAAGCTGGTTCTGAATGGTCAGATTGCTACCCAGTACGTTGATCTGAACGGTGCGCCCACTATGGATCGCCGCTTCAATCCCAATGGCAGTGTAATGGCAATCGAGGGCATCACCAGCCCGGACGGCCGTGTCTTTGGTAAGATGGGGCACTCCGAGCGCAGTGCTGACATGTTGTACAAGAATGTTCCCGGCAACAAGTACCAGCCGCTGTTTGAGGCTGGCGTAGAGTACTTCAAGCTGTAATCTGTATACCGAATTCGGATAGAATAAAAAAAGGGCGCATCGCAAATTTGGCGGTTCGCCCTTTTTTCTGCTCAATCGTCAATCATTTCCACAGAAAAATAGAAGGCGGTGGAAAACTGACCTGCTTTCTGGTAAAATAGAAAAGATTTCAAAGCATACGGCTGCAATGATTTGGAGTGTCGTAAATCGGTGCTTTTAAGGGAGAGAAAACCATATGGAAATGGTTCGTCTGGATAAATTTTTGACCCAGGCATTAGCGATTACCCGTAGCCAGGCAAAAGAGCTTTTATCAAAAGGGCGGGTCGTTGTGGATGGTGTGGTGTGCAAAAAAGGTGATACCAAAGTTTCTCCGGCACAGGAGGTTACTGTAAACGGTAAAGGCGTTACAGCTGCTGCAGAATATGTTTACCTGATGCTGAATAAACCGGAAGGTATCGTTTCCGCCAGCCGTGACCCGCGTGACAAAACGGTTGTGGATTTGGTGGCAGAACAATTCCCAAGGCGTGAATTGTTCCCGGCAGGTCGTTTGGACAAGACAAGTACAGGTTTTGTGCTGATTACAGACGATGGCGCATTTGCCCATGAAATTCTGCATCCAAAACATCATGTGCCAAAAACTTATGTGGTAGGCATTGATACACCGTTGACTGCAGAGATGATACAGGGATTTGAAACCGGTGTGATACTGGCAGACGGGCAAACAATGGAACCTGCTAGCGTAAAGGCGCTTTCTGAGGACGGATTTTTGGTGCGTGTGCAGCTGCGTCAGGGTGTATATCATCAGATTAAGCGGATGTTCGGCGTGTATGGTGTAGGCGTAAATACGCTGCATCGAGAGGATATCGGTGGTATCGCCTTGGATAAAAATCTTGCGCCGGGCGAGTGGCGACCGCTGACTGAGCGGGAAGTGCAGATCATTCGCAAGGCTGCACAGAAAAAAATGCCGTGATTACAAAAAAACAACACATTTTCGCGGTAGAGTAGGGAACGGAAACGCTGACGAAATGACGTTTTTATCCCTTAACATAAAATTTATACAAGAATTTCCGCATCTTTTTGTGAAAATATGTTGCGAAATACAATTCCGTTGTGTAAAATATAGATTGTATAGGAATGGAATTGTTCAATATGACCTGACTGCGGCTGTAGTTGGGCAATAGAATAAAAAAAGGGGTATAACGGATATGGCCAATAGAGTGTTCCAGGGTGTCATCTATCAGATGAAAGATGCAATCGACCGTGTAATCGGTGTTGTGGACGAGACCGGCGCAGTCATTTCCTGCACTGAACTGAACCAGATTGGTGAAGTTCGTGATGGTTTTGTCGCTGAGCGTTTGACCGCTGGCGATAAGTTTACGAAAGACGGATTCACTTACCAGCAGTTCTCCGGCACCAAGCACAACGATTTCGCTGTGTTTGTAGAAGGTGTGGACGAAGAGGCAGATCGTTTTGCGACAGTGCTGTCCATCAGCCTGCAGAGCATCAAGCAGTACCATGATGAAAAGTTTGATAAGGCAAACTTCATCAAGAACGTGGTGCTGGATAATATCCTGCCCGGCGATATTTACGCTAAGGCACGCGAACTGCACTTCGCTACCGATGTGACCCGCGTAGTGTTGATCATTCGTGTCACCTCCGGCAACGATTTGTCCGCTTACGAAGTGGTTAACAGCTTGTTCCCGGATAAGCAGAAGGACTTCGTCTTCAATATCAGCGAGACCGATACCGTTCTGGTCAAGGAGATTCGCAAGGGCATCGACCATAAGGATTTGGAAAAGCTGGCTGCCAGCATCGTGGATAACCTGTCCGGTGAGCATTACATCAAGGCAGTTGTAGGTATCGGTACACCGATTTCTAATGTAAAGGATCTGGCTACCAGCTTTAAGGAAGCCCAGATTGCTATGGAAGTCGGCAAGGTGTTCGACACCGAGCAGCAGATCGTCAGCTACGACAATTTGGGTATTGCACGTCTGATTTATCAGCTGCCTACCACCCTGTGTGAAATGTTCCTGAAGGAAGTATTCCGTCAGGGCAGCATCGAAAGCTTGGATCAGGAGACTCTATTCACCATTCAGCGCTTCTTTGAGAATAATCTGAACGTATCCGAAACCAGCCGCGGCTTGTTCGTACACCGCAACACGCTGGTCTACCGTTTGGAAAAGATCAAGAAGCTCACGGGTCTGGATCTGCGCCAGTTCGATGACGCTATTGTCTTTAAGGTGGCATTGATGGTCAAGAAGTATCTGGCAAACAATCCTGCAAAGTATTGATTTTGGCGGTACGGAATATTTGACTTTGCAAAAAGCCGCCGCCAAACGGGCGGCGGCTTTTTCCTTTTGTATACAGTGGGTTGACAAATTGTTCGTCCTTTCGTATGCTTTTTCGTGTGAAAGGCGTCTTTTTTATGCCTTTTTCCGAAAACGAGATTCCATTTTTTAAGATAAGCCGATAAGGAGAGCCCATGATCACATTTGACCATGTTTCTAAAGTTTATCCCGGCGGGATCCAAGCACTGAACGATATGAATCTGCACATTGAGCAGGGTGAGTTCGTTTTTGTGCTGGGGCGTTCCGGCGCAGGTAAATCTACCTTCCTGAAGATGATTCTACGGGAAGAAATCCCCACCGATGGCGTTGTGCAGGTGGCAGGCCACGATGTGGCAAAACTGAAAAGGAAAGAGGTCCCGTACTTCCGCCGTCAGATGGGTGTTGTGTTTCAGGATTTCCGCCTGATTCCCAATATGACCGCTTATGACAACGTGGCATTCGCAATGCGTGTGACCAATGTGCCGGAAAAGACCATCCGCAACCGTGTGCCGTATGTGCTGGGGTTGGTCGGTCTGGAAAATAAGCAAAAGTCTTACCCGAATGAGCTGTCCGGTGGTGAGCAGCAGCGTGTAGCGCTGGCGCGTGCGCTGGTACATACCCCACAGCTGATTATTGCAGATGAGCCAACCGGCAATATTGACCCAGAGCTGAGCTACGAAATTATGGAGCTGCTTACTGCAATCAACAGCGTAGGCATCACCGTTGTCGTTGTTACGCATGAACACGAGCTGGTGCATCGTTTCAAAAAGCGTGTCATTACCATCGACGAGGGTCGTGTGGTCAGTGATATTCCCGCTGGTGAAGAATACGCAGGAGGTACCGAAGAATGAACCGTTCCTGTATGAAATATTTGTCTGCACAGGGTTTGCACAACCTGGCGCGCAATCGGCTGATGAGCCTTGCCGGTATTGCGGTTCTGTCGGCGTGTCTGATCCTGACGGGCGTGGCATGGCTGTTCACTACCAATGTCAACAGTTTGGTGGAGTACATGGGCAACCAAAACGAAACGGTCGTTTATATTGACCCGGAAGCAGAGGATGCTGTAGTCGACGAAGTCGGCAAACAGATTTTGAAAATTGAAGGCGTGACCAGTGCGTCCTTTGTATCAAAGGATGATGCGCTGGATACCTATCGTGGTTATATGGAAGAATATGCCGATGTTTGGGATGAGTTTGAAGATGATAACCCGCTAAAGGCAAACTACCGTGTTGTGGTGCAGGATCTGGACCGTATGGAGCAGATTACTGCCGAGTTGGAGCAGATCCCTGGTGTGGTTACCGTTTCGGCGCCCATTGATTTGACACATGCTTTCGTAAATGTGCAGCAGGTGGTTGTGGTAGCGGGCTATGTGCTGGTTGCTGTTCTGGCAATTGTTTCGCTGGTAGTAATCAGCAACACCATTCGCCTGAGCGTGTATTCCCGCCGTCGTGAGATCAACATTATGAAATACGTTGGTGCGACAGATGGCTTCATTCGCTGGCCTTTCTTTGTGGAAGGCGTGGGTGTAGGTTTGATTGCCAGTGCGATTGCCAGCGCGGTTGTCCTGAGCGGTTATTACGCACTGACGATGGCATCTGAAAATTTGACTGGTTTCTGGAGCACGCTGCTGGGCGATTCAGTTGTGCCGTTTGATGCAGTATGGTACTGGCTGCTGGGTGGCTTTGTACTGGGTGGCATCATTATTGGCGGGTTAGGCAGTGTAACCAGTGTCCGCAAGCATCTGAACGTCTGATTATAATAAGGATAGGGAGAACGCAGAATGAAACAAAAAAAACATTCCCGTTTTTTTCGCAGCCTTAGCATGCTGTTAGCCAGCGTAATGCTGTGCCTGGGGCTGATGCATACAACACCTACAACCGTTTTAGCAAAGACCAGCGTAGAAGATTTGCAGAACCAGCTGGAGCACTATGAGCAGAAGCTGGAACAGGATAAAGCGGCACTGCAGGAAATGAAACGGAATACTGCGGATGCCAAAAAGCGCAAGGACAATCTGGAAGGTCAGATCGGTACGCTGAAAAGTCAGATTGGTGTACTGCTGGAGTCGATTGCTACCGTACAGAACGATTTGAATAATACACAGAAGGCAATCGAAGAAAAGGAAAGCGAAATTGCGCTGAAAGAAGAAGATATTCACGAGCGACACGAAAACTTTAAGTGCCGTATGGCTGCTATGCAGGAACTACATGACGCGGGAGCCATGGCGATGCTGGCAAATGTGAAGAATTTGTACCAGTTGCTGACCTTTCCGGAGGTTTTGCAGGACATTGCCAATAAGGATGTCGAGATTCTGGAAGGATTTCGCAGTGAAAAAGCTGAGCTGGAGGCGATCAAAGCTGATTTAGAAGCCAAAAAAGCAGAGATGGAACAGCTTAATACGGAACTAACAAAGCAAAAGTCCGCAATGAACAAAAAGCGGGATGAGTTGGGTGTTGCACTGAAAGATGCCGGTAAGGACTTGGAGGAAGCAACAGCAGCCCAGCAAGAAGTGCAGGACATGGTTGACAGCGACGAACTGAACTATGAGGCATTGCAAAAGCAGATTGAAGCACAGATCAATAACGCACAGGATGCGCATGGTGATTTGAGCTTTAATGGTTCGTTTGGCTGCCCGTTGCGTTCCGGTACGTTCCGCATCAGTTCGCTGTTTGGGCCGCGTTCGCTCAACGGTAAGAAATACCACTACGGTGTGGACTATGCTGCACCTGCCGGGACACCGATTTATGCCGCAGCAGATGGTTATGTTACTTATGCAGGCTGGAACAGCGGTGGCTATGGGAACTATGTGCTGATTTACCATGGCCAGATGTCCGAAGGAAACACCTACTCTACGCTATATGCCCATATGCTGGAAACACCTTGTGTAGCAGCAGGTCAGTATGTGACCCGCGGTACCCAGATCGGTAAGGTGGGCAATACGGGACGTTCGCAGGGCAACCATCTGCATTTGGAACTGTGGCAGGGAAGCAATATCCACAACAGTGTGGCAAACAAGGCAACCCGTATCAATCCGGCACAGTTTATACCGATGAAATAATTCCAAAAGAGGAAAACACATGAAAGTAAACAAGAAAGCAATGATACGGGTTTTGTGCCTGGTAATTGCAAGCATCATGACTCTTTCTGTCGTAGGTGGTCTGGCAATGCAGGTTGCTTACATGATGGCAGCGTGAACAACGGAAAGGAGAGTGCCGACGCATGAATAAGAAAGTATCCCTTAGTCTTTTAGTCACAGTGGTTATTCTGGCCATGACAGTTACCTTTTCCATGACGATGGTAACCGCAATGCGTATTTTTGACAAAACGGTTTCCAGCGTAAAGGAAAAAGAGAGTATGTATCAGAAGTTGTCTGAAATCGACCGCTATGTGCGGGATAATGGCTACTATCCGATCGACGAAAAAAATCTGAATGATATGCTGGCATCCGGCTATATTCTGGGCAGCGGTGACCGCTATGCCCATTATTATACCGCTGAGGCATATAATGAGCTTTTGAGGGTCCAGAACGGTACGCTGATAGGCATTGGCGTTAAGGTTGTAAAAGACGTTTCTACCGGCTATGCCAAGGTCATTTATGTCGATGATGCTACACCTGCACAGGAACGTGGTATGACCAAGGGCTGCTATATTACTACCATTGACGGTACGGATACCAAGGGTGTTCCGACTTCTGAGGCTTTACAGAAGCTCTTGCGTGGCGAAAACGGTACGGCCGTTGAGCTGACCTGGCTTAGCACGACTGCCGAAGAGCACACAGACACGATTACACGCCGCGGTTATGTTGAGAATACCGTGGAATACGCGCCCATCAGCGAAACATGCGGCTATGTGCGCATTTGGGATTTTGCAGAAAAGACCGCCAGCGATTTGGACTATGCCCTGACGCAGTTGAAGAGCAGTGGTGTGCAGAGTATTATCTTTGATTTGCGTGATAACACCAGTACCAATATGGAAGCTGCCATCGAGGCAATCGATTTGATTTGCCCCGCTGGTACCATTGCAACTGCGGTGTATCGCAATGAAGATACCCAGCTGCTGGCGTATAGTGCAGGTGAAACCAGCTTGGATTTGCCGTTTGTCTGCTTAGTCAATGCAAATACAGCAAACAGTGCAGAATTGTTTGCAGCTTCTGCACGTGTTCTGGCAGGCGCAAAGCTGGTTGGTGTAAATACTGCCGGAAAGGGTACGATTCAGAGTGCGCCCAAGATGCTCAGCGACGGCAGTGCCGTTGCGCTGACGACTGCTGTGCTTTTGGCAGGAGATGGTTCTACTTACGAAGGTCTGGGCTTGGCGGTGGATGTGGAGCGTACGCTGTCCAATGATGAAATCGTGCTGTACTACGATTACACCCCCGAAACCGACCCTCAGATTCAGAAGGCTGCAAAGGTTGCAATCGACATGGCAGGCGGTTCTACCGTTGCACAAGAGAGCACCAACAATGAGGGCGCCGAAGCAGAAAACGGCGAAGAAAATGCCGATGCAGAAAATGCTGACGAGGATGCCAATGTATCCTCCAGCAAAGCTGCACAGTAATCGAATCAAACGATGAAAAGCCCCCGGAAGCGCCTGGGGGCTTTTCTCTGGTGAAAAGGAAAGTAGGAGTAGCTATGCCAAATCTGACCGACCTGGCGACTATTCGGGACCTTTGCCAACGCTATGATTTTGCACTGAGCAAGGGTTTTGGACAGAACTTTATTATCAATCCGGGTGTTTGCCCCAAAATCGTAGAAGCCGCTGGTGTGGATGATACCTGCGGCGTGCTGGAAATCGGACCCGGTATCGGTGTGTTGACAAAAGAACTGGCGCTGCGTGCGAAAAAAGTGGTTTCTGTTGAAGTAGACGAGCGCCTGCCGCCGATGCTGGCAGAAACGCTGGCTGAGTTCGACAATGTAAAAATCGTGCTGAACGATGTGCTGAAAACAGACCTGAAGCAGTTGATTGCAGATGAATTTCCCGGAATGCGCGTGTTAGTATGTGCAAACTTGCCGTACTACATCACCAGCCCGATTTTGATGAAGCTTTTAGAGGAGCGGTTGCCGGTAGAAAGTATTACCGTCTTGGTGCAGAAAGAGGCAGCAGAACGTCTCGCAAGTGCGCCTGGTACGCGTACTGCTGGTGCGGTGAGCTATGCCGTATCTTACTATGCACAGGCACAGCTGATGTTCAATGTACAGCCGGGCAGTTTTTATCCGGCTCCCAAGGTAACCAGCACAGTGATCCGCATGGACGTGCGGGATACCCCGGCGGTACAGGTTGAGGATGAGGCAGGATATTTCAAGCTTGTGCGTGCAGCATTCTGTCAGCGCCGCAAGACTGCAGCAAACGCCATTGCAGCAGGTTTGCAGATTCCCAAGGAAACGGTACTGGAAGCATTGCGTGCGGGTGGCTTTGATGAACGGATCCGTCCGGAAAAGCTGACGCTGGAAGATTTTGCCCGCCTACAAAAACTATTGGGCTGAATTAGAAAAGCACTTGCAAAAAAACGAGGGATATGTTAAACTATCCCTTGTAATGCTGATGTGGCGCAATGGCAGCGCAACTGATTTGTAATCAGTTGGTTGCAGGTTCAACTCCTGTCATCAGCTCCAAAAAAGCCAGTCTTTCCGGGTGAAAGGCTGGCTTTTTACTTGATAGGATTGAAAAAGGACAGCCGAGCTTTCGGCTGTCCTTTTTGTAGTAATATGGAAAATCAGTATTCCCACTCACCGTCCGGAACAGTGTCACAATGATCTGTGAAATTTTCGTCGGCGCTATACTCTACTGCAGAATCGCTGGGAACAACATATTCGCGACCAATCGTGTCCGTTAATACAGCGGCAGTGCGGTAAACACCATCCGGCTCCAGCCAGAGATCGTTCGGCAGGTGATAGGAAAGCATATCTTGTGGGAGGGGATCGGTTTTGTCCGGTTCATACCAGGCTACCAGCTTTTGATTGCGGAACAGTCCAACCCGGATGGATTGTAGTTTCGGATAAGCTGGTGCAGATTCGTTCACAGACGGGGTACTGTTTGAGGAAAGAAAAACATCGACATGGGTGTCTGAAAATTGGAAACGCCCATCTTTTCCCGTCTTGGTAGATCCCCACAGCGAATCAACAATATCTGCTTTTGGGAAAGTATCTGCATATAGAGAGTAAAATTCTTCTAACAGCTGTGTTTCCTGCGTATCGCCAGATTTTAAGAACACTTGGATGGAGATGTGATCGGTCAAAGGGCAAGTAATCTGCGCAGAAAAGGTTTGATTTGCGCCCAGTGCAGCATCTGCCGTTACGGCATTTCCCTCGCCGGTGTCTGCAGTAAAGGTTGCAGTCATACCGTCAATATAGGTCTTTGGCGTTGCCGAAACCGCAAAGGTAACCGTGTTGTCAGTTAAATCCATGCTGGTGATTAGCACATCATATTGGGAAATCAGCTGGTTTTGCTGTTCCAGTATGTGGGTCACCTGATTTGTAATATCTCCGATTTGATTGGAAAACGATTGCTGCATCTGAGTGATGCTGTTGGAAAGATTGCTGGAATCATTTTGCAGACGCTGAATGGACTGGAACAGATTCCAGAGCAGCACCAACAGAGCAATCAGAAAAATGCAAAGTAAAGGACGTACCCATTTTTTATAGGTAGGTGCAGCAGGAACTTTCTTCGGTTCGGTGGCAAGATACGGATTTACGACTTCCAGCAACTGGGTGAGTTGTTCCTCGGTCAGTTCTACATCAGATTCCTCTATGCCTAAAAGCCAACTGGTAGAAACAGAGAAAAATTTGCTGAGCGTGATGAGGTCACTTACATTAGGAAGCGCGATGTCGTTTTCCCAATCGTAAACGGTTTGCGGCGCAATATCCAGTCGTGTGCTCAGAATTGCTGGTGAAAGCTCTAGCTCCATTCTTTTTTGTGCGATACGTTGTCCGACAGTCATGCAGATGCTCTCCTTTCCGGTAATGGGAGGAAAATAATCTAACGTACAAAGCTATTGAAATTAGTATAATGAAATTGTCGGGGAAAGTAAATGAAGGTTGGGGGAAAGATGCTTTTTGTATTGCTGATTGTATAATCGTGAGAGATTTTTATAAAAATGGGAAAGTGGAAGCGAAAAAAGCGAGAAAATAAAAGATTTTCAAAAAACTTTGCAAAAACACTTGATTTTTTTTGTATCTCTTGTTATAATAATCAAGCGTTCCGGGGGACGGAACACATAACTAAATATGGGCGTGTTCCCGAGTGGCCAATGGGGACAGACTGTAAATCTGCTGCTTAATGCTTCGGTGGTTCGAATCCACCCGCGCCCACCAAAAAAGACACATCGAAAGATGTGTCTTTTTATTTTGTACGAATCCAAACGAAACACCGTATGAGAATTTCTCATACGGTGTTTTTTACGGCAAAAGCATAGAAAGTGCGATCTGGGGTACATCAATAGGATAAGTGTTTCTGTTGGGCAGAGCGACGCAGAAAATAAATGGATGCCACTCTTTTGCTGGAAAGCTTTTTTATTTCTCTATGATTGCATAAAGCGGAGGCGATTCAACAAGACTAAGCACAGCAGGGCAGCCGCCCCGCACACGAGCAAAAGGAGGCAAAACCATGACCTTTACCAAAAAGGAGCAGAGCCTTTTAAAGGACCTGCAGAATGAAGAAAAGATGTGTGCTGAAAAGTATCGTAAAGCTGCACAGGCCGCAAACGATCCACTGCTGCAGCAGATGTTTGATCAGATCGGTCAGGAAGAAGAACAGCACTACGAAACGGTGAGCCAGATGCTGGCTGGTACAGTGCCCGAACCCCGCGGTGTGGAAAAGAAGCGCGAGAAATCTCCGGAAACGCTGAAAACCAAAGTAAGCCGTGCGGCAAAGCAACAGGACCAGTATTTGTTGGATGATCTGCTGGCAACCGAAAAGTTTGTGGCGAGCGCTTACAATACGTCTGTGTTTGAGTTCAGCGATGAAAAGGCGCGTCAAGCGCTCAGCGGAATCGAACAGCAGGAGCAGCACCACGGCAAACGCCTATCGGATTATATGCAGGCAAACGGAATGTACTGCTAAGTCAAGCAGAAAAGGCAGAACGGACTTCGTTCTGCCTTTTGTTGTGTCAATAGCTGCAGCTGTGCTATACTGAGGCAAAACACGCGAAAGGTGACGATAGGATGCCCAGACTGGAACAGAAGTTTTTTCAGCGGGATACGCTGACGGTAGCGCGGGAGTTGGTCGGCAAAGTGCTGGTACATCGCACAGCAGAAGGAGAGCAGCGCTTGCGCATTTCCGAAACCGAAGCCTATTGCGGCGAGGAGGATACTGCCTGCCATGCGCATAAAGGGCGTACACCACGCACAGAGGTGATGTATGGCCCAGCAGGAACGGTTTACATCTATCTGTGTTATGGAATGCACTGGCTTTTGAATATTGTCACAGGTGCAGTGAATGAGCCGCAGGCGGTGTTGATTCGAGCTTGTGTGACAGCGGAAGGCCCGGGCCGTTTGACGAAAGCAATGAGAATAACCGGAACGTTGAATCGAAGCAGTGTTCTGGACACAGCAGGGGAGCTTTGGTTGGAAGACGACGGATTTTCCTGCACGGTATGCACGGATAAACGTGTGGGGATAGGTTATGCCAGCCAGGAAGATCAGGACAGATTGTGGCGGTTCAAGCTGGAAAAGCAAACATAAAAAGAGCGACACAGTTCGTTAACGCTGTGCCGCTCTTTTATTGTAAGAAGTCGAAATCAAATGGAGCAAAAGTTTACTTGCGCAGACGCTTGTCACAATGGACAGCCAGATGGGTACCAATGCTCTGAAAGCACTGTACCAGCACGATCAACAGAATGACCGCTACTAACATGACAGGCGTGTTATAGCGGTAGTAGCCGTAGCTGATAGCGACCTGACCCAGACCGCCGCCGCCAATGGCACCAGACATAGCCGAGTAGCCCAGAATGGTAGTCAGTGCGGTGGTGATGTTGGCAATCAGACCGGGCAGGCTTTCCGGCAGCATGACCTTGCAGATGATCTGTAGGGGGGTTGCACCCATGCTCTGTGCGGCTTCGATGACACCGTTATCTACTTCACGCAGGCAGGTTTCCACTAGGCGTGCCACAAAGGGAAAAGCTGCAACCACCAGCGGAACGATGGTGGCATTGGTGCCGACGGTGGTGCCCAGAATCAGGCGGGACAATGGGAACACCAGAATCATTAAAATCAGAAAGGGAATCGATCGCAGCAGGTTAATGACTACGTTCAGCAGCTTCATCAGCCAGCTGGGCAAAGGCAGAACACCATTCTCCTCGCCAACGACCAGCAAAACACCCAGCGGAATACCCAACAGAAGGGCAAATGTGGTGGCGGCAATGGTGATATAAAACGTTTCCCACACAGCAATGGCCATATCCATCCAGAAGGCTGCATTCATAATTTCACTCATAAACCGGTCACCTCCTCAACAATCACACCGGGCTGGTCACGCATATATGCCAGAGCTTTGCGTGCGTCATCAGTATCCTTGGGCAGACGCAGCAGCATACTGCCGTAGCACTGTCCATCAATATCACGGGTATCGGCCGAAATGACGCTGACCAGCAAACCGGTATCGCGTGCCAGACAAGCCACCAGCGGCTGATCGGTAGAAGCGCCATCGTACACGGCACGCACTACATGATCGTCCGGTGCAAATGCGGAGTAATCCACGCTGGCTGCACCACGGTTGGGCGAAACCAAACGGCGTGCGGCATCCGTCTTTGGATTCTGGAAGATTTCCCGAACTTCGCCATCTTCCACAACCTGACCACCGTCCAGAATTGCGACGTGAGAGCAAATCTCCTCTACAACACTCATCTGGTGTGTGATGACCACTACGGTAATGCCCATTTTTTTGTTAATATCCTTAATCAGGCGCAGAATCGAGCGGGTGGTATCCGGGTCCAGAGCGCTGGTTGCTTCATCACACAGCAGAACAGTGGGGTTGGTTGCCAGCGCACGCGCAATCGCAACACGCTGCTTTTGACCACCGGACAGCTGTGCCGGATAAGCGTTCGCTTTGTCTGGTAGACCAACCAATGTTAACAATTCCATTGCACGCTTTTCTGCGTCCGCTTTCTTTACACCAGCCAGTTCCATAGGGAAAACCACGTTGGCAAGGCAGGTGCGTTGCATCAGCAGGTTGAACTGCTGGAAAATCATAGTGATGTCCCGGCGGGCATCACGCAGCTCAGAAGCGGTCAGCTTGCCAAGGTCTTTGCCATTGACGGATACCGTACCACTGGTGGGGTGTTCCAACAGATTGATGCAGCGCACCAGTGTGGATTTGCCGGCACCGGACATACCGATGATGCCGTAAATGTCGCCGTCCTCGATGCTCAGATTGATGTCCTGTAGGGCGTCAAAGGTGCCGCCTTTTACAGAAAAGGATTTGCAAAGATGTTTGATTTCGATCACGGGTTCTGCTCCTTACTATTTACCGCACCGCCTTGGGATGCAGCAGAAAAATGCGGAATTGTCGGTGGCATTAGCCTTCCAGTACGTCCAGACTGCTCTGCTTGCCGCCGTAGATGCCCATGGGCTCTACATGGATGCCGGCAACATTGACGATGTGGGTGTTGTTCTGTGCGTTGAAATCGTTCAGGTAAGGCTCATGCTGGAAGTAGTTGGTATCCAGCGTGCCTTCTTCCACGACAGAGTTGGGGATGATGTAATCATCGAACTCCTGAATATCCAGAGTAATGCCCTTGTCAGCCAGAATCTCGGATGCAACCGCCAGAATCTCAGAGT
Organism: Faecalibacterium sp.; assembly: GCA_029264955.1. Lineage (GTDB taxonomy): Bacteria > Bacillota > Clostridia > Oscillospirales > Ruminococcaceae > Faecalibacterium. Next base: position 36,589 of record JARHYC010000026.1, on the reverse strand, counting down.
GGGGCGCCGGGCTGCAAGCGCAGGAAATAGTTTCGCCATTCAGTGCTGCGTAATCCACGTCAGCAGCCAGACCGTCAGCCAGCGGTTTTTCTACGGTAGCAACCACTGCGCCGCCGTAGGTTTCGTTGATGAAATCAGCAACCTTTTTGCTGGACAGTGCAGCAGCCAGTGCCTTGACCTTGGGGCTGTCCTGGTTGCCGTCCTTGCAGCACAGCAGGTTCACATACTTGGATGCAGCGCCCTCGGATACCAGTGCTGCGGTGGTGGGGTCGATACCGGCTGCGATTGCATAGTTGGAGTTGATGACGGCAAAGTCCACATCCTTCAGCACGTTAGGAATCTGTGCAGCTTCTACTTCCACGATTTCTACGTTGTACGGATTTTCTGCAATGTCCTTCTTGGTGGCGGTGATGTCCACGCCTTCCTTCAGGGTGATGATGCCGTTTTCCTGCAACAGCAGCAAAGCACGGGCTTCGTTGGTAGTGTCGTTGGGCACTGCGATTTTGAAAGCGCCCTTGCTGCCGCAGGCGGTCAAAGTAACGGGCAGGCTTGCTGCAATAGCGGTCAGACCAGCAGCCTTCAGGAAATTACGGCGAGAAATGTTGATGTTCTTCATGATGTTGTCCTCCAAATGTTACAAATTCCTGTGTACGGATATTTGCAGGGGCGAGAACAAATAAAAAAGCTCCCGACCCTGCTTGTGCTTTACGCACAAACAAGGACGGGAGCTGTCAAATACGCTCACGTGGTACCACCCTGCTTCACTGGCCTTTCGCAAGGTCAGTCTCGAAAACTGCGCCACAGGAATGGTCTGTGGTTACAGCCGGACGCTTTAACGGGCGTACCCGTCGTGGCCTTAGCGCTCTTTGTGCCTCGCCCACGCAGCTCAGGAACCATTTTCACAACCCTGTGTCCTGCCCGCTTTCACCGACTCGGGCTCTCTGAAAAGACCAATGCGAATTGCTACTCTTTCCTTCATCGCTATTTTGTAACTGATATGCCAGAATTTTAGCGCAAACAGAATCCGCTGTCAAGACCTTATTGTGAAAAAAGTAGGTATCTTTTTTCAGATGTTGCTACCGTATGCGCCTGGGTGTTATACTGAAACTAGCAATATCAGTCGGCGGAGATTTGTCAGGAAAAGAGGAAAAATACGTATGTGTGCAGAAAAACAAAAAGATTCAGATGATTTTACCGCTTGGCGGGCGATGATGCAGGCAAAGCTGGAAAAGGCAAAAAATTTTCAGATTCATTGCTGGAATGAGGAAACAGAAGTCATAGACGCCGCACTTCAATATGGTGCATTGTTGCCCACCGACTGGAGCTGGGGAAAGGTGATTGCCGGGCCGGTGACACCGGAATTTATCCGTTTTATCTTAACAATGCCCCAACCGACCGACCGGGAGATTTACGACAAGCGAACCCCGTTTTTCTCCATTGTACTGGATGAAGAATTCTGCTCAGAACATTACGGAACCGAGCGTGGAGGACAAAGTTTTCCACCCGAAACAGAAGAAAAAGCCGCCCATCCGTAGCGGACAGGCGGCCTTTTTACTGTAAGAAATCGTGCAATTACTTGTTTTCTTCCCAGATGGGCTCTTTCAGCATCCAGCGACCGAAGGAATCCTTGTAGAATAGGTCGCGGTTATAGAACTTGTCGATGATTGCCCAGAATTCAGCCTCGGAGTAGCCGCAGAACGCGCAGAAGTCATGCACGCAGCGGGGGTCCAGGTTGCCGTCGCGCTCCTTGATGATGGGAATTGCTTCTTCACGGGTCATCATACCGTAGCGGATGTAGCGTGCGGTATAGTCTGTAGCAGCAGCATGACCAAATTTGGGGTATTTTAGCCAGCTGTGCACCAGATAGGCAGGACTGTCGATCTGATCGAAGTTTTCTGCGTGATGGGTACGATCCCACTCATGGGTCAGATCGTGGAAACCACGGCTCTTTGCGACCTGATAGTTCAGATAGCTGTTCCAAGGCAGGAAGTAACTCATATAGAACGGGTCCAGACGCTTCAGATCCTCGGCGGAAGGAGCCTTGGTCAGAGCCAGGTCGTTAGGGGTAACACCGTAGCTGAGCAACTCTTCTTCAGGAAAACCAACCGCAACGCCGTTTTCAATTTGGTCACGGGCAGAGTAGGTTTCCTGGTCAGCGTTGCCACCGTACTCAAAGCTGACGTTTTCACCATAGCACAGCAGCATGGTGTTGAACTTCAGTGCCATGTGCAGGGGGAAGGTGTAAATCAGACGGTCAATATACCAGGTGGGCTTGCCGTACTTCTCAAAGAAGTTGCGCATCAGGGTCTTCTGAGCCTTGATGTTGGGCTTGCAGCTGATGATGGTGCAGCCGAATGCCTCGCTGATGTTCTTCAGGTTATGCTTGCCGGCTTCGGTCATGGGGAAGTTATCCTCAGCACAGAACAGAATGGGGTTCATGTGCATGACTTCCTTCAGGATATAAACCTGAAAGTGGCTGTCTTTACCGCCGGAAACAGCGACTGCGCAGTCATAGTTGCCGGGACCGTTGCAGCCACGGTATTTATCACACAGAGCTTCAAATTCTTTCCAGCGCGCAGCCCAGTCTACGTCTTTGCGGTGCTCGTAGTGGCGGCAGGCGCTGCAGATACCTTCTTCATCAAAAGTGATACCGGGACGAGTGTCCGGCATGGTGCATCGTTTGCAGTATTTCATATCCATTCTCCTTTTTGGAATGTTTGGAATGTAATGCGGTCATGCGACCGAAAAAACAAAATATATGGGGCAACAATCCCTATGAAAGCAGTATAGGGTAAAATTGCGCGTCCGTCAATCAAAGACGGAAGGAAACCATGAGAAATTATCCCATTATTTTACATAAGGACGGATGCGGTCTTCCATTGCTTTTACCTGCGCAGGAGTCACATATGCTTTATCCACATAGCCATAAATGCGCTGGGCAAAATCGGCCAAACCCTTATGGAAGAAAAATACCTTCTTGGGCTCCAGATGGAAGAAGTGCAGGATATGCACGCCCCACAGCGCGAAGAATTTCAGCCAGTTAAAGTGTGGGGTAAAGCCCTCACCCATAGGATTGTCCCGCGGGTCCTGCTTATAGACTTCTTCCAGCAAATCACACATCCTCTTGTAAGCAGGCACCGGGGAAGGGTCAAAGTACCCCTCGATAACCTCTTTTGCAATGGGGAACGGCGGGTCAGATTCTGCCATAGCAGCGGCAAAATCATCGTAGTTGGTGATATAATGAGCGTCCTTGTAAATCACAGGATCATATTCATGTTCAATGGGGACAGGACGTAGGATATGGCAGCTCTTGCCAGCCATATATACTTCGGCGATCGCGGTACTCATCCAAATCGAAATACTGTCTGCCGCAACAATCCAATCTTTGACGCTGCCAGCAAAAATCACATGGAAGTTTTTGCGTTTTTTTGCTAGAGCGGTCAGCTGTTCGCATTTCCACTCGCTGGGGTGGCGGCGGTAAACCAGTTCTACCTCTGGGTGCTCGCCCAGATAGGTGTCGAACCAGCGCAGGGTTTCGTCCATGCTGATGCGATTGGTGCGGGCAAAGCCGGAAAAATCCGTGCCTGCCATTTCGCTCAGTTCTTTTACTTCCTCAGCGGTCATGCTGGCGTAGCCGAAAGAGGAAATGTACAGATGCAACTTCTTTTCCGGGTCCAGACCAAACTCTTTGCAGAGTGCCTGCTTATCCTTAAAATAGCCGGCAAATTCCGGGCGGAGAAAATCCATCATGACAGCGCCAGTAACGGGGGTGTTCTTTTCCTCCATGCCATGTGCCTGCAAACGCTTTGCGGTGCGCTGACCCCAACAGGTCTGCACACACTTTTTAGCGTTGCCGTTCATATTGAACCAGTCGCCTTCTTCCTGATCGTCCGAAAGCATCTGCTCCCAGTGCAGGTTTACGATTTTATCGCAGCGCCCCACGTTGTTGTAAACGTGGCTGTTGATGGCTTCATTGTCATACATACAGCTGGAAACCAGCACTTTCGGCTTTTTCCAAGTGAAATATTTCAGCTTTTTGCGGTCCAGCAGCTGGCGGATCTCGCAGGAATAACCGCGGCGTTCCAGTTCCAGTTTCAACAAAAGATCACTCTCATATTCCCGCACGGTGTGCTCGTACAGGATCAGAAAATCCAAACCCATAACAAAGGGCTCCTTTCTTATGCGTCTATGTCGGTAAACAGCATTTCGGTCCACTGGGGCAGACCATAGGTAGTATCCAGATGAAAACCATCGAAAAACTGTTTGTCTTGATCGAAAGCAGGCCGGTGGGTCCACTCATAATCCAGCAGAGTGATGCCGTACTGACTTTCCCAGCTTTGCAGCGTAGGCAGTAGGGCTTCCATCTGTTTGTCGATACCCAAAGGCTCACAGACTTCTGTTAGTACATTATCTGCCATGGGGGGCAGTACCAGCGTTATTTTTACGCCCTCCGCCTGGCAGCGTGCCAGCAAGGTTTCCAGAGCATCCAGCATGGGCTGATTGATATACCAGCCGGTACAGTTGGTCATCAGCTTGGGCGGATACTCTGCCAGCAAGGCGTGCACCTCGTATTGGGTGCCGTCGGCGGAAACATAATCCGCATCGGTCCAGTCGCCGGTTTCGCTTTCCTGCTGTGCCTGTGTCCAGCTCAAATTGGTTTCACCACGGGTACGCTGACCGCACCAAATCAAAAAGTTGGTGAAATTGGTCATGGTGTTTACGTTGTATTCCAAGTTCAGGATATACGCCAGGGGGTTATGCAGGGTATCTTCCAGCGTACTCATGCGGTCGGTATCGTACTTGCCGTTGATGGTATAAAAGGAAAGCCCCAAAAGCAGTTCGTCTACCGGGTTGCCGCTGTCCAGAGCATAGTTGGCAAGGTCGATGCTTTCCCGCAGGGATGCACCGCCGAACGCCAGGTTCTGCCAGCTGCGGCCGCTGGTTTGTTCGACCAGATCCATGTCGAAATGAGCCAGACGGCTGTCGCCCAAAATCAGACGGGTACCGGGATTTGCCTGATACGCATTCAGGCGTGCCACCGGCTGAGAGGAACTGCTGCCTGGGCGCAGATTGAAGTAATTATTTGGCTCAAACGCCACGAAAAAGCACAGATACAATGCTACGGGAAGCAGTACCAGCGCCATTTTTTTGAGAATGTGTTTCACAGGTGTGCCTCCTTAAAAGTTTGCGTATGCAAAGTTCATGCCGCTGCCGAAGCCACCGCTTTGCAGGATCAAGCCAGCCAGAATACAAATTACCAGCGTATAGTACAGCACCCAGCGCACAGCGGGTTTCTGGCCTGCCAGAACTTTGTCGGGAGATTTGCCCTTGAAGTGGTGAAACTGCTGCCAATCCAGATAAAACGCAATGGAAAGGCCCAGAATTACAAAAGCAATCCAGCCCAGCTGCATGATGGGCTTGGCATAGAATCCGGATGCAATCGCACCCCAAAGCTCACGCCCAAAGCGGGGTAAATTCCAGCCATGCAGCAGGCCGGAAAGATATGTGCCGCATTCGGCAAGACTGCCGGTATTTGGACCGCTGCCGATACGGAAGAACAGCATAGAGAAGGTCCATAGAAAGAAAACGACGATGCGCTTGCGCCAAATCACAAACTTGGATATGCTCTTCTTTTTTGGCTTGCCGAAGCGGCGGTGCAGAAGTTCTTCACCAATACGATAGGCAGCCTGTAAAAGTCCCCACACAAAGAACAGCATGGTATTACCATGCCACAGACCGGAGAAAGTAAATACCAGAAAAACGCAAAGTTCCACTGGGAAATGCTCCCACTTTTTGGCGAGTTGATTGCCAATCAGCGGGGTCTTGCGCACATCTGCCCATGCCAGCGGCATGAAAATGTAATCCTGCAGCCAGCTGGAAAGGGACATATGCCACCGGCTCCAGAAGCCGGAAAAATTGGTGGCGAAGAAAGGTGTTTTGAAGTTTACCGGCAGATCGATGCCAATGAGCGCGCCACTGGCGCAAGCCATGTTGGAGTAGCCGGAAAAGTCAAAGTAAAGCTGAAAGGTGTACAACACCAGTGCCAGTAAAAGCATAGGTGCGCCAAAACGGGACATTTCTTTCGAGAAAACCTGATTCACAACCAGCGCCAGTACATCGGCAACGGCTACTTTCTGGAACAGACCAACCGCAAACAGGCGCAGGCTGTTCACAGTGCGTGTTTCATCAAAGCGTTGTTCGGTGCGCAGCTGGGGCAAAATTTTACCGCCGCGGCAAATCGGACCACTGGTCACCGTACCAAAGAAATACAGAAAAACAGCAGTGTTTACCAAACTGGACTCGGCCTCGCAGTCGCTGCGGGCAACATCCACCAAATAACCGATCGCGGTAAAGGTGAAAAAGCTGATACCCAGCGGGAACGGCAGTTTCGCTAATAAAGTACCCTCAAAAATGGTCGGCAGGGGGGAAAGATTATAGTACTTGAACACCGCCAGCGTTGCAATCAATGTCACGACCGAACCGGTCAGCAGTCGGTGGCGGTGGGGCTGTTCTGCCCGTGCGATGCGCAGTGCCATCTGCCAGACAAACAGCGCCAGCCCAACGACCAGCGCAACCGATAAACTGCAATGGAACAGTGCCATTGCAGCAGAGCCGTTTTGCAGAGCTGCCGTATAACCGGTGCGCAGGTTCAGCCCATAGAACAGCATAGAGGCAAGCAGTAGAAAAGGCGTCTGGATGCGTTTGGGCAATTTGAGATAAAACGCCGCAGTGAGGGGCAGAAAAAACAGGTAATAGGGATGCTGGAAGGTCATAGAAAAACACCTTTCTTACGATCAAAGCGCATAATTTAACATCTTATTATACCGCTTATAAAAGAGGGTGTAAAGCAACGGCGTCGTTTTCAACAAGAAAAGGGCACGCTGTTGAAAAAGCAGGCGGAAACAGCTATACTGAAACAATAAAATGGCGAAATGTGCAAAGCTGGGGGATGAAATAATGGCGTTTGCTTCTTTTTTGATGATGTGGCTGGCGGTTATATCGCTGTGCCTGCTGTTTGCTGTACGGCCATGGACGCTGAAAAAAGCAGGTCTGATACAGGAAAATACCGCGGAACCTTCCACAGCATCTTTGCCGCTGGTGGTGCTGTGCGGCATGATTTTGACCGCCTGCACGGCAGGCTGTTTTGGTCTGTTGCAAATCGGCGTGGGGATCATTCTGGCAGCTGCATTGGGGGCATTGCTTTGGACGGGGTACGCTTTGTATCAGGCGGGTCCGGATGCAGCAAAGCAGCGGATGCGGGGATGTTTGACTCCTGCATGGTGCGTTGCTTTTGGCGGCAGCTTACTGCTGGCATTGTTTTTGGCATGGCAGCAGCCCATGCCCACCCAGTGGGATGAGTTCAGCTTTTGGGCTACGGCGGCAAAAGTCGTTAAGAACAACGATGCCCTATATACAATGGTAGCGCAAACCAATCTGGAAGCACGCAGCTACCCGGCGGCTTTGCCGGTGTTGAGCTACCTGTTCCAGTGGATAGCACCGGCGTTTACGCCTTGGCTGATGTATGCCGCTTACGGTACGCTGTATTTTGCTGTATTTGGTGCCATGGTGGGGCTTCTAGGCAAAGAAAATGTGCGTGGTGCTGTATTTGCTGCTTTGAGCTGTGTGCTGGCACCCATCGCAATCGAGAGCTGGTACCCGCAGCAGACACTGGTCGCTTACACCACCGCTTATGCGGATTTGATGCTGGGGCTTTTGACTGCTGGCGGCTGTGCGGTTTGGATGCTTGCGAGCCGCGGTAATACAAATGGATCTTTGACGGGGCATGACTACGGTGTAGCCTTGTTCCAGACGGCGCTTGTCATTTTGACTTTGGGCCTGACGAAGGATGTCGGTTTGCCGCTGGGTCTGGTGGTGATGTTTGTATGTCTTTTGGATCACTTTGCCTGTGATTTTCTCCGCAATCCAAAAGATGCAAAGGCTTGGGCACGTCTGTTTGGAGTATTGCTTGTACTGACAGCGGCAGCCGCGATTTCTTATTTGGGCTGGGCAGCACATATGGGCACAGCCCTTGGCATTGACCGCTCGGATACGGGTGGCTCTGCACAGATGGGCACCATAGAAATGGTGATTTGCGGCATTCAGGAACTTTTGGGCATCAACCGCAGTGAAAAGTTTGCCGCGGTGCTGTCTGCAATGCTGGGGGCATTCCGTGGTGTTCGGGTCAGCGTGTTTGGCAATGGTCTGCGCACGATTCTGGCGATTGGTTTGATTTTGGTGCTGGCGTTCTGGCTGGAACAAAAGAACAAACGCCGTGTGGTTTGCTATGGCTTAGCATCCGGTTTGGGATTTGTAGGATACTACTTTTTCCAGCTGATTTGCTATGTTTATGTGTTCTCGGAAGCAGATGGTCTGGGTCTGGTGTCTTACGAGCGCTATATGAGTACCTACTATTTGTTCTGGCTGCTGGGTGCGCTGTGTGTATTGTTCTGTGCGGTGCGCAGCGGACATCGCTTTGCCGGGGTAAGCCTTGTGGCTGTATCGCTGGCAGTGCTGTTGCTTTGCAGTCGCTCAGTGCAGATACACAATACGTTCCTGGGACGCAACGAAACCGCATGGTATACCGAAAGCTTGATTCAGGCGCGCGCAGATCAGGCAAGCGCAGTGGCACAGCCGGGGGATAAAGTATTGTTGATTTCTCAGTGGGATGACAGCGCCCGTTGGTACCGTTACGCTTACGCACTGGAATCGGTACCGCTATATCACGCACGAGGAGATAATACCATTGTGCTGCCCGGTACAGATGGAAATTACCCACTGACGCTGTCTGCTGATACCATTGACGATTTCATGCAGAAAAACGGCTGCACGCTGTTGCTTTTGGACGTGGTGGACTACGATTTCTGGAACGAATTCCGGAGATTGTTCACCGACGAAATGGAAGGCTTTTTGCAGAATGGTCAGGCGGTTTACAGGCTGGAAGCTGCCGATGGTATGGCACGTTTTGTGCCGGAAAAGGAGGCTGCACGATGAAAAACAAAATGTTTGTGCGGCTGTTGGCAGTCCTGTATGTGCTGGCATTTGTTGCAGGTGTCGGTTTGCTGGGATTTCGCGCCTTGAGCCGCAAAGGCTGTGCAGAGCAGGATCTTGCGGTGCAGGATGCCCAGTGGAATTCTATCATTGACAACCATCCGGTTGCCTGGGCGGGTTATGATGCAGAAAGTCTAGTCACTACGGATAGCGACCCATATCTGGTTTGGAAGGTAGACAGCAAAGTGCGCGGGCTGCAGGTGAAGATTCGCTCCAGCCAGCCTGTGCGGGACCCGATGGTGTATTACACTACAACAGAACAGCCTTGGAGTGCATCTCAGACGATTCCGCTGGTGGAGAGCGACCCAGAACAAGGAATCTATACCTTTGCTTTGTCGGGCGGCATTTCGGTGCATACGCTGCGGTTGGATCCCACCAGCTGTGCGGGTGCGTTCGTTGAGTTAGATGCCGTTACGCTGAACCCGGCTGTCCGGACGTTTGCTCTGACGGCAGGGGAGCTGTTGCTGCTTTTGATTCTGCCTTTGCTGGCAGCTTTGACTGTGCAGGAAATTGCCGCACTGAAAAAGGGACAAAAGTAACGGCTTTTGGATTTGCGTTGCAATCGAAAACGGATTATATTATAATGTCTATGTGTAAATAGAATTCAAATCAGGCCGCTATTTGTGCCTGTCTTTTTTGAAGGGAGTAAACAGAAATGGCTCATACTGTAATGGTTACCGGTGCCGATGGTTTTATCGGCAGTCACCTGACGGAAGAACTGGTACGCGCTGGCGAAAAGGTAAAGGCTTTCTGCCTGTATAACTCTTTTGGCAGCTGTGGTTGGATCGATACTCTGCCCAAGGAGATCCGCAGCGAGATCGAAATTTTTATGGGTGATGTGCGCGACCCCAACGGTGTGCGTACGGCAATGCGTGGTCAGGAGCGTGTCTATCATCTGGCAGCTTTGATTGCCATTCCGTTCAGCTATCATAGCCCGGACAGCTATGTAGATACCAACATCAAGGGCACATTGAACATTCTGAATGCAGCGCGTGAGCTGGACACTCAGCGTGTGATGGTCACTTCCACCAGCGAGGTGTACGGAACCGCACTGTATGTGCCTATCGATGAGAAGCATCCGTTCCAGGGCCAGAGCCCCTACTCTGCAACCAAGATTGGTGCAGACCGTCTGGCTGAGAGCTTCTACCGCAGCTTTGATCTGCCGGTGAGCATCGTGCGGCCCTTTAATACCTATGGCCCTCGTCAGAGCGGTCGTGCGGTTATTCCCACCATCATCACCCAGCTGCTGGCTGGCCAGACCGAAATCAAGCTGGGCAAGCTGAGCCCCACCCGTGACTTTAACTATGTTAAGGATACGGCACACGGCTTTATGGCGATTGCAGATTGCAAGGAAGCCATCGGTCAGGAAATCAACATTGCCACCGGTGTAGAGCATTCTATCGGGGATTTGGCAAACGAACTGATTGCACAGATCAATCCGGCGGCTCGTGTGATTTGCGAGGAAGAGCGCCTGCGCCCGGAGAAGAGCGAAGTGAATCGTTTACTGGGCGACGCAACTAAGCTGAAGACCATGACTGGTTGGCAGCCTCAGTATACCTTTGAGCAGGGCTTGGCGGAGACCATCGAATTCCTGCGCAACAATCTGGATCAGTATAAGCCTGGTCAGTATATTCTATAAAAAAATAGGGGGTGCGTGTGCGTACCCTCTGTGTGGATTGCCCGCCGTGCATTTGCCGGCGGGCTTCACGCGTATATAAGGGGACGTCGTTCCCCTGTAAAAACTGCAAAAAGAGAGGATCGTTCATGGATTGGATCGCACGCATGAAATCAAATAAAAAGTTCGGGATAACGGCAAAAATTGCAGGATTTTTTGCAGTGGAGATCCTTGCTGTTCTGCTGGTTTACTACTGGCGTGTGTTCTATTACTTGGACGCACGGGGAGTTTCCGCTTTGCCTCTGACAGGTGCAGTATGCACGGTTACAGGTGCGCTATATCTGCTGGCTGTGGGGGCGTTTACCCTGTGGAAAGATTTGCCCCGGCGGGCGGCAATTTGTATTTTTGTCTGCGGACTTTTGGTTTGCTTTGCGAATCCACCGCTGCAAACACCGGACGAAACCAGCCATTTCCTACGCAGCTGGCGCATGAGTGAAGGCTGCTTCGTTTTTGATGCCAACAATACCTATTCCGAGGATGTGTCCCGTTTGGTACAGTCTTTCCCAGGTGCATGGACGACAGCGCATACATCGCAGGGGATTCACCCGACCGAAGGAGAAAAAGCTGCCCCCAAAACAGAGCCGGTACAGCCTGTGGAACAGGCGGCCGATACCTGGAGCACAGGAGAAGGGTGGTCAACGTACAACACGAAAGGTTATGCGCTGAAACAGTTTGGCGAAAACGGCCCGGTGACGGGTGTGCGGGATGGTTTCCAGCGCTATTTCAGTGTGGCACCGGTAGAACAGTTGACAGGCGAACCGCTAAACTTTGCGATTTTCCCCTATTTGGCAACTGCGCTTGGGATTGCGCTGGCGCGTTTGCTTGGTTTTGGTGCACTGGGCTGTTTCTATGCGGGACGCATCGCAAACCTGCTGGTATATACCCTACTGTGCTATATGGCACTGAAACGACTAAAGCGGATGCGCCCGATTTTTTTGGCGGTGATGCTGCTGCCCATGAGCCTGTATATGGCGGCCTCCTACAATTATGATGCAATCGTGCTGGGCTGCTACTATGTGGCTGCTACGTTCTTCTTGCAGCGGGAATGGAACAACCGGGATGTAGCAGAATTCTGCGCGGTATTTCTGGTGATGAATATCATCAAGCCATGGCTGAACCTGTTGTGGCTGGCGGTGCTGCTGTTTGCGCCGAAAAAGGAATGGAAAGCAAAACTGCATCCCTGGCAGGTTGCCGGGTTGTGTCTGCTGGGAGCAGTGCTGACAAGCCGCATTGTGGACTGGTACGGCGCAACCTTCCGCTATCACTACGGCACCATCGGTCGTCAACTGGGTGATACAGTGGATCAGATGGGTCAGCTGAAATTTGTTCTCAGCAATCCGCTGCGTTATATCGCGGTTCTGGTTGGTACGCTGTATGAAAACGATTTCTATTTAGGTCAGCTGGGCGTGTTTGGCGCACTGGATTTGCCGGTTCCGATGGTTAATCTGCTTTCTCCGTTTGTGCTTTTGCTGGGTGCAGTACTGTCTGTGCCGAAAGAAAAAACCTGCTGCGCAGTGCGTGCGGCTGGTTTGTCGGCATGGGGGCTGGTGTATCTGGCAGGCGCACTGACAGCAATGTATATCACTTGGACACCGGTCGGTATGGTTCGTGTGGTAGGTTTCCAAGCGCGCTATTTGCTGCCCACCTTCCTGGTTTGGGGTGTGGCGATGGCAAAGGGATTGAGCCACTGCTTGACCCTGCGCACAGAAGCAAAGAATGCAGAAGCCATTAGCTTGTGTGCGTGCGGTGGTTTTGCCGTGTTTAGTACGCTGCTGCTGTTCCAGCATTACTTTATCGGTCCGGTATTTACGATTTGATAGTGCGGATATTTTTCGCCGTAAAAGAAAGGACGACGTTTTGTACGAGTTGATATCAATTTTCCCAGCAGTGCTTGTGGTTGTGGCGGGTGCTTACTGGCTGTGGAAAAAAGCAAAGGTTCCTGCAGGCGCAGCACCTTTTATGACGCTTTGCGGTGGGATGCTGCTGCTTTCGGCAGCGGGCTGTTCCGGGGTGCTGCTTCCGGCAGTGTGGGTTCTGTATAGTGCCGGTATTGTGGGCGCAGGCTGGATGGTGTACGATTTGTGCATCCACCGGGAAAATCGGAAAAAATTTTTTGATTTTTCGCTAATAGTTTTCGCTGTGGGTGCAGTAGCAATTCTGCTCTTGTTCTGGATGCGCAATCCACAGTATTGGACGTGGGACGAATTTTCCTTCTGGGGTACCGCAGAAAAGCTGGTAAAGGAAACCGGAGAGCTGTATGTAACCGCAGAAATCGGCTGGAACTGGGTGCCTACCCATCGTCCTGCACTGATTATGCTGGGTTATTTCTTCGATTTCTTTGGTGCCTACGCCGAATGGCGTGTGTATGCGGCTTACGGTGTATTGATGCTGTCCATGGCAACGACCATGATGGCTTGTGTCAAGACCAAATCCTGGCAGGTTCAGCTGCCGCTGGGCGGCTTGACTGTTTTGACCGTAGCGATTATGACGGTGTATGCGCCGCTTAACCTGCACGGTGAAGTGTATTGCAGCACGCTGGCAGACGTACCTATGGGTTTGATGATGGGCACAGCGCTGGTTCTGTATTTCGGTACAGCAGAGCGCAAGGTGAAAAACTTCTGGATGCCCGCATTGGTATTGATGACACTGTGTCTGGTGAAAGATACCGGCTTTGCGCTGGCACTGGTGGCGTTGGCTTTGATGGCTGCGGATTTGCTGCTGCAGTGGTGTCTGGAAAAGCCCCGTGATCCGATTTGGCACAGACTTTTGGTTGTTGTACTGGCGGCGGCAGGCTGTGTAATCGCTTTCCTGATGTGGAATATTTATCTGGGCAGCGTATCCACGGCAGATACCTCTAACGTGGGCGGCGTAGAGCAGATGAGCATGGTACAGATGCTGCTGCAAGGCCTGAAGGAAACCTTTATTCCATCAGCACGCAGCGAAAAGTTTGCTCGCCTGATGGGGCGTATGGTGCAGATCGTATGCGCACAGAAAGCGACGATGCTGGGCTCCGGCATGATCACGATGCTGTTCAGCGCAGGGCTGCTGGTATTGGCAGTTGTATTGAGCAAAAATAAAAAGCATCAGCTGCGCTGCACCGTGTATGGCGTTTTGGGCTGTGCTGGATTTGTGGCGTATATGCTGTTCATCGGCTTCACCTATGTGTATGTGTTCCGTGATGAGATTTCCGCAGATCTGGTGGGTGCAAATCGCTATTTAAGCCCTTACTACATGGGATTTTTCCTGGGTGCATTGGTGCTGCTGGGCCATACCGCAGCAGAAAATGCACGGATGCGGCTGGGTCGTCTTGCATTGTGCGGATTGTGCGCCGTATGCCTGCTGCGTGTGGCTCAATTTGTCCCGGCAAAGCTTATGGTGCTGGACATGAACCCCACCGTACAGTGGAACCGTACCCAAATTACAGAGCAGGTAGACTGGGTGACAGAAGATCTGGACCCGGATTGCCGAATCTTCTTTATCAGTCAGGGGGATAACGGCAATAACTGGTTTATGAACAGTTATACGTTCTATCCGTATGTACTGGATTATAGCTTCGGCGGTGGTACGTTTGCGCTGCCCGGAATGCTGCCGGAAGATACGCTGTATTATATCCCGCTGACCCAGCAGGAATTTTTGGATTATCTGGTGGAAAATGATTGTGAGTATGTCTATGTGGAGCTGAATGATCAGGTCCTGCGTGACAGCTACGGAGAATTGTTCTCGGACGGTCTGGCAGAAGGTGGTGTAGCGTTGTACCGTTTGGATGAATCGAAAGAACACCTTGAACTGGTGAAAAGGAAAGAATTGAAATGAAAAAATTTCACTGGAATACCCTGACGATTTGTTATGGGGGCTTTATACTGGTCAGCGTGCTGATGTGTCTGCTGGCACTGACAACGGATACCCTGCGCGGTTTGAATGGTCAGAATCCGATTACACTCGATATGGAAGATTGCGTGGTTACAGATTTGCAGCAGCAGGATGACGGCAGCTGGAAAGTGACACAGATGGACCCGCAGATTTTGCTTCCGGAACAGCAAATGCCGCTGCGCCGCGTGGATTTGTATATGACGAGTGACCGTAATCCAGGCGAAATTTCGGGCTATTACCTGACAAAACCGGGGCAGGATTACTCTGTGATGCAGCAGGTTTGGGCAAGAGAATATGAGTCGGGCCGTTTTACCTTCCGGATGCCACGCAATGCCCAGCCGCAGCTGCGCATTGACCCTTCCAGCGTACCGGGCGCACGACTCACCATTGATAAAATCGTGCTCAATGATACAACGCCGGTCTGGAGGTATTTTATGCCCAGCTGGACCTGGATTTTGGCGGCTGCGTTTTTGCCGGGTCTTGCAGCCTGCTTTGTGGACTGGCTGCTTTATGCAGTGGGCGTGTGCAAAAGATGCAAGTGAAGATAACACCCTGACGATGCAGGGGAGGGAAGATTTTTGCTCGAAAAAGAAAAAACACAGTGGAAACCGATCCTGTTGACAGCGTTTGTTACAGGAGCGGCTCTGTTGGCGGCATATGCGTTGCTTGGCATTTACCCAATGGGCGACCGCAGCGTGATTACCGGCGATTTGAATAGCCAGTATATCCCTTATTTTGCACATTATCGAGATGTGCTGTGGGGGGCTGGCGGCAGTGGATTCACCTTTGAAAAATCGCTTGGCGGCAGTTTGGCAGGCATTTTTGCCTATTACTGCTCCAGCCTGTTCAACTGGATTTATCTGCTGGTTCCAGTGACAGGGTACGCGCAGGCGGCGTGTCTGGTATTATGGGTCAAGCTAGTATTGGCAGCGGGATGTTTCGCTTATTTCCTGCAAAAACATGATGACGCGGTTCCCCAGTGGGCGCAGGTCACGCTGGGTGCGGGCTATGGCTTATGCGCCTACAATCTGGCGTATTCCCAGAACATCATGTGGCATGACGTTATGCTGCTGTTACCGTTGCTGTGTGCAGGTTTGGACAAACTGGTACGTCGGGGACGCCCGGTGCAGTACGCGGTCGTTTTGCTTGTGATGATTTATTCTAACTTCTATATCGGATATATGGCGTGTATTTTTGCGGTGCTGTATTTCTTCTGGCTGCTCTGTGTGGAAACACCGTATCGCAAAGGTCGTGCATTGGGGCAGTTTACACTGGCTTCGCTGGCAGGCGGTCTGGTCAACGGCTGGCTGCTGATGCCGGTCATCATTGATTTGAACCAGAACAAAGGGGAACTGCTGGAGTTCTCCTTTTCATGGAAGCCCAAGTTTGCTTTACAGATGCTGCCGCAGCAGCTGTTTCCCGGCACTTTTTTGTGGAAAGATGTAGAAGCAGGATTGCCCAATTTGTATTGCGGTTTGCTGGCTGTGATGCTGGTAAGTGCATTCTTTTTGTGCGGCAAGCAGATTGCAAAGAAAGTCAAACTGGCTTCCGGCGGGATTCTGCTGATCCTGCTGGCATCCTTCTGGATCGAAGGCTTTGACACCTTCTGGCACGGCATGAAAGCTCCAGTGTGGTTCCCGTATCGATATAGCTTTTTGTTCAGCTTCTGGATTTTGTTCTTGGCGGCGTATGCGGCAGCTTATGTGCGCTGGGATAAGATGCTGACCATCAGAGTTTCTACTTTGTGCGGTGTATGGTTCGCTATGGCGGTTTTGTTCCGCAAGCCCGGCGTAGGGCTGCGCTACTTGGCGATTACCGCAATCGCAGGACTGGCACTGGCGGCTGTATGGTTCTGTGTGCAGAAAAAGAAATATACCGCATGGCTGCTTGCGGCATGGTGTGCTGTAGAGCTGACGGCGAATACCGCATTTGTACTCAAACCCTTTGAGCCGTATTCTGTTCGTGCGTACCGAACTTTCGTGTCGGACGGTCAGGCAGCGGTACAGGCCGTACAGGCAAAAGATTCTGGTTTCTACCGTATGGAGAAAACCGGCATCCGTACTCTGAACGACCCTATGCTGCTGGGCTATTGGGGCGTATCCCATTTTGGCTCTACACAGGATAACAGCTCGGTGGATTTGCTGGTGCGGCTGGGTTATGGCAACTATGCCTCCTGCAATACCTATTACCACGGAAGCACGCCGGTGGCGGATGGTTTGCTGGGCATTCGCTATATTTTACAGCAGCCCGGCGGATACGAACCGCCGTACGGTTATACACCGCTGGATGTGGAAAGCCCGTGGCAAGTGTATGAAAATCCATATGCGTTGCCACTGGCAGTAGTAACGGATGATTCGCTCACCCAACTGCCGCTGGAAAACGGCGAAGATTTGTTTTTGTGGCAGCAACGTGTGCTGGCATCTCTGGCAAAAGAACCGGATTTGCAGGTGTATACCGCTGCGGAAACCGAAAAACAAACGGAAAGACAGCTGTCAATCACGACAAAACGGGACGGTCCCTGCTATGCGTTTATCCTGACTGCCGGGGAATCGGATGTGGTGGTCAATGGAGAAAAGAAAGGCTGTGTACAAACACTGGACCGTGGTGGTATGATATTCCTGGGTGAGCAAAAGGCAGGTCAGGTGCTGAACGTGGAAACGGAGCAGGACATTCTGGCAGCATTCTGCTATACTTTGGACGAGAGCGAACTTTTGCGGGTGAGCGATACCATTCGGTCGAATGCGCCGCAAATCGGTGAAATGTCCGATACCCACATTGCCGTGACGGCGCAGGCAGATAAAAACCAGCTGTTGTGGATTCCGGTTGGCTATGCCGATGGATGGCAGATTACCGTCAATGGCAGTCCGGTGGAACCGGTCACGCTGGCATCGGTTTGTCTGGGCGTGCCGTTAACGGCAGGTGAAAATACAGTGGAACTGGTATGGAAAACGCCGGGCACAGGGCTGGGTCTCTGTGTTACGGCGGCAGGTATTCTGCTGTTGATGATCGTGATTTACTGGCAATACAAAAAACATTGAAAAAGGACGTGCGATTATGAGTGAATTTATTCCTTTGTCCGTGCCGAACTTCTGCGGCAATGAGAAAAAATATGTAGATGATGCACTGGAAGGTGCGTGGGTATCCACCAGCGGCGCAAAAGTTGGTGAATTTGAGCAGGTAATGGCAAATTATGTGAAAATGCCCGAAGCTGTGGCCTGTGCATCTGGTTCTTCTGGTTTGCATTTGGCCGCGCTGACATCTGGGATTCAGCGCGGGGATGAGGTCATCGTTCCGACTCTGACCTTTATTGCATCCGTCAACCCCACCACACGTTATGTGGGTGCTGAGCCGGTATTTATCGGCTGCGACCGTACTGGTTGTATGGATCCAGATGCCGTGGAGGACTTCTGCGCCAACCACTGTACCCTGAAAGAGGATGGTCTGTACAATAACCGTACGGGTGCACACGTTTCCGCTATGGTCGTGGTTCATGTGTTCGGCAACATGGCAGATATGCCTCGTTTCCTGGAAATTGCTAAGAAATATAAGCTGATCCTGATCGAGGACGCAGCAGAAGCACTGGGCACGCACTATACCGAAGGCCCTCTGGCTGGTAAGTTTGCCGGTACCATAGGCGATGTGGGTGTGTACAGCTTTAACGGCAATAAGATCATTACTACTGGCACTGGCGGCATTCTGATTTCCAATCACGAAGAGTGGGTAAAGCACGCACGCCATCTGTCTACCCAGGCAAAGACCAATGTGGTGCAGTTTTATCACGATGAGCCGGGCTACAATTACCGCATGACCAATCTGGATGCCTGCCTGGGTCTGGCGCAGATGGAGCTGCTGGAAGAGTTCATCACTCGCAAGACAGCTCGTTATGAGCAGTACCGTGCCGCACTGAACGGTGTGAAGGGATTTGAGATGCTGCCGTTCCGTGAGGGTACACGCTCCAACCACTGGTTCTACTCGCTGCTTCTGCCCGATCGTTTGGACCGTGATACCGTGATTGATACCATGCATGAAAAGGGCATTCAGACCCGTCCGGTCTGGGCACTGATTCACGAGCAATGTGACTACCCGCGCAATGAGGCGCATCACCTGGAAATTGCACAGGAATACCGCCGCCGTATCGTGAATATTCCCTGCTCTACCAATTTGACTGAGGCGCAGTGCAACCGTGTCATCGAGACGATTCTGGCACTGTAATGTTCTGCATGAAAATTTTCTTAGGAAAGGGATTCTGCCATGATGAGTCTTTTGCTGGTTCTGCCGGCTTTGCTGGGTGTGTGTCTGGCACTGCAAAAATACAGTAAAATCTCAGCAGGTGCAGCACCATTGGCAGGGCTTTCTGGCATATTCCTGATTTTATTTCTGGGTGGTATGAGTGGTGTTTTACCGCTGGCTGCCTGGGGTGTTGTGCTGGCAGGCTGGCTGAGTGTAGCTGTTTGCGGATGGCATAGCATCAAAACCAAAAGCAGTACAGCGTGGTGCAGTCTGCTGACCCCGGCAAGTATATTGTTCTGGGGTGGTGCAGTGCTGTTGACGCTGCGTTTGGCATGGCTGAAGCCTGCATTTTTGAATTTTGATGAATATTCGTTTTGGGGTGCAGCAACTCGGCTCATTACCGAAAATGGCATTCTGTATCCTGCCTGCGAAACCGGGCGTCCCTGGGTAATGACCGAATTGCCTGGGATTCCCTTGATGGGATACCTGTTCCAACTGGTTGGTGCGTTTGCTCCTTGGAAAGCAATTTTCGGAGTGGACCTGCTGATGCTGGCATCGCTTGCGGCGGCAGTCAGCTGCTGCGAAAAGAAAAGCCCTCGTTTATGGGGACCAATCGCTTTTGCGGCGATTCTGCTGCCGACTGCAATGACGATTCCAGGTCGAACGGGTCTGGTCAATACGACTTGGCTGGAAATTCTGGGCGATTTGCCTGCTGGCATTTTGTTTGGTGGGGCAGTAGCGTTTTGGCTGGTTGTGCGGGAGGAAAAGTCCTGTGCACGCTGGTGGATGCTTCCGGTGCTGTGCCTTACGGCAAGCATCAAGAGCAATACTTTGCCACTGGCATTGGCAGCGGCAGGTTTCGTCTTTTTAGATTGGGTTTTACTGCCGCCGGAGCAGATGCCCCATGGTGTACGAGCTGTATTGGGGCGGATTGGCTTCGGTGTTTCCGCGTTGGCGGTGCCAATGGTACAATATGTCCTATGGAGCCGCTATACACTGCCGTTTGTGTTAGAAAACGCAACGACCGGCGGTATGGGAGATACTGCAAATGCAAGCTTGCCTGCGGTGGTGCTGAACGGCATAAAAATGCTGCTGGGCGGCCGTGGCGATTCGTTCTTTGAGCAGCACCGCAGCGATTTGTTTGCTTATGCAGACGTGATGCAGCAGGCATTTTTTCAGCGTCAGGTAAGTATTTTCGGCAGTGGTGCAGCGGTGTGCGCTGTGATTGGGCTGGTGTTGGTGCTGGCTGTTCTTGCAGCGCCGAGTCTGCGCCAGCGGCTGCGTGTAGCGCTGTTTGCAGTGGGCAGTACCGTATGTTTTGCTGGTTACTGGCTGATGCTGCTGCTGAGCTATGCGTTTATCTTTAAGGATTCCTCGCCTTCGCTGATGGGGATTGCCAGCTATGCTCGCTACATGGATAGCTACTATGCGGGCTGGTTGCTGCTGGCGCTGGCACTGTTGGCACATCAGGCGGCAAAGCGTGTTTCTCTGCGTGGCTTTGTGGGTGTTTTGGGAACTGCTGTCTTATTGGCGGTGTGTACCGCACAGGCATGGCAACCGCAGTTTACAATTTTTGGTGCCAGCCGAAACGTGTATGCTGAAGATGCTGCACGCAGCGCACAGGCAGAGCAGATTCGTGCGGCGCTGGAGCCGGATGATCGTGTCTTTTTGATTCGACAAGGGGACGATGGCTTTTACTGGTTCTGGTATGCACAGGCGTTGATGCCCAATATTTTAGAGTATGGCGCAGGCGGCGGTACCTATGGCAGCCCGCAATATGAAGATGGACAGCCCTATTACCAAAGCTATACCGTATCGGAACTGGACAAACTGATTCAGGAAAGCGGCGCAAACTGCATCCTGACCGTAAAGACGGACGACATCTTTGTAAAGAGCTATGCAGATTTGTTCACCGATGGTTTGCAGGCGGCGCAAGAAGGTGTCGCACTGTATCGATCCGGTAGCGAAGGATACGCGCCGGTATGGACGCTGGAAGAGGGGGCGGTATGATGAAAAAGTTTCTGGATCTTTCCCATCATACGCTGACAAAGATCTGCTATTTACTTGGTGTTTTTTTGCTGGCGGTATGGATGCTGCTGCAATTTGCGGTAGATACGCTGTTCTATGCAACAGGACGACTGCACCCCCAGACAATTACACTGGCAGATACTGATTTGTATACACTGGTCGATTTGGAGTGGGATGGTGCAGATACGCTGACCGCCCTGACCGGCGATGTACAGTTGCATTTGCAGCCGGGGCAGCCGGTGCGCAATCTGCGGCTTGTCGCGGAGTATTCTACTCAGGACAGCTATGAGCGAGATTTATATTGGCATTTGCCCGGCGGTGGCTATACGCCGAAACGCCGGATTTGGCCCACAGCTGGTCCCGATGGCAGTTTGGAATACACACTGCCGTTTTATGCGGGACAAAACCTGCGCCTGGATTTAGCAGACCAATCCGGCGTAGAAATTCGCATCAAAGCGTTGGAGTTGAATCAGCGTCCGGCTGGGTATACATATTTTATCCCCACCCTGTGGCAGCTGCTGTGGCTGGCTGCGCTACCGGGGTTGCTGGCTTGCGCGGCAGCCTTGGTGCAGGATGGCGTGCGGTTGATCCGCCAAATGAAAAAGAGAGGTCCTAATACATGAAATTGGACGAATTGTTTATTCAGGAAGATTCCACGATTCTGGAAGCAATGAAGCGTCTGGACGTGACAGGTCAGCGTATTCTGTTTATTGCACCGGAAGGGAAACTCAAAGCAGTATTGACTGACGGTGATGTGAGAAAATGTCTGCTTCGCGGCGGAAAATTGACGGATCCAGTCAGCCAGGCAGCAAACTATGCGCCAAAGTTTTTACCTGCGGCGGATCGCGGTCGGGCGAAATCTGTGATGGAGCAGTACAGCATTGATGCACTGCCTATTTTGAATCGGGATGGCAGCATTTTGGATATTGTTTTTGGTACCGGTCTGGATGTGGATACCCGTAAAAAAGCAGAAATCCCGGTGGTTATGATGGCAGGCGGCCTGGGAACACGGCTGTACCCATATACCAAGATTCTGCCGAAACCTCTGATTCCAGTGGCAGAGCATCCAATCAGTGAAATGATTCTGGATCGATTTTCCGAGTATGGATGCCAGGATGCCTACATGATCGTGAACTATAAAAAGAACATGATCAAGTCTTATTTTGACGATTTGGAAGGCAAAAAGTATCAGACCCATTTTGTGGAAGAAAATGAGTTCATGGGTACTGGCGGCGGCCTTTGCCTGATGAAGGGGATGTTGCACAATACCTTCTTCTTCACCAATTGTGATACGTTGCTGGATGTGGATTACGGTGATGTACTGGAGTACCACCGCAGCCACAATAATGTGGTGACAATGATTTGTGCTTACAAGCATTTCCAGGTGCCTTATGGTGTGGTGGAAATGGGTGAAAATGGCACTATTCTGGCGCAGCAAGAAAAGCCGGAACTGAACTTTTTGACCAATACCGGGGTATATGTGGTAGAACCTCGTGTGGTGGAAGAATTGGAAGACGGTCAGAAAATCGGTTTCCCGGATGTGATCGAAAAGTATCGCTTGGCAGGCGAACAAGTGGGGGTGTATCCCATTAACGAATCCAGCTGGATGGACATGGGGCAGCTGGAAGAATTGGAAAAAATGCGTAGAAAGCTGGAGGGAAAAGTATGAGCGCAATCATTATTGCCGAGGCGGGCGTAAACCATAATGGCAGCTTGGAGCTGGCTAAAAAGATGGCAAAGGTCGCCAAGGAGTGTGGTGCAGACGTGGTCAAGTATCAGACTGCCGTGCCGGAACTGGTGATTTCCAAGTTTGCACAGAAGGCAGAGTATCAGAAAGAAACCACCGGTGATGCCGAAAGCCAGTTGGAAATGGTACGTCGTCTGCATTTCAGTTTCGATGCCCACCGTGAGCTGAAAGAATACTGCGATTCCATTGGCATCCAGTATTTGTCTGCGCCTTTCGATATTCCCAGTGTACAGTTTTTGGGTACGCTGGACCTGCCGTACATCAAGGTGCCCAGCGGTGAAATTACGAACCTGCCCTATCTGGAAGAAGTAGGCAAGCTGAAGATCCCTGTGATTTTGTCTACTGGCATGAGCACGCTGGATGAAATCGAAAACGCACTGGATATTCTGGAAAATAACGGTGCTACCGGTGTGACCATCCTGCACTGCAATACCGAATATCCCACCCCTTATGAGGATGCAAATCTGAGCGCTATGCTGGAGTTGTCTGACCAGTTTGGTTTGCCGGTTGGTCTGTCCGACCATACAACCGGCTGGGAGTGTGATGTAGCAGCTGCAGCCTTTGGCGCATCTGTGATCGAAAAGCACTTTACTTTGGATAAGAGCATGGAAGGTCCTGACCACAAGGCAAGTTTGGAACCAGACGAGCTGAAAGCAATGGTTACCGCAGTGCGCAACGTGGAAAAAGCCATGGGCGACGGCGTAAAGAAAGTAACCACCAGTGAAGCCCGCAACAAGCCCATTGCCCGCAAGAGCATTGTGGCTGCTCGCCCCATCAAAGCAGGCGAAGAATTTACCATTGAAAACTTGACCACTAAGCGTCCCGGTGACGGGATCAGCCCGATGCGTTGGTATGAGGTTTTGGGCACCAAGGCTTGCCGTGATTTTGAAGAGGATGAAAAAATCGAGTTGCTGTAATAGCGTGGTCGATTGGGAGAGTAGGGAATGTGCATGGAAAATGGCCATACAAAAAAACGTCTTGCCGTCATTACAGGCACCCGCGCGGAGTACGGTTTACTGCGCCCGGTGATTTTTAAATTGTTGAAATCGGATGAGATTCAACCACTTGTAATTGTTACGGGGGCGCATTTATCTCCGGAATACGGAAATACCGTTACAGAAATCGAAGCGGACGGGGTGCCTATTGCGGCACGACTGAATATTTTGACCCATGGGCACGGTCCACTTTGGCTGCCGGAAACGGTGCAGGATACCATCGGTCAGTTCAGTCGCTGGTTTGTGGAAAATAAACCTGATGGTGTTCTGGTTCTGGGCGATCGCTACGAGATTTTTGCAGCTGCGCAGGCGGCTGCAATGACGGGTGTACCGATTGCGCATATTTCCGGCGGCGATGTGACACTGGGTGCAGCGGATGATTATTATCGACATTGCATTACCAAGATGGCTTCGCTGCATTTCCCTAGCTGTGAGGATTCGGCAAAGCGTGTGATCCGCATGGGCGAGAACCCAGCAATCGTACATAATGTGGGCGGCTTGG
The DNA here is from genome assembly GCA_029264955.1 of Faecalibacterium sp. GTDB lineage: Bacteria > Bacillota > Clostridia > Oscillospirales > Ruminococcaceae > Faecalibacterium. Next base: position 12,494 of record JARHYC010000026.1, on the reverse strand, counting down.
GCGACGAGAATATCCGTTCGATGCCCCGCATGGATTTAGATGAACTGAGTGAAAGTATTCAGTTTGATTTGCACGAGCCGTATGCACTGGTGACGTTCCATCCGGAAACGGCAGGCGGTGCAGACCCGGCGGCACAAAGTGATATGCTGCTGGATGCCATGAATGTGATTACCGAAAAGTATGCAATGCACTGGCTCATCACAAAAGCCAATGCAGACGCAGGCGGACAGATCATCAATGCAAAAATTGATGCTTGGGTAGAAAAGCACTCTGGCCAGGCGCTGGCAGTTACCAGCCTTGGTGTAAAGCGATATTTGTCTGCAATGGCGAAAGCTGCTTTTGTGGCAGGCAATTCGTCTAGCGGTGTGGTGGAAACCCCGACCTTTGGTGTTCCTACCGTAGATATTGGGGACCGACAGAACGGCCGAATCCGCTGTGAAAACGTGATTCATTGTGATGCCGATGCCGCACAAATCACGCAGGCAATGGAAACTGCTTTGCGTGTTGATTTCGCGCAGAAGGCGCACGCGACAGTAAGCCCCTATTATGGCGGTGATACCAGCGGACGCATTGTTTCGATTTTGGAGAACGCCTTGGCAGATCCGAATTTCGGTGCGCCGAAGGGTTTTTATGATGTAAACGAGTAAGAACAGGAGAAGATATATGCTGTTTTTGGAATATCCCAAATGCTCCACCTGCAAAAAAGCCAAGAACTGGCTGGATGCACATGGTGTGCAGTATACTGACCGCCATATTGTAGAAGAAAACCCCACCGCAACCGAGCTGGCGGAGTGGGTAAAGCGCTCCGGTCTGCCGCTGAAACGCTTTTTCAATACCAGCGGCATGAAATATCGTGAGCTGGAGCTGGCTGCAAAGCTGCCCAGCATGACCGAAGCAGAACAGCTGGATTTGCTGGCAACCGACGGTATGCTGGTCAAGCGCCCGATGCTGGTAGGCGAGGATTTTGTATTGGTAGGATTTAAGGAAGCAGACTGGGCAGCCCGCCTGGGTTAAACCACTGCGCATAAGGAGGACATCCGGATGAATAAAATTCTGATTGTTGGTTTGGGCAGTATGGGTAAACGCCGTGCCCGTCTGATTAAGGGTATGTGCCCGGATATGGTCGTTTGCGGTGTGGACAGTACCGAAAGCCGCCGTACGGAAGCCGAAGGGCTGGGCATCCATTCCTATGCTTCGATTCCGGAGGCAGTCGCTGCAGAAAAGCCGCAGGCTGCTCTGGTTTGCACGGCACCCATCAGCCATGCGGAAATCATTCACACCCTGCTGACCCACGATTTGCCGGTATTCACCGAGTTGAACCTGGTGGATGATGGCTATGCGGAAAACATGGCGCTGGCAAAAGAAAAGGGTCTGCCGCTGTTCTTGTCTTCCACCATGCTGTATCGCGGCGAAACCCAGTACATGAAGAAAAAGGCACAGGATTTTATGGAAGAAACCGGTAAAAAGGTGAACTACATCTACCATATCGGTCAGTACCTGCCGGATTGGCACCCCTGGGAAAATTACAAGAATTTCTTTGTGGGTGACAAGCGTACCGGCGGTGTGCGTGAAATCTTTGGTGTGGATCTGCCTTGGCTGTGGGATGCTTTTGGTCCAGTGACCAGCGTTCATGTAGAAAAGGATAAAATCAGCACGCTGGAAGTGGATTACCCCGATAGCTACATGGTTACCCTGCGCCATGAAAACGGCGTAAAAGGCTTGTTGGCTGTGGACGTGGTCAGCCCCAAGGCTGTGCGCAATTTCGAGTGCTTCGGCGAAGGAATTCACCTGTTCTGGGAGGGTAATCCTCGCGCTTTGTACGAGTTCAATCACGAAACCGGCGAAAAGGTTCCGGTGAACACCTACGAAACCTTTGAACACGACAGCCGCTACAGCGACAACATTGTGGAAAATGCCTATGTGGACGAGTTGGCGAACTTCTTCGCTGTTGTGGAGCAGGGCGCTGAGCCCCGCTGGAGCTTTGAAAAGGACAAGCAAATCATTGATTTGATTGAAAAGATCGAGGCATAACGCAGAGGGAAAGCTGCATTTTGTCCCGTATACCACCAAGTAAAAAAGATACAAAGCGACGCGGCAGGATACCGTGCCGCCCCTGTGGAGGGGATTAGAATGGAAAAGAAAACAGTTACAGCTTTGTTTGTAGGTTTGGGCTCCATTGGTACCCGGCATCTGAACAGCCTGACGGAATTATGTGCCGAGCAAGGTTTGACCCTGAAAGCGCACGCGCTGCGCAGTAATCTGGTACGTCCGCTGCGTGAGCATGTGCTGGAAAAGCTGGATGCGCAGTTTATCAGTATGGATGATGACGATGCATTGCCCAAGTACGATATGGCGTTCATCACCAACCCTACCAGCTTGCACGCATTGGCATTGGAACAGTTGAGAGGTCGTGCCGAAACGCTATTTATTGAAAAGCCGATTTTTTCCGCAGACCAAATCAATACGCCGCTTTCGTCCGTGCTGGAAAAAGAACAGAAAGCATATGTAGCTGCGCCAATGCGCTGGAGTGCTGTTATGCTGGCGCTGAAGCAGTGGCTGGCAGAAAATCCGGACCAACGGCCGTACAGTGCGCGTGTGATTTGTTCCAGCTGGCTGCCAGGGTGGCGCCCAGGTGTGGATTACCGCACTGTATACTCGGCACACCGGGATATGGGTGGCGGCGTAACTATTGATTTGATTCATGAGTGGGATTATCTGGTGGGGCTATTCGGCAAACCGGAAAAGCTGTATAATTTCAAGGGTACTTATTCCGATTTAGAGATTGACAGCGACGATTTGAGCATTTATATTGCAAAGTATCCCACCATGCTGGCAGAAGTGCATCTGGATTACTTCGGTCGGGATTATCGCCGCAGCATTGAGCTGTTTACCCGTGAAGGCACGGTTACAGCCGATTTCGGCAATGCAACCCTGACTTTGCCGGATGGTACGGTGCAGGAATTTAAGGAAACTACCGATGCCTGGTATCGCCGGGAAATGACATATTTTCTGGATTATGCACTGAACGGCAGCGGTGAAAGTGTCAACACCCCGGCAGATGCGCTGGACGTACTACGCCTGACTTTAGGTGAGGCATAAATTGGAGGATAGAAGCCATGAAAAAAATGCTGATTACGATTTGCGGCCGTGCAGGCAGCAAAGGCTTTAAGAATAAAAACCTGAAAACCTTCTGCGGTCGTCCGCTGGTTTACTATACGCTGTCTGCGGCAGAGCTGTTTATGCAGCAAATGCCGGATGTGCATGTGGATATTTGCCTGAACACGGATAGCCAGCAGCTGGCAGATTTGGTGGCAGCTCGCTATCCGGAAGTAACGTTCCTACCCCGCGGCGAAGAACTCGGCAAGGATACTGTGCCTAAGATGGCAGTATTCCAGGACAGCTTGGCTCGTATGGAAGAAAAGAATGGATGTACCTATGATTATGTGATGGACTTGGATATCACCAGCCCCTTGCGTACGGCAAAGGATATTGCCTCAGCTTACCGTATCAAGGATCGCCGAACCGATCTGGATCTGGTTTTCTCTGGTACCGAAGCACGCCGCAACCCCTACTTTAATCAGGTGGCAGCAAAGGACGACCATGTGGTCAAGGTAATTGATTCTCCTTTTACCGCACGCCAGCAGGCACCATCTATTTATGATATCAACGCCAGCATCTATGTATTCCGGCGCGATTTCCTGGCAAACAATACTACCGGTATTCTGTGGGATGGCAAGATCGGTCTGTCCCTGATGAAAGACACGGGTATTCTGGACATTGACTCGGAAGAGGATTTCCAGCTGATGGAAGTGATTGCCGATTACCTTTACAAACATGATAAGGGCTTTGCACAAGTGAGGGAGAACATTCGTGGAAAATATTGATCCAATCCCTGGAAGCGAAAGCGGACGCCGGATTATGGATTTGGTGCTGAAGGCGGGACAACTGCTTTTGGAAAACGGTGCTGAGGTGTTCCGTGTAGAGCAGACCATGCAGATCATGGCAAAGAGTTTTCGGTTGCAGGATTTTCATGTGTATGTGCTGACCAATGGTATTTTTGCCAGCGCAGAGGACGGAACCATCAGCGAAGTACGAAATGTTCCGGAGCATACGGTACACTTGGGCCGTGTGGACGCGGTCAACAGCCTTTCCCGTCATATCGCAGAGGGAAAAGTGACGCTGGAAGAAGCGGAACAGCAGTTGGAGGCGGCAGCGAAGATTCCGCCGCCGTCAAATTGGGCACGTAGCTTGGCCTGTTCGCTGGGGGCGTGCTGTCTAGCGGTTTTGTTTGGCGCAACCTTTGCAGAGGGCGCTGTAGCAGCGTTAGCAGGCTTTACCCTAACATGGTATTTGATCTGGTGTGACCATCACTATACGCATAGTATTTTTCAGAAGATGACCGGTTCGGCACTCGTGTCGGTTTGTAGTTTGCTGCTATGCACCATGCTAGGACTGAATGCAAACCGTGCCGCCATTGGTGCATTGATGATTTTGACCCCTGGCGTAGCATTTACGATGGGCATCCGTGATTTTGCCAACTCGGATTATCTGTCGGGCTCGATTCGTATGATGGATGCGCTGCTGGTTGGCGGCAGCATCGCCGGGGGCGCTGGCATTGTCATGGCATTATATTCTCATTGGATGGGAGGAATGCTGTGATGAATCAGGCCGACATTTTGCAGCTTTTGTGGGAATCGCTGTTGGCAGGTGTAGCTACGACCTGTTTTGCGCTGGTATTTGCGGTTCCTAAACGAGAGTATTTCTCCTGCGGTTTAGTAGGTGCAGTGGGCTGGGCTGCTTATGGTTTGGCGGTTCAGTTCGGTCAGGGCCCTGCATTGGCCTCGCTGATCGCAACGATTCCGCTGACGGCACTGGCACGATTTTTTGCGATTAAGCACAAGGCACCTGTGACAATCTTTTTGATAAGCGGAATTTTTCCGTTGGTGCCCGGTGCAGGTATTTACTATACCGCCTATTATTTCATTATGAATGACCCGATGCTTGCCCAGAAAGGAATGCAAACCTTGCAAATCGCTTTGGCGATTGCACTGGGTATGACCATTGTATTGGGAATGCCATTGCCCAAACCAAAACAAAAGAAACAAGCCAATGCATAAAAAAGCACCCACTTTGCACATTTGTCAAAGTGGGTGCTTTTGCTTTACCAAATATTATTTGCGGCCAGCGCGGGGTGGCGTGCGCTTTTTCTTGCGGACACTGTAACCAAAGGTGCCCAGTTTACGGCCTAAGGCAAGATAATCACCGTGGCTGTAAACAATCAGTTTTGCACGGTTCAGGCAGAGTTTGCCGTTTTCGTCCAAGAGCTTTTCGTCCACATCTACGGCAACAACTTCTGCCAGAAATAAATCGTGGCTGCCCAGCGAAATGCGCTGTGTCACACGACATTCCAGATTCAGCGGGCTTTCCTCCAGAATGGGGCAGTTTTTCAATACGCTGCCAGGGGCGGCGTGCAGACCCATCTGAGCAAACTTGTCGTAATCCTTACCGCTGCGCACACCGCACCAGTCGACAGCGCGGGTTAGCGGTTCGGTGGGCAGATTGATGGCGAATTCACCGGTTTCGCACAGCAGTTTATGGCTGTAACGTTCCGGGCGTACGCTGATGGATACCATGCTTGGCTGGGTGCAGATGGTGCCTGTCCAGCCGATGGTAATCAGATTGGGCTTTTCCATGCTGCCGCAGGATACCAGTACAGGCGGTTCGGGATTGAGCAGTGTGCTGCCCTTCCAGCTTTGTTTTGTCATCCTTTATACTCTCTTTCATAAGGGGCCCAGGTGCGTTCGCTGATGATATAGCGGGGACGGGCCTTGGTTTCCATATAAATCTTGCCGATATATTCGCCGATGACACCCAGGCACAACAGCTGGATACCGCCCATAAAGCAGACGATGCAGATGGTGGATGCCCAACCGGCTACAACGTGTCCTGCAAAGGCACGGATCACAGCCCACAGAATACCGAAGAAGCTCAGTGCGCTGATGATAACGCCCATGGCGGAAATCATGCGGATCGGCTTAACAGAAAGGCTGGTGATACCGTCGAAGGCAAGTGCCAGCATTTTCTTCAGAGGATAGTGGCTTTCGCCGGCGATGCGCTCGGCACGGTCATAGTAAACACTGGTGCTCTTGAAGCCGACCAGCGGGACCATACCGCGCAGGAAGATGTTGACTTCCTTAAAGTCTGCGAAGTGGTTCAGAACCCGTGCACTGATCAGGCGGTAGTCGGCATGGTTAAAGACAATGTCGGCACCCATCCAGTTCATGATGTGGTAGAAGCCTTCGGCAGTAAAGCGTTTGAAGAAGGTGTCGGTGGTACGCTTTGCGCGCACGCCATAAACCACTTCGCAGCCATCCAGATAAGCATCGATCATTTCGTGCATTGCATGGATGTCATCCTGACCATCGCAGTCGATGGAGATGGTAACATCGCAGTTGTCCCGTGCTTCCATCAGACCCGCCAGAACAGCGTTCTGATGACCGCGGTTGCGGCTCTGGCTGATGCCAATGAAATGGGGGTCCTGTTTTGCCAGATCCTCGATGATTTCCCAGGTCTTGTCTTTTGAGCCATCGTTTACAAAGCAGATGCGGCTTTCATCGCTGATTTTTTCTTCCGCTACCAAATCGGCCAGCTCCTTGCGGAACATAGGTGCAGTAATAGGCAGTACGGTCTCCTCGTTATAGCAGGGAATGACCATCCAAAGTATTGGTTTTGACATAAAAAGTCCTCCGATAACAAAAAAGTTTGCGTTTTACAGATTTAGATACGACCCAGTTTTTCGATTTGGCCTCGGTCCAGTAGCTTGAAGCTGTTTTTGTAGGTTTCAATCAACCCATCTGCCTGCATGCGGGATAGTTCACGGGATAAGGCACTTCGCTCACAGGACAGATATTCTGCCATGGCAGTGCGGGAATGAGATACAGAAAAAGTGTTGGAACCTGCCTGCTCCGCATAGTACAAAAGATATGCACATATTTTGGAACGAAGGCTTTTCAGGGTAAGAAGTTCTACCCGAGTCATCAGGGAAAAGTATTTATTGCCGATAGAGCCGACCAGATTGTGGAGCAGCTTACTATAGGCAGAGATGGGATCTGTGGGAGGCGTCAGCAGCCGTTCGTAAGGAAAAAACAAAACCTGACCCGGTTCGGTCATCTGTACAGTAACAGGACTGTTTAACTGTGTACCACCCAGTACGTCCCCAAAAATACCGCCCGGCCCCATTTGCGTCGTGGGGATGCGATCCCCATTTGACAAAGGACGCCAGGCTTCTATCTGACCGGAAAGCAGAATGCCCATAGCGGTACAGGACTGGCCATACGCTAAAAGGATTTCACCCTTGCCGCAGCTGTGCAAAATAGGGCACAGATGCTTCAGCAGGATCGGCAGCTCAGATTCCGGAATATCGTAAAATAAGCTGGTGCTGCGCAGGATTGCGATATCGTCCATAAGTATCTCCTTTGTTGCACCGGCAACGGAATTTCTATTTGTATTATAGTAAACTTTCTAACAGAGCGCAATAAAAAATACTGCTTTTTAGAAGGAGAGGGATTCTGGTGAAAAAGGAACCTGTAAAATTTTTGGTGCGCACAGCGGTGTTGCTGGCGTTGTGTGTTGTGATTCAACTGGTTGTCACAGGTCAGTGGGTCAAGGGCCCACTGGTGAACACGGTGCTTTTGGTAGCAGCAATGACGGTCGGTCTGCCCGGAGGGCTATTGGTGGCGGTTTTGAATCCACTGCTGGTGTTTCTCATCAACGCACCCGGTCCGATGAAGCTGTGCCCGCAGATTCTGCCCGTTGTGATGATTGGCAACTGTGTGCTGGTTCTGGTTGCATGGCTGCTGCGCAAACCCGCTATGGGTATTCCGGGGCTTGTTGTGGCTGCGGTTTCCAAAGGCTTGCTGATGGCAGCATTGACCAGTTGGGTGGTACTGCCTTTCTTTGGTGCAAAGCTGGTAGCAAAAGGCATTGACGCCACTGTTAAAATCATGTTCGGTATGACGCAATTGTATACTGCAGCCATCGGCTGTGTGGTATTCTTCCTGATTTGGCAGGTGCTGAAAAAAGTACCCGGTTTGGAAGACAAAGCATAAGAGAAAAAGCCCCGCCGTAATTCGGTGAGGCTTTTCCTTATAACAACTGTGCCAGAATACTGTTTTGCACAATTAACCCAGCGGGGGTAAGCGCCAAAGATTGCCCATCATAGCGGGCATAACCAACTTCCACACACTTTTGCAGGAATTTTTCCTGTGCGGGCGTAAAAGGTTTTCCGCCATGGCGGTAGTAGTCTTCCAGATTCAGGCCGCGGGTCAAACGCAGCTGCAAAATCAGATAGTCCAAGGGGCCGCAGTCGCCATCCATGACGGGCGCACATTCGCCACGAATAAAAGCGTCGGTATCCTGCGGATAATAAAAGCGCTGTTTTCCCATAGCGCTGTGTGCTGCCGGACCAATACCCAGATAGTCTTCGCAGTTCCAATAGAGCATATTGTGCTTGCCTTCGTGACCAGGCTGGGCGAAATTGGAGATTTCATACTGGTGATAGCCCGCCTTTTCCAATTCACTGACAGCATAGAGATAAAAATCAGCAGCGGCATCTGCATCCGGCAAGCCCGCAGGCGGATTTTTACCAAAAGCGGAATCCGGCTCGATTTTCAAAAGATAGGCGGAAATATGGGTCGCGCCGCCTTCCTGAATCAATGCCAGCGTTTTGTCGAATTCTTCCCGGGTGTAATTAGGCAGAGCAAGCATGATATCACCGCAAATTTCGGTGAATCCTGCTTCTCGTGCTGCGGTAAAAGCAGCGCGTGCCTGTGCGGCATTATGTGGGCGCCCCAGCGTGCGCAGCTGACTGTCACGGGCGCTCTGTACACCAAAGGAAATCCGGTTTACCCCAGCGGCTCGGAAGGCAGCCAGACTTTCCGGTGTGACGGTTTCCGGGTTGGCTTCCAGCGTGATTTCCGCATCGGGAGCCGGAGAGGAGGCATCCAGAATTTGTTTCGCGCTCTCTGGAGATAATAGGCTGGGGGTACCACCGCCAAAATAGACGGTATCGGGTTGCAGGACTTCGCCGCCACCAAAAGCATTCAGTTCTCGCAAAAGTGCCTGTACAAAGGCTTCGGGAACCTGTCGTTTGCCGGGAGCTGCGTAAAAATCGCAGTAACGGCATTTGGAAAAGCAATAAGGGATATGATAGTAAAGACCCAGTGCCATAAAAGAATTACAGCTCCTTCATAATCGTTTCATGTTTTTTCTTTATACTATACCATAATGCATCGGCATTAGGAAATGATAGAAATCTTGACAAATAAGACGAAACAGGATATCTTGACAAGAAAAGAGGAGATGAACATATGAACAATCAGGGATATTCTTATAATTACAACGCAGACAATACAAGCTACGGTATGTCGATGAGCTATGACCAGTATCTGAGCCGAACCTTCCGTTGGATGACGGTTGGTCTGCTGCTGACGTTTGTCGTGGCATATACCGTGGCGTACACCAATCTGATTTATATGGTGCATTCGCTGTATCTGCCGCTGACGCTGGTTGAGTTTGCAATGGTGTTTATGCTGAGTGCACGCGTCAACAGCCTGAAGGTCAACACAGCGCGGATGTTATTTTTGGGCTATTCCGCACTGAATGGTCTGGTACTAAGCATTTATTTTGTAATGTTTGATATGAGCACGATGGTCATGGCTTTCTTGGCATCGGCACTGTACTTTGGCATTATGGCTGTATATGGTGCAAAGACTAGTCGTGATTTGATGGGCTGGGGCACGATGCTAACTGCCGGTTTGGTTGCTATGCTGGCTTGCAGCTTTGTTGGTCTGCTGTTTGGTATGAGCTTTATGACCAGTATGCTGTACAGCGCCATTGGTCTGGGCTTGTTTATGCTGATCACTGCACGCGATGTACAGATGCTGCAGCATAGCTACCAGTGGTTCAGCGGCGACGCTGCAGCGCTGGAGAAATCCGCAATCTATGGTGCATTGTCGCTGTATCTGGATTTCATCAACATTTTCTTGTATGTGGTGCGTATGTTTGCTAGCCGCCGCGACAACTGATTTTAATTCAAATCATAAAAGGAAAAGCCGCTCGTGTGGATACATGGGCGGCTTTTCCTTTTCTATTGTATATTTTGCCACACATTGCTGCACACTATGACCAAAGCCGCCTGAGTATCAGAGAAAAATATGGAACGGAGAAATAGCAATGGAAAAAATGCGGGATTTTCTGCGGGACCACGGTATGGTGTGTGCGGTGGTCTTGTGTGCCTGTGCAGCGGTTGTGACTGGGGCATGGGCAGTACGCACCATTCAAAGTGAGCTGAATCGGCAGGTTCCGCCTGTGACCGAACAGCAAAAACAACAGGCGGAGTCTGCGCCGCTTTCGCCGCAGGCCCAGCCGGAATGGGAGGAAAATGAATGGAATACGGGATTCGATGTGGCCGGGCGCGCCGAGGGCATCCCGGAGGAGCGATCTTCCAGTGGGGAGCATTCCTCCTCGGGTGCATCGTCTGGAGCGTCTTCTGCTGGCAAACCTGGCGAAAAGCCCAGCGAGTCAACCGCGCCTGCCGATGTGGGCAGTGCCTCGTACGCGCCGCCGGTGTCTGGCTCGGTGGTACAGGCGTTTAGTGGTGACGAACTGGTTTACAACGAAACGCTGGAAGACTGGCGCACCCATAATGGAACCGATTATGCCTGTTCAATTGGCAATCCGGTTAAGGCACCGGTGTCCGGTAAGGTGGCAGTTGTCAAAGATAGTGGAAACTGGGGCGGAACGCTGGAACTGATCGACGCTGAGAATCGCACCTGGCGGCTGTATGGTGTGGTTGCAGAAGTAAAAACAGGCGAAGATGTAACCTGTGGTCAGCCAGTGGGCAAGGTAGGCGGAATTGCCTGTGAAACGGCTGTCGGCAGCCATGTCCATTTGGAAATTGAGCAGGATGGCAAATATCTGGACCCAGCACAGATCATAAGATAAAAAGAATCACACGAAAAGCGCTGCTCGATTCGAGCGGCGCTTTTCGTATACAAAGGTAATTATTATAACAGGAGAAGCTGCTTTTACAGAGCAGATACTTTTATTTTTACAGAATATTTTTACCAGTATTGCGTGGCTTGCATTGAAATAGGCAAGGAATAAGGGATGTATAAGATGTAAAATGAAAAGAGATAGATTGGATTGCGTGAAAAGTACGATACATAGTTCAAAAGCGTGAATACACAAAAAAACTATAGAAAAAGCACGATGCATAAAACGAACAGATATATATAATGAACTATGAAAAGATTTTGTGTAAAATCACTTGAAAAAACGATGGAATTCAAGTATGATGAACAAAGGTACTATAGGAATTATAGAGAAAACAAAACGTGACCATAAAAATCGGCACAATCTAATCTATAAAAGAAAGAAGGCGGTGCAACCAAATCCTTTGCAAAATCACGAAAAAGCACAAATTTTCAGGAGGAAGCGTATGCGATCAGTAAAGCAAAGAGTGTTGGCATTGCTTTTAACGGCAGCAATGCTCTGCACTTATGTAGTGCCTGCATTCGCAGCAGAAACCGCCGCCCCGGCGGGCGAAGCTGAGCAGGCAGGTCAGACCGAATATACCTATACTGCGTTGCCAAAGGGACCAATGAAAGATTCAGCAAAGGCAAGTAGTGAGGAAGTCCCAGCGGATAATGCCATGGTCAATCAATGGAAAGATGGTCTGGCAAAGGCAGCATTTGATGAGGATACAGCAACTTGCTGGCATAGTAACTATAAGTTCGGAAACGATCAACATAGCGCACCGGTGCCGGAAAGCTGTGATTTCAGCATTGACTGGGATCTGAAAGCGGATAAGTCTGCTGTGCAGGTTGGTCGATTGCAGTATCAGACCAAGACCCCGAAACAGGATAACGGTAACTGGAAAGCAATCCAGATTTGGGCAACGGTTGATGGGACGGAACAGAAAGTGTTCGAAGGTGAAACCAACCTGGCGAATGGCGCAGCAACGGTGGACTTTGGACCCGTGAATGCTACGCACATGAAGGTTGTTATTACCCAGTCTATCGGTGATAAGAACGGCGGCAATAACGATAATAAGTTTGCCGCAGCAGGTGAAATCACGGTTTATCAGGCAACTCCCGTGACTACTTACACCTTTGCGCTGGATCAGTCTAAAGTTTCCATTGAAAAGGGCAAAACCCAGCAGCTGAAGGGCACTTTGACCGGCAGCGATAACAATGCTGTGACCGAAGGTGTCAGTGTTGCTTGGGCTACAGAAAATAAAAATGTTGTAACGGTAGACAATAATGGTATTGTGACTGCAAAGGCAGCTGGTACCGAAAAGGTTACCGCTACGGCTACACACAATAATAAGACTTATACCGCAGAATGCGAAGTGACTGTAACCGAAACGCCGGTAGCAGCTGGCGCAGCAGAGGTTGCAGGTAAGACGTATGATACTCTGCACGCTGCTTTTG